>CBFIFY010000053.1:0-29518 GCA_965661985.1 uncultured Myxococcota bacterium | reverse complement strand
TGGTGGTGTTCATCCAAATGATCCACACAGCAAGGCCGTTCAGACCTTGAAACGCAAAGAGCGAAAGGACACCGATTGTTTGACCTGCCACGCTACCCCAACTGAGGTCTCCTCCATGGTGTCCAAAAACGATATTTCAGTCGGTCATTTCCGCACCGATGAGGGAGTGGGGTGTGAGTCTTGCCACGGAGCCGGTAAGGCACACGCAGAAGAACCTTCCAAGGACAACATCGTCGGACTGGGGGATTCTTGTCCTGTATGTGTGCTGGAATCAATGTGCACTTCCTGTCACACCCCCAAATGGGATCCCAATTGGAACTTGGAAGAACGAATCAAACTCTACACTGAATAACGTTCAAATACATCTGTCTCAATTGTCTGTATAAATGTCCGATCGCTCATGTAAATCACGTATCTCTAATTTATCAAGGTTGTTTTGGAGATGACATGTTGAAATGGTTGTTGGAACTGGGTGTTTCTGTGGTTGTGGTCGGTATGTCCACATTGGTGTTGACTGTTTTGGTGCTCTTTCCATTTTCACCAGTCCGTGTTGGGACCGTGGTGAAGAAGTTTTGGCAGAACCGTGGGAAAATCATTGAATTCAGTCATGTGTATTGCCAAGAAATTTTGCACAGTACAGACCACAGGTGGATATTGATACTGGGCTTGCCATTTGTGGGAATGCTGGTTCTGCTGGAAGATTATGTCTAATGAACAGAGGCAAGGTTTGATCAAGGTTTCAGGACGTTAGATACCGTTTCCGAACAGACAGTACAAACAGACTTCCAATTCCGGCTAAGCCCGCTGAGATCCAATAGATGGGGTGACCAATCTCTCCGTAGGCGTAGGCGGCCAAAATGGGCACAAAGGTATAACTCAATGACATGATGCCGTTGGAGATGCCCATGGTTTCCCCCATGTTTTGTGGGTTGCCATGTTCGGCGAGCAATGTGTTGATCGTGGGAATGCACATCGCGATGCCCAGATTGAGCAGATAATAAAAAGGAACATAGACCCAAATGGAATTGGTTTGCGTAATCAGAACAAATCCGACACTTGCCAACGCCATGCCACTTTGCAATGTCGTCGCCGATCCCCAACGCGCCATCATTCTTTTCACGACCACCATTTGGTTGAACGCCAAGAACATGCCCACCATCAGCATGAACAGTCCCAGTTGTTTTTCGTTGAGACCGAACAAGTCAATCACAAATAGGACAATCGTGGACACATAGATGCTCATCAAAGCGCTGAACAAGATTTTGATGTAGAGTGTCATTCGAACGATTGGCGCTTCATCAAGGTTCGACAGTCGCCTTATTAGATTGAGGTTGTGCCACCACGGTGTACCTGAACGGACTTTTCGTTTGTCAGCAGGCAAGGATTCTTGCATTCCAAATGCAATGAACCCCAGCGTCAACAAAGATACACATCCCGCAAAAAGCACGGTTCCCAAGTATCCATACTCACCAGAAGCGAAGAATCCACCCAAGCCTGGACCGACAATCATACCCAATCCAGCAACCCCACCCAAGGTGCTGAAAATCGTTTTCTTTTGTTCAGCAGTGGTGATGTCCGACACAAACGCCTCTGCAACAGCCGAATTCCCACCTGTGATCCCATCAATGATCCGTGCCAACAAAATGATGGTCAACGGCAAGGCTAGTCCAATAGCCGTCGGTGTCGCAGGCAAAAAGTAAGCAAGCGCAAAGACCACCCAACACAGCAAGGTGCCACTGTGCGAGAGCAACAGTACTTTTTTGCGCCCCATAGAATCTGAAAGTTTGCCCAGCCACGTCGCCCCAATGAACTGACAAAATGAATAGGCAGACAACAGCAAGCCATATACCCACTCAGGTGCTCCATATTGTTCGACAACAAAGGGCAACACCGGGATTAAAATGCTGTAGCCAAGTACATTGACTGCCGACAGCAAATAGGCAGCATAAAATTGAGTGCGGGGCGTATTGGACATAGAACCTCAGGAGACAGTGCAATCTAACGGGGCGGTTGATGTAAACCATCTTAGAGGTGGAAATTTGAAGATCAACAGGGTAAAAGGGGAAGTTATTTATCTGATTTTCGATTCGTGACACCCTGGAGTTGGAATGTCTGAACCCATCGAACAACAAGAATCAACAATTGAGAGGGGCATAGCATTGTTTCTGTGTGCTTTGGTTCTTCTTTTGCCCATGATTTATATTGAGCATGGATACGATGCTTTTACATCGGAGCATGGTGAAGCCCGAGAGGGCGCCGCAGGTGCTGGGTTGGCGCTCGCAGTTGTGTTTCGTACCGTTTCGCGAACAGTTTTGAGAACCGTCGTGCGCACATCGGCAAGAGCAGGTGTGCGAGCTTCTCTCAAAGGAGCCATTAAAAATGCCGCACGAACCGCGATTCGACAAAAGACCAAAGATGCTGCAAAGCAATTGGCTGCGGATCAAAAGAAAGCCCGTGCTTCAAACCTCAAGAGTATGATGTTTGCATCTGGTTTACTCTATGTCTCTTGGGTCATTGTGATCGGCTTTGGACAGCCCTTCTCAAGCCTGTTGAACAAGGATGATTCTTTGGCTCGAGAAGCACAAGAATTGAGAGAGCAACAAGAACTCAAAGAGCGTATGAAAAAGCCTGCCATTGAAGCTTGGCAAAAGAAACAAGCTTTGATGGACGCAGAAAGCGAAAAAGATGAACTGATGCTGGAAATTAAAATGGAGCGCGACGGCGACAAACGTGGTTTACTTCAGGCTGAACTCCAGATCGTCAAAGACAAGATCATCAATGCCAATTACGAATTTACTCAGGCTTTTGAGCGTTCGGGTGAACTGTTGGCAAATCCAAACGATATTTATGCAGAGGAGCCACCGGGAGACCCGACGGTATCAGAGTGGGTGGACTATTTGATGACCTATGCTCCCTTTCCTGGCAAAACCGCATGGTCATCGCCGTTGATTTGGATTGGTGGTGCAATCATGGTCATTCCTTTGTGGGTCATTTTCTTTGTGCAGTCTACGATGTGTCGAACGAGGAAGGTGATCATGGATCACCAGACCGAATGGATTGGTGGTGGAATCCAACTCTATTTTGCGGGTGCGTTCTCCTTTATGCCACTGACTTCGGATGTGGTGATTGATACCACGCCCGCGAAACGCTCTCAAATTGCTTTGGGTGGGTTGATCGTTCCAACATTGATCGCTATGGTATTGTGGTTGACCTGGAAAGAGACCAATCAGCCATGGATACTGTTTTGCTCTGATGCGTTTTTGTTGTACCCAATGGTGCAAGTGTTTCCATTGAACCCGTTGGAAGGGATTTTTGTCTGGCGCCACAGTAAGTTTCAGTGGCTCCTCTCGTTTATTGTCATCATGGGCATGTTTATGCTGGTGAGTTCGGAGGCTTTGAAAAATGTCATCTAATGAAGAGAAAGTGGACAATCAACAATCCAAGGTCACCATGACCCGTGTCGAGGCTGAACAGATTCGTACATCCGCCAAAAAGACAATGTATGTCAGCATTGCGGTTGTGTTGATGTGGCTGTATGGCTACAACATCGTTGTCCACGACATGGGACTCATCTTAGCATTCTTCAAAGTGCTCGATGGAATCAACGAACTGGTCATAGGAATGTTGACCGTATTGGGCATTGGGATCGGCATTGTTGCGGTCTTTACTTTGACCAATTTCTTTACCCAGATCATGACCAACATGTATTCTACTCGGATCATCGAAGATTTGGTGCGGGATCATTTGCTCAAGGGAGAGTATCGAATTTTCTTTACCAAAATGATCAATTTTAATGAGCAACCAACGCCTCCAACTCCATTTCCGCGCTATGTGTCTTCGGCGCTCTTTGTGTTTACCGGTCACTACCTCGTGTCGTGGTTCTATCTCATCGTCTTCAGTGAGTGTCTCTATTTTGCGGCGTGGTCAGCAGGGGTGTACCTCGAGTTCTTCCCAGAAACGATGAATATCATTCCAATGTTTGCTGTTGCAGTGCCCTTTACGGCGCGTCTGATGGCGTATTTTAAGTACCCCTATGTCGAAGAGTACGCTGGGTTCATTCCCGGCATCCTGTTCGTTGTTGTGTTGCTGTTGGCCTTTGTGGCGTACATGAACGGTCCTTTTGATTCGTTGATCTTTAAAGAGTTGCCAAATCGAGAGGCCGCGGGTTTCTTTGTGAAAGGGGCTTTGGTATGGAAGTTTTTCAAAGATGGTGTGATCATCGCATTCTATCCAGTGTTTGGGGAGATCGTGTTTTTCTACCTGCTCTATCAAGAATTGCAAAATCAGCCGTTGCCTTGTGAAGAAACGGTGTTGGTTGAATCTGTTGACCCTATTGAACCCATCGAATCTTCCGAAGCCGAAACCGCTGTGGCTGAGAACAGTGCCGTGGATGCACCTTCACCAACAGAGGGCGTCTAGCATCTTGAATACTGCACATTCTTAAGTATGTGGCTTAGGGTGTAGGGGATAGAAAACAAGAAAGGGACCGTAAAGGTCCCTTTCGTCATTTTGGGCATAGGTCTGGTCTATGTCATAAACTATGTCATAAACTATGTCATCAACATCGTTTTGGTTGTCAGTGCTTCGAGTTTGAAGCCCGCGGCCGTCATCGTTTCCTGGGCGCCTTCCTCTCTATCGACGATGGCGATGCACTGTACCACTTCCAACCCAGCCGCTTCAGCAAATCGAATGGCTTTGACCAATGATCCTGCCGTGGTGACGGTGTCTTCTACCATACAGACTTTGCTTCCAGAGGGCAAAGACCCAAGCCCTTCTACCGTATTGCCAGTTCCGTGTCCCTTGGCTTCCTTGCGCACCATAAATCCACTGAGAGAACGTCCTTGTTGTTCTGCGCGCAAAATTGTTGAACCCACGATGGGAATTGCACCGGTTACAGGTCCGCCAATCCCAACCACATCGGGGTGCAGCCTGTCCAACAAAATGTCGGCAATCACCAACGCCCCTTCGCTGGACAAGGTGGTTTGACGGGCATCCACATAGAAATTACTGGTTTTGCCGCTGGCCAAGGTAAATGTTCCAACTTTGACCGATTTCTCTTTGAGGATTTCAACTAGACGTTGTTTGCTCATTGCTGACTCCACTGTGCTTCAAGCCATTCATTGGTGGCTTCAAGAATCTCTAGTTTTTCTACTTCATTGAACAACTCGTGGTAACACTTGGGGTATTCGATCACTTCGATGGAACCGCCTCCTTGAGTACCAAAGGATTTTGCAAAAGCCCGTCCAGCATCGGGGTCGCAAATTCTGTCATCCCCACCGAGCATCAAGCGAACTGTTTGCGTGTAAGTGGGTGCATAGGCGTGGACTTCATCGATGGCTTTCAACATGCTGGCTGCCCATCGGGCTGTAAATTCATTGTAGACCATAGGGTCGGCTAGATAGGCTTTTTCGACTTCAGGGTCGTGGGAGAGCCATTGAGAGTTGACCTCTCCAGCAGGAAGGTTCATCGTTGGGGCAATTTTGGAGATCAATTTTCCAACGATGACGGTGATCGGTGACGGCTTTTCAAAGAGACCAAGCAACGGATTGCTGATGGCAAAAGCCTTCACTGGTGGGGCAAGGGAATGCATCATGGACCAAAATGTGATCAATCCACCCATTGAGTGGGAGACCATGACCATTGGACCACCCACTGTGCTCATTGCGGCTTGAAGGTCCTCACAATATTGCATCCAAGAGTTTGTGTGCCCTCGTTTTCCACCACTTTCACCGTGTCCTCGAAACTCCACAGCCGTTACTCGCCAGCCCTTTTCGGCGAAGAACTCCGCAATGTGCTGATAGCGACCCAAGTGTTCAGCAAAGCCGTGCACCAACAATAAGTTTTTGTCGCCTTCTTCGTTCCATCGTCCCAACCGTATTTTGGTACCGTCATCGGATTTTGTCCACAACACTTTCATGCGTTCTCCTTTGCCTTCCTAGGCGTGTGTATTCTAGACTAACGTCAAATCAATGCCAGTGACAAGAAGGGCACCATCACAATCACAGCCAAACAGAAGATCATCAGCAACAAAAATGGAAAAGAACCTTTCATCACGTCAATCACTGGTCGTTTAAAGACGGTGGAGGACACAAACAAGTTGATCCCCAGTGGTGGGGTTAAGTATCCAAGTTCCAAGTTCACGATGAACATGATTCCGAAGTGTAGCGGGTGAATCCCATAGGATAGCGCGATGGGTGCCAGCAACGGTGCGACGATCAAAATGGCGGAGATGATGTCCATCACGCAACCCAGACCGAGCAAGAATATGTTCACCAAGATCAGGAACTGCCATTTTGCATTGACGTGGGCTTGAATCCAAGCGGCGGCATTTTGTGGGATGTATTGCTCGGCCAAAAACTTGTTGAAAGCGATTGCCAAAACGATGATCAGAAAGAGCGAGCCCATCATCACACCCGACTTACTGAGGACGTCAGGGAGTTTGCTCAATTTCAATTCTCTGTGGAATACCAGTTCTACAACCAACGCGTAGACCACTGCTACAGCCGCGGCTTCAGTGACAGTGAACTTCAATGGTCCCAAAATACCATAGATTCCGCCCAAAATAAGGACAGGAAGCATAATTGATAGAAAAGAGTTTTTGATTTCTCTAAACAGATTTTCCCAATAGCCACCTTCGATCTCTGGTATGACGATGTCAATGTCTTTGCGTGTTGGGCGCGTTTGGTACAGGGTGTACAAAGCCAATGTCCCAGCGATGAACAGTCCGGGCAAGACACCAGCAATGAAGAGTTTGGTTGGGGAGACCTGCAGAACTTGAGTGGGGTCAAGCCCGCCTGGAAGCAACCCTGTTTCTGGAATGATGTATTCTTTGCCGACCGCGGTCAACGTCTGAGAAACCATGATGGCATAGATGATCATCGGAACCGAAGGAGGAATGATGATGCCAAGCGAACCGGCTGAGGTCAGTACCCCCAAGGAATAATTTTCTGGGTATCGCTCCTTGACCAGCATTGGGAACATAATCGATCCCACGGCGATCACAGTAACGGGTGAAGACCCTGAAATGGCAGCGAAAATGACGCAGGCGGCAATTGAAGCCAGTCCCAAACCACCGGGGGTTCGTCCCATTACAGCTCGCGCAACACCCACCAGTCGTTGAGCGATGGTGCCTTCCGTCATGAGGTTTCCAGCCAATACGAAGAAGGGGATCGCCAACAGTTCTTCTTTTTTAACGGCCTCATACATGTCTTTGGCAATGTTGTAGGCAGAGATGTCTTGAATGAGAGTCACGCAGGCAAGCGAAGCCAATCCAATCGCCAGAAAAAGTGGAGAGCCCACAAGAACCAGCAACACCGCACCGATCAAAATGACCCATCCCAAAGAGGCGGTGCCACCCCAAGCGGCAAACAACCCAATCAAGATACCGGGAAACAAACCAGCAAAAAGCAAGTCGCGAGCACCTTTGCCCACCGTACTGCTCTTGACCACGACATCCTTGTCTACTGTGACATCAGTCGAAGCGATGTTTTCTTCATTGCCATCTTCGTCGGGTTCAAATCGACCAGATAGACCCAAAGCCAAAAATCGCAACGACATCAGGAAAAAAGACAGTGGAATAATGGATTGTGCCAGCCAAAGCGGAAACTTCTCACTGCTTTGTGTTTCCTCTAAAAATGCCGCCAAATCAGCATTTACTTTGGATCGATCAGTGCCATCTGTCGCTTCCTCTCCAGTATCTTCTGCGATGAGATCGGCGATGCTGGGTGCTTCTTCAGCCTCACCGGTGTCTTCGGCAATTAAATCTGCAATGCTGGGTGCTTCGTTGCCTTCTTTGTTTGTAGAGACTTCTGCACTTTCAACACCAAACTTCGCAAATTCATACTCTGAGCCATCCGTTTGATTCGGGCTCCATTGACTGCCCATCCAAGAGAGACCTCCGACGAGTAGAAGAACGGCTCCGACTGGTGTTTGTACAGCAGTGGGTACCCGTTTGGATCGAATCGCTGCAACCCACGCAACCAGTGCCAAAACACTGATCGGCAAGACCACGTCGTGATTGGTGTTGAATAAAAATGTACCGAGTGTGTTGACGGGACCTTCTGCAATGGACCACAAGGGCAGGGCATCTTGTCCCAGTCCAGCCAAGAGGTTGCTTTCCACCATGCCCAAGGCGTGTCCACCAAATTGCCAGCAAAAGGTCGCTGCCACCAATGCTGTAAAGCGTTTGGCTACTCGTGCGGCTTTGGGTGACAAAATGCGATCTGTAGCATCGACTGCCAAATGCTTCTTCTGGCGCGTTGCAAGGGATGCACCCAAAAATCCGACCCAAACCATCAAAACCACAGATGCGTTTGCACCCCCTTCAATCTCAAAGTCAACGAAGGAGACTTCGCGACGGAGGTAATCAAGGAATGACAGGGCAACCATCACCAACAGCGCGATACTGATCAGAGACTTTTCAAGAAAAGCCAAGAATCGGTCCCACTCTTCAGCCAAGGCTTCCAAAATGATCCACAGTCCAGTCAACGTCAAGAGAACAAAGATGATGATTTCCGTCAGTGGTCCACGTTTGAACGCCGACCATGTACGAGAAATCCAATTGGAAAAGGCATCGATCAACGATGCCAGTGATTCCATGCTTTTAAAGAGAAAAGACATTCGGTCCCCTCTATGTAGAAAGTTATTTCAACGACTTCTTTTTGGCTTTGACAGCACCATACAATTCAGCCATTTCAGGGTTGTTTTGCAAAAATGCCCCATGTGTTTTGCTACGCACAGCCTTGCGGTACGCTTGTGTTTGCTCTGGGGTCAGCGTCACAACTTCTTTGCCCATTGCGGCAATCGTTTCGAGCAACTCAGTTTCCAATTTTCGCACAGCCGTACGACCCTTGTTTGCCTCGGCTTTGGGGTCTTCGAGTACGATGGCCTTCAGTTCCGGAGACAAAGAATCTACGAAACTTTGAGAGTACATCACTGCGGCTGGCTGATAAATGTGTCGGGAGAGCGTATAGTGCGTCACTGGCTCCAACCACCCTGCGGCGAGTGAGAACAGTGGTGTGTTGTCAAATCCAGTTACGATACCGGTGTTCAACGAACTCAGGACTTCAGAAACAGGCTTGGCGACGGCTTGAACCTCCATTGACTTGTACATGTTCAAGTGTACTGGAGACTCTTGAGAGCGCATCTTGTACGCTTTGAGGGCTTCTGGAGACGTCGGAGCACTGTCTCCTTTGGTGGCAAACGACCGCCAACCGTTCTCTGTCCAAGAGTAGAATGCAATTCCTTTTTCAGCCAACTGTTTCTTGGTTGGTTCATAGAGTACGTCATCCAAGACCGCATCGGCTTGGGCTTCATTGTTGAAGAGATATGGCAACTCTATCATTTGAAGCAATGGAATGTCGAGAGCCTCACCAACAGCTCCAGTCGAGAAGCCACCACCTTGGAGACGTTCACCACGTTGTACGTCTTGAATCATTTCAATCTCAGAACCCAATGCCCCACCCAAAAAGAGTTTGACTTTGATTTGGCCTTCGGATTTGGATTCGATGCGCTTCTTGATGTCATCGAGTTGGTCTGACCATGGTGTTCCGGCTGGTGCAACGGTACCAAAGTTCATGGTGAATTTTGCTTGTGCATCACTTTGCTGAGCCCACAAAAGGCTTCCAAGACCGACAATCAGTCCACTAACCAAAATATTTTTGTTCATACATACTCCTTCAGGCTGTTGATTCTATTCAACATAATGTATTGCGCTTGAGACTTATTCCTAGACTTATTCTGCGGCTTCTTCCACTTCTGCATTGTTTTCGCCAGCGTCTTCGCTCGGTACTTCTTCAACAGGTGGTTGTACAGAGGGATCTTCCATTTGCGCTTCTTGCTCTTCCATTTTGGGTTGTGGCAATTCTACGCTCAATGGAGCAGGTTCAGGTGCATCCAAAAATTTGTCAGCGCGGAGTGCCCACAATGCTTCCGCTTTTCGTTTTTCAGCGGTATTTTCTGGGCGCAAGTCTGGATCCAAAGCGTCGAGATCTACTTCGAGCACATATTGGACCATTTCATCAAAGACGGCGATTTGGTCTTGATTTTTGGTTGCCCAGTAATCGGCATAGAGAATGCGTGTTCCCAAATAGTCTGGCGCAATTTCCATTGACGTCTTGAATTCTCTTTGAGAACGATCCAAGTCCTGTCCTGCAAAAGATGGTTTTCCAGCGTACAGCGCTCCCCAGTAGCGACTTGCAGCACCGTAGAAAAATGTTGGCTCGTGTTCTTCTACTTTCTTGATGAACTCTTCTGCTGTTCCAATGTGTTTGAGCGTGACAGCCAATCCACCGGCTTTTGCCCATTTTCCAAGTGCAGAAGCAGTCCAATACGTACAGGGGACATCTTCCTTTGTTAAGTGTGCAGCGGCGTCTTCTCGAGAACCACCGTCAGCGATGGTCGCAGCGTATTCAGCGTTTAGTGCCAGACATTTGTCTCCAAAGGTAAAAGCCTTGTCCCAAGCAGCACGCTTTGCTTCCAATTCTGTTTCGTAGGCGTCTCCATAGAAATACCATCCACGAACCAATCTGGCGGCGACGGCTTTGTCGGATGGATCTTGGGCAAACAGTTGCTCATAGGTATCCATCGCTTTAAGCAACTGGTCTTTATCGCCACGTTGTAGCCATAGTTCATCGGCTTGGGCACGAAGTTGATCTACTTGAGCATCTTCACTGGCTGATTTGATTTCATATGAACCGGGTTTTTTGCCACAAGCAACTGCTGTGAGCAATGTCAACGAAAGAAATGTGCGCATTTTGAACTCCATGTTTCTATTTGTAAGTTTAATCTTGTATATACTATCACAAATCGAAGATTGCAAAAGAGACTATTGTCTTAGAAAATTTTGATTTTGTACTTGATTCTTTTACAGGTTGTCAATCAAGTCATTTTGTCACCTGTTTTTCGATTGCCCAAACACATTTACCAAGGTAACTTCGAGAGTAAATTAGGAGACATTATGCTGACTGAGAATATTCCCTTGGCGCTTACCTTTGATGACGTTTTGCTGCTTCCAGCCCATTCTGAAGTGCTTCCAGATACAGTATCGTTACATACAACATTGACCCAGAAGATTGGCTTGCACATTCCCTTGTTGTCCGCAGCGATGGACACTGTAACGGAGCATGAAACGGCAATCTCAATGGCGATCAATGGTGGTTTGGGTGTGATCCATAAAAATATGTCCATCGCTGAACAGGCCCAGCAGGTTCAATGGGTGAAGAAAGCGATGACGGGGGTGGTTCTTGATCCGGTTACCGTTTCCCCAGACTTGACATTGGCTGAGGTGCAAAAAATGATCGCTCGATATGGGATATCAGGAATGCCTGTGGTCGCAGATGGCAAAGTTGTTGGAATTTTGACCGATCGTGACATGCGTTTTGAGCGAAATCCAGAGCGTTTGGTTCGAGATGTGATGACACAATCGGAGGATTTGGTCACCTGTTCACCGGGCACAGGTTTGGACGAAGCAAAACGCCTCATGCAAAAACACAAAATTGAAAAGTTGTTGGTTGTAGGTGAATCGCAAGAGTTGAAAGGACTGATCACTTTTAAAGATTTGCAAGCTACGACGGAGCATCCAAACGCGGTACGAGATGATCAAGGTCGATTGCGGTGTGGAGCTGCTATCGGTGTCGGCGCAGATGGTTTGGAGCGTGCCGATGCCCTGATTCAGGCCGGTGTTGACGTTTTGGTTATCGATACTGCCCACGGACACTCGCAAGGCGTATTGGATGTTGCAAAAGTCATCCGAGTCAAGTATCCCAATGTCGCATTGATCATTGGCAATGTGGCGACCCCTGAAGCGACGCTTGCTTGCATTGAAGCTGGGGCTGATGCTGTCAAAGTTGGAATTGGACCTGGCAGCATTTGTACCACTCGAATTGTAGCGGGGGTTGGGGTGGCTCAGTTGACAGCCATCGCGGCGTGTTCGAAAGTTGCCAAAGAACATGGAATTCCGATCATTGCCGATGGTGGAATCAAATATTCTGGAGACATCGCCAAAGCGATTGCCGCGGGTGCTGACGTGGTCATGATTGGTTCGTTGTTTGCTGGTACCGACGAAGCTCCTGGTGAGATGGTGCTCTATCAAGGTCGGACATACAAATCTTATCGGGGGATGGGTTCGGTCGAAGCGATGGAAGCAGGGTCAAGGGACCGATATTTTCAGCAGAACCGAAGCCAAAGCCGTAAAAAATTGGTTCCAGAAGGGATTGTCGGTCGTGTACCCTATCGAGGTGCATTGGCAGACAACATTTATCAAATGATGGGAGGCTTGCGAGCAGCAATGGGGTATACAGGTTGTGGAACGATTTCTGAAATGAAAGACAAAGCGCGGTTCACGCGTATTACATCAGCAGGACTCAAAGAGAGTCATGTACACGATGTGATCATCACAAAAGAGAGCCCAAATTATCGTTTGCGTTGAGAGATTTGAGAGGGTTGAGAGGTTGCCCGTTCTCGATTTGTCATTCGTGTATAGTGAGCTTGATCTTTATTGATCCTGATCCAAGGCAATTGATTGCAGAATGATGTCTTGAATACCGTCGCTGTTGGCGTCTATAATATCAATAGAGTACCCAAGGTGAGCGTAATTTTCTGACCCAACGATCACATCAAAGTTTGTAGTCCACTCAAGCAAGTTGCGTGTGCCTTTGAAAATACTGACCAATCCCATTTCTGGACGATTTTCAGTGAAATAAGGCTCACCGATAATCAAATCATCTTTTTCATCTCCATTTATATCTGCCATTTCGATGTCGTGTCCAAAGAATGTGTTCGTTCTGTTTGAGCGCAATGTGTATCGCTCGTTCCAGTCACCTGTCCAAGTCCACAGTCGAACGGTGGTATTTTGAGACTCAAAATTTGTCGCTGCCAGTTCTAAGCGACCATCGTTCTCAATGTCACCAGCAGTGAGTCGATAGCCCAACCATTCGTGGACACGAGAACCGACCAGTGTGTCGACTGAGGAAAAGGTACCTTCGTTGTTTTCCAACAGTTGAATTCTGCCGGCCGAAGACACACCATTGATGTTGGCAAAAGGGCTTGCGACAATCAAGTCAATTTGTCCATTGCCAGTCCAGTCTCGATCGCACAACAGGCTGTGACCAAATCCTTCTCCCAGTAGATCACCAGTTAAGATGGGTAGGGTAGACTGAAGGATTGTTGTTGAACTGTTCAGCAACAGTGTGCTGAGACCCAACCACAATTCCCCTCTATTTTGTTCTCCCACATCGGTTGCAATCCAATCATCGATGCCGTCCAAATCCAAATCACCACAGCGCCAAAGGTGATGGGGCCAATACCCCAGACGATTTTCACCGTGAATGACAATGATTTTTCCAGATGCGTCTTCAATGTACACCCCACCACCACCTTCTACGATCGTAGAATCGGAGGGGGTAGAGGCAATCCGATATTCTGGCGTAGACCACATCTGCTTGACTGTAGAGGGTAGAATCCAAGTTGGATTGATCAGTTCAGTTTCTCCAATTTGCCAGGGGATGTCGTAGAGAGCACCATCGCTGGTACCAATCGAGATATTTTGTGCAACATTTGCTTCGCCACCGTGTGCACTGACGGACCAGTCGGTGGAGAGACCAGTGGCTTGTTCATTGGCTGTGATGGTCAACGACGCGTTTTCTTGGAAACGGACAGCTGCTGTTTCACTGGCCTGTTCGAAGACCAAAAGAGAACGACTTGTGGTTTCTTCAATGCATTCCAATCCTTCACAAGGTCGACACCCAAAACCGAGAAGTTCAACAAAGTATAGCCAGACCATTGTCACTCATCGAATCCAAAGAATTGCTGTCCACCTGAAAAGAATGGTGGTGTATGGGGGTACCCTTTTATCGATACATTGAGATACTGAGATATCGACAAACGTTGTATTACTGAGCGCCAGGCAAAGAAAATCCAACAAGTTTACCGGTGGGATAGACTCGGTTGTCTTGTAACCCAGGCTTGGTATAATTGGGGTCCGCAGCCACAGATGCACTTGGATTTCCAGGAGACAAAACCAATCGCTCTGCTACGGTGTCAATCTTTTCTGTGTCCACATACTGAACGCGTTCAACTGCGATTTCTACAGTGTACTGACCGGCGGCGACATCGTGTAAGGCGGCTGTGGTAAAAGGTTGGATGCGACCGATTTTTGTGCCAGAAACGGTGACGTCTACCCAGCCGTTGTACTCGTTGCGAATGTACAAGTGACCTTGTCCTTCTGCTGGTTTAGATGGCTTGAGGGTTTTGATGACTTCATTTGGGTCTTCGTATACGCGTTGGAAGTTCTCCAAAGCACCTTCACTCAACGCAGGATCGGCAGGGTGAGTTGTCGGTCGCAATGGTCGATCCAGAGGCTCTGCCATGGCTGTGTTCAAAAGAAAAGCTGTCAACAATGTCATCATATTTCACATCCCATTCGGAATTCCCACGTATTCTTGTGGGCAAAGTTTTATCGTTTTATTTTTTAACCGTTTGCGAGCCATCTTGCACACCCCAACCGAAAAAAGGCAACACATGGTTGCCTTTATCGAGATGGTTTGTCAATGCTTCATTCTTATTGAATGACGGACAAACCGGTTACAGCGCTAAGTTCTTTACTCAGAGTGATGGAGCCTGCACCGTCAATGAAGTCTTCTTTGACCATGCCAAGTCCTTTGACCCAGTATTGCTCAATGTAACTTTCAGATGGTTGTCCAAATTGGTCTGTTTGGGTCACTGTATTGACGACTTTGTAGGCAGTTACAGTCTGTGATTGTGCGGTTCCAGCCAAGATGGTGATCTCTTGGAAGCCCGCATCCAAGTATGATCCAGAGACTTGCTCAGATTGGTTTTGTGGCATTGCGCCACCGGCTTCTGTGGTTCCATTGGCACATTCGGGGTCAGCGGCGTCTACTGAGCCATCGAAGTCGTTGTCTTGCCCATCTGTACAGTTGCTCTCCAGTGCGTTGATGCTCAATTGATAGTCATAGGTCCAACTTCCTTCAGCACCAACAGCAAACTCTGGAGAAAGATAGCGACGATAGGGAGAAAGAGTAGCATCTACTTCATAGCTTGTTGGAAAGCCCAAAAAGTTCTTTTGGGTGGCGGTACCTTCCCATGCCAACATGAACATGCCTTCTTGATTGTCATAATCACAGGCGACGTAGACCGTAGTGTTCCAACCTGTTTGAATTGGACCAAATAGACCGGACTCTTGAGCCATCATAATGTCTTTGTAGGCGTAAACTGTTTGACCGTTGAGTTCTGTTTCGCCGATGCCTTCTTCCATAGCCGTTGCCGTAGCACCTTGGTATGTCGCGGTAAATGTTTTGCTCCAACCGGTTAGGTGGATGGGGTGATAATCATTTTTACACAGTTCAGGCGTATCGGTTTCTTCTGTATCTGTGTCGGTTTCTGTATCGGTCTCTTCACCCGAACCTGTGTCTTCCATATCTCCAGTGTCGGCTGTATCGGTGTACTCATACCCTTCATAATCGCTCTCGGAGATGTATTTGTTGCCCCCTGAGCAAGCGATGGTGGTGAGTGCAATGATCAATCCTTGCGTTACATTGTGCATGTGTCCTCCACGTTGTACACATTTTCTCTACTTGTTTGCGAAAGGCAGTTTAACATGACAACGAAGCCCACTCTGTTACAAATTCAAAACAAAATCCGAGAATTCAATCGAGAAAGGGATTGGGGACAGTACCACTCTCCAAGAAATATAGCGATGGCGCTTTCGGTAGAGGTGGGTGAATTGTTGGAACTGTTTTTGTGGTCATCGGACGGTGGACCCCAGCCACCGGTCAAAGGGCGTCGTGAAAAAGTAGAGGCAGAAGCCGCAGACGTCTTGATTTGCTTGCTCAATTTTTGCGATCAAATGGATATTGATCTCTTGGAAGTGACCAATCAAAAAATTGAACGCAACCGCAGCAAATATCCCGTAGAAAAGTCGATGGGTCGATTGGAAAAGCACAATGAGCTTGACTGAACGTCAATTGTTGGAACAGTCGATTAGGGCGGGTCGGAGCACCCCTCATATTTCACCTGCACTGTTGCTCAACGACAAGCATCATCAGTTGTCTCCCTTGGTAAGTTCTGAATCCAAGTCTTTTAGAGATGACGTTACCGTCGTCATTCCCACACATCGACACCTCCCATGGGGACTCCATCAGTTTGCAGCTCAAGCATTGGTAGAGGTACTTGTGAACGGGGCTGTAGAAGTGCCGACCCTTGATTCTGTGCGTTTTCATCGGGTCAACTGGGAGGGGCACGGCAAAACTCGAGCTTCAGCCGTCCAAAATATCAGCACACCCTATGTCTTATTTTCGGTTGATGATGCAGTTCCGTTGCCAGGATGTGTCGACGCTTTGGTTTCTGCAATTGAACACAACACTTGTGATGCTGTCATCGCGCGACAAATACCGTTTCCCACAGCCGAAAGGTTTACCTGCGCTCAATTGGCGAATTGGACGCCTCATGCTTCGACTGTGTATGAGGTTTCTCAAACGGATCACGTTGCTACACTGTATCGAACCCAGACCTTGTTGGACCATCCGATTCCACTGGTGCCGATCGCCGAAGATGCTTGGTGGTCACAAGGCAAACTGGTACTTTGTGAACCCAAGGCCGTTGTTGTCCACTCGCATCCAAGGCATACAAAGGCGATTGTGGAACGAGAATTTCAAATCCACCGACAGTTGAAAATGTGTGTTGGTTCAGATGCAAATATATCCTTCTCAAAAGCTTTCTTGGGTGCAGTATCAGCGGTTCCTCAGTACGGTGTCAAAGAAGGTGGTCGGGTACTGGCTCAAAATCTTGCACGTTTCGCTGCCCACAAACTTTGAAGACAGCCCACCCCATAGGTGACGGAGCGACGAAAGGAGATGCTGGAGACCCCATCGGAATAGTTTGCGGGAATGGGAAACTCAACGATGGGGGTGCGCTGACTCATCGCAATCGCAAGGAGTTGCTGGTCAAAGACAAAGTCATTGGAGAACTTTTCCCAAGGAAGGGTTCTGAGAAACTGGGTACTGTAGAGGCGCGCCCCGGTGTGTAGGTCGGTGTAATTGGTACCAAAGGTCCAATTGGCAACCCCAGTCAAGGCATGGTTTCCCACTTTGCGCCACCAAGGGTATGTCGGCATCGCTTCATTCAACAAGTGTCTAGACCCTAATTGTATGGGATGCAACTCTTGTGCCGCTTTCCAAATGTTTTGAAAGTCGTACTGATCGTCTCCATGTACCATGGCGATCTGTTGGATGGTTTCAAAGTCTGGATTGTACAAAAAATGTAGATAGCCTGTTTGTTGAGCCGCGCCATAGCCTTTATTGTTGGCGTGACGAATCATAGGGCAAGGAAGATCTGATGGTGGAAGTTCTGAGCCGTCATCGATGACGAGTGTCTGCTTATACATCTCGACGGGAATTTTGCTCAATAGGTTCCACAGTGCATCTTGAGTGTTGTAGTGGGGGATGATGATCGCACAATGCTGTTCTCGAATATACATTATCGCAATGCCCACCATTTTTTTGTAAATGCCCAATCTGACAATCGATTGGGTTCATTGGCTTTGTCAGTGTATCGTTTTTTCAAGGCTCTAGGAACAGCGGAATATCCACTGATGATCCCTTTTAGGGTTGCCTGCATCGCTTCGATTTTTGCATTGTTCGGCACGGGGGTTTGGTTCATGTTGTTCATGTATCTGTGCACACTGCTCAATGGAGATAGGCAGAGCATCCACAGAGGCAGGTTCCTGAACTTACTTTGAATACGGTGGCTTTCGATCCATGTCACTTTCTGTGCACTGTAGCGTCCAAATGACCCACCCCATCGATGTTGTAAACTCGCTTCATGCACACAAAATATGGGTACACCACTGCGAATGCTACGCAAGGCATAGTCTAGGTCTTCACCAAAGGGGGATAGGTCGGTGTCAAAGTACTCCAATCCAGGTTTGCCATAAACGCATGGCGGTATCCAAAAGGCGGCTCCAGAAAAACAGAGTATTTGGGTTCCCTTTTTTGAAACGGGCCGTTGTCCTCGACCAATGGGGTAATTGCTTCCATCCAGTGCGATTTTGTGTCCAGAGTTTTCAACCTGTCGAGCACCTTCAGACATGAGCCAAATGTCGGGTTGGAGGATGGCTGTGGGGTTTGTCGATGCAAAACTGTGAAGTTGTTCAAGACACTTGGGATTCAGTATCGTGTCGTCATTGAGAATGAACAGTGCGTGTGTAGAGGTCTGTCGCGCTTGTTCGAAGGTCCAATTGACGGCCGTAGCAAATCCAAGATTGCCACCCAGCCAATGGTATCGAATGCGAAGCGTGTTTGACTCAGTACTTGATTCAGCACTGCAGTTTGGTTGCTCAGACATGGCTTCTATATTGGCAACTTCGTCTTTGGTCAGTCTTTGATCGTGAGAGTGAACGACCCATATTTGCTCGCACCACTGCTGTTGTTTCAGTACAGAATTGATCGCCGTCCACAACATGTCATTTGCATGGTGGGTAATCACTACAACAATCGGCAACGGACTGGTCATAAAAGAAGAATAGTCCGTTGCCGAAAGTTCACCACGTTGAAAGGTGTTTGTTTTTCTAAATTGTGGCTTATTTCTTTTTGGAACCACGGATGATCGAGCGCTGGTTTGCTTGCAATGTTCGCTTGCGCAGGCGAATGTGGTTGGGGGTGATCTCTACCAACTCATCTTCAGCAATGAAATCCATCGCACTTTCCAAGGACAGTTTGATTGGGGGCGCCAAGATCAACTTGGTGTCTGCACCAGCCGAGCGAATGTTGGTCAACTGCTTTGCTCGAACGACATTGACGTTCATGTCGTTGTTTTGTTTTGCGATACCGATGATCATCCCTTCGTAGACTTCTTCTTGGTTTCCAACGAACATTTTGCCACGTTGTTGCAAGTTGAACAGTGAGTAGGCTGTTGTTTGTCCTGCGCGGTCTGAAACCAAAGATCCGTTGTGTCGGAAGGCAATTGTGCCCGCATAGTCATCCCAGCCATCGAAAAGACTGTTCACAATCCCCAGTCCACGGGTTGCATTCAAATACTCTCCACGGAATCCGATCAACCCACGAGCGGGGATGCGGTAAACGACGTTGTATCGACCAGAATCGTTGAGTTTCATGTCAACCAAATTTCCACCTCGTTCGTTCATCTTTTCGGAGATTGCACCCATGTTTTCTTCAGGGAAGTCCAACGTTGCAAGTTCATACGGTTCTAGTTTGCGACCGTTTTCTTCACGAATTTTTACTTGAGGCTTGGAGATGCACATCTCAAATCCTTCACGACGCATCTGTTCAATCAAAATCGCCAATTGCAACTCACCACGACCAAATACTCGAAGCGCATCTGAATTTTCGGTTTCTTCTAAGCGAATAGACACGTTGTGGAGGGCTTCTTTTTGCAACCGCTCTCGGATTTGACGACCGGTGACAAATTTTCCATCTTTTCCACTTGTTGGTGAATTGTTTGTACCAAAAGTGATGCCAATGGTTGGCTCGTCGACCACCAAACGGGGCAATGGCTGTGGATCATTGATGTCGGATACTGTGTCGCCAATGCTGATGGCGTCAATTCCGGCCAAGCAACCGATGTCGCCTGCCGTCAGTTCCTCTGCTTCTATACGCTGCAGTCCTTGATAGGTAAACAACTGAGAGAGTCGAACTTGCTTGGTGAAGCCATCGCCGAGAACCATTGCGGGCTGGCCCTTTTTGAGTGTTCCGTTGAACAAGCGTCCAATGGTCAAACGTCCAAGGTATTTGTCATAGCCCAACTGGGTGATCAGGAACTGAGGGGTGGCATCTGGATCAAAGGATGGCGCTGGAACATGCTCCAAGATGCCATCGAAAATCGGGCGCAAATCTCCTTGCTCCAGTGAAAACTCTGTGTGTGCGTATCCATCACGAGCGCAAGCGTAATACACGGGGAATTCAGCTTGTTCGTCTGTTGCATCGAGTTCAACAAACAGATCGAAGATTTCACTGTATACTTCATCTGCGCGTTGATCAGGTCGGTCGATTTTATTGATGCACACGATGGGTCTAAGACCTTGACGCAGTGCCTTACCCAATACAAATCGAGTTTGTGGAAGGGGGCCCTCTGCTGCGTCCACCAACAGCAATACACCGTCGACCATTTTCATGATGCGCTCTACTTCAGCACCAAAGTCGGCGTGACCTGGGGTGTCAACGATGTTGATTTTGACGCCATTGTAATGGACCGCGGTTGGTTTAGACAAGATGGTGATACCGCGTTCTCGTTCGAGATCCATTGAATCCATGACACGATCGTCGACAGTTTGGTTGTCTCTAAATGTTCCAGCTTGCTTGAGAAGATGGTCAACGAGTGTGGTCTTTCCGTGATCAACGTGGGCAATGATTGCAATGTTGCGAATGTCAGTTTGTGCCATGAGGGTACCTTTGGTTTGAAAAATGGGCACAATATAACGTACATCAAAGAAAAATCCCCTTTCACAAGGAAGTTTTCGGTGACATTTCTTTGACGGTGAACATTGTGCAACGTTTACCAAAGACCATTTGAAAAGCACTTGACCTTCTCAATATAAGATACAGCCATAGTGTTCAAATATCGCTTGTTCAAAGGATGGAGGACACTGATTCTGGCGAAATTGGAGGATAAAATGTCAACGCTTCAAAATGTTACCTGCGATAATTGTTCTGCATCATACAGTATTAATGTTGCAAAACTCAAGCGTGAGCGAAGTCGAATTACCTGTCGTCGCTGTCAAAACAAAATTGTCATTTTCAAAAGTAAGTTGGTGGAACCCAAAAATGAGCAGGCCACCGTCAATCACGAAGATGAAAAGACGTTGGTTGAAGAAGATCGCAAACCATTTGCTCAAAGAGCCATCGACCATGAACCACAGACCGCTGTATCGAATCAAATGCCACCTGTGGATACTGCCGATCAACTGAATCAACAAGAGAACAGTGACCCTACCATTCGACGCAATACACCGTTTGAAGCACCGGTCATGGCACCGAAAGTGGAAGCAAAACCGACATCCAGTGCCACATCGACCTCAGCAAAATCTCAGCCGACATCAACAAACAGCAAAAACAAAAGAACGAAGGACCCATTGGGATTGAGGGGATCCTTGCAACTCTGTGCTGGGATGATGGTCATTGGGTTGTTTTCACTGTGTGGCGTGTATTTTGCCGATGGACTTGTCGAGCAGTTGTCTTTCATTTTGGGAAGCAGTTCCTTGACCATGGGCGTATTGTGGTTGGTCACCAGTGACTTTGGGTTTTCACGCCCACAATCGATGATATCGGCTGGTGGCGCAGGGTTGGTGGCACTGGCAGCGGGTGCCGTGTTGTTCTCGGCTACTCCTGACAACACATCGAATGATGTAGAAGATTCTGTGAAGACCGAACGTGAACCCGAATTGATCATTCCAGAAGTCAAAACAGAGAAGGAAGACGTGCCTGTCGATACTGAGGATCAAGGTTCGAAAGTTGTGGCCAACAAAAATAAGTCTTCAAACTCAACGGGGCCAAAGAGTTCGGTTGTTAAAAATGCCGATAAAGCAGCCCAGGCTCGACAAGAGATGTTGTCTGCTGCCAACGACTACTTGAGCACAAAAGAAAACAAGAAACCCACCCCTGTTGTTGATGAGCCCGAGTACAATTTTGATGATGAGCCGGTTGCCAACAATAGACCTTCAGATACAACCCGCATTACAGATCCAGATGAAGGTTTGGATGAAGATTTGGGGTTTGACGAATTTGACGATCTTGGGCTGGATGAGCCTGAGGACGACAAAAAGGGACTGTTTGGAAGAAAAGACAAAGATGAGAAAAAAGAAGAGCCTACTCCTAAGGCTTCGGCGTCTTCAGAAGTAAAAGTAGACATTCCTGTATCTGTGTTGGACATCATCATTCGAAACAACAAAGATGTCAAAGGGTGCTACGTTCAAGAACGTTCTGAAACTGGTACGTTCCCCAAGTCGATTGACGTGATGTTTACTTTGCAGCCACATGGAAAAGTGAGTTCTGCGTACATTGCTTCAGGACCGTATGTGGGTTCAAAATTCGAAGGGTGTATTCGGTCGGCATTCAAAAAGATGACCTTTCCACCGTTTGATTCCAGTGCCAAACCCCAAACGCTCAAGTACAACTTGAAACTGTAATCAAAAGTACAGTGTATCGATGGGCACTCCTTCGGGAGTGCTTTGATTTTTTAGTCCTTATTTTCAACGGATTGGATAGCCTAGTCATAGATTTTTGGAGGATCTATGTCTGCGTTTACCAGCCGTTTGTTGTTGTCATTGGGATTGTTGCACACCATTGCCTGTGGAGAAGAAGAAAAGGTAGATATCGATCTGGACAACGATGGTATTGTAGATTCCGAAGACTGCGACGATCAGAATGCCGCCATCAACGCCAGTGCCACGGATACAGTTGGCGATGGAATCGATCAAAATTGTGATGGGGTAGACGGTACCGACAAGGATGGTGATGGTCTGGCTTCGATAGAGTCTGGTGGTGTAGATTGTGACGATGACAATCCAGACGAAGAGGTTTCTGCGGAGTCTATATTTTATGCAGACAAAGATGGCGATGGGTTTGGCAACGCAGAGAACTCAACGTCGGCTTGTGAAATGCCATTTGGCTATGTTGACAATGCGGACGATTGCAACGATGAGTTCAGAGAGTTGAATCCAAATGCTGTCGAAGTATGCGATGGTCTTGATAATGACTGTGATGGTGCCATTGACGACGAAGATGATAGTGCCACAAGTCTGTATGTGACCTATACCGACAGCGATGGAGATGGCTATGGGGACCCGACAACCGAGTTGATGTCCTGTGCAGTGCCCGATAGCAACGTGAGTGTTGCTGGGGATTGTGATGACAGCGATGAGTCAATCCATCCAGAGAAAGACGAGGGTCCTGCGGATGGTGTGGACCAAAATTGTGATGGAGTTGAGTTGTGCTACGAAGACCAAGACGGCGATGGCTTTGGTGGTTCCTTCACCGTTGACCTTGTGGATGACGGAACGGGAACGTTTGATTGTGTCACAGCCTTTGGAATGACCGACAACGACGATGATTGTGAAGACACTTATGGGACGATACATCCAGATGCAGTCGAGGTGTGTGACGAAATTGACAACGACTGCGATGGTTTGGTTGACGATGAAGATGAGACTGTAGATTTGTCGACAGGTGGGGCGTACTTTTTGGACAACGATGGGGATGGATTCGGTGCTCAACCGATAGAGGCTTGTGTTCCAGCCTCCAACATGATTACAGTGGACGGAGACTGTGATGATACAGCAAGTTCCATCAATCCATTTCAAACCGATATCGTTGGAGATGGTTTTGATCAGAACTGTGATGGCGTTGACGGCACCGATTCTGATGGTGATGGCTTTGCCTCAAGCGTCTCAGGAGGAACGGATTGTGATGATCAAAACGAATACATCAATCCCGATGCTCAAGAAATCTGTTCTGGTGTGGATGAAGATTGTGATGGATACATAGATGATTTGGACGACAGCATCGACTTGGCGGATACCGTGGTCATGTACCCGGATGCAGATGGCGATGGCTTCGGAGATATGTCCATGCCCTATGACAGTTGTGGCAATACAGAAGGGTATGTCGAAGATGGTACGGACTGTAACGATGCCGATGCAATGACCTATCCGGGAGCGGCGTTTTTCCAAGACGCGACTGCCTGCTTGACCGATGCCGATGCGGACGGTTGGGGAGTGGGTTATGTGACTGGAGATACTTGTTTTACAATCGAGATGACCGATTCTTTTGGCGACGGTTGGAATGGAAACAGCATTGACATCTACGAAGATGGCGCGTTTATAGATTCGGTGACTTTGACAAGTGGAAGCGAGGGAGCCGTTGAACACTGTGCTGTAGAGAACAGCAATGTGGAGTTCTATTTCTATGAAGGCTCATACGTTTATGAAGTTGGATTTGAACTTTTTACGCCTGAAGGCACGTCTATGGTTGCAGTTGCAGAGGGTGATGCCATAGAAACAGGCCTTCCTGTGACGTCTGGTTCGGCAATTCCAACCCAAGAATATGTTGTGGCTGACTGTGATGATCTAGATTACAACGTCAACCCCGATGCGTCAGAGACTTGTGACGGCATGGATAACAATTGTGACGGAACAATCGATGAAGGGGCAACCACCACATATTATACCGACATCGATGGTGATGGATTTGGTTCTCAATCGGTGGATGCTTGCGCTCAACCTGCGATGACGGCATTGGTAGATGGAGATTGCAACGACTTGGATTACACAATCAATCCCGCCGCCTCTGAAACCTGTGATGAACTCGACAACAACTGTGATGGAACGGTTGATGAAGGGGTCACGGTGACATTTTATGTCGACGGTGATGGAGATGGATATGGGGTGTCTGGTCAAACGGTGGAAGCCTGTACAGTGCCTGCTGGAGCCGCGACGATTGATGGAGACTGTGATGATGCCGATGCAATATCCAATCCTGGTGCTGCTGAGCAATGTGACGGTGTGGACAACAACTGTGACGGAACTGTCGATGAAGGGATGTACACGATGTTGTTTGCCGATGAAGACGGGGATGGGTATGGAAACCCAAGCAATTTTGAACAGCGGTGTATTGACGATGTGGACCCAACTTGGACAGGCGATGCTTCAGACTGTGACGACTCGTCCGCAGAAACCTACCCAGGTGCCGCAGAATTGGAAGCAACGTCAGGGTGTATGGCAGATGAAGATGGGGATGGCTACGGAGATGTCAATCCACCGTCGTATGTGGTTCCAGGGACCGATTGTGACGATGGTTCTGCCAGCGCCTATCCCGGGTCTGCCGAATTGGAATCAACGACAGATTGTATGGAGGACACGGATGGAGATGGGTATGGAAACGGTACAGTTCAAAGCCCTGTAGTCGCTGGGTCCGACTGTCAGGATACTTTGAGTGCAATCAATCCGATGAGCACCGATATTGCAGGGGATGCAATCGATCAGAACTGTGATGGGGTAGACGGTACAGACTTTGATGGTGATGGTGACCCCTCTGTCATTTCCGGTGGGTCCGACTGTGACGACAACGATCCAACGGTCGAGACACTGGATGTCGACGGTGATGGCGCCTCAACCTGTGACATGGACTGTAATGATTCCGATGCCACAACCGTTGGGGACGATGACGGTGATGGTTTCTATGTGTGCGAAGACGATTGCGACGATGGGGATGCCAACATCAATCCAGACGCAGACGAACTTTGGTACGATGGCGTAGACCAAAACTGCGACAATGCCAACGACTATGATCAAGATGGTGATGGTGAAGAATCCAGCGAACACGGTGGAACCGATTGTGACGATCTCAATGTCGACGTCAATACAGCGGACGATGACGGCGATGGCTTTACGTCTTGCGAGGGTGACTGTTGGGACTCAGCCGAAGATGCAGACTCAGATGGCGTGATTGATTCCAGTATGACCTATCCTGGAGCCGCTTTCAACGAGTCTACCACCGAATGTTTGAGCGACAACGATGGCGATGGCTACGCACCAATGGCAGATGGAAGCATTTGCTACACGTTTGAAACCTTTGACGCTTATGGTGATGGCTGGAACGGCAACGGGTTGGAGATTTATGAAAGTGGCATGGTGGTGCAAACCATTGAAAACGAGAATCTAGACAGTACGTTGAACAACAACAGCGGTGGTGAATACAATACCCACGAGTATTGTGTTGGTCCAATGGTGTCTCACGTGGATATTGCCTTTGTGGATGGTCAGTACAATACCGAGATCGCGTTTGAATTGTTTTCTCCCTATGGTGAACTCATTGCCAGTGGTTACGGAGATGGCACCACAGATTTGATCGTCAACGGTACAACCTATGTCGATGGCGATATCGTCTTTGCTTTTGACGTGATGGGCATGGACTGTGACGACGATGATGCCAATGTATATGGTGGCTCAGACAACGATGGCGATGGGTACAGTGCCTGTTTTGCAGATTGTGATGATTACGACTCAGCAATCAACAATGGTGCGTCAGAAACGTGGTACGATGGCATCGATCAAGATTGTGATGGACTCTCCGATTACGATCAAGATGGTGATGGGGATGACGATATTGCCTATGGTGGGACAGACTGTGACGACACGGACTCGTCTGTGTCTGGTTTGGACGTCGATGGGGATGGTGAAAGTTCTTGCGCTGGAGACTGTGACGATGATGATGACACCATCAACAGTAGTGCAACGGAGATTTGGTACGATGGGGTGGACCAAGACTGCGATGGCATGAGTGATTACGATCAAGATGGAGATGGCTACGATGATGTTGCTTACGGTGGTGATGATTGTGACGATCTGGATTCAACCACTTACGGGGATGACGATGGGGATGGCTATCTAGAGTGTGTGGATGATTGCGACGATGGCGACTCTGGTTCCAACCCTGCTGGTACGGAAGTCTGTGGCGACGGCATCGATCAGGATTGTGACGGTGTGGATTTGAATTGTCAACGAACCAAGATAATGACATGTGGTTCTTCTGGATTTTTGATTTCCAATCTTCAGTCCTATATGGCGAATACATACAGCTTTGTATCTTCTTGCTCTCCAGACGATGACACACAGGCAATGTTTGTCACTAGAACAGGAGTTATCAATAGCTCTTGGGCTACGTACATTGAAGAAGGTGGGATTATCATTACGGAGTTTTCTATCTCAGATGATGTGTTTTCAAGCGTTTTCTCTAGTGTGTCTCAGGGGGCGCGGTATGGAAGTTGTTCAGACAACTTTACGGAGGCCTATCAGTTTACTTCTACCGACCCATTTTGGACGGACTTGGGTTGGTCTGGTGGTCAACCTGGAAATGGCAATACTGGTTGTGGGTACAGTGTCTCGTCATACCCAGGAATTACTCCGATAGCAGGCTGGAACTCTAGTGCTGTTTCTACAGCGTATCGCGATTCTGGTGCGGGTCGTTTGTGGTTGGCCGATTACGATTGGCAAGATGGTTCCTCTTCAACGCGTACCCAAAGTGTGTTGGCCTATATGGCAGAAAACAAGGGAGAATAGTCAAGCTCGTTCAAAGTCAAGTCGTGCTTGAGGATGCTTTTTTGTGCCCGATGTTGTACAGTTAACTAGTAATGGAGGGTATACTTATGAATAAAACAGTATGGTTGAGTATTGGATTGATAGCCTGCAATGCCAAGGGTTCAGTGGTCGTTGATCCAGAGGGCAATTTCATCGAAGAGGTAGACACGGCAGTTGTCGATACGGGTGTGGACAGTGAGCCCGACGATCAAGACACTGATAATCCGGACACGGACAATTCAGATACGGATACGCAAGATACTCAAGATACAACTGAAACTGGAACCGATACCGATTCGGATACTCAGGATACAGGTCCTGAAGACACCGACCCAGTAGAAATTCCCGCCGACAACGACAATCCGAACATTTACCCCAATTATTGGCAGGGGGTACGTTCCTTGAACTATCAGGGCTGTACTGAAGACATCATCGAGTATGGTACTGAGGTCAGCAACGACTATCCAACGTGGATGTCAATGTGCGACTGCGATGAGATTTATTACGTACAAACAGATCGTGCTTTTGCCTGCAATGTACCACTGAGCACTGTGTTTTATCGCGCCATCAAATACAATGGAACTGAGATTGAAGTGCGATATTACCCAGGAAATCCATCGTCTCCGGAACCATCCTCTTTGCTGGCGATTGGGGAAATATTGTCCGATGGAGAAACGTGGGCATATGAGTATTCTGCTGAATATCAGGGGTATCCGATTCAAATTGATGGAGAAGTACTCTTTTTTGAATGAAGTGAGGAAAATGATAAGGTTGTACTATACATCATGGACGGAGGAAAAATGATTGCGTTTGGTTTATTGGGCTTATTGGCTTGTGGTGACAAAGAGACTGAAGATACGGCAGTGGAAGACGTTGTGGAATCTGAAGACACGGGCTTGGAAGAAACAGAAGAAACACAAGATACGGACACTGAAGAGACAGATACTGATGAAACGGACACTGAAGATCCTGAAGAATTAGACAGCGCCTTTCCAGAGTTGTTGGGACCGCTTCTCGATCGAATTGACAATGCAATGCCCGCTCCCATTTTGTCTGAAAGTCCAGACAATACCACTACCATGGGGCTGATGACCGTTTCATTTGGTCCCATGGCAGAAGTGCAGATGATGGCTTCCGATCCTTCGATGGTCGTAACTTGTCCTGAAATTGACGGAGAATTTCCAAGTGAAGGACTTCCAACAGAGCCCATTACCGTAACAGGAAATGGGTGCACCAATGAAGTGGGTGCCACGTACAATGGATCTTTCGTCTATTCTGAAGACGGCATCGTCTATGACAATTACGAAGTGATTTCTCCGGTTGAGTCCTGTGATGGGTTGATGTCAAGTGCCATGTACAATGGTGGCACATACATAGACTTTGGGTTTACAGGCATCGAATTTGAAAGTGTGTTTCAAGGGACAATTGAAGAGGTGGATTATACAAACTGTGCAACGGTGCCGTCTCAATTTCAATACCATTTGGAAGCTGAGGTCGCATTTCAGGATGATGATGCACAGTTGATCAACGGAGAAGCCGAGGTCTTAGTTGTGATTGAGGGGGTAGATTACACTTTTGCTGTACAAACGGTGGACGAGATGGTGGATGAAGCCCAATGTGCATCGGAACCTGTCTCTGGAACCAATACCGTCAGCAACGGCGTAGATGAGTTGGTTTTTACTTTTGACGGTGCGACTGACTGTGACGAAGAGCCCACCCAAATGTTGTCGATCAATGGTGGTCAGGCAACAGAAGTGGCAGGGGCATCCTGTTCAAACGCTCCAGTACGATCGACTGTAATGTGGATGGTCGGTCTTGTTTCGATGTTGACGCTGAGACGACGCGTGTAACAACTGAGTTCTTCTATTTATCGACACAAACCAGTGCTTCATATAGGAGCATTGGTTTTTTCTGTTTTTGATGTGCCTCCTTTTGTGACAAAACGACAACATTGATGACAAACTTATATGAGCGTTCATTTGATCGGTTATAACGAGAGCAACTGCACATCAAGGGGGCAAGATGTTGACGGGTTTGTTGTTGATTGGATGTATGGAATACACTGTTGAGGCGACCAAAGAGCCAAATCTCGGTGCCGACACAGCAGAAGACGGACTGATCGGCGAAGGCTTGACCGATACGGCCAGTGAAGAAGACAGTGCCGAGCCTGAAGAGCCCACCATTGAAGAATCTGTCGCCACTGAAAAGATGTATGCCAACACATCTGGTTCTTTGTTCCAAGTAGACCCTGAAAGTGGAGCAATGACCTTTATTGGAGAGTTTACGGAAAACGGTCAACCTGTGGATCACTTTGAAGACATCGCGATTGACTTGTCTGGTCACATGTATGGTGGTACCGGTGAATACATGTACCTTATCAATCCGAATACGGCTGAGGTTCGCTCTATCTGTCCATTG
>CBFIFY010000052.1:0-29701 GCA_965661985.1 uncultured Myxococcota bacterium | reverse complement strand
AGAAGGGATTTCAGTGTCGCTGGTGACGGATCGAGAAAAGCACCGCATGCGTCAAATTTCCAAAATGAGTGGACCAGGAAGACCAAAAGGCTCTAAAAACAAACCCAAGGTCGATGATGACAAACCAAAACGTAGACCGGGAAGACCAAAAGGCTCCAAAAACAAACCCAAAGCAGATAGTGACAAGCCCAAACGCGGGCCGGGGAGACCAAAAGGCTCCAAAAACAAGCCTAAAACAGACGGTGACAAACCAAAGCGTGGACCGGGAAGACCAAAGGGCTCTAAAAATAAAACGACGGAACAAAAGAAAGAGAAAATCCGCACCAAATCTTCTCCCACCCTCAAGTCCAAACCCGTTAGCGAAAAGGCCAGTGCCACAAGGCTGAAAAATCGCCACAAGGCAAAAACGACAAACGATGAATCCTAATATTTAACCGTTGTCGTTGGTACAACTCTTCAATAGGGCATGTCATTCTTAGAATGACATGCCCTATTTTCGTTCAGCTTTCTCATATTTTTGTCTAGACTACTTTGTCTGAGAACTCATTTTTCCCTGTATCGTATCCGTCTTACTGTCGGCGTCGCCAACCAAACAGAACAATGGGTAGAAGCAACCACGCTTGATTTTTGTCTCCACCACACCCACAGCTTCGCTCTTCTGGCTCAGCAACTTCAGGACCCTGTTGAGTCGGAATCGGATGGTGATAGTTTCCTGTATTTTGAGCGTCGTGGTGAATACTGGCCCACTCTATTTTTTGGTCGGCTCTTCCTTGAGTGCCCCAAACAAACAACCACCCCTCTCGGGTTGTGACAGCAACATCCAACAAGCCATCGCCATCCATGTCGCCAAGCGCAGGAGAACCCAATATCCAATTTCCTGTCATCTTGGGAAACCCCTCTGCCTCTGTCCCCGTTGCATCCCAAGCGTGCATGAGGTACCCAGCCGAAACCATAAGGGCTTCTGGCATCCCGTCTCCTGAAATATCTGCCACTGCTGGAGATGCGAGAAACTGAACATCTTCAATTTGTCGTGGCCACCCAGAAAGCATCTCTCCAGTCGCACCAGACCATGCACCGACCCCTTGCTGATACTCAACCACATTTCGAGCTGCCAAGGAGGCCAGATACAGAGATGATACCGCGCCCGTAATGTACTCTGGACTGCCATCCAAGTCCAAATCTCCAAACACCGGATTGGCAACCATCTGTACCAGAGATGGAATGTTGGCATTGGTACCAGCATCAAAATCCGAACCCACAAAGGATATATCCATTGCATTGCTTGTGTCGTGGTGAATGGGTGGATTGTTTCCAAGCATCACCGCATTGGCTATCTCCAAATCATTGTCACCATCCAAGTCCGCAAAAGCCAACGATGCCGGATGGCCCTCTCCAATCAGCGGAAGCAAAACAGCCTCACCAACCAAACCACTCACGGTAGCCGGCCAGCCAGGCACCACCGCTGCTGTGGTCGCATCAATCAAATAGGACACCGATTCACTGCCGTTGTTGACAGCCTCATTGGTCGCGATCCCAATCTCGATATCGCCATCTCCATCCACATCTCCAATGGCAGGTGACGTAATCGTACGCGTTCCGCTGTTGCCACACAGCTCTTCTGCACACAGTTCTATCGGAAAACCACCCCAATCGGCACCTTGATGATCAAAGACATAGAGCCTTGCATCCATGCCGGCGACCACGACCTCCAGAGTGCCATTCCCATCCAAGTCATACAACGCCGGAGCCCCTGCGAAACCATTGTCATACAAAAATACATTGCTGATTTCACTTGGACCACGTTCGATGATGGCCTGTGGATACCCTGACACGATACTGCCATCGTGGTGCCAAGCATACACACCCCCATATACACCCACAGCAACGATTTCTATGTCCCCATCTCCATCTAAGTCTCCTGCAGCAGGGGTTGCAATGATGATGTCGTGTAAAGATGCAATCTCTTGAAACGCTGGACTGTTTTGGCCTCCTTCACGCACATCGGTCTGCACAGGAAAACCATCCAACTCGTTGCCATCACCATCAAAGACATGTACTCGCCCTGAACCATCTGCAACGATCAGTTCGAATATCTCGTCTCCATCCATGTCAACCATGATCGGCGACGCTTCACCAGACCCAGGTAGTTTGATGGGAAAGCCCGATTTCAGATCCGGATCAGACTGAACGTAAAAGGTCTTGCGCATCTCCCCCTCAATTCCATTGGCGTCGACAGCTCGAAGACGAAGGGTCACCGCAGGCTGATTGACCCGTTCCAAGCGCTCAACAATGGTTTCGTTGATCGAAGCCTCGGCGATCAAATCCGCTACAGGAATACTCTGTAAATCAAACGTAGACAGCGAACCATCCAACGACTCAGTCAACGAACCAGAATCAATTGGGGTCCAATTACGCGGATTGTTGCCAACGCCATACTCAAGTTCCCATGTCAAAGAATCTGTTCTTGAAGACAGGACAGCCTGCACGTCCAAAGTAGCTTGCCGTGTGGGATCGATGACTTCAAACCACTCGACACCTCGAATCGAGACAATCGGTGGAATATTGCCTTCTTGCACCGCTCGAACACTGGCCTCTACATTGAGTCGACCATATCCATAAAATGGATCCCATCCTTCGTCCGAAGGATAGGCTTTGGTGCGCTCCAATTCTTCTGGGGTCAACCACACGTCTGTTGATTGTTGGGTCAGCAACTGAGTAATCTCCCCAGGGTGAAGTTCGATTCCTTCATCCAACCCTGCGGATTTCAACAACCCCACCGCGCCAGTAATCACCGCAACAGAACCTGTGGCACAAGCCGGTGATGCCGCAACCATGGTCATTCTCGCACCAAAGTTGTTGCAGTTCCAAGTATTCATATAGCTCGAGGGATTGTTGCGTGTATTCCAACTGAGGGAATGCACAAACAACACATCATCCAGTACAGCCGGAAAATTGTGGTGGTAGGCATTCTCATCCCCTGCTGCACCCACCAATAATGTCCCCATATCCCAAGCGTACCGCGCGGCCTCCGTGGTGGCATCCGAATTGCTCAACGCACCAACCGCCATCGTAATTCCAGCCACGCCCATATCCGTTCCATAGGCAATCGCTTCCGCACAGCGTCCTCCATCGGTGATAAAAGAATCACCAACTCTGAGGGGTACAATCGCACAATTTGGACAGTGACCGATGTCGCTTCCATTGTTGCCCTCCGCAGCTGCTGACCGTGCGACCCCTGTGCCGTGATCTCCAAAGCCATCGTAATGGGTATGAAAAGCATCGTTGTCTCGTTCAAAAAAGTCCCATCCAGAAATATCGTCCACATAGCCATTGCCATCGTCGTCTATTCCATCCGAAAAAGTATAGATCAAGTCCGATGGATCTAAAATGTCGTCTCCCCTGTCTTGACCACTGCTCCAATCGATTCTTGGATCTTGAAGATAATCTTGAATGTTGAAGATGCCATCGCCATTGGCGTCGTGACGTTCAGCAGTACTCCCATCTGAAAACTGAGGCAAGGGAAGTTCTGGCGCATGTAAATAGTATTTGTTGACCAAGTCTGAGTGTGACCAATCAATCCCAGAATCCATGATCCCAACGGAGACATCAAATCTTCCCGTGTGATAACGCAAAGCCCGATCCAGTCTGTTTCCAGACCCCAGCTCCAGTTCAGCTTCCCGAATATTCTGTTGTTGATCAGCCTCAATGTACGAGAGCATGTGCCAATCATTTGCGTCATTTGGACACAATTCCTGCACATCCTCCTCACCACATTCAGGATATGTGGGCAAGGGCAATTCCGCAAAAGACACAGACAAGATTGAAACCAACAGCAACATATTCACCTCATAGAAGCATCCGTTACCCATAGTGTAACGCGCTGGCATTTGTGCAAGCAGTGGAAAAATACACCCAGAGAATGAATCTCAATAGACATCCCGTCGGTTTGTATGCTCAACTGGATCGGACATGTTAAACTATCTTGACACAGCAACACAAAGGAACTTCATCATGCTCCCTATTTTGTTTGGTATTCTGACCCAAGCCCATGCAAAAGACCTGTCCAAGACCACATTGGGGATTGGTGTGAACAATTGGTACCACCAAGACATCCCCGCACTGTCTATTCGAACAACAATGCCCCTGTCGAGTCAAGACTCGTCTAGCCTTGGACAATTGCATCTTGAAGGCCTCGTTGGACTGTCTACGCACCCCTCTACCAGAACACAAGCATTTCTGGGTGGTCGAGTATTGAGTGCGGTTGTTGTTGAGGACAATCTAAACCTACTTGCGGGTGCCGGCGCTGGATTTGGTTGGGTCAATCAAACAGCCGTCCTTCAGTTTCAACCTGCACTCGAAGCACAATATTTTTTGTTTGGGTTGGAATACCTCAGTTTCGAATCTGGTGTCGGTCTAGATATCTCATTGGGCGCTGGAGAAAATTCGGTTCAAACCTCTGGTAAATTACTGGGTGGGTTTCATTACTGGTTCTAAGACAACAAATTGAACGTGAATTCGTTGAGGATGTAATTATGTGGCTTCTTTCTGGCTTAACTCTTTTTATGGGCTGTCCAACCCCTCCGGACAAGGCAGCATCCAACAATACTGCTCAAGGCCCGCAAAATCCACCACCTGGACAAAATGGACAGAATGGACCCAACGGCATGCAAGGCAGTCCGCCTCCACAAGATGGTCCCGGGGGTACCCCCCCGGGAGGAAACAACGCCATGGGTGATGTTCCGTTGGGAGAAAATCCGCCTCCAGCAAATGAAGGTGACGCTCCAGAGGGCGAAGGCAATCCAATGGACCCCAACAACGGAGCAATAGACGGACAAGCGCCGACAGATGGAAAAGCCATACCAACACCCGACGGTGAAGAAGGTGGTGTCGACGCGGTGCAAATTCAAGGAGAACCACCGCCACAAAATGCCGAGCCAACCCCTGTCAATGAGTCTTTGCTCATTCGAGTGGAGCGCATTCCTTCCAAAGGCGCCAAAGCCAAGTTCACACAAGAACAACTGAAAGACGATGGGGTTACCTTGTCAGGAACGGCTACCTGTGATGACTGTGAGGGTCCTTTGGTGTTGAGGGCTGTTCGGTTCTTGGGTCCAAACGACAACCATTCAGAAAACAACCTCATTACACAAAAGAACGTCGAAGCTGGCGAATACTCAATCTTGGTGCCCGAAGACGAAACCGCCATCGCCTTGGAACTGCTGGTTGACAAAAACGAAGATGGTCAGCCCTCCGCTGGTGAATATTTCGCCGTGATTGAAATGGCTGGTCAACTCATACCAGACAAAGCTCGCAGTGGACTCAATCTGAACTCCACAAAGCGAACATTCTTTACACCAGCACCAGCTCCCGGTACTCAAGGACCTCAATAACTTTAGGAACCCGAGTCTCTGTCAGACTTTTGAATTTGTTACACTTGTTGCACATGTGAACACTGAAGTCTGACAATAGGCTCTGTTGCCTTCGGTTCGTTGTCGGTTTTCGACTCTACAGAGAACACATCCGACAATTTTCAGCACCTTTTATAGACTGTTCAGACGAACTCGACGCCCCTCAAAACTGACCGCTGAAACCGAACCACTGTGGTGTGAGCGTTGGTTGAACCGACACATTTTGTACTGTCAAAACCGTCCCATAGGCTGTCAACGCAGTGCCCGATGCCAACAATCCCAAGGTTGTATAGCGAGCCAAATTGAAAGCCTGAGATATGGCATCGGCTTCACTTTGTGAAAGTCCATCGCTTTGCACCTGTTCTCGAGCATTCTTTACATTGTCAAATGCCGGAACGACCCAAGCGTAATAGGTACCCGTTCCCGCAAGAACCAAACCAACACCACCACCCATCGTTTTCATCACCAATGGATCGACATTTGGCATATCAAAGGATGGCAATGAAACACTTGGCAGAGAAAAACTCGAACTGTTCGACTGGCAAGTTGGAGTTGGATTGTAATATTGGGCAGTATCGTCGTCCACCTCTCCGAACAAACCACCTGCGAAAAAGTCTTCCTCTGCCGGCGCGCTGTCCGTTGACACTCCACTTGGACACATCGCAAACCAATCAAATGGCTCTATAAAATCCGTCCACAGTGACTGCAGGCCATCTTGTGGACACACAATCTGAGCCAAATGCTCGCCTGATTTCACACCTTGTCCTTGTCCAGTCGAAAAGTTTCTCCCGTCCACAAAAATCTTGGCATCCCCCAGGTTCTCTGGGACATTTGGGTCTAGCACACCCTGTCCTTCCACCAATCGACGAACCTGTTCAAAGTGGTTGAGCAAGTTTTCTTGGTCTCCCTCAGACAGTCCTTCTAGAATTTCTGTTGGCACTTGGACTTCTGGATACATCGCAAAAGCCTGCTCCCAGGCTAACTGAACGGACTCATCCTTGCCCAACTGCTGCAATGCATACCCTTGTGCAACCCAGATTGTCGCCAAATCCTCTGTCAACGGAACACGCTGTGGACAGGATAGGTCTTTTCGCAATGCTTTCGAGGCTTTGATTACACCTTTTGAATTCCCACCATTCAATGCAGTCCACATGGGCGTCAAATCTATCAGGGCTTTCTGGGCTTGTGCATGATCGACAGAGTCTACTGAATTCCCACTTTCCTCAGGCTCTTGGCCGCTTGCAACTGGTACAATCAGCAAAGACAGAACCAACTGAGAAAGGATCAGTCTGAACATGCTTCTGTCCATTTAAGGTCTGAACGACTGAGATCCAAAGTGTATGTACATTCTTGACCAGACTTGGGAAATATTTGTTCTCGAGCATCTTTGACGCCCTCTTGCGCAATCGTTGTGCGAATTTTGCCAGCGGGGACATTGCTCAATTCCATTTCACCACTGCCATCCCACTCATACTCAAAGCCTTTCTGTTTCAACGAAATCAAAATATCTTTTGAGCCTTTCACTTTCAACACCACACGGGTACCGCCATCTGCGCCTAGATCTTCGGATGTACCAGGACTCCCCTTTGCCAACGTTTCGACTTTTTCTACTGTTGTTGGCTTGATCGTCTCGGTCTTCTTAGACTGTGAAATGTACCAATACCCCGCGCCACCACCGAGCAACAACAGCAACAGTCCACCACCAAGAATCATTGGAAGGGGACTCTTTTGTGTTCCTGATGACTTTTGATTGTTCACTGGTGATACAGGTGTTGAACTTTGTGCAGGTTGAGTCCGAACAACATCTCGCCCCGTCGTTTCCAACTCAGAAGCTTTCGCCCCTTTGGCATCTTGAACGGCATCTGAAGTCACCTTAAGCGTGTCTTCCATATCAGCCAAGTCCACTGTAGGCTCAGCCGATGGCAACGGTGGGGGTTGCTGAACTTTTGGTTCGGCTGGCCGTTGGACGTTCGCAACTGGAATGGGCGGTGGAAAAGAAATGCTGCTTCGAGCATCCACATCCTGATCGACCATTCCCTCGGGAAAACTCTCAGAACCATCCTCAAACAGCACCTCGTTTTCCAACGGATCGGGTTGTGCGTTCGGCTTTGCAAGACTCTCCTTGCACTTTTCGACCACGTCTCTACAAAAGAGTTTTAAGGAACCGTCGTTGATTTCTTGAGCCAGTTCTTCGGTCTCCTGCAAAATGTGACTCAACGATGGTCGTTCAGACTCTTCCCACTTCAACATCCCTTCAAGCAAACGAACGATGCGACCAGCGATCTCAGGATCAAACTCAGACAGATCAAGTTTCTCCAAACGCCTGCCCTGCTCCTCAAAATACTTCTCTTGACGAACATTCGCCTTGCCGTATCTACCTTGGTATAGAAGTTCGTACAGGGTCACACCAAGTGCATACACATCGCCTGACAATCGATCTTCATCTCCCAAAAATCGCTCAGGAGACATATACGCTGCAGAACCAAAGGCCAGCGCCTGCGTTTCCGCCTCACGGTCTTCAAACTTGGCTTGGGCTGTTCCAAAATCCAATACTTTTACATCGGCCTCAACCGTCACCATAATATTGGATGGTTTAATGTCTCGGTGAATCAGTTTCAGCGGATCGCCCCCCTGCAACGGCGGACGATTGTAAGCAGCATCCAAAGCAGACGCCACCGAGGAAATCGTTTCAAAGATAACTTTTCTGGGTATCTGGATTCGATTTTTGGCACAGAAATTGATGAGCGTTTTGAGATCAACACCATTCAAGTATTCCATGATGATGGCGCATTTACCACCGATCGAAATCAACCCTTCGACTTTGATGATGTTTCGATGCTGAAGTCTACCCAGCACCCGCGCCTCATCTCGAGATCGCTTGATAATCTCGTCATGATCAGCCCATTTTGCATGCAACAGTTTGATCGCGACAACTTTTGAAAATTTGCTATCTGTAATGATTTCTGCAAGGTATACCTTCCCAAAGGTACCTTCAGACAGCTTTTTCAAGAACCGAAATCGTCTTTTTTCCATGCGTTTATCTCGACTTAATGACGTGTTGTGTACAGATTCATAACCAATCCATACTCTCTATATCTCATCCACCACTGTTTAGACCAATATCCTATCATACCCGAATGATATTTTCTGTCATTCCGTCCATTTTTTGCCACTCTTCACCATTAGACATTTTCGTTTTATTGACAGATCCCTTCATCCTCATTGGCCAACTCGGTCACGAAATGCAAAATGGACAAATATTCAACCACCAAAGATTGCTGGCGTTCATATTGACTGCGAACAGCATCCCAATCCCACGATCGGTTGGATCGTCCCCACGGCTCTTGTCTGGAAATCACTTGTTCTTCTTCCCCTGCCACAAAGGCCGTGACGACCATCGCGGTACTCGCTGGCAACTCTGAACGTCCCTTCTCGATGTCTTCATACAACGTTTCCAAGGAAATAGCCGCGGCCCAAGGCTGAGCTTCGAAAGAATTGTTGGCTTTGGGATCCCAAACCACACGCTGACCGTTGTCTTCAAGAATTAAATATTCCAACGCTGCGTATCGAGGACGGATTTCTTCTGTTCGAGAACAAAATACAGATCTCAGATTGCCTTCGTCACTTTTCTTTAAGCGTGCAGCTATCTGTTTTTCCATCTTTTCGTATCGACGAAAATATTTTTTGCTCTGTTTGATTTGATCGCTGCTCAGACCAAAGACCTCCAAATTGGATTCACGGTTGCCTTTGCTGTATACGAGATCGCCCAAACGATCATCGTACTCAATCTCTCGTTCTTCTGCGGTAACCGTTTCAACATGTTCTTTGGAGATGAGAAAGGCGTTCAATCCCATCATCCCAAGTGTACCGACCAAGACAAGCCATGTCCGCATTGTGAACCACTGTTTCACAATTCCCCCTTTTCTGGAGCGTGAACGTCTTTACAGTACCCTTCTAAATAATTTTTCCACTTACCAAACACTTTGTGGTTGGGATAATTTTTGCTGTAATAGCACACGGCCAGAATGTGGTAGGCGATGACGCGATACCCATAGTGTTGAGTTTCTTGTGGCAAATAGGATTTGCAATTCGGTTCATCCGTGTGACAAAGATTGTCTCCATAGAAGTGCGCTCCATGCGTCTTCTTTTTTACATACCGTTGATAGGCTGGTAAGACGTTGCTGCGCTTTACCTTGCCCAAGTATTGGGAATCATCGTATCCAGCATTGTGTGCCAAAATGGTCGCCTGCACAACCGAACCCGACCCTGAGAGTTCTTCATTTTCAAAGGTTTCCTTCATCAATTTCATCGCCGCCGTTGTTGAGGCATCAATATCCACTCGGTCATCTACTCGACAATAGGAACCTTTATTGTAGGACCCAATGCGACAACTCACTTCTTTGTTGGCGTTGACAGACACATACTCAGCGTCGCGTTTCACAGAGTAGGGTGGCGAAAGTTCTGTTGGGCTCCACAATTTGCCGCTCAACCCCATTTTGCAGTCTTTGACTTTCAACCCCATACGATGTCCAGTTTCTGGCATGAACTGCCAAATTCCCGCCGCACACACGGGTGAAACACGAATGGCATTGTACTGCGTTTCTTGAAAGGGAATCCCAGCCAAAACTTCTGGTAAATCAGCCTCTCTCAACGCATCCACAACCAACGCATAATCTTCCTTGATCAAATCCAGTCGCCGCCAAAAACCGGTCCAACTCGAGGTCTTTTTCACCTGGTTGGCCACCGCGTTGAACAACCGCTGATCCCACAATTTTGGATTGCTGCTCAAGCCGGAAATCCTCATCCCAACATCTTCCATTTTGTCCGCGTTGATGCGCATCACAAAGTCTTCGAAGGGTGCCTGTAACCCTGCCAACACAGAAGTTTCCACGGGGGCGTCAATGTCTACAATCTCTTTGTGGTCATAGCCCTCAAACTTTGGACCCAGTACGGGCGGTGCTGGCTGAAAAACTTTGAGTACCTGTACCACCATCACCAGTACAGTAATCGAGATCATTCCAAACAACGTGGGATAAAACCAAACCGGATACTTGCTGATTCGAATGTTCTTCGCCTTCGTGTTTTGCGCCAATGAAATATCCATTTGCTGGTCTGCATCCACAACGGAAGACAGCGCATCGGTTTTCCAAGTAAAGGTCTTCGCCTGTCGAAAAACAAAGAGAACCCCATGTCCCAAAGGTCCAACATATACCGCAACGCCTGGCTGTAAAGGCACTGGTTTGTAGATTGGATCAATGCGGCTCCAGTCTTCACCTTCATGAGTGGCCACCCGAACTTCATTGTGTTGAATTGGATGAATCATAACTTGAGTGCCAGAATAGCATTCGATTCGTGCATGAATGGGTGCAATACTTGAGCTGGGTAGATGCATCCCTCCAACACCAGGATTGGACCCGATGTTGACGTGTGGACCTTTGTAAATGAAAGGCTTGTGTGTGGGCATGCTCCGCGATCGAAACAGCACCTCAATGTCCCATCTTTCCTTCATCTATCCCCCTAAAACGATACTCTTACCATCCGTACTAATGCTTAGCCCTTGTAAAGACCATCGTATAAGACTCTCCTTCTTCATAAATGTCAAAGAGAACGTCGTGCGCATCCATTGCATGTCCCCCAACCTGAACGCTCCAACCACCCACCGGAAGTCGCAACCACGAAACCATATAATCAATTATCGACCCCATTGAAACCACCCAGTTTACTGGCGTATTGAATCGAACAATGCCATCCGACGTGTGCACCTCAATTGGCAACAATATTGTTCTGGAAGGGACGGAGCCCAGCATCAAAGTTTGCCCACCAAAAGTCTTGAGACGACGTCTACCTGAGACCATTTCACCCTTCTCAAGCACTCGATAACAACTGGTCACACAGCCAGAAAGATCCATTCTCATTGGCAACAATCGGTTCAGCAACAGCACAGCAACCAGTTGTGAAACCGTAACCTCGGGTGAACACACTTGTTTGATGTTGCCCCTTCCAGACCCCAATGAAATTTTGTATTTCTGAGCGTTGACTGTCGGAATCCGAGACTGTATTGGTATTGGAGATCCAAACAACGGTTGAAGGTCTCCAAACTGCTGTGGGATATTGAACGGTGTATTGTTGGCACGTGTCGATGTTTGCTCCGCATTTGTAGGCTTTGATGAAGACGCTTTTGCTGTCTCTTTGGACTTTGCAACGGACTGTTCAGACTGCTTTGGCCTTTTGAATGCGGACTCTTTGTCTCTTGTAGGACTCGATGAGGACACCGCTTTGGTAGTTTTGTTGCCCCCCCGTGGAGGTTTCGAATTCGGTTGGACGACATTCTTCTGTTCTACCGACGACCCTGTATCCTGACTCTTTTTCTTTGGAGGTGTGGGTCGAGTCATGATCATCGTCGCACCATCGTCCTCTTCAGACATTGAGTCTTCATCTGGAAAGTTTTCCAAAGACTCACCCAGTGATTCTCCAAAGACTGGAGCGTTTGAAGTAGGTGCACTCTTTGTCGCCTCATGGTCACCATCGTCTTGAGAGGATGGTTGCACTGAGCTGGGCGTTCCTGAGACAGTCTTTTGAACAGTGTCGCGGTTCGTCCCCTCTATCATCGCGCGTAGATTCGCCACTTCGTTCACTTCTTTCGACTGGTGGGCTTTTTGTTCCACGAAATGTGACTTGGACCTTTGATCTTCTGCTTGTACAGTTGCTTGTACAGTTTGTTGCTCACTGGGATTGGGCTTTGATGGTGATGACTCTGATGAAACACTACTGTTGGCATTTGCTGATGTGCGACCACGAGTGGGTTGACTCAACAATGACGCCAGTTTACTGGCCGTTCCTGTTTGTGCAGAAGGTGTAGCCGACCGATTGGAATCCGTTCGCGAATTGTCCACCGACGACTCTTGAGGCGGTGGTTCCGGCTTTCGCGTTGCGGGTGTAAACAACGCACTCAGTTTGGCTTGTCTCTGCGCACTGTCTTCCGTACTGTTTGAAGGTACAGAGGGTTCTGCATTGTTTGACGGCACTGCATCTCTAGGTTGAGGCTGCTCAGGAGGCAACACCGATTCCACGGGCTTAGAGATGCTTGACTGCAACGCGCTGAGCAAATCATTTTGCAACCCCGACTTGGGACGTTCGGAGACGGGTGGTGGCGTTTTAATCTCTGGCATTTCTGGCTTGGATATGCTGGACTGTCGCAACAAATCCAATAAGTTTGCTGGAGAGGCTTTCTCTGTCGTAGCCGAATCCGTAGACTGGCTGCCAGAACCCTGCCCTGTATCTTGTTCTGTGGTTGTGGAAGCCCTCAACGGCTCTCCCAACGTGACCTCTTTGAGTTTTTGACGTTTTCGCTCGGCTTCCATTTCCAAGATTTCAGGTGCTAGCGCATTGCGATCAAACATTGCCGTCGCCGCATCTAGCGTCTCAACATCTTGACTTTGTCTGAGTATCTGCTGACTGCACGCCGCCATCAAGTCAAAGAGCGACATGCCTTTCAAATGTTGATTGCGCAACAAACTTTTGCCGACTTGAATCGCTTGACGCAAGTCCACAAATCGATCTTCGGCGTCCAATCGAAGACATTGATCCAAAAAGTCATGGGTGTGCTGATCCAACCATCCTGATACTTTTGCCTGATTCAAACGCATCGAGACATCTGCGCGCTGTGCTGATTCTTGAATGGCAGAAATCGATCCATCATACATCGGACGGGTCGTCATCATCTCAAAACCAATCAGCCCCATGGCGAACAGATCGCTTCTGAAGTCTTCCATCGCGTCCATTTCCATTCTTTCTGGGGGTGCATACCGAAAGGAATCTTCAGATGGAATCAAGTCCGGATTGTCTTTGTAATCCAAGACTTCAACTTGTGGAACGGCAAAACCAATAATTTGCAACTTGCCATCTGAACGGATCATCAAACGCCAAGGCGTCAACCCACCATGCGAAAAAATGGCGTACTCTTCGGCGATTCTCAACGCGCCCTGTAAAATCTCCAATGACTGAACCATCAGTTCCAATCCTGCACGGGGTCCTGGACTCAACCCCAGATCACTCGCTTGGCGAATCAATTCCGCTACCGATTTGCAGCGACCCGTTTCGTAAATAAAGGCGCCCTCTTCGTATCCGTAGGTGTGTAACGGTGTAATACCACGTGCAACAGGGCATTGTAAGAAACCCATCAAACCATCCAGCGAATTGGTCACTGCAGAGTGGTTCTTGTACTGCTCATAGAAGACTATGCCCACATAGTTTCGCTCACCACTGTCGAGTAATTCGACCAACCGTGCGGCAGGACCCTTGTATTCTCGCTGAACTTTCATTCCCAAAATTTCTGTTTGTCGAGCCATTCTCTCTTTTCTCCATCCCACAGCGTTCGCTTTGCAATCCACATCCACCATTCTCATGGTCAGGTATTCTGTACTATAATTGGATCACAAAATGCTTGTATATCATGTTACTCGTATCCTATTCTATCAAAGTCTTGCAGTGAAAATTCATGCCCGCAGATACCAGACAGCAACATCGCTCCCTCGAGCAACAACGCACCAAACTTTCTGAACAACTCCAAGAGCAACTTCAGACTCCTGAGCATTATGAAGAAGGCAATGAATTAGACAACAGCAAAGCCGCTCGCATGCAAATGCACAGTGGAAATGAAGCCATTCAAGATTTGCTAGACCAACTCAACAACATTGATTCGGCATTGTCAGACCTAGAAATGGAAGGTCAAGATGAAGATTTTGAAGAGGAGGTTGAACTCGACGTTGAACACGGTGCGTCCATCAAAGGCGGGACCGACGATGGTGCAGATTCGGACGATGATCCATGGGCCCAAGATTACTTCTATGGTGGCGATGGCGATCCAATCTTGATCAAACGACGCAGAAAAAAACGAAAACGCGTCACACAAACAGTCGACTCCAAAGAATCCACCGCCGACAAGCAAGCAAAAGCCCCTCCGCCGCCGTTGTTGGATGACATTTTGCCGACACCAAATCAAGGTATTCGAACGGGCGATGCTCGATATGTGGCGCCTGAACTGGGACTCCGAACACTCTCGGCTTTAATTGGTCACTCTTTAAAGCCAGAAGAACTTCAGTTTCGACAGGCCGTTGACGATCCGATCCGCCTTCCCGTAGAACTGGGTCAGTTTTTGGAACAGGAATCCCAAAATGAAATGGTGGCCTCATGGGGTTCCCTGTTGGGCGCACCGGACCCCACGTTGCTCAGCCCACAAGGTGGGTTTTCAACGGCCTGTGGACGATTGGCATCGCTCAGTATTTGTGCTGAGGCAATTCAAGGTCCTCCATCCAAAGTAGATGCTGCTGTACAACTCTCGTTGCACCAAAATGTGTGGGAGCACTGTCGAGATGTCGCCAAAAAATTGGCACATCGGGGAGAATTGCACGCACCAAAAATCGCACAACAAGCGCTGCGCCAACACACCTTACCCGATGCCGATGGTCCGTTGCCGACCCCAAATGTTCTTGGTGGTGCCGCGTTGCGAAAAATCCTGCCTGCCGACATGGCCTTTTTGGTTCCCAGCCTCTCCATTCCTCCAGAAGAAGAAATTGAAGAAGATGAATTGCTTGCCAATTTGGATATGGTATTGGCCGAGTTCACCGGTGGAGACCCATTTCGACCACCGGTCTCCCCCACCATCACATCGGACATGATTCAACCGGCGTTGCAATCAACCAACCACGTTCTAAACGCTCTAGGGCGTACACAAGTTGAAATGGCAACCGCCGCCGTCGCCGTCCACCGCGTACAACCAACAGCCCCGATTTTGTCCATCCTCACTCACTGTGACGACACCTTGCGAAAGATTGCCCGCCGAGCAATTCGAGCTGGAAAGACAATTGAAAATTGCACAGATCACCCTTTGTTCAAAGAGCGAGAGCGGTTGGAACAGTGTATTGCAGATCTGATTGAATGCCACAGCAGTCTCTCTGCTTTGAAACGATGGGCACTGATGACCTTTGCTTCGAGTATCCAAAGCCCAGCTGGGAGCAAGGACACATGAATATTCAAACGGCTCGACAGTGGATTGCGACCGGTCAAAAGAATCGGGCGTTGAGATGGTTGAATGAACAGCCCAACAATCCAGACGTGCTTCTTCTCAAAGCGGTCTGTATGGACGTCGATCAAGCACTTCATTGGAAAGCCGCCATCGAGGCTCTAGAAGAATACCCGTCCTCCAAAGACTTGCTATTGGCATTGGGACAGGGAATCGCACAGGCTCGAAAAGACAACGACGCCAAGTTGCAAACTCAATATTTGGAACGCGCCATCCAAGTCGCACAAGACATACAACGACCCGTTCAACAAATCCATTGGATATCGATTCTGGCAAATCTACACCTTCGATTGGGCAATCCAGACAAAGCGTTGCCATTTTTACAACGCTCGGTGCAACTTTCCATTGCTCATCAGCATCATTTGGTGACCATTGGACAGGGATTGATTTTGTCTGGATTGTGGTTCTCACGAGGAAAAATCGACCAAGTCTCCGCATTGTCCATTTCCATAGAAGAAGCCGCAAACCAAAGACACAACTGGATTGCACTGGCGACAGCGCGTACCACTCGAGCCAGTTGCTTGCTCATTCGCAAACAACATTCTGAGGCTATCCAACTGTTGTTGGAAACGGGAGATCTCTTATATTCCAAAGGTGCTGTGGCCGCCCTCAACATCGTCAAGGCCCGCTTGGGAGAGGTCCACTTACTGTTGGGGCAAGACACTGTCCGAAGCATCGTTCAACAATTGAAAGGTGTACACTGATGCCCATTACCATCAACCTAGAATTGACCGATCATTGCAACATTCGATGCAAAATGTGCTCTCAATCCATGCGATCGGACGCCCATGGTGCACCCAAAAAATTCATGACGTGGGACACTTGGAAACAAAGTTTACAAAACCTACATGGCTTTCCAGAACCTGTTCATCTATGCCCCCATTGGCTCGGTGAACCCACACTGCACCCACGGTTTGATCTCTTTATTGAATACGCCTTTGCCATCAACCACGACAATTGCCTTTTTGAAAAGTTCAAACTGCACACCAACGCGGTGCAGTTTTCCAAAGACAGGGGTCGACTGCTTCTCTCCCTCAGTCAGCTCCCTTTTGTTCAAAACAATACTTTCAACTTTGTGCACTTCAGCATCGATGCTTTTTCTGCTCCCGTCTACAAGGAGGTGAAAGGACGAGACTGTCGCGAACGGGTGTACAAAAACATTCTAGACTTTTTAGAACTGCGCTCTCAACTTGGACATGTCTACCCAAAGATCACGCTGGCATTTGTGGTGCAACCAGAAAACAGTCATGAGGCTCTTCAATTTCAACAGTATTGGCTCCAACAATTTCAACGATTGAACTTACCCTTGGAGCAGTTCTATGACTGGCCAAGTGAAGAGTGCGACAACCTCTATTTTAGGCGTCTCAACTGTGCTGATCAAGAACAATCGGATGCACTGCACGCTCAAGTTGCCTTCGAGCTTGGATTGGTCGACACACTTCAAACAACTCTGAAACGCGAAGGGTCCTTTTAAGGACGCTTAAAATACTCTGGATGTGAACGACAGGAAATTGTGCCCAACAGGTGTGCAATTCCCTTGATGTGATATACTAAATTAAGAGTTTTTGGTTCTGTCGTTACAAGAACCTTTTGTTTCAGGAGAATTTTGCATGACTTCCATTCATCGTCTTGGGCTACTCAGTCTATCTGTCCTTTTGGCCTGTGGTGAAGAACCACAAAAAATCGAGCCAATCGTTCCAGAACCAAACATTGAATTGAATGTTGAAACGGTGGACTTTGGCGAATTGTTGATCGGCTCTTTGTCAACCGAATCCGTTCGCATCCAAAACTCAGGGGACGATACCCTAATCGTTCAATCCATCATGGCCTTGCCTCCCTTCACCTCCCCAAGTGGAGGTGGATTTGAACTGGAGCCGGGTGCAGAAACCAACATTACCGTTCAGTTCATTCCAACATCCTACAGTACTGTCGAAGGAACCTTGACGATCGTCAGCAACGATCCCGATCAATCTCAGTTCACCATTCCCATTGTGGGTTCTACCATTACCGATGTGGATGGCGATGGCTTCGATACAGAAGATGCCGGCGGAACAGACTGTGATGACTCAGACGCCAGCGTGTACCCAGAAGCCGAAGACGAATGGTATGACGGAATTGACTCAGATTGCGCTGGAGACGACGATTACGACCAAGATGGTGACGGGTTCCAAACGGTTGTGTGGAACGACAGCATTCAGCAAGGTGGTGGAGACTGTCAGGACAACAATCCAGATATGTACCCTGGTGCACCAGACACTTGGTATGACGGCATTGATTCAGATTGCGAAGGCAACGACGACTTTGATCAAGATCGAGACGGCAGTCGTTCACTGTTGCACGGTCGCGGTTCCGATTGCGACGACCTAGACCCAAGCATCAACACCAATGGAGTTGAAGCGATCAACGGCATTGACGATGATTGCAACGGCAGTGCCGACTATCCTGTCCCGGCATGGAATACAGATCGCCTCATCACCGGTACCACATCCAACGAACGCACTGGTTGGGCGCTTACCACCGGAGACATAGACGAAGATGGCAAAGACGACGTCTTGGTTGGATTACAGGGCTATCAAAACAAGGGTGGCGTGGCGGTGATGACCCAAAACAGTTTTCCCGTGTTGTCCACAGCCTCTATTTCAAACGCCTACAACATCTTTGCGGGACAGTTGGTCAACGATGACGCAGGTTCTGCACTGTCTTTCTTGCAAGACTTTGGCGTCGGTGGTCCGTCACTGGCAATTGGGGCACCCGGTGCGTCGAGCAACTCGGGGAAAGTCTATCTTTTGGAGGGCGATGAGGCTGTATATGGTGGAGACCTCGATGATTCTTTCTTAACCATTGAAGGAACCCCTGGCTCATTTTTCGGAGATGGTCTCACTCAAGATATCGACCTCGATGGCGATGGACTGAGTGATCTGTTTGGTCATTACCGCAGTGGAAACAACAATTATTACTGGTTGCTCTACGGAGATTCTGCTCTGTCCGGAACAATCAATTACACCGACGTAGACTTGCGCGTATCCAGTACAGGTACCCACGCCAATGCTTGGCGACACATGCCATCGACGGGAGACTTGGATGGGGATGGTTTGGAAGACATCGTGTATTGTGATCACAGAACCACCAGCACCACTTCTGGATACCACATTTCATTTGCCAGCGTTATCTGGGGAGACAACAACCGATACGACTCTGGGACAGCCTCTGTTTCAATGAACACAGTGTCCACCTCCATCGTATCGGCAGCAGGTTCTGGAAGTGCCAACGCCGATGGATATATGTTGCGGGCGGCTTGTGGCATCATGCCAGACTGGAATGGGGATGGCAAGGATGAATTTTGGGCGTTCTTTACGCAGTCGGACGAAGACTTTACCGGCATCTATGTCTTTGATGGCGATGCAACTTGGAAAACAGACGGTGCAGACTTGAACCCCAACAATGATGCTTCTTATTTCTTCATGGTGCCCACTTCTGGTGGTCCAGTTGCGACCTTCCGTGAAATGGGAGACTGGGACGGAGACGGCATTTCTGAGGTCGGGGTTGCCTTTGGTCAAGATGACAGCAACAGTGGAAGCGGTGGCCGTGCTTGGATGGTCTCTAGCCAAACACCTCAGGGTCTAAACTATACACAACAAGACCTCGCCGCTATGGTTGTTGGAGATGATGAGTATGGACACGCTTCCTATGGAAACATCCTCAGTGTTGTACCCGGTGATCTCAACAATGACGGAATGAGTGACTGGCTGGTTTCTGACTGGGCGTACTTTGGTACAAACAACAGTGTAGACAAAGGTGCACTCTTCGTTTCCTTTCAACGATAAAGATTCAGTCAGGCGAACGTCAATCAACGATCAATGAGTAAGGCTCAACGATCAACGGTTGAGTCAGTTCGCTTGGCGCAGTCAAAACATCGGTGAAGTAAGACAAAGCCCCACACAATAAGGAACTGTATGAACATCATCACGCCCACTGCAGAACAGTTCAAAATTTCAGATGAACCTTATTACGCGGAGTGCGACTCCGAAGTTGCCCTGTTTGAAGCAGCATGGAGACAAAAGGTGCCGGTTCTGTTGAAAGGACCCACTGGGTGTGGAAAGACACGGTTTGTTTCCTATATGGCCCACAAATTGAACTTGCCGTTGATCACCGTTTCTTGTCATGAAGATTTGTCCGCCTCAGATTTGATTGGACGCTACGTCATTCAAAACGATGAAGTCCTGTGGTCTGATGGACCCATGACTGCGGCTGTCCGAATGGGCGCCATCCTGTATTTGGACGAGGTTGTTGAAGCGCGCAAAGACACCATTGTGGCCATTCATCCACTGTCTGACCATCGACGAAGCCTATTGATTGACAAACTCGCGACTGTATTAGAAGCGCCCGATGAGTTTCTGTTGGTGATCTCTTACAACCCTGGCTATCAATCTTTGCTGAAAGAATTGAAACCCTCCACCCGCCAACGCTTTGCCTCCATCGCATTTGATTACCCGTCAGAAGACACAGAACGGGACATCTTAGTGAAGGAAACCGGTGTAGACATCGACATTGCCACCAAACTGGCTGCCCTCGCCACCCGCATTCGGAAACTCACCCACCGTGGACTCGAAGAAGGTGCCTCTACGCGACTGATTTTACACACCGCTAGACTGATTCAGGCTGGTGTATCAATCGAAGCAGCGACCAATGCCACACTGGTCGAAACATTGAGCGACGATCCCGAAATGCACAATGCGTTGCGCGATCTGATTGATGACTTTTTTGGTGTGTAAATTGGTGTTTACAGAGCGGCTTACCAAGAAGCGTCTTTCTCTTTAATCTCCATGATGATATCGTCATCAATGATGACCTCTTTGACAAAGAGTCTGGTCGCTTTGTAAACGGTTTTGCTGTTGGGTTCCCATACCAATACAGACCCATCTTCCTGTTGTTCAAAGCGATAGGTATAAATCTCTGAACGACTGGCCGCACGTCCGATGGCTTTCTTCCGAGAATATGGGGCACCCCAAGCCATTTCTAACTTTTTCTTGGTCCAACCGATCTGTACATTGCCCGAAACGATGTCTGCTCGTTCTTCTTCATCGTAATCATAGAAATTGTCCCACAAGCCCAGTTCTTTTAGATACGCATCTCGCTCTTCGCGGGTTTTGTATTTGAGGTAGACTTTGCGTTGATCCTCGGTCATGTAAACACGCAGAGCGTACCAGTGATCAAACTCTTGAGAATCCAACCGTTTTTGCAAACGCTCATATCCACACGCTGTGAAATTCCAGATTCCAAACAATACCAGTCCAATCGTATTCATTGTACGCTCCTAATTTCTATGCTGTTGCCAATTTAAGACAGCGATCACTTCTTGCCAAAGATTTTGGAAAAGAAACCAGCGCCTTCTACTTTTTCACCTTGGACATCTGCCAATTTTCGCACCAATTCTTCTTCTTCATTCGTCATCTTTGTGGGTACAGACACCACGACTTGTACAAGTTGATCACCTCGACCATGTCGACGATTGACAAATGGTACCCCTTTGCTTCGCAGTGTGAACACCTTTCCAGACGGTGTACCCGCGGGCACTTCCAATTCTGTTTCTCCATCGACGGTGGGCACCTTGATCTTGGCTCCCAAACAAGCTTTTGGATAGGAAATGGGCACAGAACACAAGATGTCGTTTTCTTCTCGCATGAAGAAGTCGTGGTCTTTCACCTGAATATCCACGAACAGATCTCCCGCTGGTGCACCAACATCCCCTTGGTTGCCTTTGCCAGACACTCTCAAACGATTGCCTGTATCGACGCCAGCTGGAATACTCACGGTGACCTTTTCTTCTTTTTTCACACGACCAGAACCACGACATGGCGTACAGGGATTGGCAATTGTCGTCCCCTTTCCTCGACACGTTGGACAAGTCGTTTTGATTCGAACAAACATTTGCTGCTGAAGTACAGCCCCCATACCGTTACAGGTACTGCACGTCGCAGTCTTTGAATCAGCAGAACCAGTTCCATTACACGGATTGCAATGCACTGCGCGAGGCACTTTGATCTCTTTGTCTTTGACACCGTGAACGGCTTCTAAGAAATCCAGTTTCATGCGATATTGAAGGTTTTCACCACGACGCACGTTTGCTCGACCGCCTCCACCGCCGCCGAAGCCGCCAAAGCCACCGCCAAAACCACCACCAAATATCTCGGAGAAGATATCGGCAAAACCACCACCGCCACCGAAAATATCTTCGTAGGAGAAGTTTTGTCCTCCCATACCGGCATGGCCAAACTGATCGTATCGAGCGCGCTTTTCATCATCGGACAGCACTGAGTATGCTTCGGAAGCTTCTTTAAATTTATCTTCGGCCTCTGGATTGTCTGGGTTGCGATCCGGATGGTACTTCATCGCCAATTTGCGGTAAGACTTTTTGATATCTGAAGCGGATGCGCTTTTATCGAGGCCTAAAACCTCATAATAATCTCGTTTGTCAGACATGGGCTCTCCTTAACAAGTGCTCTGTTCATACTGTATCTGTTCTCGATTTACAAATAAAAAGGGGAGAGTCACCCCTCCCCTTGTCGATCACTCAGTGGTTTATTCTGGAGTGATGTCAATGATGTCGTCATCCCCACCTGAAGGATTCACTGGCTCTGCAGAACCTGCTTGTGGACCTGCACCAGCACCTGCTGCTTGAGCCGCTTGCTGAATATTTTGCATCATCGTGTTGAGCTGCTCACTGGCTGATTTGATCTTGTTCAAATCTTCAGAGTCTTTCGCTTCACGCGCATCAGACAAAATGGAGTCGAACTGAGTTGCCATTTCACCTGGCAAGTTCTCTTTGTTTTCGTTGAAGAACTTTTCAATCTGGTGAATTTCAGAGTCCAACTTGTTGGTGGCCTCAACGAGTGCGAAACGCTCCTCATCAGCAGCTGCATTGGCTTCTGCATCTTGTTGCATGCGTTCCACTTCGTCAGAACTCAACCCACTGGCGTCTTCAATTTTGATGTCTTGAGACTTGCCAGTTTTCTTGTCCTTTGCAGTTACCGTCAAGATACCGTTGGCATCAATGTCGAATGTCACTTCGATTTGTGGCATTCCACGTTGGGCAGGCTCAATTCCATCCAATCGGAACTGACCAAGCAAACGATTGTCTTTGGCAAACTTACGCTCTCCTTGGTACACCATGATGTCTACAGCAGATTGATTGTCTGCAGCAGTTGAGAACACTTCACTCTTCTTGGTCGGAACAGTGGTGTTTCGTGGGATTTGCACAGTGCAGATGCCACCCATGGTTTCCAAACCAAGAGACAACGGCGTAACGTCCAACAGAAGCATGTCTCCAACTGAATCATCTTTGGCCAAAATACCACCTTGAATAGAGGCACCCAAGGCAACCACTTCATCAGGGTTTACAGATTGATTTGGTGCTTTGCCGAAGAAACTGGTCACTTTTTCACGCACCAAAGGAATACGCGTCGATCCACCAACCAAGATTACTTCATCGATGTCAGATGGGTTCATGCCTGCATCTTTGAGTGCCAATCGACATGGTTCAAGCGTTCTTTCGATGACTGGCTCAATCATACGCTCAAACTGAGCTCGACTCAAACTGCGATCCAAGTTTTTGGGACCGGTCGCATCAGCATACAAGAACGGAAGAGAAATCGACGCTGTTGGCGCTGAAGACAAATCCTTTTTGACTTGTTCTGCAGTTTGACGGATGCGTTGTTGGGCCATCTCTGAACCAGGAAGACTGAACAAGTTCAAGCTGTGTTCTGTGTTAAACTCTGAAACGATCCAATCGATCAACACTTGATCCACATCGTCACCACCCAAGTGGGTATCTCCATTGGTAGATTTCACTTCTACGAAGCCTTCGTCCACTTCCAATACCGAGATGTCAAAAGTACCACCACCGAAGTCATATACAGCAATGCGCTGTTCTTCTTTTTGATTGAACCCATAGGCCAAAGCAGCTGCCGTTGGCTCATTGATGATGCGCATCACTTCAAGTCCAGCGATTTGACCAGCATCTTTGGTGGCTTGACGCTGTGCATCATTGAAGTATGCTGGCACTGTAATTACCGCTTTGTCTACTGCGTGGCCCAAGTAAGCCTCCGCGGCTCGTTTCAACTTTTGGAGAACCATGGCAGACAATTCTGGTGGAGCGAAAAACTTGCCGTCCACTTCAACGCGTGGGGCATCGTTCTTATTCACAACCTTATATGGAACTTGATTGGGCTCGTTTCCACACTCTGAAAAGCGACGACCCATGAAGCGTTTAATTGAATAAATGGTGTTGATGGGATTGGCAACAGCCTGATTCTTGGCAGACTTACCAACCAATCGGTCACCGTCTTTGAAAGCGACGATCGAAGGCGTTGTGCGCTCTCCTTCTTCGTTGATGATGACTGTAGGTTTTCCATCTTCAATGATGGCGACTACAGAGTTTGTGGTTCCCAAGTCGATTCCGATAATTTTTTCACTCATAGCAGTGTCTCCGAAAACTTTTGATGTGTAATGATTGTTGATTGAAAGTCGATATGGACAACCCATACCATTTGTTGATTTGAGTTTAGACACCGCGTTATTTTTGACAAGGTTGAAGGTTTGATTTTATGGAGAAATGCTATTTTTTCCACTGAACTGTTCAATCATTTCCTTGTTTTATGCAAACTGCTTTCCATTGTGATCGCCCTTTGGATCAAATCTGGATTCGATTGTCGGCAAAAAGTGGATGGATGGTTGACGAGTACTGATCGGTGTCTACTCTTTACCCACCCAACAGGTTGACTGGTTGTAAATTTCCCTTACAACAGTTGAATGTTGATACTCTCATCAAACAACATGACGTCTATACACTATACAATTAGGAGCAATCATCATGTCATTCAAACCTCTCGCAGACCACGTACTGGTAAAGCAACAAGAAGTCAAAACACAAACTGCATCTGGACTGATCTTGCCTTCCTCCGATGTTGAAAAGCCACAACGTGCTGTTGTCATCGCTGTTGGACCGGGCAAACGACTGAAAGACGGAAGTCGTTCAAGCATGAGCGTTGCCAAAGATGATGTAGTCGTTTTCGCAAAGTACAACTCTGGCGAAAAGATCACTTTAGATGGAACAGAGTACATGATTCTCAAAGAATCTGATATTTTGGCCAAAATCGTAGACTAATCCATTCAATCTCTACCACACAGGAGAATACCATGAGTGCAAAAGAAATTAAATTTCAAGACGATGCTTGGAAAAGCATCCAAACTGGCGTCAGTAAACTGGCACGTGCCGTCAAAGTGACGTTGGGTCCCAAAGGACGCACCGTCATGATCAACAAAAGTTTTGGCGCGCCGCTGAGTACCAAAGACGGCGTAACTGTAGCCAAAGAACTCGAGTTCAAAGATCGCTTTCAAAACTTGGGAGCACAAATGATCAAGCAGGCCGCTTCAGAAACAAATGAAGAAGCGGGCGATGGAACAACAACGGCCACAGTCTTGGCAGAAGCCATCTTCAACAACGGCTTGCGTTCAATTATGTTTGGTGCAGATGCCATGTCTGTCGAAAAGGGAATCGCCGTTGCCCGTGATGCCGTTACAGATGCACTCTATGCACAAAGTACACTGCTGACCAACGGACAAAATTCCAAAGACGATGAGGCGTTGCTCGAGCACGTCGCGACCATCTCTGCAAACAACGATCGCAACATTGGTTCAACGTTGGCTTCACTCATCAAACAAGTTGGCGACGATGGCGTCATCACAATTGAAGAGGGTGGCGATTCAATCACAACAGAACACTTTGAGGGCATGCAGTTTGATCGCGGCTATGTGTCTCCGCATTTTGTTCTTGGTGATGAACGTGCCAAAATGGAAGTTGTTTTGGAAAACTGCTACGTTCTCGTCTGTGAGAAAAAATTGTCTTCCTACGAAGAAATTTTGCCCATCATCGAAAAAGTCATCGCTGACAAAAGTGACAACAGTCTCTTGATCATCGCTGAAAACATTGAAGACAGAGCTTTGAGTTTCTTGTTGCAAAATCGACTTGCCGGCAAAAAGTTCATCGCAGTCAAAGCACCAGGGTTTGGTGAGCGACGCAAAGCGATGCTTGAAGACCTTGCTGTTGTCGTGGGTGGTACTGCGGTTATGACTGATACCGGTGCAAAACTTGAAGACCTCAAACTCAAGAAAGGAGCAGATGGCTCTGCCCACCTTGGTTTCGCAAGACGTGTTGTGGTTACCAAAGACCACACGACGATTGTAGAAGGTGGTGGAGATCACAAAGACCTCCGTAAACGCGTGAAACAGATTCGCCGTGAAATTGCTCAATCCACATCTGAGTACGACAAAGAGAAACTTCAAGAACGCATCTCCAAATTGACTGGTGGAACTGCCGTAATATACGTCGGTGCCAATACAGAAGCCGAGATGAAAGAAATCAAAGCCCGCGTTGAAGATGCACTGAATTCAGTTCGTGCTGCTCTGCCGAAAACAGCCCCAGAAGACGCTTCTGATAAGGAACGTCGAAAATATGCTGGTGGAATTCTGCCCGGTGGTGGAACGGCGTTGCTTCGCTCTGTCAGTGCCTTGGACAACATTATTGCAGAATCTGACTTGGACATGGATATTTTGACAGGGGTCAAAATTGTTCGTGAGGCCATTCAAGAACCAATTCGTGCCATCGCCCGCAACGCTGGTGTTGATGCCTCTGTGGTTTTGAACACTGTGCGTACCAGTGAAGACAAGCACTTTGGATACAACGCCTCCAGTGACACATATGGTGACATGTTGGAAATGGGTGTCGTTGATCCAACAAAAGTGGTTGTGACTGCGCTTGAGAATGCCTCATCTATTGCTGCAACATTGCTGACTTCTGGCGCTGCCATCACTTCTTTGCCTGAAAAGTCCGTTCCAATGGGTGGTGACGACATGGGTGGCATGGGTGGCATGGGCGGCATGCCTGGAATGATGTAAGCCTCCACTAATACACTTCTACAATGGGCGCCGCGGTCTTTGGATCGTGGTGCTTTTGTTTTTTGGCAAGATACCCATCGATCACAGGGGAGATAATGGGTTAACAATTGAGAAAAAAGGAGCGGACATGCGTTTTACAGCATTGCTCGGATTGTTTCTATTGACACTGGACGTTGGATGTGCCAAACCCGTACAACCAACACTGTCCATCGAAGAGGCTACTGAAGCAAGACAACTCTTTCGAGGACACCTACTGGCAATCGGCGCCAATCCGACTGGCATTCCCCATACGGGGCTCAAAATCAACGGCAGTATGGAAATCATGGGTGAGCCGGGAAAACACGTCTTTGCCATTGAACAGCAAATGCCCAATCGATATTACATTCGCATTACCTTGTCGGGGGTTGGTGTGTTCGAACGTGGGTATGATGGAACTCAATTGTGGGAGCGCACCCCTCGAGAGTCCCGTTTTTTATCCAAAGAAGAAGTCGAAGCATTGGGACCTACAATGGATTTTCAACGGTGGAAAAACAATGAACAGTGGTACCCAACAATTCTCCAAAAAAGAGTGGTTTCCTTTGGGGGAGAGAGTTGCACAGCACTTCGAGTCAAAACGCACAAGGACACTGAGGAAACCTTGCTTTTCTCTATAGAATCGGGTTTGTTGATGGGCATCGAAAAGCATGATGGTGAATCTTCTGTCATTCGATTTGGACAGTATCTGACACAAGGGGATATCAAAATGCCCACCTATTGGGAAGAACAGAACGGAGCGATGCACAAAATTTGGCGCGTTGAATCCTTTGTCTGGGATCGCAATGACGTAGATTTTCGACCACCCCCAAGTTTGCTGGAGGAACGATGATGTTGCGAATACTGGCGGTCATTGTGGCCGGTGCCTCGATGAAGATTGTGTCTCCGCCAATTGGTGTCTACGAAATCCACTGGTTCAATCTGATACCTGCTTTTTGGGCAATGACCGAAGGCAACAACAAGCAAAATGGCTGGTTGATGTATCTCTTTGGGGTCTCATTGCTCGGTTTCAATTATAATTGGGTCTCTGAATCCATTCTCACCTTTAGCAATTTGCCAAATATTGTGGCTTGGACATGTGTTGGTCTGTATGCGACTGTCTTTGCGATTCCTTTTTGGCTCATTGGGTGGAGCGTTCACTGGTGTCGCGAACGTTTTGGTCTCGGTTGGGTCTGGTTGGTCCCTGGGCTTCAGGTAGCCATTGAACAAACTTGGCCGGCACTCTTTCCGTATTATCATGGAGCGCTCTTCTATCGATCAGACATCACTTGGCAATTTGCGTCCATTCTGGGCGTTACCAGCCTGAGTTATTTGATCTTTCTCACCAATGCACTTGGCGCAGAGTTGTTGTTTGGCAAAAGAACCCAAGATGCTCCCCTATTGCACAAGCATCAAGTCTATGCAGGGGCACTCATCCTATTTCATTTGCTATTTGGTTGGTGGCGCAAGGATGCCGTTGAACAGACCCTCGCCAAGTCTCCCACAATCCGCGCGGCCATCATGCAACAGAACGTCACCATGACCCATCGCCTAGAGCGATCTCCTTGGGTAGCAATTCGAGACTGGGGTCAACAAACAATGTCCATTCTCGATCAAAAACCCGATTTGGTGGTTTGGCCCGAAGGTGCGCTTGGTGGTCCCATCAACCCCGACGATGACAAACCGAGGAAAGTCCTTGGTGGTCGTTCACTCAAGCAGTTTTTTAGTGAACTGTCCGATGAGAATGACTTTCACTTCCTAATTGGTGGTGGCACCGTCAATTTTCACGATGAACTGGATGAAGATGGATACCCAACCTACACCGCCTACAATTCTTGTTACTTGTTTGACGATGAAGGTGACATCACTGGGCGATATGACAAAATGGTGCCCTTGCCATTTGGTGAATACATCCCCTTTTCGGATACGTTTCCCATTCTGCGAAAGTGGATTCGAGGACCTGGCAATTTCAGAGCCGGTACCGAAGTCACCTACTTTAATGCCAAAACGTCTGCACTAGAATACTCGTTCTCGACCCCAATCTGCTACGAAGCGATTTTGAATTACCAAATGCACAAAATGTCGGAGGCTGATTTGTTCATCAACATCACCAACGACGCTTGGTTTGGCAAAACGGCGGCTCCCCATCAACACGCCATGCTGACAACGGTTCAAGCGATCGAGTGGGGTCGACCTCTCTTTCGTCTAGCCTACACTGGGGTATCCTTTGTCGTGGAACCACACGGCCAAATCTTGTACGAAACTGAACCCTTTGAGGATGTCAGTCGCGTCGAAGAGATTAGAATGGGACAAATCAACACCATCTATCGACAAGGTGGATGGATATTCCCATGGCTGTGGGTGGGATTTTGGGGCTGGACACTGGTTTGGGCAATCGCTGAACACAGAAAATCTACCAAGGCAGGGGTTGTCCAAACGTAAAGCGCTCAACCACTGTCAGGCAGATAGACCACAGTCCAGTCGTAAACACTTACCCATATACAGGTTGAAGGACGGGTTGAAGGCTTTCACACGAGACCAAATGTAAGATTGCCCTGTTTGGCTTCAGGATTAAGATGAAGTACCAGATCAAACGTCAGAATCAGGATCAATGGACCCCATCACGCGCTTCATAAACTCGTTTAGAGCCTGCTTGAGACTTTGTCCCTCTTCTACAGACTTGGCAACTTCTACAGCACCGAACAAGTTTGATAGAATCTCACCGATGACCATCAACTCTTCGTCTTTGATGCCTTTTGCCTCCGCGAGACATTCCAGCACCTCAACGGTTTCGTGAATATAATCTTCATCGTGCTCTTGGATGAATTCTACAACCGCTTTAACGACTGGCAACCGCATCTATCACCTCTTGAATAAATTCCTTTTTGGAACCGGTTTTGTTGGCAACCAATTCGCCACCACTAAAAGCAGCAAATGTTGGTAGATTTGGAACTTTGGCCAACTGTCTAGACTGAGGGTACTTTTCAGCGTCAGCATAGACAAAGAGTACCCCTTCGGTATTCTTAGAGTGCTTGACAAATGTCGGTTTTAACATTCTACACAGTCCACACCAAGCTGCACCATACTGAACAACCACTTTGTCATTGCTTGCGATAATGTCTTGCAAATTGTCTTGATCCAATGTCATCATTGAACACCTCCACAGAGAAATATCTTTATACCTTAATCTAACGTGGTTCCAACCTTCTCCAATGCCACCATGTAGATTTCAAGGAAAAACATACGATCG
>CBFIFY010000051.1:0-30531 GCA_965661985.1 uncultured Myxococcota bacterium | reverse complement strand
AGTTGTTGGTCAAATCCAGCATCTCCAGTTTCTTCAAATGTTGAATGTTCTCCGGCACCATAAACAGTTGCTTGGCTTCCAAAAAGATTTCCGTTACCTCTTGAGCCCACCCAACACCCAACTCCGCAAAGCGTCCAAGCAACCAAAGCCATGTGAAGCACTCTCCTTGTTTGAAATTATGCGCTTCCAACAAACTCTTCCAGTGAGAAAAGGACGTGGGCATTGGGTATTTCAAAACGCGCACGGTCATCTTTGGACAATCAGTCAACTGGGAAAGAAGATGCAACGCTGGTGCAGTAGATTCACACCGTCGACTTTCAAGGGATTTTCGGATGTAGGAGACTTGATGCTTAGAAATTCCAGCCATGATGCTGATACCTCGAGAGAATGTGGAAGGATGACATCTAAACGCATTCAACCCCAGAATTAGGACAGTGAACTCTCAAAATTTTGCGACAAAAAGGCGTAACCTGTCAGATGAACCAAGTTTTCTCTGTATCCCGACTCAACGTTCGACAATTTTGAACTTTGGTCAATCGAATCAATACACCAATCGAATGTGACTGTATTGTTTGTGAAACGCTTCCAACAGTTCAAACTCAATGGGATTTCCTGTCAACAACACTTCTTCCACATCGGACATTTCCCCCAACCAGTCTGGCAAATGCACGAGGTCGTTGCCGCGAAAGTCAAAACTGGTCACTTGGGTCAAGTGTCGAATTTCACTTGGTAAAACGATCATGGTGTTGTCCACCACGCCCAAATGCCGTAACTGACTAAACATTGGAAGGACATCTTGAAAATCGATAAACTGTTCAATGTCCAGCGTCAGCGTTGTCAGGTTTCCAGGCAGTGACTCTAAAGGATTTTGCCACAGGTTCAGAGTAGATAAAGAAGACAAAGCCCCTACCCACTCGGGAATACTGGTGAGGGCGTTCTCTTGCAACCACAATTCTTGCAGATTGGTCAGGTATTGGATTCCTGATGGCAACGCTGACAATTCTGTGTCGCGCAAATCCAATCGACGAAGCCCTACCCAAGATTGCATTTTCGACGATAATTCGACAACTTGCTGAGCATCCAGTTTCACCACTCTCAATTCAGCAGGTAAGTCCGTCAGGGGATTGTGGTCTAGGTTCAATCGCTCCAAAGACAGTTCGACAATCGAGTCTGGCAAGACGCTAAGATTGTTGTAGGCCAAAGATACTTCTTCCAGCCCAATCATATCTCCGATACTGTCTGGAAGATGGGTCAAAGCACAATCCCAAATCCCCAAATGCTTCAGTGACGTTAGATAGACTACACTGTCAGGCAATGAGACAAAACCATTGCCACCTGCCACCAACATTTCTAGGCTTCTCAATTCCCCAATCCAATTAGGCAATACAGAGAGTGCACACCCACTGATCAGAAGTTCTTTCAATACCGAGCAACCACGCAACGACTCTGGTATGGATTGCATCGGGTTTAACGTCACATCAAAATGCTTCAGTGAACCTTCACACGTCCATCCTTCTGGAATGAACTGTATGTTGTTGTTTCGCACACTCAGTATTTCCAAAGATTCAATCTGAAACAGGTCCCGTGGCAATTCTTTGAGGTCATTTTCGGTCAAATTCAGCAATCGCAAATGTTGTACAGAATTCATTCCCTTCGGTAGCGATGTCAACCCACAGTCAACACAGGTCAACTCCCGCAAAGGCAGTGACAGCAGGTCATCTGACAATTCGCTAAGCAAATTGTACGAGAGGTTTAAAGATTCTAAATTCGTAAATTCTTTTATCCATTCTGGTACGGCACTAAGATTGGCGTTCATCAACAAGACATGTTTTACATCTGCAACCCACGATGCTCCTTGTGTAACCATCGCCCCCAACAAAGCGACCATTAAGGTGTGGTGGTGTGGTATGTCAGAACCTTCTTTTAGAACTTCGACCCACTCTTCATAAGTATCAAAGTATTCCATCTCATAGAGCGCAAACCAAAGTTCAAGCGGTGGGTTCATACCAATCATTACATCCAACGCTTCAAGCACATACTTGACAGAATCGTGCAACAACATTGCTTGGAGAATATCGAAATCTTCTTGTGTAAAGGTTGTCATAAAACTCTCCCTTTGTACGTCAGCCTTTCTATCTAAATATACAGTACTATACAAGTCGACGGAAACTGACTAAAATTAACTTACAATTTCAACAGGAGAATCCTATGACGTTGAAGCGTGTTTTGATAGCCTTGATGGTCTTAATCTTACTCCCAGTTGTCCTGGTTGTAGGGATGTTTCTACACTCTAATCCATGGAATGTATTGTGTCCTGGAATTCAGAGTCACAACATGGACACTGTAGAACCCTCTCTACGCAAGAAAGTCAACAAGATTGTACAAACACTGAAGGATGAGGGCTATGAGTTTCAAATCTCTACGTTTCGATCCCCAGAAAAGCTACAGTGCTACCATGCCATCAGCAAACAAATCAAAAAGTACACCGGTCAAAATGGTCTGACCACAACAAGCAAAGGGTGCCACAACCACACAGTTGACAAGAAACCTGCTTCACTGGCTGTAGACATACATTCCTATACTGGCACCACGGAAGACCAAGCTAAATTCTACAAGCGCCTTCTCGCACTTGCCAACGCAAACGGATTGGAGTCTGGAGGGAGTTGGAGCAAAAAGAATCCCATATGGGCAAACTATGGATTGGGCTGGGACCCAGGGCATGTTCAAGTACGGAATTGCAACTCCAAACTATAAACAGAAAATCAAACGGGGAATCAGTACGTTGGCAACGCAGGATTGACGTCGTTTGCCCAAGCGGTAATGCCACCCTCAAGATTGTAGAGATTTTCGATACCGGCTTCAGCCAACGCACGACAAGCCTTGGCTGATCGCCCACCCGCTTTGCACATGACTAGGATATCTCTGCCCTTCTCAATGTCCGGCAACAGTTCTAAGATTTCTTCGTGGGCTTTAATCAAATCCACTGCCTCCAACGAAACAATCTCCAACTCATGGGACTTGCGCACATCAATCCAAATGGGCTTCCACCCATCGTCCAGCCTCGCTTTTGCATCGGTTGCCGAAATTCGTTGAAAAGGCTCGAGTGTCTCATTGCTTTCATCGACAGTGGGAATGCCACAAAACTGCTGATAGTCGATCAACTCTGTAATTTCTGGCGTATCTGCACTGGGTTGCAACTTGAACTCTCGAAAGGACATGGTGAGCGCGTCGTAAAACAACATCCTACCAGACAAGGTTTGACCGATGCCCAAGATAATTTTAACCACTTCATTGGCCTGAATACAGCCGATGATGCCTGGCAACACCCCCAACACACCACCTTCCGCACAAGATGGCACCAGTCCTGGTGGGGGTGGTTCTGGGTACAAGTCCCGATAATTGGGACCTGGGGCCTCCGCATCATACATCCAGTCCTGCTTGCGTTTGCGCAATTCCTTCTTGCTTTCCTTGGACAGGGTCGCCCACCCTTCTGGTCTGACCCAGCAGCCTTTGTGGTTGAACACCGAAGCTTGCCCATCAAACTTAAATATTGACCCATACACATTTGGTTTGCCCAACAATACACACACGTCATTGACCAAATATCGGGTTGGAAAATTGTCGGTTCCATCTACTACAATATCAAATGGTTCTACGATGCGACGTGCATTCTCTGAGGTCAACGGTTCCTCAAAAATTTCCACTTGAATGTGTGGGTTGATGTCAAGCAAACGGGCTTTGGCTGACTGTACTTTGGGTGTCCCAACCGTCGACATTCCATGTAGAATCTGCCTTTGAAGATTGGATTCATCGACCACATCAAAATCTACCAATCCGAGGTGTCCAACACCTGCAGCCGCCAAATACATCAACAGCGGAGACCCAAGCCCCCCTGTTCCAACGCACAAAACCTTGGCATTTTTGAGTTTGAGTTGACCTTCCATCCCAACGTTGTCCAAGATGAGGTGTCGAGAATAGTGCGCTACTTCTGCATTGTTCAGAGATGTTGCTTCATTCATCGTCGACCACCGGCAATCGAAGGGATGATGACCAAATTGTCATCCGGCTCCACATCCGTCTCCAAACCGTCCAAAGAACGAATGTCTTCATCTCCCAAATAGATATTGACGAAGGAACGCAGGTTGCCTTTTCGGTCCTTGAGGTGTTTTTCAAGGCTGGGGTGTTGACGCAACAAATCTGCGATGACGTCAGCGGCGGTGCTGCCTTGTACGGTCACAACAGCCTGATTGTCGGCATAGGGTCTCAAAGGTGTGGGAATTTCAATGGTGGCCATAGTATCTCCAAAGTTAAATTACGAAATGAAAAATTAATTAGAGGATGTGGAGTTCTTCTTCGATCATTGCGTCTCGGTCCTCGGTCAATCTCCAAGACTGCACAGTTCCTGCAACCCCATCGATGACCGACACAATTACATAGGACATATTTGGAAGCGCGTGGTCTCGATCATAATCAGAATACTGCGATGGATGATTGGGGTGAGAGTGGTAATAGCCCAATATGTCGTACCCTTCCGCTTCCAAAGCCTGTGAGGCACGATGAACAACCAACCCACTCACTTTGTATCGATTGTGGGTCTCCGCACGCTCATTGACCAAAGGCTGTACCTTGTTCACACAGTTTAACTGTTTTGAACCAGCCAAAATTCCGACAACTTCACTGGGAAAACCCTCCTGTGCATGGTTGACGAGGGTTTGCATAGATGGTTCTTCAAAGATCAATGCCATAGATACACTCTCACTCATCCCACAAATGGGCATCTGATAAATAACGTTCTCCAGAATCGGGAAAGACCACGACAAATGTCCCCTCTTCCACTTTTTCTGCATATTCCAAGGCTGCGAACAGGGCAGCAGCACAGGATGGTCCAATCAACAGCCCTTGTGTTCGGGCAACCCTATTCATCAGTTCAATGGACTCTTCAGTTGGGGCTTCCAACTGCTCCACTGCCAAATCGGGTTCATAAATAGCAGGCACAATGGCGCTCTCCATATGTTTCATGCCTTCCAGACCATGGAATGGGGAGTCTGGTTGCACTGAAAAGCACTGAACTTTTCCATTCGAAATTTCTTGAAGATACTTGGAGGTCCCAACGAAGGTTCCACTGGTGCCAAGACTGGAGAAGAAATGCGTCACTTCTTTGTTGGTTTGCTCCCATATTTCTGGTCCAGTACCTTCATAATGGGCGCGCCAATTGGCCTCATTGGAATACTGATCGCAATAGAACCAATCTGGGTTTGCGGCTGCCAACTCCTGCGCCTTTCGAATCGCACCATCACTGCCTTCCAAGGGAGACGTAAAGATGCACTCCGCACCGTACGCTTTGAGCATTGATTTTCGTTCTTGATTGGCATTGGTCGGCAGACACAGTTTCAGTTTGTATCCATGAATCGCCGCCAAAGCAGCATAAGCTATTCCAGTATTTCCTGAAGACGCGTCTAGAATGACCGAACCACTCTTGATTTTGCCTTCTCTTGCCGCAGTGTTCAAGATGTTGGCAGCGGCTCTGGCTTTGACCGAACCAGTCAAATTGTAATACTCAACCTTGCCGAAGATACGAATCTTTGGATTTGCTGTTAACCCTTTCAGTTCGACCAGTGGTGTATTCCCGACCAACAGTGCTGGGCTTTGTGTGACGTTGAAATTCCTCATAGTTCAACCATAGACCACTGTACCAATGTGACAAGGTTCGCTTTTAAATTTTTTGCTCATTCGGCTATGGGACAGGTGTGGGTGGAACAAATCATCGCTCACCCATGCATTTTATGAATATGAAAAACTATTCCAATGAGAATTCTCTGCGCATATAAGCAACCACATCTGCTACCGACTGTGGATGTAGCATATCGTAAGCAGGCATATTCCCTTCCCCCTCAACAATGCTCTGAATAATCTCCGAGTCTGGATGTCCATCAATGTGTCCAACCAATTGCTGACCACTCGGGGTTCCTTCTCCATCAGCCCCGTGACAGCCCGTACAACTTTGAGAGTACGTATAGTAGCCACAATCTGGTCGACCAATCAAGTTGTTTGGATCTTCGTTGGCCGTTTCGTCGGCAGGTGCACATTCTTCTTCTGTCATGGGCTCGCCATCATCTCCACCGGGTTCCTCCGAAGAAGGCTCTGCGATTTCTCCAGCCGTATCTTCAGGGGTGTCTGTATCCGAATCGGGAATCTCAGAAGAAGGCTCTCCGTTTCCAGCGAGCACCGAAAACTCATCTGATTTCTCTTCACAAGCAAACAATCCCAACAACAGTGCAAACAACATTTCTACCTCCAAATCAACACATTTCTTCTACTGTATCGCAAAATCAAAGCGATATGACAAAAATTAACGGCAACAAATATCCCATGAGGCTTTTCAACAGGCAAAATTGTTCTACATTAGACAAAATGAAGAATTAGGAGATGGTTATGAATTTGCTGTTGTTGTCCCTTGCATGTACACGTGCCCCAATCGAAGATCGCTGGTCACACGGTTCAATCACCCAACTCAAGGACTCTTTTACATCCAATTTTGTCATTGAAAGCACCGTTGATGGCGCTCAACAGTGGATTGTGATCGATACAGGATTCAACAAAAACTCCGAGCCTCTATTGAACTTTCTTGAAGAACAAGCAGCCACAATTGATGACATTCAAACCGTTGTGTTGACCCATGGTCATGGAGACCACGTTGGTGCCCACGCCAATTTTAACAATGCAACCTTTTATATACACAGCAATGACAAGGACCTTCTTCTCGCCGAGGAGGCATCGGCGGAATCCATCTCAACCTTCGAGGCTGGAACGGAGTTAACCTTTGGCAATACGACCATCTTGCCATTTCTAGTACCGGGACACACCGCTGGAAACCTCGCATTGTTGGTCAATGACGTTTTGATCATGGGCGACTCAGCACAGTCCACAAAGAGTGGTGAAGTCACCGTCGGTGGAGAACGATTTGCAGAAGATTATGAGCAAGCGAAACAGTCCTTGCAAGAGTTGTCCACCAGCATAGAACCCTACGCCGATCAGATAGAGTGGCTGGTCTTCTCCCATTCAGGACCCATTGCTGGTGCGGATGCATTGCTCAATTACACGGTCGAATAGAAAACATGCGCTTCTACCTTACGGTCGCTTGGAGAAACATTCTTCGAAACAAACGACGTTCCCTCATCACGGGATTGGCGATGAGCATTTCTGTCGCACTGTGCATGGCCATGATTGGAATCAACGATGGATTTTACCAGGCTTTTTACGATGTGATGGTGACCCACAGACTCGGGCACCTTCAAATTAGGCACCCAGATTTTGCCAAAAGTCAGTCACTGTATGACACCCTTGAAAATACAGATGAAATGATGAGCACCATACAAGGGCTACCCACTACCCAAGCGGCAACAGGTCGAGTGTACGGAAATGGATTGGTCAGTGGGGATGGCATATCCAACGGTGCACAAATTGTGGGCGTGTTCCCTGAGTTGGAAAGTACATTTTCGAGCATCACCGATCAGATCACCATTGGCACCTACTTGAGTGACTCCAGTGCTCAAAACAAAGAAGTGGTTGTGGGAGCCGATCTTGCCAAAGGATTAGGAGTTGGTGTCGGAGAGGAAATCTTTGTGTTTTCACAAGGTTCTGATGGCTCCATGGTGTACGATCTGTACAATACCGTTGGCATTTACAAGAGTGGAAACATGCTGTCGGACCGGAGTATGCAAATGCACGTCAAATCGGCACAGGACTTATTTTTGTTGGACGCACGGTTGCATGAGATTTTGGTGTTGGTGGATGATGAGCAAGCCATCGTTCCCACTCAAACCAGCATAAATGAGTCCATTGCAACAGACACCTCCAACATATCCGTCCAAACCTGGTGGGAAACCTCTCCACAAACATTGGAACTGATGGGTTTTCGAGATGTTGGAACAACAATTTTCCTAAGCGTAGTGTTCTTCATTGCTGGCTTTGGCATTTTGAACACGATGGTCATGAGTGTGTTTGAACGAACGACTGAAATTGGTTTGTTGAAGGCTCTAGGATTGCGCCCCTATCAAATTGTTTGGCTGGTGGTGTTGGAAGTCATCATCCTCTCTTTTCTCGCTGGGGTGTTTGGATTTTTGGTGGGTGTTGGGTTGGACATTTACCTGATGAATTTTGGCATCGACATTAGCAACGGCACTGCCGAACCCGTTGCCATCATGGGCGCCTATCTAGAACCTCGCGTCTTTGCCGTTATCAAGGATGATTTGTTTTTCACTCCGGTAACATCCCTATTTTGGATTTCGGTGTTGGCAGCCATTTGGCCAGCCATTCGCGCATCAAAACTGGACCCCATTACAGCCTTGCGGAGTGAATGATGATTTGGACATTGGCCTTTCGAAACATCCGCAGCAACGTTCGACGCAGCATCATCAGCATTTTGGCAATCGCCGTTGGATTGGCGGTGCTGATTTTCTCTGGAACGTTGAGAGTTGGGCAATATGATACCTTGGTGCACTCAGGTGTCAGTCAACTTGCCGGACATGTGGTCATTCAACAGAAAGGGTTCCAAGAGAACAAAGAACCCACGTTCATTCTTGAAGATGCCGAATCAATTCGCGACCAAATGATGCAAATATTTCCCGATGCCACCGTTACAACTCGCGCCTACATTGGTGGTTTGCTGTCCTCCACTTCCAACCCAACATTCATCACACTCACAGGGGTAGACCCGATTGCAGAAGCCAAAATATCGGACATGCCAACCAAATTGATTGCTGGAGAATGGCTGTCCGACGACCCAAAAGACATTCTCATTGGTCGAAACACTGCAGAAATGCTCAAAGTGGAATTGAATGACAAATTGGTCTTTACCCTATCTGCCAATGGTGAAATGAATGCACATTTGTTTCGGGTCAGAGGCATTTTCAGCACTGGTTCCGATGAAATGGATGCGTTCACTGGCTTTGTACACTATAAGGCCGCCCAAGAGTTGTTGAGCAATCCAACAACCGCCCATCAAATCGCAGTTCACTTGCCAGATGTCTTTGACACAGAGGACGCAGTCGAGCAAAGCAAATCCATTTTGACGGCTAAGAACCTAGAAATTCTATCTTGGAAAGAGGCACTTCCTGACATCATCAACATGATTGAAGTTGACAAAATTGCCAATCTTCTGATCAATATTGTGTTGTTCAGCATCGTCGCACTGGGAATTGTCAATACGATGTTGATGAGCGTACTTGAACGTCTCAATCAGTTTGGCGTTCTCATGTCTATTGGGATGAAAATGCAATTACTGGTCAGGATGATTGTATATGAAGGCGTCATTCTAGGTGTAATAGGCAGTATACTGGGCATTCTATTGGGTATTCTTGTGAGTTATCCGCTCGTAGAGTACGGACTGGATCTCAGCAGTCGTGTTGGGGATGGTATCCAAATTGGTGGCACAATCAACTCATCGGTACTCTATGGAAAATATTCCCCTTCTTTGATGGGATTTTACGCATTGTTCTCTTTGACTTTTTCAGTATTGTCAACCTTGTACCCTGCCTTTAAACTGAGTCAACTCAATCCGATTGAAGCGATGCGCCATCAATGATAGAAAGTTTGATGACAGTTGTTTTGAACCACAGTAGACTATTGACGGTTTTGTGCTAAGAATAATTGTTTTCCACAAAAATAGAGGTGTTGTATGTTGTTTTGGATTTTGAGTGCCTGCCAACCTGCCTATGTCAAACTTGATCCCATTGTCGATGAAAGTCAAGACGACAATGTTGATGCTACAACGGAAACCGAAGAAGACTGGAGCGCAGAGCCGTCTTCTGAAGACACAACAGATATACCCGAAGAAGACACAACAGGTTCAACAGATGAACCTAATGAACAAAATGAACCGAGCGATGAGACCGTCGAAGACCCCAACGAACCTTCCGATGAGGTAGACCCAGAAACTGATCCAGATTCCGAACCCTCTGATGACCCAAACGGCAACACTGACGACGAAGAAGATACTACAACGGACCCTTTCGAAGATTCCGACAACGATGGTCTCACAGATGTAGTTGAAAACAACCTAGGCACAGATGCTGAAAATCCAGACTCTGACGGCGATGGACTCAGTGATGGTGAAGAAATTTATTACGGAACGGACCCTCTCAACGAAGACAGCGACGGCGATGGGGTGAGCGATGGTGAAGAGACTGCTGATGGCACCGATCCAATGGATGGGCCTGGATCCACGGACACTGCTTCTTGGGATTGGGGTGAGCCAAGTGTTGATGCCTCTCTTCTCGCTGGCAGTTACAATGCGACCTTCTCGTTTACCAACTCGCTGACCAGTTATGTTCTGTGCCAAAGCAACATTACGGTCAATTTACAACCAGACGGAACACTCAGCATCAATGAGCCCTGCGTGACGCCAAATGGGTCCGTTCTTGACATTGAGCAGAACTTCCAAGTCTATAATGTTGTCGATTACTCTGGGCATTATGGAACTGGTAGCACCTATGTGTATGGGTATCTTCAAGGCGATGTCACCGTCACGGTACCCAGTGGTGCAACGTTCACCAGCAGCGGACAACATTATTCCAGTGGTACGGTGACCGACTACAACAATACACGCAGTATTTCTTTGTACTGGTCGGTTGACATCATGACTCCAAATGGGCTCCGGACCTATCAAGGCACTGTCAACAGTCACTGATTCATCGCCAATATATCCATGACTGCAAAACCGATGAGACTGGGCTACCATTCACTGTACTGTGATGGACTGAGTCCAAATGCTCGGTTTCCAAGAGAACGCTATCCAAAACTCAAGACGCACATTGACACTCATCATAATGCCAGCAGTGTGCAGTGGTTTACCCCTCGTAAAGCCACCGTCCATGAACTAAGTGATGTGCACTGTACCGAATACATTCATCGATTCATCGAAGGTACTCTCACTCCAAAAGAGAAAAGACAGATTGGATTGCGCCCTTGGAACCCTGAAATCGTAGATCGCACTTTACATTTAACTGGTGGAAGCATTGAGGCGATGCACAGTGCCATCGAAATCAACGGCTATGCAGGAAACCTAGCCGGTGGTACACATCACGCCTACCGAGACCACGGAGCTGGATACTGCATATTCAATGACATCGTCATCGCTGCGATTCAGGCAATCGAGATGGGGTGCGAACGGGTCAGCGTGTTGGACTTGGACGTACATCAAGGAGATGGTACAGCCAGTATTTGTGCAGAGATGCCCAACATTCAAACAATATCTATCCACTGTGAACAAAATTACCCATTTCGAAAACAGCAGTCAGATTTGGATATCCCTCTTCAAGCCGGTACCAATGACCAAGAATATTGGCAACAAGTAGAGCATGCCTTGGAAATGATGACACTGTTCAATCCAGACGCCATCATCTATCAAGCCGGTGTAGACGGACTGCATGCAGATAGACTGGGTAAATTCAATCTGACAAGACAGGGTCTACAGCGAAGAAACCAACTCGTTTTTGATTGCGTGGATGCGTTGAAACTCCCCTGCTTGGTTTTGATGGGTGGTGGATACGCAGAGCCGATAGAACCCACCGTCGAATGTCTTGCCGACCTGTTTTTAGAAGCCGCCCATCGACACATCAACAGACAGGATTCCCAATGCATTTTATAGACAGAACCAGAATTCTCAAGGGAGGTCCTGAAACCGGAGACTACGTCCTGTACTGGATGCGAACGGCAGTCCGTGTGGATCACAACCCCGCTTTGATTACCGCAGTGGAATTGGCCCAACAGTTTGACAAGCCTGTACTGGTCTACCATGCCGTATCTGAGCGCTATCCATATGCGTCGGATAGACACCACACGTTCATTATCGAAGGGGCGGTGGATGTCTCCAAGGAAATGAGGCGACTCAACATACCGTACGTCTTTCACGTTGAACGAGAGGGTCATCGGGGTCCGCACCTAGACAGCCTTGCCGGCAATGCCGTATGCATTGTAACGGAAGACATGCCCATTCCATTTCTTGCACACTGGACAGAAAGACTGGCTGAACGAACACACAAAACGATGTATTTGGTCGATACAGACTGCATTGTGCCGATGAAATTGTCGCGCAAAGCACCCACTAGGGCATTTCAGTTTCGAGACAGATTTGCTGAAACACGGCAACATCGACTGGAATACACAACTTTTCCCGACATCTCTTCACTGCAAACCAAACACAGGACATGGACACCAAACCTCCCCTTTGAACCAGTCGACTTGGACAATTGTGTCATTTCTGAACTGTTGAAGGACTGTAAAATAGATCACAGTGTTCTGCCTGTTCCTCATACAAAAGGTGGCTCAACACAGGCGCAACAACGGTGGAATGACTTCAAAGACAAAGGTCTCTCGCAGTATCACAAAAAACGCAACGACCCGTTGAAAAAAGGCGTTTCCAGAATGTCGGCCTATCTTCACTACGGCATGATCTCGTCTTTTCAGTTAGCCCGTGAGTCCATGGAGTATGGTGCGGGTGGTGAAAAATATCGGGACGAGTTGCTGATTTGGCGAGAGTTGGCGCATCACTGGTGTTTCCACACTCCACAGCCACAACACTGGATGTCTCTACCTAAATGGGCAAGAGATACACTTGAAGCACATCAACATGACGTACGTTCTGAAACATATTCTTGGCAACAATTGAGATGGGCAGAAACAGACGATGAGTTGTGGAATCTTTGCCAGCAGTCTCTCAATCTACAAGGCGAACTGCACAACAACGTTCGGATGACGTGGGGTAAGCAACTGATTGAATGGTTTGACAATCCGAGAAAGGCCCTTCGCATGACGTTGGATCTCAACAATCGCTTAGCCCTAGATGGCAGAGACCCATCCTCTTATGGGGGCATCCTTTGGTGCTTTGGACTATTTGATAGACCATTTCAACCAGAACGTCCAGTGTGGGGAACAATTCGAGAAAGAACGAGTCAAGTACATGCTCGCAGACTGGCACTAGACAAATATCGAAAGGTCGTGTACAAACCTGTTTACAATCAATCAACGTGTTCGATTCACTGTCATCCCTTTGTAGCCTGTTTGTTGCACCAAAGTCTGCAGGCTTACGGCATACAAGTTGTTGCAAGTCAAGACAATTCTACATTGAGTGTCCCGACTGCGTTTGACGACAGCCATGCATCAAAACTCCAAGTGGCTTCATGGATTGATGCGGGGTGGCTATTGCGAACCGATTCCTTGTCATGGACAGAAGAAGGCCTACAGTATTGGGGAAATTTGTGGGACAACATCCCAAAGCATTTCACAAGCCTACCGATCAACAGTGTGCACCTCAACGGTTCTTCCTACACACTTACAAAGGACAATGCCTTAGGACAATTTCAGGAAGCCATTCACTGGATTTCTACTCAACTAAAGGAAGTTCGTCATCAAGCACCATCACAGGCGCAATTGTGGCAGGACTGAGTCTCCGATTCAGTTTCGATATAAACGGTGAATGGAAAGGCAGGATCAAGGAGTGAACAAGGGGCACTTGCATGTTGCACCACTTCAACACGTGTCTTTTCGCAACCAAGTTTTTTTTACCAAAAAATTCTCAAAGTACCTTTTAATATTTTTAAGTTTAGTATTTTTAAGTTCGATGTTTATTTGAGACAAAATTCTCAAAACCACCTACAACTATTATAATTATCTGTAGAATGTTAGAATTGTAAAAAACACATTGGCAGACATGCTTATTCATTGGTGTAAATAAAAATATTATTTTTGTAAACTAGAGGCATCCACCGGAGAGGACAATGCCCATGGTTTCATTGATTATCCCCATTTACAATTATGCCTCTAGAGTTCACCGTACAGTCTCTACAATCCATGCTTTCTGTTCGAATAACGACAAGGATTGGGAAATCATCTTTGTCGATGATGGTTCAACAGACCAAACGGTGGCCGCTGTCAAAGCCCTTATTCGCTCCTACCCTTACATGAAACTGCTGGTACAACCAAGAAACATGGGGAAAGGTTCGGCGGTCCGAAGAGGTTTGAAAGAGAGCACTGGGGACTATCACGTGTTCACAGATGTTGATTTGGCTTATGATTTGGATCAAGTAGACAAAATTGTAGAGGCATTGCAAAAAGGGGCTGACTTGGCCTTCGCTGATCGTCGACATCCAGACAGCAAGTGCATCGTCGCAGAACAAAAGGTCGAGTATCAAAAAAAGCGCGACACCATGAGTTTCGTACTGAACAAACTTGTCGAACGTATGGGAATTGGCAGCATCCGAGACACTCAGGCAGGCTTGAAGGGGTTGCACAAGTCCAAATCACAACTTTTCACTCGTGGGACAGTGAACGGCTTCCCCTTCGATATTGAACTCTTTGCCATTGCCCGAGTCAACAAGCTTAGAGCCGAACCTGTACCGGTCGAATACAATATTGAAGATGCACCTTCAACTGTCATGCCAGTACCTGTCGTCATCGACTTCCTGAAAAGCATTCGCACCATTCGCAAGCAAATGATCACTGGCGCATACCATGTGGCATCCAAGAGCGCATAATCAAATTCATGGAAATGTGTTGCTGTAAGCTAGTGGATTTCCCATCGTACCGAATGTGTGATTGAAAAATAATCGAATTGTACCCGTACAAGTGATATAAGACGGCTATTATGTGGTATACCAAAACCGTTACAACATTGCTCCTTTCAATCGTGCTCTATGGGATTTCGCTTTACCCCACCGCCACAGTTACACACGCAGCTTTGACGGAAGCTGAAGAAGCCAAACTCAATTTTGAAAGTGGCAATGTAGAGGTTGCCCTAGCCATTCTCAAAACAGTTTGGGAACGGGACAAAAGTTACGGTGCGGGAGTTGGTTATGCCTATTATCTTGGCGCCGCTGGAAAAATTGATGAAGCAAGTGCCGTCTTTGAAACCGTTATCAATCAATTTCCAGACAAAAAAGCTGCAGATCTTGAATACGCCATTTTACTAAAGCGAGAGCAACAATTGGAAAAAGCTGAACAGGTACTCAAAGCGCTCTATCTACGGCGTCCAAAAGATGTGCAAGCTGTCAAAGAGTACGCTGGAGTCCTATTGGGTGTCAAGAAAATTGCGGACGCCTTAATCGTTCTCGAAAACTTCACCCCCACCTCCGATGACCGATTTGATTATCTGACCATCTTTGGGGCGGCTCAGTTTGAGGCAAAAAACTATGATGCGGCTCTAGCAGCCTATGAAGAGTTGATAACCATCGACAACAGCATCATCGATTTTCACTTGAGCATCGGAAAATGCTACCGAAAAATGCGTGTATTCAATCAAGCCAAAATCTTTTACACAGAATTGAAGGTTCTATTCCCCGATAGTGGGGACCCATGGTTTGAAAATGCTGCTCTCTATTTAGACATCAATGAACTGGACAACGCAAAGAAAGAGTTTATCGAAGCCAAAGCAAAGTATACAGCGCAAGGCAATGAGAATCGCGCGACAGCCTCCCAAAATCAAATAGATGAAGTGGACTGGAAATTGGGAAAGTCACTAATGAGCCGTGAAGATTACAGCAACGCTTGTCCCAAAATTTATGAGGTCTATGTTCGCAATCCACAAACTCACTTTGGACTGGATGGCGCTGTTTGCTATCGTCTTGATGAACAACTCAACGTATCGAAAGTCTTGTTCATCAAGTTGCTCCATAAAAACCCAAACAACTCAACCATTTTTTTAGAATACTTTGAAACCTTAAAAGCCCAAGGCAATTATAAAGAAGCAAAAAGATTGCTCCTAGAATTTGTCGGCGAATACGGATACTCCAATCCCAAAGTGGTTTCCCGACTTGCGGGGATATACCTGGGGGCTCAAGAATACCAGAATGCACTGGATACGCTCGCTGATGGACGCAAACAATTGGATGGCAACCCCGTACCACTTTCTTTTATACTGATTGCGGGAACGGCACATCGAAGTCTCGGCAACAATCAAATAGCAGAAGTACTATTCACCAAAGCCCGAGAACAAGCCCCAGACTTGTTGGACGTGTTGTTGGAACTGATCGACACCAAAAATAAAGACAACAGAACGATTGAGTCTGAAACCCAACTTGCTGAGTGGTATGAAGACAAAGGACTGGATGCTCGGGTGCTAAATTCCAGAGCGAAAATATACTTGACTCAACAAAAGTGGGACGAAGCCATTCGCGATTGCAAACAGGTCTTAACAGATCCGTCTATGAGCCCCGATCAACGTCAAATAATCACAGCGAAAATCCTCATCTTGGATGCCCGAACTGGTTTGGCGAAACGATCGATGAACCTTGGGCAATATGAAAAAGCCGCCAATGAATTTCACGCGTTGCGAATTGATGAATTTCGACCGGAAATGCAAATACAAAGAGCCATCGATCTTGCAGCAACGGTACCGTTTGTTGGAGAGTCAGACAGAACAGACGACGTCTTGGGCGATGCGCTCGTAAAAGACTCAAACAATGTCAATATCAAACAAGTTTGGGGAGAAGTTTTATTGCAGGAACATCGTGCCAACCAGGTATTGGATACTGTAGGTCTCATCGTCGGAAAAGACCACATGTATCAATATGGACGTTCCATTCTGGTGCTGAAATCGCTGATGGAAATGGGACGTTGGGACGACTTGGGAGATACCCTCTATGCGATTGATATACAAGATGAAGCATTGAAACTGGTTGACAGTCTTGGAAATCCCATCCCACAAATGAGACGCAATGATATCGAAGGGGTACGGGCAATCTATTATGAACACACAGGCAGAACAGATCGCGCCATTCAAATCTACAAATCATTGGCAGAAGCAACAGGCCTACCGGATTTTGAACTCAGCATCGTCAACATTTATCGAAGACAGAAACAAAATGACGAAGCAAAAGCCCTTTTGTTAGACATGTTGGACAGATACCCATTGAGGCCAGGTGGCAGAGGTCAAAAAGACAAGGCCAAGGTACTCCAAGCATATGGCTCATTCATGCTGGGACAAAATGAGCCAGAAGAGTGGCAAAGAGCCGGTCAAGAGAGCATTGAGATACTCAAAGCAGAACTCTGTGAGAATTTTTGGCAACGGTATGAATCTGGCAAACTAGATATACCCCCACAGCCAACTGCGACAGAATATCATTATTCCGAAGAACCACCTGAGCCAAACTGTTCATTTGCCATAGAGTTTGGAGAATACATCGCCCTTGGAAATGCGTATTTTGGCATAATGGACTTTGACAATGCCGAAAGGATTTACACAAAGGTACTGCAATATTTTCCGAAACATTACAAGGCGCAGTCCACCTTGGGACACCTCTATTTGGAACAACGAGATTACCATCGAGCCAGTAACGCCTTTGACAATGCGTACAAAATACAACCAAAGAACCCCTATGCTCTGGTTGATTTAATCAACGTGTATTTGCGCGCTGGGCACCCTGGAAAAGCCCGAGATGCAGAATTGAAAGCGATGCCACACATCAGTGGATTTGAGGACTTGGTGTTGAACATAAAGAAATCGAGCATTGGTACACTGGCCTATCGCCCAATACCACAACTCGGCTTGGTTGGTTCTGTAACCCGATTGAGTGTGCGCCCCCATGCGATGACATTGGTGCGAGAAACGGCCTTCTCTGATCAACCCGTGGCTGGATTTCAAATTGATCAAAGCGTTCTCAACCAAAGTTTCAATTTTGTGGGGCCAGAAACAGCAAAGTATTCTGTAGACTACACCCACGTAAATTCGTCTGGCAGTCTGGACGTTGTGGCCAATTTGTTTGAATTCAAACGGAGCGCAACCGATCTTTTGCCCAACGGTGTTCTACAAAAACAACTCTCTGGAATTTACTTATTGGAAAATGAAAAATATGCTCAAACCACGGCACGAGGATTTCCCATGGTCAAATTTGTAAGCAATTACAAACCAACAGGTTCTTCGATATTATACGGGGGAAATGTCAGTTATGGGGTGCAGCGATTGGATAAGTATGGTCTCCCCACGGAGTTCTTTTTGGGTAATGGAAGCGTTGCTTGGAGTAAAGGATTGGATTCCTTGTTTCAATCGGTCAGCTTTCGTCGAGACAAATTGCCGAGTGGCACAAATTTCAACAGCATCATGACCGAGACTGCAGCCCAATCGTCTTTTGAAAAATTTATTTACTCTGCCCTGCTTCAAACAGAACAATTGCAGGGTCTCCCAAAACTGAACACCGCCTTTGGATTCTTGATGTTGGGAAAATTAGAATACAACGTTAACGACCATCTAATCCCCTATTCAAGCCTTGTTCTGTCTCGTTCTAGACAATATGAATTCAACAATGTATTTCAGGCAGATATCGGTCTTCGATACCAAAATGCATTTTTGGGCAAAACCAGAGACATGGATAGGTGGTACGAATATCCTGTCCCCTACCAAATCCAACTCTCCTACCAACAATACTGGTATCCAAACTCCACCGTGCCGACATCACGGACACTCTTCCTGACAGCAAGGATCATCTAATGATCAAGAAAATCAAGCACCTCATCAAAACAAAACCGAAGACTGTGTACATCATCTTGGACATTCCCATGTTTGTTGTCACATTTGCATTCATCGTGATGACGGGACATGCACTGGATCCAGAACCCCTCGCCCTTTTCAATTCGGGACTGGGCATCTTTACGGTGTTTAGCACCATTGGACTGGCTCTCCAAACAGTAGTGGCTAGACGAATTGCTGCTGCCGAAAAGATTGTGGGGGCAAGAGACTTTTTAATCGCAGCACTTCTGGTCGGCATCTTGAACATTGCGCCATTCATGTTGCCCACAACGCTCTTTCCAGACCTCAAATCCGTGGATGTGACGGGCGTTTGGCCCTACATCTTGATTCTGTCCTCTCATGTGGGCATCAGTTTTTGTCGGGGTATTTTGCAGGGTACCGAGCGATTCTATGGCTTGTGGAGTGCGCAAGCCGTTGAACATGTCTTTCGAATTATCATCTTGTACTCCTACATGGAAACCATTGTCACGTTGAATGAGGCATGGGTTGTCGTGGTGGGTGCCTCATTTACCCACCTCATTTACGCGCTCTTTCTCATGCCAAAAGAACTTTGGCAGGATGTTTGGAAGCAAACGGAAGCACAAACCGGACTGTCCAAAGAAATTTTCAGTGTGGTCATGAGCAATTTCTTTTTGACCTACTTGTTGAGCATTGACATGATTGTAGCGGGCGAGAATTTAGGGGATGCTGGTGGGGCTTATGTCACAGCCAACAAGTTTGGTAAAATTCTCTATTTTGTTGGTGCCAGTGTGGCAATCGTGATTTTGCCGGCCTTTGCAAGAGCAAAGAGTACCCCAAAGATTCGCAAGCAGATTTTGATGGGCACCTTCGCCTTTGTACCTGTCGCCGCTTTGCTGTCTCCACTGGGTTCTTGGATGTTGGATCCCTTTATTCGATTTAGTTTTCCAGAAAACATCGTTCCTTCTTTTGAACTTCTTTCGTGGACGTGGTTCTCAAATTTTGCACTCTGTGCGATACAATTGTTTGTGACTTGGCACATTGCACAAAGAACCCGTGGATTGTCTTGGTTGTTGGGAGCCTGTTGCATCATTTTGGGCGTTCTTCTGTCCAGTGAAGGGTTGGACGGAAATGAAATCATCATTCGAACGGCTGGTGTTGTGTGGATCACAACCATCGTTTTGGGTATATTGGCCTACTTGAACAATAGCGATTCTAGAGAAGAATCCACTGAGCCAGAGAACACCAAAGATTCTGGAACAGAACAAGATGACGAGACACTAAACGCAACAGAAAATGAAGAACCTCATGCTACCTAAAGCAACCATCAAAGAGCGTACCCTCCAATGGGCAAAGCACTATAGACCTGAACTCATCGCGTCTTTTATCCTGTTACTGGCAACCACACCGTTGCTGATGCCTGGACACATCACCTATTCAGACTTGGCCATTGGTCGCGTCGCCGATGAGTATCTAAACTATGTCATTGGCGTGTACAACGAACAACTTGGAACCCCAAACTGGTTCAACCTCCCACGATTGACGTGGATTGCCCTGCCCTACTTGCTTGGCAAAATCTTTGGGAACAGTGGCCACATCTTCTTGGCTTCCCTGATCTACCTCATCTTTGTGGTGACCACATTTAGCTTTGGCTCCTTGTTTCGACGATTGATCAAAGACTCCAAACACCCCTTGTCCGAAGTGGGATTGATTGTTGGCGCACTGGTGTATGCCATCAATCCTTGGGTTATGATTCGCATTCAGCACATTTTTATTTTGTGTGGTTATGCCTTGGTTCCCTTGGCCATCAGTTGGTATTGGGGTCTATTGGGAGAAGAGTCTTGGGGACGCAGCAATTTTCATGTGCCCTTATCTATGAGAGAGTGGCGAAAATTTTTGTTGCTCGGCGCGGTGGTGTCAGCCAGTTTTGCGGGGATTCACTTTGGGATTTTCATCATCCTGTGCATGGTAGCGATGGTCGGCATCTTGGTACCTCGCTCTCTTTGGTACGCGTTCAAACGCAAATGCCTCTTTCCATGGTTTGTCTGGTATGCTTTGAGAGGGGCTTTGACAGGTGGTACCTTCATATTGTTTGCTGCCTATTGGATAATGCCTTTCGTGATGAGTATCGTAGGCGGTATTCGCCCCAGTCAAAACAACGTCAACGCCATCGAAACGGTTGTCAATTTTTCCAGGGCTGTCACCCCCACCAACCTATTATTGGGCATCAGTTATTGGTGGCCACAGTTTGACCACACCCTGCTACCAGAAACATTCAAACTGGGTGGACTGGTGGTCATGTCTGTTGGTGCGATTGGGCTGTTGTATTCTCGACGCATCTTCTTGGCTGCTCTAAGTGCATTGGTACTGTTCGTTGCAACAGGCACATATTTTCCTTCCTTTGCTGCCAAATACATCTCAATGGTCTTTGACACCATGTATCCGTTTGGAGATATGATTCGCGACCCAAACAAACTCTATGGGGTCTTCATTTTGCCGGCAGCCATTTTCATTGGCTATGGTTGCACAGCCCTTGAAGTGGGATTCAAAAAGTTCATTGCCAAGAATGGTGTGGTATCAGGAGGCATAGCATCGGTTATGGCCATTGGAATGGCTTTGTGGCTGGGTCCGATTTACCACATCTTTTTCTTGGGCTATTATTACCCAGTTGAGTGGCCGGCACCATATAACAACCTTCAAGCTGAACTGAACACCCTGCCCGACCCACACAAAGTGCTGTACTTGCCTGTGTCAGACTTCGTGACGCACCCTTTGATCAACGTCGCCAGTCCAGCCTTCAACACCGGTGACATTCAAGACTTAAACCGCCCGAAAGCCACTGGGGACCACATGTGCTTCGACACCCGGGAAGATACAATTTTCCCGTTTGAGGGCAATGACATGATGGTCATGTACTTTTTAAAGTATTTACATCATCAATTGGACCACCACAATATAGACGGAGTCGGTGGACTGGTATCCAAAGCCGGCATCACCCACATTGTCCTACGAAGAGACTATCCCTACGCTCAAGAACGCCTCGATAGTTACAAGACCCTCTTGGATGGACAAGCCGATTTGGAATTGGTGTGGGAAGAAGAATTCATGGCGCTCTACGAAGTCAAACCTGCCAAAGGCGATGCACAATATTTTGAAAATCTAGCGTACACAACCGGTGGATTGGAACGATTGCAATGGATGCCACGCTATTTCCGAACGGCGGTGAGCAATGTCAATTTACTCTTTGCCTATGACGGTCACCAACCAGAACTGGACCTGTTACACGAAAACGAAATCGTCGAAGTTACGTCGAGTGCGGACCTGTGGATGACACAGTTGCCCGCTGATGACTTTGCCTATCCCGCAGACTCCCTACGCAACGTCACCCCCCATTCAAGTTGGGCAAAACTCATTTTGACGGGGCATGATTGGGAGCACACCAGCAAGCATTACAAACTTGCCAACCACAAATCGGGGTTTGACATGGGACGGGGTTTGGCATTTACGCTTTCGCCCGTTCAAGTTCCACACAAAGCCCTCGCACCACCAGAGAATGGCATTCCATTTTTGACTGAAGAGGTTGAAAAGCCCACTGATTTCTTCAGACCCTTCGAGCACTTTCAGATTTCCACAGAATCCAACGATACGGACAGTGAGGTATTTTCAGTAACCGTACCCGGAACCGTAAACCCCACAGAATGGCAAATGCTCGACACACCAAAATTTGCCATTGAAGAGTTGCAACTTTATTACGTTCGCGTCGCTCAACAACAAATTCAAGATGAAGGTGTACAACTGGAATTTAGAGTGGGCTTTTATTCAGCAGAAGGCAATCGACTGGACACAGCCTATGCCTACGCCCCAAACACCATTCCACCCAAGTCCATCAAAGAACTATCCCAAACATTCTTGACTCCCGAAGGTACAACCTCGGCAACACTGGAAATCCGTGTTCTCAACCCAACCCAAACGGACATCTCAATACAGTTTAGCGACCTCAAACTCTTTGAACTCAAGAATTTCTCCACTGCAAATACCTTGACCTTTCAATTGCCTGAGCAAGTAAGAAAAAAATCAGCCCAGTCTTCAGCGGGCTTCCTATGGATTCGCTATCTGTGTTCACCCAAGGGAGGGATTGTTCATTTTACAACAGAAGGCTTTGATAAAGAACTCGATACTCGATGTGGGCCAGTCTCCAGAATGGAATGGGTAGCCTATCCCACAACAGGTGCAATGGATGGGGATATACGCATGACCAACAAAACTGGAATCAATGCCATCAATGCCCTCACATGGTTGTCCACAGCAGACATGGCTACCCTACAAAACGATACCGCCGATAAGATTGCCAACAAAACAATGATGTACATCGTTGATTCGGTGGATATGACAGGAGAGTTGGTTGAAAGTGAAAATGTGGATGCCGCCTACATTGGTGGAACCATGAAGCACGGTCTAAGAGGAACTCTGCACTCTACGTTCGATGTTGTAAAATCAGGGGTCTATCAGTTGGATGTGTTGGATTACTTGCCCAACCCACAGGACAAGTACACCCTGTCGATTTATGCACGAGACAATGCGAATGAACCCATCTATACGACAACCATTCAACAACAGGATGACCGACGTTTGACACGCAAAGAAGTCGCCCGCTTGGAAAACTTTGCAACGACCCGCATCAAAGATTTGTCTTTGGACAGAGGGCTCTACGACATTTATTTGAACATACAAGGACAAGCACGTCCACTCATCGATTGGAATGAACTGGACAACCGTGATGTATCGGAATGCATCATCAAACACCGAGGTGAACAATACACCGATCGAACATTGCCCATGTGGGAGAAAAATTGGGGTTCGTTGAACAGTGCAATCATTCCGTATTCAGAATCAAGCTCTTTAATGCTGTGGTTCAAGTATGCAGTTGTCGATTGTCGTTCATTGCATGGCAAACTGAAGTTCCTCGACGAACACAAGCAGGAAATTGGCGTCGTATATTTGAGTGACACCGCACATGGAGGTCCGGAATTTACAACCTATGACGAGTTCACCAACCCTCCAGATGGAACGGCGTTCATTCAAGTACAATTTATGGCTCAGCACAAAGAAGTGTTCTCTGAACAAGCGAAATACTCAATCGGAGGATTTCAGTTGTGGCAGGAAGACGGTTCCATCGGAATCGATGCACTTGTACTTTTGGAACAACGCCCAGGAACCGAATGGTCCGACCCAAACACCTGGGAGTTAAACGAGATGCAAACGCCAGTTCTTGTGGAAGCCTCAAGGGGACAACGACACATTGAATTGGAAAGTGATACGTCTTCGACGCGCTTTCAGTTCTTTGAATCTCCAATTCATCATTGGATCTTTGAAGCCAACGGGATTCGTCTTCCGGCGTTTGCGGTCAACGGAGTGAGTTTTGGGCTCGAAATCCCCAGAGATACAACCACTGTCGAAGCCAACATCGCCCTCAATCAGACGTGGAACCGCGGTGTATGGATTATGCTAATGGGTTTTGCAACCTTGATTGGTCTCACAATACGCATTGAACGCAGACGAGACTGAAAAACAAAATTTATCAGTCAGTCTCTGCTCTAGAACCGTACGTTGCTTGATACTCTAGGGACTTGATTCATTTAAAGCGATCAAGGTTATAGAGCATCGAACACTATTTTTTAAGACTCTCAGTGCCCAGATTTTTGGCAGCCAGAAAGGTCAGTCCAGCATACATCCCCACCATGCCAACAGTCATGACTGGATGCTTGATGTACTCTTTCACATTTTGACGCTCGTAATAGACCTTGCGAAATGGGTACCACCGTTTCAGCATCTCTGTAAATCCCTGTTCCTCTGAGGTCCCAGTCTTGTGCATCGCGCCAAAGTAATAGCCTTTCTTACCAAAGAGTTCGCTGAAATGTACTTCTTTTTCATCGTGCTTGAGTTTGGCAGCGCGTTGACGAACCACTTTACCACCCGACTTAATGTATCGAATTGTCGGCTGAATCTCTTCGAAAGCAATCTGTTTTGGATTGAGTCCCCCACTTTGTTTCCACGCTTCAACAGTCCAAAAACGAGCCGCCTCAATGCAATCTTGAGTCACAGGCATTTGAGAATTGTTGATGATGTGACGCTCAAACACTTTGACCCGAGTGGCAAAATTATCAAAGGATGAATGAGGGATTTCACGAATGAGCACAGCCCCTGCACCGGATTGCTGAACAGCATCAATACAATGCTGAATCGCCAAAGGGTCCAGTTCCATGTCCGCATCCATAAACAAAATATAATCTGGATCAAGTTTGAGAGATTCTTGGATTGCCTCATGACGGGCATAACCACGCTCACGGTGTGGACGAGGTAGGAATGTCAAGTTTTCATATTCGGGCTCTAGAACCGCCAATGCATCCACCGTTTCTTGCTCCGAACCATCATCCACAACAACCGCATAGACTTTGGCACGAGTTTGGGAAGTAAAAACACTACGCACTGCGGCAACAGTACGTTCCGTGTCGTTAAAAGTGCTCATCGCAACGACAACAGAATGAACTTGACGATGATTGCTCATTTGGTTTATTTGGTTTGTTTGGCTTGTTGAGGAAGAAGTTGTTTTAGACATGATTCAAATACATCCGCAGAACGATTAAAAGATAAAGTACAGGCAAACCGATAGGCATCCATTCGCATTTTGTCATAGCCTTCGGGATCATCAAAGATGCGACCGATTTGTTCAACCATCGACACCACGTCCTTTTGAGCACACAAATAGCCCGCCGTCCCAAAATTGACAGCATCGATCAACCCCTGAGAAGGCCACACGACAGAAGGTGTTCCCACGATGGCTGATTCGGAAACCGTTAGCCCCCACCCCTCACGTTGCGAAGCAAAGAGCAACGCTTTGGCGCGGGACATTAAGTTTTTCAAGTCGTAACTACTGACAAAGCCGAAAAAGTGCACATCTTCAGTTCGCGGATCACCCATTCCCTCAGAGTAGGTCAATCCAAGTTGACGAATCAACGGCTTCAAACGCTGGTTGATATACTCTGGGTCTCCTTTACCGACCACCCACAAACGGGTATCTCGCCCTTCTTCCCGCAACTTCGCCAGTGCTTGAATGCAGACTTCGACCCCTTTGTATGGGTTGATGCGACCAGCATAAAGCAATGTGTTGCCTTCCTTCTCAAAAAAGTCTTCCGGACTCCAAGGGTCAAAGACCAATCCTTCTGGGGCGATGATGACACGCTTTGGATCAAAACCCACAGACAATAAATCACAGCGGGTTGATTCGGAAACTGTAATGGTGTTGTCATGGCGATTCATCTTCAGCATCGCTGTTTCCAACAGATTGCCCAACCTACCTTTGGAGCCTGGATACATCTGTTGCCAAATCTCACGCGTCAGTTGATGAATGAAAAACACGCGTTTGGAATGGGGAATCCAAAGAGACGAAAAGAACCGATGGGTGTTGCACTGATCGATGACGAGGGCAATCTCCGACTGATGTCGATAATAGTGTGCCATCGCGTGCACAATGACGGTGGCGTTGTTTCCTGAACGAATATACCGCACCCCATCAATCATTTCTTCACGAACACCATCGTCAAAGAGCACTGAATAATGCTCAATCTCCATGCCCCGTTCGACCAGTCGTTTTAAGACTTCATGAGTATAGACTTCTGCACCCCCTTTCTTGGGATGCTTAATGTCTCGCCACGATAGAAACAATATTTTCTGACCAGAACGATTTCGACTGTTCATTGTAACTCCAGAAAAGACTGCTCAAAATATAGTCGATCCCTTGAAGAATTTCAAACTATTTTAAGTATTTTGTAGGTTTTCTGAAATTAGATCGGTTAATTCCTTAAGTCGCCTATCGACCAATCCCTTGCTATTTTTCGACTCAATATTAACACGCATCAGAGGTTCTGTATTGGAAGCACGAATGTTCAATCGCCAGTCCTCAAAGTTCATACTGACACCATCCGTACGATCAAAGACAGGATTAAGACCATTGTAAAAATCGGTTACTTTTTGAATCATTGAAGGAATATCTTGCACGGTAAAGTTCACTTCTCCACTGCAAGGAAACATGGAAATGCGCTCAGTCACCAGTGAGGCTAAAGAACTCTTGCTGTCCACGAGCAACTGACCAACAAGCAACCAAGGAATCATGCCTGAATCACAGTAATGAAAATCACGAAAATAATGATGTGCGCTCATTTCTCCACCATACACTGCGTCTTCAGCGCGCATGATCTCTTTGATGAATGCGTGTCCGGTTTTGGATTGAATGGGCTTGCCACCTTTTTGTTCTACGATGTCAATCGTATTCCAAGTCAGTCGTGGATCGTGAATGATTTTCTCCCCTGGATTGCCATTCAACAAAGATGCGGCCAATAGCCCGACAACATAATAGCCCTCAATGAACTGACCCTCTCTATCAAAGAAAAAGCATCGATCGAAGTCCCCATCCCAAGCCACTCCAAAATCTGCTTCGTTTTCAATCACGGCTTCTGCTGTACTGTTGCGATTTTCTACCAACAAGGGATTGGGTACACCGTTTGGAAAATCGCCATTGGGTTCCAAATGAACGTATACCGCTTCGATGGGCAGTTTGTTGACAATTTGCTCAATGACAGCCCCTGCTGAACCATTCCCAGCGTTGAAGACAATCTTCATCGGCTTGGTATCTCGCCACTTATTGACGTTGATGTAGGACAAAAGATGATCGACGTACGCGCTCTTATCCAAATGTTGAGACACAGAACCCTTCTCTAATGCCAACGGGAGGTCTCTGCGTTCTACACGCGCCTCAATCGCTTTCAAACCCGTATCTCCACTGATGGGTCTGGACCCTTGTCGCACCATCTTTAAGCCGTTGTAACCCTTTGGATTGTGGGAGGCTGTGACCATAATCCCCCCATCGGCATTCAAATGTGGCGTTGCAAAGTACACTTCTTCAGTTCCGCACAACCCGATATCGATGACATCCACCCCCGCATCAATCAGTCCCCGACGCACCGCGCCTGCGATTGCCGGAGATTCCAAGCGAATGTCATATCCCACAACCACAGACGTCGGTTGAAGTTCTGCAGCAAAGGCGACCGCGATGTCATAGGCAAGGTCGGTGGACAGTTGCTCTGGGACTTTTCCACGAATGTCATACGCTTTAAAACAAGAGATTGCCATGATCACTCCACGTTCGGTAATTGTAGATTAGGTATTGGTTCCAGTACGACCATAGATGTCTTCCAAACGCTCAATGTCGTCTTCCCCAGTGTAAGAACCGGTTTGAACTTCAATGATCACAACAGGATTTTCTGTGCGGTTTTCCAATCGATGAATGGCTCGCTGTGGAATAAAAGTGCTTTGTGACACAGTCAGTTCAAACTCTTCTTCGCCGTTGCGCACCCAAGCATTCCCTTCCACCACAGTCCAATGTTCAGCGCGGTGCTGGTGACGTTGCAAAGACAGTTTGGCTCCTGGATTGACAATGATGCGTTTGACTTTGTAACCGGGCTGGTCCAGCAAATTTTGAAACGCACCCCAAGGTCTATAGGTGGTGGTGTGACTGTCCATCAACGGAGACTTTGAAGCCTTAAGGGCTTTTGCGACTGTGGATACTTTTTGAGACTCACCCCGCTTAGCAATCAACAAAGCATCTGGTGTATCGACAACCAAGAGGTCTTCAACCCCCACCAAGGCCACTTGTCGCTCGGAAGAAACGATCAGATTGCCCATAGATTCGACCAGTTGTGTTGAATGTCCATCCTCGTTGGAAGGTGGTGTAATCTCCTCGCGAAAGACCACATTTCCGGAAGCATCTTGTCGAGAATCTGCAAACTCTTCGTACAAGGCATCGTAGGACCCCAAATCCGACCACCCAAGATCGCAGGGAATCACCTTCATCTTCTTCGAATGCTCCATCACAGCATAATCCACACTGAGAGATGGAATCTTCATCATTTTGTCTAGATCAACACGCGTTTGTAGCCCGTCAGTGGTGACAGTCCCGTTGTCCATCGCCTCCACACAGGCGGAATACATCTCTGGCGCATACCGTTTGAGTTCTTCCAAAAATACACCCACTGTAAAACAGAACATACCCGAGTTCCAAACGAAATTTCCCGATGCCAAATATTGTTGCGCCGTTTCCAAATTTGGCTTTTCCTTAAAGCGAATGACCGTATTGCCTTGATGCTCAATGTAGCCAAACCCCGTTTCAGGATGCGTGGGTTCAATCCCAAAGGTCACAATGTTGCCTTCTCTTGCCAGTGAGATTGCTTGACGCACAGCGTCAGAGAAAGCTTCTTGTTTTCGAATGACGTGATCCGATGTCGTAACCAGCATGACGTCTTCTTTGTTCAGTTGCAATGCAGCCAAAGCCAATGCTGGGGCGGTATTGCGCCCAACTGGCTCCAGTAACAATCGACCTGTACAACCTTCCGATTCCAGTTGTTGGAGAGCAAGATGTGCCATTCCAGCGTTCGACACAACCATCAACGAATCACACAAAGACTTGTTGCGTCGAACGGTCTCTTGAAACAAGGAACGCCCTTCAAACAAGGGGATAAACTGTTTGGGCAACTTCTGTCGGGATAAAGGCCACAATCTGGTACCAGCTCCACCACACAAGATACAATTGACTACGTTGGACATCGTTCCTCACTTGCAAAAACACCCTTAGTATAGTAATTTTTTCAACAATTTCAATTATATTTTGCACTGCAACATTTCAAAATAGAGATAAAGAATACAACTTATTGGAAACACTGGCAAAATCGGATAATCCGTTCTCATGAAGATTTTGTTACTCTCTGCATATCATGCCCAATCTCACGCGCGATGGTGTCGCGAACTGATGGTCAATACGCCACAGGCTGATTGGACCCTATTGACGTTGCCTGGAAGACGCTTTTCTTGGAGATACCCAGGAAACGCCTACTCGTGGTTCATGACAGAGAGAGAAACCCTTCAGGAACCCTATGATTTGATTGTATGCACTTCAATGGTGAATTTATCCGTTCTTCGAGGGCTCATCCCCTCGCTGAGTCGTGTTCGCACCATTGTGTACTGTCATGAAAATCAGTTTGCCTACCCTTTGCAACACGACATTGTACAACGAGACTGGCTCTATTTCGCCATTCAAAACTTGTACACCATGCTTGCAGGAGACCTGATTCTATTCAACAGCCAGTACAACCTGACCAGTCTGTTGGATGGGGTTCGAAAGTTGCTCAAAAAAATGCCGGACTTTGCACCCCGCTCTTGCATTGAAGAAATCGAAAGAAAAAGTCAGGTATTGCCTGTTCCCATAGACGATGTTTATTTGCAAAAGAGAAACTCTCCACCCCAAGAGCGCGACTGGATACACTTGGTGTGGAATCACCGATGGGAGTACGACAAAGGACCCGATATTTTGCTACACACGTTGGAATCCTTGTCCGTTCCTTACAAACTGTCCCTCGTTGGACAACAGTTTTCCCGCCATCCAGCAGAGTTTGACACAATCAAAACACAATTTTCAGAGCACTTGTTGCATTTTGGGTATCTAGAATCAAAAATGGCCTACCAAGACTTACTCAAAAATGCCGACTGCGTTCTGTCAACGGCCAAGCACGATTTTCAAGGACTCGCCATGATGGATGCGATGGGGCTGGGCTGTATCCCTTTGGCGCCCAATCGACTCGCCTACCCCGAATATATCCCACAAGCCCTTCTATACGAACCGAATGACAATCCTAAAGTCGAAGGCGAAAGACTCGCAGGTGCCATCTCCGCTCTTTGGAAACGAAAGGACACTTGGGAAGCGGTCGACATTACCCCCTACACAGCGTCCACCCTGTGGTCCAAATATCATGAGGTCCTCGGAATCAAGACAGAATAATTCGCAATAGAAACTCACTCTTTGAGTTCTATGATGGACATACAAAACTGATGGATTTGCTGCACCGCCAAGTCCAAGTTGCCTTCAGTGGTATGCCCAGATTTCTTTCGGGCTTTGAAACTGTGTTCACCGTCGGGCACCCAACACAAAGTTGCTCCCTTTGGAAGCCAAT
>CBFIFY010000050.1:0-31905 GCA_965661985.1 uncultured Myxococcota bacterium | reverse complement strand
ATTTGGAAACATATGGCTTTATTTTTTTATCAATCGATATAAAAGTCTTTTATAAGCAAGGTTTTACCGAGTATATTGAATTGTTATGAATTTTCTGTATGAAGTACATAAAAAATAAAAAACAGGGACATTGCCCTGTTTTTGTGTTGATTCAGACATCATTGAAACATAGTGTATACAGTTTAACCTAGCGAGGCACGATAGAAAATAGGTTGTTTTTTGCAATTACATACCCAGTATTTCGAACGATTCGAACGATCTTTTTGATGTTGTTTTGCTGCGTTTTTGACAAGTTGTCAAACTGTATCTCATAGCGAAGAAGTGCAATCACATTCATCAAATCAGATTTCGCTTCCAGAAAGTTCCTTTCACAATGAGCCCATTTCTTCAAGGTGTCAGCCTGTAATGGCCAGTCGTTCTTGAGTATCTTGTCTGCCGATTCGCTATACGACTCAAATACCAATTCCAAAACTTTTTTGCCTCTCGGAGAGGGACTCTTGAGTGTCAGCAGTGTCAAAATCAACAGAATGTTGAGGCCCGCATTGGTGTTGTTGTTGCGCTGTCTGAACGTTTCACGACGGGTTGTTAAGTCCTTTAAAGCTCTGAATTGCTTGATGCTTTTCATTGAATCATCTTCAAAAGCAAAAAGAGTAAAGTCCTTTGCCTTGGTGATGTGACCGGTTGGAGATTCCAGCAATTCCTTGTTGAGGTTGGGTACGTTGTTCAACCAGCGAGAGCGGGTGCGAGTTGGAAGATTTGCGGCTTTGGCCAAATATACAAAGGTGTTTTCCTCATTGCAATAGTTTGGATTTGCCATCAACCATTGCACCAAATTCATTGGATTGAGCTTTAGGAAAAGAATCCAAGACTGCTTGTCTTCTTCCATGAGTTTGACGGTGTTGATGATGGCAATCAATGGAATGTTTCGAATGAACACCATCAGTTTTTCTTTGAGTTGCTTGTCTTCGTCGAGTTCAAAACGTTCATTTGTACTCTGAGTTATGCCCAATTGTGCACTTTCTTCGCCCTTGTCATTGGTGAAGTCTTCAAGGCGAGCATTGTTTTTGCGTCCCTTGCTCACGGCGTCTTTTAAGCGGTGTTTCACCCATAAGTTGATTGTACCACTCAGATGTCTAACAGAGAACTTCATCCATTTGTCTGGCAGACCAGATTTGGATGCCAACTTTTCAAACAAAATGCCTGGTGCAGACAATTCAAGTTCTCTTTTGGAAGAGTACAAACTGTTGTCAAACTCTGAATCTACAAATTTATCGTAGACGATGGCTTTGATGAGTTTGATCAGGTCGGGTGAGCAGATGAATTTACCCAACGAACGTCTGTTGAAGTTGCTTTGACAACAGGCAATGGTGCATTCTAGCAGAGCGGGTGTACACAGATTTTTGTACGCCGTTAAGGCACTTTTGAGCAGTTCTATGATCCATGCAGAAAATGCGGCTTCGATGGTTGAGGTATCTTCATTGAGTTCAGGAATACCATCATTGTCCACGATGGACATCTGAATGAATTCCATCGCTTCATCGAAGGATACCTTTTGTGGAAACTTGGTTGTAGAAAGGATGCTCTTGAGCAATGTTGAGAATCCTGGGGACGTTAATAATTTGTTTTGATTTTCGGTGGAGTAATGTGGTTGAAGACAGGATTGAATAAGGTCAGTAATCATTGTGACTCCAAATTAAGAACAGTTAAATAAATGGTTGAGATAAAAAATAAAAAGGCCTACACTTTTGCAGAGTAAAACTTTTGCTGTGCCAGACCCCTCTTTAGAATCCCTAAGAAATCCAAAGAGAGGTAGTTCCTCATCTGAATGATTGTTTACGATGTCAAAGAACAAAAGATATTCGTGACCAAGTCAGAAATATACCCTTATACTAAAGCGGCTCAAATATCTTCGTGAAATTAAAATTTTCAAAAATATTGCTATTAAAATTATTGCTAGATTATTTTTATATATTTGTTTATATAAGATCTGAACAATATTTTGGATGATAATGTAAAAAATATCCAAAGATGTCCAAAAGAAGAATGTCAAATCGTATACGATGTATCGAGAACAACTCAACTACTGTAGCCTAAACGCCGATAATGTGTAAATTCGGATCAGTTTTTCACAAAGTGGGGGGAAAGATGAAAAAGGTGTATGTGATGGTGGGCATTCCTGGCTCTGGGAAAAGTACATGGATCAAAAATCAGAATTCAGACTGGTGTGTTATTAGTCCCGACCAAATACTTGAAGAACGATACAATTATGAATGGACACCCGAACGAGCCGCAGAAGGTTGGGCGGTATCTTTTCAGCGTTTTGGTGCAGAACTTCTAAAAGGAACGACGATTGTTTGGGATGCAACCTTTACCAGTGAAATCATGCGCTCGTCAGTGTTGCACATTTCCAAGGGGGCTGGGTATCAAGTGGAGGCCGTATTTTGCGATACGGATCTAAGCATTTGTAAGGATCGGAATCAAATTAGAGACAGGGAGCCGGTTCCTGACTCGACCATAGATAGAATGTATGCCACGTTGTCTCCACCAACCGTAGATGAAGGGTTTGACATCGTCCACCACATTCAGACAGGCACAGAATCCTAGAACGATTGTGTGTCGAATGTGTCGTCTGTAGACAGCATGAGAACTTGATGGGATGCTTGAATGATTGTGTCTGGAGGCGGAGAGAGCAAGATTTGATCGAACTGTGACAATCCCAGTACGGCACCAAGACGCGTTTGGACGCAATGATTGACGAGGGACAAATAGTTTTGTCCAATCAGTTCTGATGGTACATCGACTTTTTCCATGTAGGTTTGTGGATCGATGAATATGCGTGCAAAAATTTTGGCAACGCCAGGACTCGAAGCCGATTGAGCCAGCAACGCGCCTTGGTACGCAGTGGCGGTGATAAAGTCTGTAGCGCCAGCATTGCTGGCATGCTCAATGTTGTTTGGATCTTGTAATTCAATGGTGATGTGTAATGACGGATTGGAGATTTTGATAGCCAGAGCCACAAGAATACTGTTTGCATCCGAGTCTTTAGAAGAATGTCCATCTTGCCGTTCAGATAGAATAATTGCTGAGAAAGCTTGAGAAATTTGGCCAGTCTCCAAAACTGTTTTGTTGGAGGGGTTTCCATTGAGAATCATAACCCTAGGGGATGCAATTTCTTGTTTTGGATTCTCTGCAATGATCAAAATGTTTCTATTGGTGGTGCACATCAACGTCTCGAGAACGTCAAAAATGTCGTCATTCCAACCACAGATGACGATGTGTTCTTCTAATATTGTCAGGTCCATAGCGCGGTCTCCAATCTGCTGTGCTCGTTCAATGAGTACGGTGGATATTGCTCCCGTAAGCATGGCGTAGAAACTCAAGCCCACAAACATAATGCTGACGGCAACCAGTTTGCCACCCACAGTAATGGGGAACATGTCTCCATATCCGACCGTGGTGATGGTGACGATGCACCACCACAAGCCATCGCCAAGAGTTACAAAACTTTCATTGGCACCTTTTTCAAACACCATGATGCCAACTGTCCCAAAAATGACGGACATGAACAGATAGGTCAGCATCGCAGTGTTTTCAGTGCGAAAGAATACGTGCGTCTTTTCTTTGACCAAATCTGAGCGCAAAATCTTACCAGCCCGAACAGTTCTGAACAATCGGACGATTCTCAATAGTCTGGCGGTTCTGGCGAGGCGAAAGACTCGGAAAATCGGCAAGACGGCCAAAATATCCACGACACTATTTTTGATGAAGAACCATTTTTTTGGTGCCAACATTAGTTTGAAAGCCAGTTCGACAATGAAAAATATCGTCACGCCCAAATCGATCCAGTTGAGAATGGACAAATTTGCTCGGTGTGCACTCATCCAACTAACGGAATGATTGTGCTCCAATGACATTTCCCAGAAGAGAAGTCCGACGGACAGGACGATAATGAAAATGCTGGTCCACTCCATGTACGGGTGAAACCACAGCTTCAACAGAGAGGTCTTTGTCTTGGATTTATGATGGGTTTTGAGGGCGTTTTCCCCATAATCCTGTCGAATCCGATGCAGTCGATAGTTTTGAATCCAGTTCATGGGCTATATCATGTCCAAGTTTGAAAAAAAATGCTAGAAATTTTCCAATGTGTGTGCAGACTGTATGGGAAGAATCCTTTGAGTAGAGACATTGTACAGACATTGTGTCTATAAAAAATAGTCATGGAGGGCAAGTGAAACAATCTTTTTTGTGGGGCGTCACCACCACACTCTTGGTGACCAATTGGCTTCAGTATTGGTTGGTCGCCGATGCAAATGAGCGGAGCAATGAGAATACATTGCCAGAAATGCCGATCGCATCGCAAGCCCAACGTCATTCTCCAGTGGTCCAAGCTGTGAAAGATGTCTCTCCTGCTGTTGTTGCCATTACGACTGAGGTGGCGACTCAAAGCCCATTTTCATGGATGTCCACCGGCACGTCTTCATCCGAGGGGTCTGGGGTTGTCATCAATGATGAAGGGGTCGTTTTGACCAACGCCCACGTTGTGGAAGGGGCAATCTCAATTGAAGCAACATTCAGTGATGACACAACCCATTCCGCGGAGATCATTGGATTGGCTCCGGAACTGGATTTGGCGGTGTTGAAACTCAAGGGATCTGTGGATACCTCTGCAGTGGATATCGGACGAAGCGATGATTTGTTGTTGGGAGAGACCGTGATCGCATTGGGCAATCCATTTGGGTTGGGGCATACGGTCACAACAGGAGTCATTTCTGCTGTGGACAGACCTTTGGAAACAGAGCGTAGAATCTACCAAAACTTTATCCAAACAGATGCCAGTATCAATCCCGGAAACTCTGGGGGTCCATTGGTCAACATACGTGGAGAACTTGTTGGTATCAACACGGCCATTCGTTCCAACGCAGAAGGAATAGGGTTCGCCATTCCAGTCGACAGAGCCATGAAAGTGGCCAAGGATATCTTGAATTTTGGTAGGGTTCAACGTCCTTGGTTGGGTGTAGACATCGAAGATGTATTCTTTCAGCAAGATGGCAAACGTCGAACGGCACCTCAAGTTTCGTGGGTGTACCCCAACAAAACAGGATTGAAGAAGAAAGATACGATTTTGTCCGTCGACGACAAGCCGGTTCAAGGTCGAGGTGACTTGAACGCATATTTGTCTACACTGAGTCCTGGCGCTTCAGTAAACCTTGAAGTGTGGCGTGCTGGACAATCTCATCTGGTGACGCTGAGTACTGAGGCATTGCCCAACAGTGTGGTGGATATGGCACTTGAAGACGTGTTGGGGGTGCACTTGACAGTGCGTCAATCAACGTTGATTGTTTCCAGAGTGCTTTCTGATGGGGCTTTTGCACGAAACGGGTTGAAGACGGGAGACCAAGTACTCGCTGTCAATGGTCAGCGCGTGGGCAGCCTAGACAATTTGCGGACCATCTTAAGCAATGCAAAGAGTGACCACAAAGGAACCGCCATATTTACTGTGCGAAGAGGCCGCTATCAAGGACAAGTTGAATTGCCGATTTAAGCACTGCATTTCTTTGAGACGTCTTGTTTCTGCAAAATACAATTATTTTTTGCCACCACTTTCAAAAATCACTTACATTGTAAAGTAGTGAAGTGTCTCTGTACAAAGACACGAAAACAAAGACAAATGCTTGTCCTTCAAACCGGTTGTGTAGGACGAGTCACTCGAGGAGAAAAAGCATGAAGATGTTGTTGTGGGCTTTATTGGGCGGTTCTATCGTTTCTGTAACGGCGTGTGGTGAGAAAGAAGCAGAGATTTGCAACGATTCTATTGACAATGATGGGAACGGTTTGTCGGACTGTTACGACGATGCCTGTTCAGCGGATGCGACTTGCGTTGACGCGGATGGTGACGGTTTTGCTCAAGCGGACGATTGCAATGACGAGAATGCTCTGAGTTATCCGGGTGCAGATGAGATTTGCGACGAAGACGACAACAACTGTAACGGTGAAATTGATGAAGATCCGATTGATGGGACACCGTTTTACGGAGACGCCGATTTGGATGGGTATGGTGATCCTGCGCAACTCATCAAAGCGTGTTCTGTTTCGGAAGGTGTGGCAGACAATGCAGACGACTGCAACGATGAAGACGCCAGCATCAACCCTGAAGCCGATGAAGTCTGTGACGAAGTAGACAACAACTGCGACAACGTAGTGGATTACGACGCCATTGACAGAGCAACATTCTATCGAGACATCGACGGCGATGGATATGGAATCGACGCAGGTTCACAAACTGCTTGCGAAGCCCCAGAAGGTTTTGCTGCAGAAACGGGTGACTGTGACGACAACGAAGCGGCATCCCATCCTGGCGCCGCTGAAACCTGTGACGGTTTGGACAATGACTGTGACGGTACAGTTGACTTGAACGCCACCGATGGCACGGAATTCTATGCTGATTTGGATGGAGATGGCTACGGTGACCCAAGCAACGCGATGAATGCGTGTGAACAACCTGCAGAGTATGTCACGGACAACACCGATTGCAACGATGGGGAAGCCAATGCAAACCCAGGTGAGTTGGAGATCTGTGATGAGGTTGACAACGACTGTGATGGGGATGTGGACGATGCCGACAGCAATGTGATTGCGGCGTCTGGTACCGATTGGTATCCGGATTTGGATGGTGACGGTCAAGGAGATGCGTCTGCTACCCCAACGGAATCTTGTAGTGCTCCCGTCGATTCAGCAACCGGATATGTGTATGCGGACAACGACGATGACTGCAACGATATGGATTTGTCCGTATATTCTGGTGCACCAGAGACCTGCAACAACATCGACGATGACTGTGATGGCTTGGTAGACGACAAGGCACAAGGTGGGCAAACTTATTATCCAGATGCCGATGGCGATGGTTTTGGAGACGACAGTGTTCCGTACACAGACTGCTCAGACCCATCAGACTCAACGTTGAGTTACGTGACCATTGGTGGAGATTGCAACGATGATCCAAATCTCGATGGTGCAACGTTTTATCCAGGAGCCCCAGATACCTGCGATGGCTTTGACCAAAACTGTTCTGGAGATGAAACAGATGCTTCGGGCACCACATCCTTCTATATGGATGCCGATGGGGATGGTTTTGGAGACCCCAATGAAGTGATCGTGACCTGTGTTCAACCAGAAGGGTACGTGACTGACAACACCGACTGTGATGATGCATCCGAAGATGTGTACGTTGGAGCAGAAGAGTTGTGTGATGCCATCGACAACGACTGTGATGGAGACGTCGATCAAGCTGACGATGATTTTGACGAAGCCAATTTGTTGGTCTTTTACGCCGATCAAGACCAAGATGGCTATGGAGATGACAGCGCGATGGTCGAAGACTGCTCTCAACCTGCTGGATATGTAGAAGTCGGTGGTGACTGCAACGACTCTCGTCAAGACCTAGATGGCGATGGAGAGTTTGATGGAGCAAGCATCAATCCGGGAGAAGCCGAAGTTTATTACGATGGTGTGGATGCCAACTGCGATGGTTTGAACGACTATGACCAAGATGGCGATGGTGAACTGGCCATGGGAGCTTGTACAGATTCGTCACGCACCATGGAGTTTGATTGTGTAAGCAATGGGGTTTGCGATGACGCACAATACGACGATGAAGGGGATTGCTTTGGAAATGGCGCGGTGTGGACCTACAATCAGTGGACCGACTTTGGAGTCAACGGAAGTGACTGCAATGATACCAATGCCAATCTCAACGGAGCCGATTTGGATGGCGATGGCATCACTACTTGTGAAGGGGATTGCAACGAAGACTTAACGGTGGTCGATGGCTATGGCACCATTGGAGCGGCCACCTATCCTGGAGCAGGATTCAACGAGGCTGACCCAACAGTGTGCATTACCGACATGGATGGTGACGGTTATGGTGGCGTTTCGACCATCGGTTGCTTGGATTTTGAACTGTTTGACACGTATGGTGACAGTTGGAACGGCAATGGGTTGGAAATCTATGAAGACGGCGTCTACATGGAGACACTTGCCAACGAAAACCTCGACGGTGTTTCTTTCAACAGTGGTTCAGGGGAATACAACTATGTTTCCTATTGTGCAGATGGACAAACTTCAGCTTTGGAAATTGTGTTTGTGGACGGGTCCTTCAATTCAGAAGTTCAGTTTGAAGTGTTCGATTCTGCAGGCAACAACGTCGCCTCGGGAGAAGGTTCTGGAGTCTCAGATGTGATTGTTAATGGTGTGACGTTCACCGATGGCGATGTGATTCTGTCTTATAGTGCGCCACAAGGTTCAGACTGTGATGACTTTGATGCTTCGGTGGACGCGATTGATGCGGACGGTGATGGTGCCATTGACTGTTCCGTAGATTGTGACTCAACAGATCCGACGTTGAATGCAGACGACTTGGATGGCGATGGCTATTCGACCTGTGAAGGCGACTGCAACGATTCAGCAGCGGACTTGGATGGGGATGGTGTGGCTGATGGTGCCGCGTTCAATCCAGGCATTGCGGAGATTCCCTACAACGGCATCGACGAAAATTGTGACGGGTTCAACGATTTTGATCAAGATGGAGACGGTGACAACGTCAACGGTTGGGATTGCGACGGCGATGGTTCCTTGGACACGAGCTGTGATCTTGACGGTGATGGAACGATTGACTTTGTGGCAGGCGGTGACTGCAACGACAACAACCCAGATGTGAACTCGATGGCAGAAGAGGTTTGTGATGGTGTGGACAACGATTGTGATACGTTCACTGACGACCAAGACCCTAATTTAGACCCTGCAAATCTGAACACCTACTATGAAGATTTGGATGGAGATGGGTACGGAAACGATGCTGTCACGCTCGCGGCCTGTAGTCCGACAGGATTCTTCGTTGAAGACGGTGGCGATTGCAATGATGATCCAAACGATCCAAACGTCAACAGTGCCTTGGTCAATCCAGGTGTGAATGATGTGCCATACGATGGTGTGGATACCAACTGTGATGGTCTCAGTGATTTTGATGCCGATGGCGATGGTGAGGTTGCTGCAGAGATAGACTGTGGTGGTGTGATGGCTACAACCTGTGATGTTGATGGCGATGGTAACATAGACTTTGTTGGTGGCACAGACTGTGACGACACATCCGCAAGCGTGAGCAGCACAGACTTTGACGGCGATGGCTTTTCAGCTTGTACAGGTGACTGCAACGAAGACATGACCCTTGCAGAAGACGGCGTAACGCCTATTGGTTCCTTTACCTATCCGGGTGCAGCCTACAACGAGGATGCGACAGCCTGTCTGACCGACTTTGACGGTGACGGGTATGCTGGATTTGGTGCTTTTGGGTGCTATGACTTTGAACTGTACGACTCGTATGGGGACAGTTGGAACGGCAATGCCATTCAAGTCTACGAGGACGGTGTGTTGACCGCTACGCTGGCCAATGAGAACTTGGATGGTGTGTTCAACAATGTCGCAACTGGTGGGGAATACAACTATGTGAGCTTCTGTCCAGACGGGGCCACGCAGTTGTTGGAATTCTATTTCCAAGATGGCTCCTTCAATGCTGAAATTGCATTTGAGGTGTTTGATTCTTCCGGTGCTTTGGTATTGGAGGGTGAGGGCTCTGGTAACTTTGATGTCATTGTCAACGGTGTGACTTACACCGATGGTGATTTGATTTATACGGGTGACGTACCACAAGGAAATGACTGTGACGACAGCGATCCTGCCGTGAATCTAGAAGATGCTGACGGTGACGGTGTGTCGGCTTGCGCTTCGGACTGTGATGACAATGATCCACTCAACGCTGGTTCTTTTGCTGAGGATTGCTATGATGGTCAGGACAATGATTGTGATGGCTTGGCGGACTCCGAGGACGATGATTGTCGCGAATTGGTGTGTGACGATGGCTTAGATGATGATGGCGACGGCGACATCGACTGTGCAGACGCTGACTGTTCAGCTGACCCATTCTGTACCGAAGAGGCTTGTGATGATCAGCAAGACGAAGACGGTGACGGTCTGGTAGATTGTGCAGACCCTGACTGTGCGTCTGCCGAAGTTTGTCAGCAAGAGTGTGTAGATATGGCCAACAACGACTTGGGTTCGATGTTGGGAATGAGTGTGGCATCCGGTAGCAACATCGGTATGTTGGACAGTTTCCAAGGCGAGTGTACCATGGGTATGGGTGCCGAGGACGTGACCTATTGGTGGACAGCACCTACTGATGCAACCTACACTTTCCAAACTGCAAACTCCAATTACGATACAGTTCTTTACCTCCAAGAGCATTGCTTGGCGGATCAGATGGCTTGCAACGACGATGCTGACTTTGACAATGGAGACACCTCCGCAAGTTTGGAAGTGGATTTGATGGCAGGCGACTCTGTCACCATCGTGATTGATGGCTATGATGAGTTCTCAGAAGGGGATTACATGTTGGACATCTTCTTGTCGGACGAGATTGACTGTGCTGACGGAATGGATGAAGATGCAGATGGGGCGGTGGACTGTGCCGATGCAGATTGTGCGAACGATGCTGCTTGTGCTTCTTCGACCTGTCCAAGTTTCGACATCGGAACCGACACTGGTGTTGGCTTGTTGATGGGTGATTTGACTCAAGCCCCAACGGACAACTTTCAAGCGACTTGCTCAGCAGAAGGTGGAAACGATTTGGTGGTTTCTTGGGAAGCGACCGACACAGGGTGTGCAACTTTCAGTACTGCTTCTGGAAGCATGGACACCATTTTGACAGTCTTTGACGCATGTCCAGACGTCGGTGGCGTGGAAATGGCTTGCAATGACGATTATGCATCGTCCATCTACACATCAGAAATTCAATACGATGTGATGGCTGGAGATGTGTATTACATCGGTATTGACTCTTGGGCATACAGCCAGTCAGACATGTATTCATTGGATATCTCTGTACAAGCTGGCGCAAGTTGCAACTAATCCAGTCATTGGAAGAGTGGCAATCGCACAGCGAATTGTATATAGTTCAATACAGTGGGATGGTCGTCAATCTCTTGGAGGTCGGCGACCATTGTTGTAGAGGGTGTTGATGGATATACGGGCTGGTGACATAGAAGATTTCTTACGTCAAACGGTAGACTCGAGCATTCGCGTCCAGCAGGTCATCGGATTGGATTTGGGTGCCAAAGGGGTTGCTTTTCAGTATCAGTCTCCATCACAGACCATTTGGATTGTGCTCGAATACACAACTGCAGCTTCTTTGATTTTGGCACCACTGTACGCCCCCATTGAAGATGTGGAAAGCATCGTCGCTCGAGAGACGTTTCAAGATGCACAGTTGGACAAACTTGGAGAGTTGCACCACGCATTTCTGCTGTGGCTCAAAGAGCAGGTAGACGACCAGTTGGAGCCAACAGATGGTCGCTTCTTTTCGTCGTCGGAACCAATTCCAGAGACAATGTCCAGACACTTACACAGTGTTGAACCTTTTGCGTCGATGGTTTCTTTACTGGGCTATCCAGAGGGGGCGTTGCACTTGTTCATGGGGCTTCCACCAGATGGGTATGTGCTCAAAGAGGATGTCGCGGTTCCCACCACAGAATCGATTGTTGTTTCAGATGCGGAGCCACCAGAGGACAGTGATTACCACTTGGTGGGCGATGGCAACGTAGAATTTTCATCGGTGTTCGATAGGCTTCTTCAAGGGTTGGTTGTGGTAGGAACATTGGTGTTGTTGTGGTTTGGTTGGGGACTGGTTGAGGTACAGCAGGGCGTTGTAGAGACGGTCAACGTCATTCAAGGTTCACAGAATACCGATCAAACACGCGCTCATCAAGTTCGAATTCCAGGAGGACCTTTCATCATGGGGTGCACGATGGAAGAGTGCGCAGAAGACGAAGCACCCCATCGAGTGACTGTCTCCAGAGACTTTTTTATGCTAGAATCAGAGGTGACCCAAGAGCAATACAAGGCACTGATGGGCGGCAACCCAAGTCACAATTATCAGTGTGGTGGTGATTGTCCAGTGGACTCTGTGACCTGGGAACAGGCTATAGAATATGCCAATCGATTGTCCAAACAGGATGGTTATGATGCTTGCTACACCAAAACAAACGATCAATGGACGTGGGAGCGTTCTTGTTTGGGATGGCGTTTACCAACAGAGGCTGAGTGGGAACGGGCGGCTTTGGGGATTCGAAACAGCAAACAAGATTCGACGGATGCAGTGAAGATCGTCCCGATTGAAAAGACAGCGTGGCATGTTGACGAAGGGGTGCTGAAGCAATTGCCCATCGTGGTGGGAACCGACTCTACCAAGCAACAAGAGTTGTTGAGGCTATTTGTAGAAAGCCATCCCGTGTGTAACAAAGCCAGAAATGGGTATGGTTTGTGCGATATGAGTGGCAATGTTTGGGAATGGGTCTGGGATTGGTACGAACCCGACATGTCAGTCAAAACCCACAATTCGGTTGATCCACGAGGCCCTGAACTTGGACGCAGTAAGGTTCTGAAAGGGGGTGCTTTCCATTCCTACCTCAAAGACATCCATCCGCATCGACGAATTCATCTTGCACCATGGGCGACAATGGGGGAAGTGCGGTTTGAGACTGGAAAGGGAAAGGATTCGATCGAGGTCTTTAAAGGGGCTGTGGGCTTTCGATTGGTTCGTACAGCGAGCGAGTGAGCCTTAATAGTCCATCGAATGGATAGTCCATCGAATGGCAATGGTGCTGTTTGATGTCACAAGTTTGTAAATCGGATGCGGTCCTGTGAGACCTTGGTTAAATTTTGCTTATAATTAGAGTTAGACAATATTTGGTATATCGGGAGACATGAGATGCTGGCACTGTGGATGAGTTTATTGGCGTGTGGGGACAAAGAAGAAACCGACATTGAAGAGACAGGGGTAGAAACTGCAACGGAGATTTGCACGGATGCAGTAGACAACGATGGCGACTCGTTCATCGATTGTGACGACTCGGATTGTTTTGAAGACGATGCATGCGTGTTGGTGGAAGATTGTACCGACAGCATTGACAACGATGGTGATGGGGACGTAGACTGTGACGATACGGACTGTTCGGAAGATGATGCCTGTGCGGAACCAGACCCTGAGACAGACTGTACCAATTTGGCGGACGACGATGGAGACGGCGATATCGATTGTGCAGACTCAGACTGTGCAGAAGATGCTGCCTGTTTTGAAGCGGATTGTGGAGACGGTGCAGACAACGATGGCGACGGAACCATTGACTGTGACGATTTGGACTGTGTGACTTCGGTGGATTGTGAAGGTCAGACTGAGCAAAACTGCACCGATGGTATTGATGACGATGAAGACGGAGATATTGATTGCGATGACTCTGATTGCTCAGTCTCTCCAGATTGCATTGTGCAGGGCGCTGAAAACTGTGCAGATGGTGCGGACAACGACGGTGATGGAAAAGTAGACTGTGACGACACCGATTGCGCTCAAAACACTTGTTGTACAGTGGGCAACTTTGTAGAGTGCGACTGTACCGACGGTATCGACAATGATGGAAACGGTCAAACGGACTGCGACGATCAATTGTGTACCTTCTTGGATCCAGCGTGCAGCGGTGGAGGCGGTGGTTCCGCTGAACAAGACTGTACCAATGGTGCTGACGACGATGGGGATGGCGCCATCGACTGTGATGACTCGGATTGCTCATCGGACGCCGCTTGCTTGATCATGGGTGCAGAGATTTGTGATGACGATGGAGACAACGACGGAGATGGGGACATCGACTGTGCGGACGCTGACTGTGCAGGCAATCCGTGTTGTGACACGAGCAATCCTTTGGTAGATTTCTCCGAATGTGACTGCACCGATGGTTTTGACAACAATGCAGACAATGTTGTGGACTGTGCGGACACGTTCTGTGCACTGTTTGACCCTGCTTGTACAGGGGGTGGTGCGACAGAAGTCGACTGTGTGAACCTACAAGATGATGACAACGATGGTCTGGTAGACTGTGATGATACTGATTGTTCAGCAGACCCAGCCTGTTTGATTGTTGGAACAGAGATTTGTTCAGACGGTGGTGACAACGATGGAGATGGGGACATTGACTGCGCAGATTCGGACTGTGCCTCCTCAACTTGCTGTTCTGGTATCCCAACAACATTCTTTGAATGTGACTGTACCGATGGCTTTGACAACAATGCCAGCAATGGTGTGGATTGTGCAGATCCGACTTGTGCGATTGATCCAAACTGTCAAACAGGAGAGACAGACTGTACCAATGGTGTGGACGACGATGGAGATGGCGATATCGATTGTGCAGACTCAGACTGTCTGTTTGATCCAACTTGTTTGGGCTCGGGTGGAAGCAGTGGAGAGCAAGATTGTACCGATGGTTTTGACAATGACAACGACAATGACATCGATTGTGCAGACTCAGACTGTGCAAACAATTTGTGCTGTACGATTGGAACATCGTTCGAGTGTGATTGTGCAGACGGTATTGACAATGATGGAAATGGTCAAGTCGACTGTGCAGAAACAGCCTGTTCCTTTGATCCCGCGTGTGCATCTGGTGGTGGTGGACAAGCAGGGTCAGGCAATGAAAACTGCGACGACATCTTGGACAACGATGCCGATGGTTTGAACAACTGTGACGACTCCGACTGTGCTTTCTATCCATCTTGCTATGAATCAGACTGTACCGATGGACTAGATCAAGACGGCGATGGGGACATTGACTGTGACGATTCCGATTGTGCTTTCTTGTGTTTGGAGAAAAACTGTGCGGATTCCACCGACGATGATCACGATGGTTTGATGGACTGTGCGGATTCTGACTGTGCCACGTCGACCAAGTGTGCGGAGAGTGATTGCGCGGATGGAGTTGACAATGATGGTGATGGAAACACCGATTGTACCGACTCAGAGTGCTACGGAGAGGCTGCCTGTCAGATCTATTCCTTCGAAGGTACGTATGCGATGGATGTGACATTGAGTGATGCCAACGCGTCAACGGACGACTGTATTGGTACGTTGACGGTGACGATGGTCACAGATGGTTACAATCATGCCGACGTGTCTGGAACGGGTTCGTGTACCAGCACGACATTGGGTACAATCGCTTTGTCTTTGGATGGATTTGCATTCCAAAACTCAGTGACGACATCCAATATTGGTGGTTTGGTAACCCACGTCAACAGTGGCAACGAGACGTTCTATGGGAACATTGCCAGTGGAAACTTGGTCTTTGATCAAACGACTGCGACCAACAGCCTACAATTGACGTGGCAGACTTCCGTCCCTGTAACGGGCGTCTTGTTGCCAACCAATGGTGTTGCCACTTATTGAGCCCTACTGGGTACATAAATACAAGCAATTAATTGAGCGGAAGGATGCAAAGGTAAATTTTGCATCCGATTTACCTACGTTGACTCGTGTGATACAAGGTCCGTCGTGGCCTTGTTTCATTTTCTCTTACAGTGGAGACCTTCATGGGTGAATTTACACCATCTTTTTTGCAAACGTTACCAGATGTTTTACACACACAGGCCGAAAAAATAGTGGACTCAGATCCAGCGGTTACCGTAGGACAATTGTCAAATGGGCTTCGATATTACATTCGACCCCATCAAAATCCAGAAAACCGCGCGTACATTCGCCTGGTGATGCACGTCGGTTCGTTGAATGAAGACGATGACCAGAGAGGATTGGCACACATTTTGGAGCACATGGCCTTCAATGGTTCAACGAATTTTGCGCCACAAGCTTTGGATGCTTATTTTCAATCCATCGGAATGCAGTTTGGCGCCCACGTGAATGCCAGCACTGGATTTGATAAAACCATCTATAAATTAGAGATTCCCACCGATGATCCATCCATCATTGAACAGACTTTTCGCATTTTGGAAGACTGGGGACAGGGCTTGTTGCTGTTGGAGGATCAGATCGAAAAGGAGCGACGGGTCGGGCTGGAAGAGTGGCGCGGTCGTCAATCTGGGAGAATGAGGACGATGGAGCAGATGTTGCCCACTTTGTATTGGGGGGCAAAGCATGTGGATCGATTGCCGATCGGTACAGAGGAGTCTCTCAATGGATTTGAACACGACGCCTTGAGGCGTTTTTATCAAGACTGGTATCGTCCCAACCTTTGCTCCTTGGTCATCGTTGGAGATGTGGATGTTGAACAGATGGAGCAAAAGATTCAACGCCATTTGGCAGACTGGCGGAACGAGAGCCAACGCCCAACAGAAACGGTAGAGGTACCCATCCCAGCAGATCGGATGATCGATATCATTCAAGATGCGACGATCCCATATCCGATGTTTGTATACTCACAAAAGAAACCGATCGTTCGATACAAGACCGAAGGTGGTTGGGCCCAAAATATTTTGACCCACGAACTGATGATCAGTGCCATCAATGAACGTTTTAAATTTCTGCATCGCAACGTAGATTCCAAGGTACAGCAAGCCTCCATCATGGAGAGTCCGTTGACCAACAGCTGTGTGCAAGACGGAATACATGTTGTTTTGGATGCGCAAGATTGGCAAGCCTCCATTCGCGAGGTCATGTGTCAATTCCGACAGTTGAGACAATTTGGACTGACCGAAGGCGAATTGGAGCGAGCCAAAGAGCGTCGATTGGTGGCTCTCAAGGCCTATCGAGACAACATTCCAACCGCGACGTCCAACCAGTTTTTGCGAGACATTATGTCGGTCGTGTTAGACGGTGATTCGATGTGGCCACCCGAAGCGCTCACAGATCTATCAGAGCGTTGGACGCCTTGTGTATCGCTTGATGCCATCAATGAGCGGTTGTCTAAGTGGCTATCGGGCACTGGGAAACTGATTCATTTTTTGACTCCAACAGCCGGTATCACCGCGTCTGATATTGAAGGGATATTGGATGAGGCTATGGGACTCGAAATTGAAGAGTATGTGGAAACGCTTACGGAGGCTTCGTTATTGCCGGCACCGCTTCCCAAGGGGCGTAAAGTATCCGAACGCCTCAACGAAACTCTTGACATTCGAGAGTGGGTGTTTGAGAACGGTGTGACCGTTTGGCTGAAGCAAACCGATTTTGAAGAAGACATGATTGGATGGTCTGGCTATGGCGAAGGTGGCTACTCACAGATTGACAACGAGGCCTTGTACTCAGCCAAAGTCATGCCAATGGCCATGCAGTTTGTGGGGGCAGGACCCCACTCTGTCGATGATTTAAGCCGACTCACCGATGTCATTCCAGGCATGTTTCGCTGGATGGTTTCCGACAACTATGTACAAGTGGTGGGGCAGGCAACCAGAGAAGGGTTATTGCCGAGTTTACAGCACGCTTGGTTGGAAAGTCAGGCAGTTGCCTTCACCCCTCAAAGCATGGACAAAGTCAAAAGTGTTCTGACGACACGCTTGTCCAACGATGACGATCCAGAAACGGTATTTTCAAAACGCCGTCGGGAAATTCTCAATCAAGGACACCCACGCAGTAAAAGCATGGAACTGTCTGATTTGGACAGCATCGAACTGAGTCTCGTTCAAGACGCCTACAATACACTGATTCAACCAGCGTCTCAAATGCATTTTATCGTCATTGGAAACTTTGATTGGGATGCGATGCTGGATGTTCTGTCTCAAACTTTGGGTGCTCTGCCAGCAACAGAAGGCAACGGAGTTCAAGATAGGGGTGTTCGATTGGTTGAGGATTGTGGCCGTCACGAGTTGCGTGTTTTTGACGAGCCGAAAGGAGAGGTGGGATTTCATTTCGTACACACCAAACTTTGCGATTCGACACGCCAATATGAAGGGCGGTTGCTCACAAAGATTCTCCAAGAGCGGTTGCGAAAATCTCTTCGTGAACAAGAAGCTGGTACATATCATGTGAGTGCAAACTGGGGATACAATCGATACACCCATCAGATTCATTTTCAAGTAGGGTTTGGGTGCAGTCCTGAACGGGTACAAGAACTGGAAGGGAAAGCCCTCAGCATCATTCAGTCATTTGTTTCGGATGGGATAACTGGTGAAGAACTTGAACTGGAACGGGGGAAGATGTTGCGCGCCTATGAAAAGTCCATGAAGAAAAACGGTCATTGGTTGGCTCGAATGTCAAAATCGCTTCAAGTTGGACGAGACTTGATGGAGATACCCGATCAGTTGAGTGCGATCAATCGACTCACTGTTGAGGGAATGAATGATTGCCTCAAAGAATTCTACTGTCTGCAAAATCAAACGGTGATTGTGGGATTGCCATTGGAAGACGCATCGTGAGAATCTCCGTGAGAATCTCCGTGAGAATCTCATAGTTCAGATTCTTATCCAGAGAGGTACATAGAGGTTTAGAAAGGGCTCTTTCTAGACCTTTTGCTTGTCGTACTTCTTTGCTCTTCGGTGCTATTGTGGCAGGATGTTGTCAAAGTCTGTCAAGGATGGCCCAGACACTTCGGTCATTGCCACGCCTGTCGCAGTGAGTTGCTCGCGGGCATAGTTGGCATCACTGGTGTGTGCGTGCAAAACAACCTTCAACTCTAGGTCCAAGAGGCGCTGGGCAAGTCGCAACGCTGCACTGGCAGTGTGGATTTTTCCATAGCGTTCGTCCATGGTGTCTACAACTGCGGCTTTGAATCCTTGCTCTACCAAGGCTTTCTCGAGTGCAAAGGCGGATTGACTTCCAAGTTCAGCATCGTCTGTGGCGATCCAATATAGGTGTGCCGTTTGGTCCATCAAAGACTGGCGCGCTGTCTGTTCGACCAATGATGTTGCTGTATTTGCATTGTTCTCAAAAGCTTCTTGAATCATACCAGCGCCAACGGTGTTGTTGCTCATAAAGTCGATCAAGATGAACGCCCCTGAAGCCCGATTTGTACGGTATGAGTCAAAGACCATCTTTTTGTGTCCCACCAGTCGAACGCAGGCGATGTCATTCAGGTTGAGTTCCGTGACGTTGGAGACGTGCTCCAAAGTGTCCATGTCCAATTTCCACTGGATGGAATCAATGTTGACATGAAGGTATTGGGTGCCGTGTTTGATCCAATAATCTTTGTTGAGATCAAGGGCCTCGGAGTTCATCCATACCACCACGGCCTCAATGTATTGACTGACGGTGGGTAGATTGTCGGCGTGGACAATCCAGTCGCCTCGAGAACAGTCCACTTCATCTGTCAAACGAAGGGTGATGGACATCGGTGCGTAGGCTTCTTCGAGTTCTCCATCATAGGTATCAATGGCCTTGATGTGGCTACGAACGCCACTGGGCAGTACGACAATGGGGTCGCCTTTCTTAATGGCACCCGACCCAATTTGTCCCGCATATCCACGGTAGTCTAAGTTGGGTCGCAACACATATTGGGTTGCGAATCGGAACTGCTCAGTGTTGAAAACCTGTGAAATCTCGACAGTTTCTAAATACTGGAGAACTGTGGGACCGTTGTACCAAGGCATTTTGTTGGTGGCTGGCTCAACAACGTTGACACCAAACAGTGCAGAAACGGGTACAAAGTCTACCGAACGAAACCCAAGATCGGCGGTGAATTGGGCGAATTCACTCTTGATCTCTTCGTACCGTCCTTGGTCATAGTCGACCAAGTCGAGTTTGTTGACACAGACGAAAAGGTGAGGAATACCCAGTAATGATGCGATGGTGGCGTGTCGTTTGGACTGCTGCAATACCCCCAAACGGGCGTCGATCAAGATGAGTGCGACGTGTGCTGTGGAAGCACCTGTTGCCATGTTGCGCGTGTATTGAACATGTCCAGGGGTGTCGGCAATGATGAACTTTCTAGAGGGCGTTGAGAAGTAGCGATAGGCCACATCAATGGTGATGCCTTGTTCGCGTTCAGCACGCAAACCGTCGGTGATTCTAGCGAAGTCGATGGCCTGTTCACCGGTTCCACTGGTCAAAGTCGCATCTTTCAACTGATCGTCGTAGACACCTTTTGTATCGTGCAACAGACGTCCAATGAGCGTGGATTTGCCATCGTCGACCGAGCCAACGGTCACAAAGCGCAGGAGTTCTTTTTGCTGGTTGCGCTCTAAGAATGCATGGATGTCTTCTGCAATAAGGCTTTCTTCATCAATGTTTGGATCAAAGGACATGACTATACTCTGTTGGCTAATGGTGTATAAATGGATGTGTTGTACTGTATGTGTGTAAAACAGAAAGGCGTTTGGAGGTCTCTTTAAAAGTATCCTTCTTGTTTTTTACGCTCCATTGAGCCTTCTTCATCGAAGTCAATCAATCGATTTTCGCGTTCTGACATGCGGGTCAACATCATTTCTTGAATGATTTCGGGAACATTTTTGGCGGTGGATTCAATGGCACCCGACAGAGGATAGCAACCCAACGTACGGAATCGAACGGTGCGCATTTCTACTTCAGACGGGTCGTGTGGGTAGCGATGGTCATCGATCATGATCAGTGTGCCATTGCGGTTGACCACAGGGCGTTTTTTGGCAAAGTAGAGCGGCACAACTGGAATGTTTTCCAAGTGGAGATACTGCCAAATGTCCAACTCTGTCCAGTTTGACAAAGGAAATACACGAATGCTTTCGCCTTGGTTTATTTTGCCATTGTACAGTGACCACAGTTCAGGACGTTGGTTTTTGGGGTCCCAGCGGTGGAATCCATCGCGGAAAGAATAGATGCGTTCTTTGGCGCGAGACTTTTCTTCTTCTCGACGCGCCCCGCCGAAAGCCGCATCGTATTGTCCAAGGTTCAAAGCCTGCTTGAGTCCTTGCGTTTTCATGATGTCTGTATACTTACTGGAACCGTGGTCAAATGGGTTGACATTGTTGGCAATCCCTTCTTGATTTTTGTGCACAATCAAATCCACTTGGTTTTGCTTGGCAAAGTTGGCTCGAAACTTGTACATCTCTTGAAACTTAAAGGTTGTATCCACATGCAAAAATGGAAAGGGGACTTTTCCAGGCGAGAAAGCCTTGAATGCGAGGTGCGCCATCACGGTGGAGTCTTTTCCAATGGAATACAGCATGACTGGATTGTCGAATTCAGCGGCAACCTCTCGAATGATGTGGATGCTTTCCGCTTCCAAGTATCGAAGGTGGGTAATCGTACGTTTAGAAGGTTGATAAGACGTCATGCTACCTCGTGAAATGTTGGGTTTGAGCACCTATAACGCGTTGGCGTCCTAGGGGTCAACTATGCATGTGGGTTGAGCACTGCACAAATCCATATTGAATCTGTAAAAAAAATGTTGTTGCGTTTACAGATTGAAGAAGGAACCGATACACCAAGTATACTGTTTATATTTACGAACGATGAAGGCGATGACAGTTTGATGATGCGCATTTGCAAGGGGTATCTATGAAGGCGATGACAATAGGCATACTGGCTTTGATGATTGGGTGTCAGCGGCGAGTTCCAGAAGTGGCAACGCCTCCAGCCGTTGTAGATTTGGGAGAGGGGAAGAGTCAATCGGGTACTGTCACCTTCAAAGGCGTAAAGTTGGAGGTGGAAACCCAAGAAGACTCACTCGAGCAGACAGAGCAACAAGTCAAAAAAGATGTGTACAACGGGGTGGAGCAATATTGGGAGCCCCTTGCAGAAGTGAAGGATTTGGTGGCGACCTACGAGCAATTCATTCAGTACGAGTACGGTACAGACGACAAACGGAACACATTGTATTTGACCGAAGACAAAAAGGAAATCTTTCACCAGTTGACGGGGTCAGCCTATGATATTGTGGTCGCCGAACGGAATTACAATGAAGTTTCAGCGGGCATCTTTATCGCAGGAGCTACAGAACTGCGCTATGCGGAAATGTGGAATCGATATCCCACCCCCGAGTATTTGGAGCACAATGCCCAAATTATTTTTGGAGAGCAGGTTCGAGATACGGTTCGCCACTTGACCGACGAAGGGCAAGACAAACTTGAGCGACTGGTGTCTCATTATGAAAAGTCTCGTGTATCTGGACAGTTTACTGAGATGGCGTTGCAGGAGTTGCAGTGGCGCTTTCCCCAGTCCTACCCTCAGCCCATTCCTGTTCAATCCACCGCACCACTGGCATTGTTTACGGAATATAGAGAAGTGTTTCGACAGCCTGTATTCACAGAACACCCACAGTGGTCGGCTGTATATGAAGATCAGATGGTTGAAATTGGCAGATTGAGCAATGGTGATGGCGTTGTGGATGCCGTACGTTTAACTTGTGAAGATGCGTTGAAACTCTACACGCAGTTGGGGCATGCGCCCAGAGAAATCTGTGTCATGGAGCAACTGGCCAAACAGGAGATTTTGTACATTCGTTACCCTGGAAAGACCTTGCCATCAAAAATGAAAAACGCACAGACCGATGTGTTCGACGCTTTGAGTGGTACAGTCCAGAATATTCAGCAGTGGGAAGACACCGAGTATGGCCGATTCTGGAAGAAGGAAGCCACCTTGCGTCTCAGAGCGCTTCAATATGAAAAGATGACGGCGATGCGCCAAGAAGGGAGGGAGGCATCGTTTGTGCCTTTGGACACGTCACTGTGGGCATTTAGAAATCCAGAAAGCATGGATGAGAGTACAGCGACGATTTTGGATGCCCATGTGGCTCAGTTGGAGAGAGAACTCCGTATACTGATATACGACATCGAGAACATCGGCGACGCAGGGATTGGAAGCCAAGCAAGACATTTGTTTGTGATATTCCCTCAGCGCTTGCAAGAGTGGGAATTTTTTGCGCAAGCTTGCTTGTTTGCTTTTCCAGAGCACCATTCAACCCGTATTCGAATGGAATTGGCTCTGTTGGAGGCCTACCAAACGTTGCTGACAGCGTTGCAAACCCATGCAACCGATGCGACTCAACGTGCCGTAGACAAGTGGACCAATATGTTGACGCCTTTTACCAGTGGATTGCTGAACATACTGGATACCCAGTCGACTTTGTCACTGGAGCAACGAGAGCGACTCAACACCATCAAGCAGACCACTGTGGGTAAATGACAACAACCAGTCCCAGCAACAGACCGTATGCAAAAACGGTGACGGCTTTGTTGGGTTTGATAAAATCCAGCGCCGTTCCCAATGAGCGTTTCGGTTTGAATCTGTGCCCATTGAAGTTGAGAGAAGAGTACTCATCCAACAGCAGATGGGCAAAATATCCAAGGCTTGAAGCGATGGCCATGGCCTTCTGAAAAGGGATGTCGTGTCTTTGTCGACCGGACACCAAAAAAATGACGGCACCATAAATGAAAATTGCTGGAATGGAATGAAAAATGCCACGGTGCACGGTGAGTTTCCCAAACAACCACCTCACAGGATACAAAATCCCCAGCCCCATCAGCACGAAATAGCCGAGGCTCTCTCCGATAGACCTGTGAAACTCTGGATGTTTTTGAATGAGAATGACGGGAACCATAATGGCCAATACGCGAAATACAAACCTGAGTGGAATGCTGGCGTCGTGGTCCAAGTCCGGTGCCAACCCTCCACAAAATCCGGCAGCCAATACCAAGGCGCTTTCAGGCAACGTGACCATGCCCAAAGAATACGCCGCCACAGAGGAGATGATGCCGACCATGACGGCACCTTGACGGTGTGTTTTGAAGTTTGCCATACCAAATTCTCAAGAAAGGGTTGCTTTGTGACTTTCGGCAAGTCCTTCAATTGATTGCAGTGTGTCAGTGGCAATTTGCTGTGCTCGAGCGTGAGAGGGACCATCAAAGTCAGCATCCCATACTTTTGGTGCACCATAGTACACGGTGATGCAGTACTCTTTCGGCTTGAACCAGTTGCGGTAGACTTCCCTGAAATAATTGTTGGTCATGCCAATGATGAAAACGGGAATGACTGGTACATTCGGACACTCAAGTGCAATGTGTCCAATGCCTGCTTTGGCCGGCAAGAAAGAATATGGATCTGGATTTGGGTTGCGTCGACCTTCTGGATGGAATCCAATTGTGGCATTTCCCTGCTTGAGCTCGTAGATGACACGTGCAACCGAGTATTTGTTGAAGGATTTTTTGGACTCATCTCGAAAGACTGGGGGGAACATCGCACAGCCACCCATCAACAAATTGATGGCCCAACCCAAAAAGTTGTCATAGAAAAAGTTGGAGCGTACCGGAAAGAAGATTCGCCGGGACAGGTTTGTGCGGTCAAAATTGATCCAAGTGATGACGAAGAAATCAAAAAAAGTTCGGTGATTGGAGGCGATGAGAACAGCATCTTTGGGTGTCAGGTGCTCTATGTGCTCCATTCCTTTAACAGTGAGTCTCCGCGAGAGCCCAAACCAAATGAGCGCGTACATAAACGCCGCATTCCAGTACATAAAGGGCAACTTGACCCACCGGTTGCACCAGTCGGATAGAAAATATGTCCAACGCTCAGTCCATTGAAGTTGGTTGAGTTGTTCTTGAGAGGGTTTGATCATCATTTTTTACTTTTGAAATGCACTCTAACGCATATGGACAAGAATTCCCCTTAGAAGTTTTTATCGTGCTGGACGAAAAAATAGTTCAGTGTTTCAATTCTGGTGAAATATGGGTTAAAATTTCTACATCAAGACAGCATCTTGAAGTGAGGGGCTATGCCGATACAACATCAACATCTTCGATTGGTTGAAGACTCAACGGACTTTCACCACACCGTATGGCGCTCAGGTGAGACATTGGTTGTCAAATCGGACTCCGTTCTGCCGGATTGTTGTGTGCGCTGTGGCGAGCCGGCTGAAGAGCAGGTAATCAACAAATGGTTGTTTTGGCACACACCGATTTTGTTGCCCGTCGCCTTTTTGTCTTGGCCATTTTATCTATTGCTGGCGGTGGTCATGCGTCGAACGATGCAAGTGGAATTGCCGATGTGTACACGTCACATCAACCAGCGTCGTTGGTGCACGATTTTGGGTGTGCTAATGTTGCCAACGGCGGCTGGGATGGTCCTTGCTGCACTCGTTCAAGCCGCACCGTTGTTGTTTTTGATGGCGATGTTGATGGTGCTTTCTTCGGCTGTTTTGATTGGCTGGGCTCGCAATCCTGTCTGGGTCGTGCGCTTCGAAGAGAATGTGGCTTTTGTGCAAAATGTACATCCAACGATACTTGAAAAGGACAGCATTCCCGTGTGGGAGGATCAGGACTGGTCTTGGTAAGTCTTTGGCGTTGGCAGTTGGTCTGCGCAAAGCCTTGTACAATGTAAAACTGGGCATTGATCTAAACGGGCGTTGAAAACCAGATTATTTGCTGGGCTCGAGTACTTTGTCTGCTCAACTTGTCGTGAGACTGGTTACACTATTTCCAAATTAGAGAAGCAATCAATTTGGAAGACATTTATGAGTACATTGACATACCGCGGACTTGAACTGGACGGGTTTCAACGACAGGCCATTGAATATTTGCAAGCGGGACACAGTGTCTTGGTCGCAGCCCCTACAGGAACGGGAAAGACACTGGTTGCGGACTGGATTGTCGAAGAGGCGATGCGACAGAACAAGAGTGTGATCTACACAGCACCCATCAAAGCGTTGTCCAATCAAAAGTATCGTGATTATTGCGAACTGTATGGAGAACAGAACGTTGGTTTGGTCACTGGGGACTTGGTGATTCGGCGAGATGCTCCTTGCAAGGTCATGACCACAGAGATTTTACGCAATATTTTGCTGTGTGAAGATTCAGTCGATGATTTGATGGCGGTGATTGTGGATGAGATTCATTTTTTGGACGATCCAGATCGAGGAACAACTTGGGAAGAAATGCTCATTTATTTGCCAGAGCATGTACAGATTGTCGGACTGTCGGCTACCCTTCAAAACCTCAATGAGTTTTCAGATTGGTTGTCTCACGTCCGAAAACGACCAGTACCCGTCGTGGAAGAACGCAAACGTGCAGTGCCGTTGACCTACTCTGTGGCGACCAAACAGACGGGATTGGTGTCAGTCGAAAAAGCCAAAGCCTTGTTGAAGGATCGTAAGAAACGCAAAAAACCCAAAAGTGGCAAAGGGCGTGATGGAAAGCATCGAGGAAAGCGCCAACAAAATCGTCATGCCACCACTCATATCGACGTGTTTAAGATGATGCGCTCTCAAAAGCAGTGGCCCTACTTATACTTCACCTTTTCTAGAGCCAAAACTGAGAATCTGTCCTATGCGTTAAAATCCTGGCTCCATAAAAGTTTGTTGAACGAAGAAGAATTGCAGGGCATGCAAGATGTCATGCAGGATTTCTTGCAATTGCCAGGTGCAGAAGAGGCTTTGCAAGACCATGTGGTGGAATTGTTGCAGCATGGTGTCGCTTTTCACCATGCGGGTGTACACGTACTGATCAAGCATTTGGTGGAGACGCTCTATGAAAAAAGGTTGATCAAGGTATTGTACTGTACGGGTACCTTCGCACTTGGTATCAACATGCCTGCCAAAGCAACCGTGTTTGACTCACTTGAACGGTACAACGGCAGTTGTATGATTCCTCTTCCGACGCGTGAGTTTATGCAAATGGCTGGTCGAGCGGGACGTCGAGGGTTGGACAAGACGGGCTTGGTGGTCATGCGCATCAACGACGATGAATACATGGAGTTCTACGGTCAGATTAAAGGCTATCTGTCTGCCAGTTACGAACCAGTAGACTCGAGGTTCTCACTGTCTTTCAACTCTGTTGTCAACCTCTTGCATCGAAACCCACACGAACGGATCAGAGAGTTGATAGAAATGTCCTTTTTGTCGTGGCGTAGACAGTTGCAGGCCCAGCGAGAACGAGAAGAGGCGGAGCGCTTGGAAGAGCAACTTCAACAACTTGTTGATTTACACTCTCCACACAAAACCCAGAAAAAGACTCGAAAAGAGATCAATCGTCGAGTGCACAGGGCACAAAGCATGGAGAACCAAACGTGGGCTGAGTTCGAAGCCCGCATCAAGTTTCTCAAGAAATATCGTTACATCGGAGAGGATGGAACTTTTTATGCTGGCGCCAAAATTTTGATGTGCTTTCAAATCCAAGAAATCTTTGTGACTGAACTGTTCATGCTGGGGCTATTGGAAGGGCTCAGCGATACAGAACTGTTTGGACTGTTCTGTGGGTTGGTGGTCGAGTTGCCACGAAATGTGTATGTATTCCGCAAGCCAAATAAGAGAATGCGTGAGTTGATGCGTGATGTTCGATTGGTGTTCATTTCTGACGTGGTACGAGAATCTGGCAGACTGACCCACCAGCAGTTGGTGTGGGAGCCTCAAATGTTGCACATTGGACAGGCTTGGGCAGAAGGAAAGTCATTGGCGGAGATTCAAAACATGTTCTCTTGTCCGACCGACATTTCTGGTATGCTCATCGGTGCATTCAGACGTGCAAAGGATTTGCTCTCTCAGTTGCGGACTGCCTATGTCGATATGCCTGAACAGTATGAGCAATACACGACGCTGATGAAGTCAGTCAGTCGAGATGAGGTAGAGGTTGTAGCCTAACATAGGGACAGCAAAGGATTGTAAAGGAGCGATCGGTGACAGAACAATGGACTGCAGAACAGGTGTTGGCGCTGGATACACCTGCATTCCTCGTAGACAATAAAGGCATTGTATTGGCGTGGAATCCCCGATTGGTACAATTGACTGGTATGCCTGCAAGTGCGATTGTTGGGAAGAAGTCGAGGGTTGGCTTTCTTCCAATCCGTCGAAGCACACCGGTAGATCAGGCTATTAAAGGAGGAGTCTCTCAGCAAGAGGTGTTCTACTTTGAAGAGGGTGGTCAAGAGCGAGAAATGTGGTTTGTTGCCACTCGCTTGCTTGATGGGGACGGTCTTTTGCAAGGTGTGTTGGCACAAATCTTTGAACTGCCTCCTTCTGCAGAGAGTACAACGGAATTGGTGGCCGAAATCATCAAGGAAGTTCCGGTAGAAAAAATTGTGGAAGTGGAAAAGGTCGTTGAGATCGAGAAGGTAGTCGAGAAGATTGTCGAAATACCCGTTGAGATTATCAAAGAGATCGAGGTTGTCAGGGAGGTGGAAATCCCTGTTGAGGTCGAGAAAGTCGTAGAAGTCCCAGTCGAGGTGATCAAAGAAGTTGAGAAGATCGTTGAAGTACCCGTTGAGGTCGAGAAGGTCGTAGAAGTTCCGGTTGAAAAAATCGTTGAAGTCGAGAGGGTAGTTGAAGTACCTGTAGAAGTCGAAAAAGTGGTCGAAATACCCCTTGAGATTGAAAAGATCGTTGAGATCATCAAAGAAATTCCGGTTGAAAAGATCGTCGAAGTCGAGAGGGTAGTTGAAGTACCCGTTGAGGTCGAAAAAGTCGTAGAAGTCCCAGTCGAGAAGGTGATTGAAATCATTAAGGAAATCGAGGTCGAGAAGATCATCGAAGTCCCAGTGGAAGTTGAAAAGATCGTCGAAGTTGAAAAGACTGTTGAAGTTCCAGTGGAAGTCATCAAAGAGATTGAAGTCATTAAAGAGATTGAAGTCATTAAAGAAGTGGACGTTCCGGTTGAAAAGATCGTCGAAGTCGAAAAGTTCGTTGAGGTCTACAAGCCGGTGGCGTCTACTGGCAGTTTTGAATTGATGAATCAATTGTCTGAGTTTCAAAACTTGGTGGATGGTGTTTTGGTCGCAACAGAAGGACACATCGATCAAGCCAACCGTATTGGCGAACAGTTGAGCCAAGTGGATGGAGTCATCAAAGAACTTCAACAGTCCGTCCAGTCGATGGTGTCCATGATTTCTACGATTGACGACATCGCACAGCAAACCAGTTTGTTGGCGCTGAATGCCAGTATTGAGGCTGCTCATGCAGGCGAGTTTGGGCGTGGTTTTGGCGTTGTAGCCAAAGAGGTCAAAGACTTATCGACTCAAACCCAACAGACGACATCGGCTTTGTCCAAGAGCATTCAGCAAATTCAACAGCAGTCCCAGTTTGTCGACGGTGGAATGCTCGATGTAGAATCCGTGCTGGAGCAAGTGAAAGGTGCTTTGAGAGAGCATCAGCGGTATGTCGTACGGACTCTACAAGCGCTGAGTGATGCGTCCGGCTCTTGATGCGACACAGAGCCTGAATTCTGTCATACTTGTGAAAGTCGTGGAAAAAATGATGGAAAACAATGATGGAAAACAATGGAGGATGAATGTTGCTGGTAATACTCTTGGCATGTGGTGATGAAAAAGTGGTGGATACTGCAACGTCTGCTGAGACGATCGATTGGAGAGCGTTGTCTCCTCAAGAAAAAGGTCCATTCAACGTTGGGCACATCCAAGTGATGCATGCCTATACACCGATTGACGGAGAGCCAGAGCGGACAATCCCCATTGAAATCTGGTATCCAACCGAAGACAGCACTGGAAGCCCAGCAACATATTTTGTGGGGGTGGACGATACTGTTTTTGCGAATGCCACTCCGGCCAAACCAATTTACGAACAGGGATATCCAGTACACTTGTCCAGTCATGGCTATCAAGGCTGGGGTGCCAATTCTGCATTTTTGATGTCCCATTTTGCCTCTCACGGTTGGGTTGTGGTCGCCCCAAACCACATTGACAACACTTTGATTGATCATCGTTCTCCGTTGCCGGTTTCACACTTTGTACACCGTCCAATGGACTTAACAGAGAGCCTCAATGTGTTGGATACATTGTCTTGGGAGCACAACATCAATACAGAATCGGTCGTTCTGTCAGGTCATTCCTTTGGTGCTTCATACTCTACTTGGTCGGGGGCAGGGGCAACGTACGACAACATAGATGCAGTGTGTTTCGATGGAGTGGGGTTGGAAGACCCAGAGACCCTCTGTACGGATGCAGAGTATGCCTTGCTTTCTTCAAATGAATTGCACGATCCAAGGGTGTCTGTGGCGATTCCAATGGCAGGGACGGATAGAAAGGCATTCTTTGGTGAGACGGGCTATCAAAGTGTGCACGCCCCAGTGCTGTTCATTTCTGGTACAGAAGATGGAGAAGCGGGCAATCAAGCACATTTTGACGATGTAACAGGGATTGATTTTCGCTGGCTTTCCTTGAAAGATGCCTGTCATCAAAGTTTTACAGTCGGCGGTTGTGCGACGATGGAGACAGAACTGGCATGGAACATTCTCAATCACTATGTGCTGGCTTTCGCGCGTCAGCGCCTGCTTGGTGATGATTCTACAGAGATTGCAGCATTGTTGAATGGCACCAGTCAGCCGTGGACTGAGGCGACAGTGCTGGTGAAAGAGTAAATCCCGATGTCTGCATGGCTTTCGTCTGTTTGCAAGACACTGGCAAAGAAAGGGTTTAATCTAACGGGTGTTACAGATGGGCAACCGTATCAGGACCATTTGCCGGGCTGTAAAAGTGCGGTTGTTTTTGCAAATGGGGGGACGCAGTTTTGGGAGTGCCTCATCGAAGATATTAGGGAGAACCCGAAGAATTTTTCGGACCACCAACACCCTGTCGATGATTTTGTAGGGCGGTGTATTCAAGAGGTCGATCCAAGTCCCGATAATTCTCGAAGATGGATCCAGTGCTCTGATACGGCAGACGTCTTTGTGGACTTTCGTGTGTTGGGTCAACAAGGAGGGTTGGGACATCCCAGTCCAGTGGGCTTATTGATTCATCCAGAATATGGACTCTGGGTCAGCCTGCGAATGGTGCTGTTGACGACCGAGCGCATTCCACTGTCGGCAAAAGACATTTCGAACCCCTGTGACACTTGTGTTGAAATGCCCTGCATACAGTCTTGTCCAGCGGGAGCGGTGCAAAAATCCGGCTGGTCTCTACAGCGCTGTGCACAGTTTCATCAAGACAGTGAGGATTGTGCAAGTAAGTGTCACAGTCGATTGGCTTGTCCAGTTGGTCGAGAGCATCGACATGGGACTTTACAGCATTGCTACCACAACGATCGGTCCCTTGGGCGACAACGATTGTCCAAGCACCTAAAAATAGCAGATGGGCGAGTGGGAATGAACCCAAAGTGGTCTGATTGGACATAAAATCCTTTCTATGGTATCGTTGCTATAGTATTGTTGATGAGAACCATTTATTGCAAAGAGGTGTATGATGTGGATGATTTGGAGTTGGATGGCGTTGGCACAGGCTGGGGATTGTAAGGTGTACAAGGGAGATTACGCCAGTTACAGCAATCTCGCATTGACCATTAAAAACGACAAAATCTACAAAGGGGATTACGCCAGTTACAGCAACCTGATGGGTACAGGCAAAATCGATAAGGTGTATAGAGGTGACTATGCCAGTTACAGCAACCTCTTGGCCACCCTCAAAGACAGCAAAGTCTATAAAGGGGATTACGCCAGTTACAGCAATCTCTTGGCGACGATCAAAGGGGACAAAATCTACAAGGGCGATTATGCCAGTTACAGCAACTTGCTTGCGACAGGCAAGGACTGTACCGCACGTGAACTTGGTTTTGCGGCTGGTGTGTTGATGGCTTTTTAGTGTTGTCTAGTGTTGACAGGTTGGACAGTAATACAACCGACGACCTGCCACTTGGACTTTGACGATTGTGGAGTCACAGAGCCAGCAGGCATCTCCTTCTCGATCAAACACAAAGTGGCGGTATCTGCCTCGTCTCCACCCGTTATCCTTAGCAATTTGTACCCACTTGTCATCTAGGGTGATGCCAGCGGTTTTGTAGGCTCGATGGGTGGTATCATGGACCATTTTGGCGAGTAGGGTGCGTTCTTCTTTGCTGAGCGAATTCAATTTTCGAGAGGGCAAGAGGTTTGAACGAAACAAGATTTCGGAACGCAAATAGTTCCCCAGTCCACCAAACACTGATTGATCGAGCAACAGAGCCCCCAGTGTTCTTCTAGCAAAAGTCGATTTGGCCAATCGTCTTGAGATGTGACTGGTAGTGTACCCTTTCTTTAGCAGATCAGGTCCCAGTTTTTGTATGAAACGGTGCGTTGGAACTTCCTTTGGGGTGAGTATTTCGATGTCGGTCGCTGAATACAGCGCGGCATAGTGGGTGTCGGTTTCCAGTTTCAGTCGTCGGGTTCTTCGAGATTCCTTGTAACTTTGGAGGCGTCCTGTTTTCCAACGACCGT
>CBFIFY010000049.1:0-34766 GCA_965661985.1 uncultured Myxococcota bacterium | reverse complement strand
ATGTATCCCCTTACATTGGAGGGGCTCTCGAAGGGGATTCAAAGATTGAAATGATGCCCATCGGTGTGTATGGCGTATTTTTTCTGGCGCTGTTTTCGGTTGGGGCTGCAGCACCTTTGGCTCGATTGGCCGAGGGAGCACACCCACTGTCGATTGGGTTTTGGCGCGTACTTTTGATAGGCGCACCCATGCTCGTTTGGGTTGGGTTACCTAGAATGAGTCGAAAAGACTGGGGACTTACGGCAATGGCAGCACTGTGTTTGGTGCTTCACTTTTGGGCTTGGTTTGCTTCGATTGAACAAACAACCATTTTGCGTTCAACAGTTCTGGTTTGTCTAAATCCATTGTGGGTTGGTCTTTGGGAGTGGCTACACACACGCAAGTTCCAATTACAGTTTTGGTTGGGTACACTGTTCGCGTTGATTGGTGCGACGGTCATGTCGATTGTTGGCGATTCAAGTGCCGTCAACAAAGAGAGTTTGCAAGGAGATATGTTGGCTGTCCTCGCTGGTTTATTGGGTTCTGTGTACCTCATATGCAGCGCCGATGTGCGAAATCGAGTGACGACAACTGGTTACACAGCCATTTTGAGCGTGGTTTCCGCCAGTTTGTTCATCGTACTGTCTGTGCTTTTGAATCTTGATTCTGTGAACGAGATTGATTTGATCTTTGACTTTAAACAACATTACGGCATTTTCATTGCCATGGCTCTTGGACCACAACTCTTGGGGCATGTTGGATTGACTTGGTGTCTCAAGTGGTTGAGTGCCAGCATCGTCGCTTTGGGACTCTTGTTTGAACCCGTGGGTGCTGCAGTATTGGCTTGGTGGTGGTTTGACGAGATTCCAACAACCACTGAACTGTTTGGGGCAGTACTGATTGTCATTGGCGTTGGAATTGGGACGCTAGAGCCTAAGGTTCAAGTTAGGAAAGAGTAATCTGCTCTTTCGAGAAGCCCGCAAAGTTCATTGCCAATTCATTGGGGCGGTGGTATGACCATCCCAAAAATTCCATGCATTCTTTGCAGATCAAATAGCGCCAACAAAAGCCAGGGAACCATGAGTCTGCAGGAACAGGTGGACCATCTCGCAGAATGTTTTGAACATATCGGATGGTTAAGACTTCGTGGATGAATCCATGTGGATTGACCTGAGCTGTATCGGACGGAATGTCGCCGACCTGAATGACATCCACTTCAAATCCAACTGGGTTTTGACAGTTTTTGCAACGAAAACGCTTGGGGGCTTTGTCTGACTGTCGTTCATCTTCCTGTGACAGGTTGATGTCTACAGGTGTGCCTTCAGTTCTTCGAAGCATTGTGGGGAAGTCGATTTCGGAGACCATTCTTGCCCTGTCTTGTTTTAGTCGTGATACCATTTGGCTCCCAAATACAAGCCGAAAAGTGCCAAAGTCAGTCCACCAACAAGTTGACCAACGATATTGACCGCTGCTGGACCAAACTCTTGGTTCTGAATCAGTCTGGCATTTTCCAATGAGAATGTTGAAAATGTTGTGAAGGACCCTAGCAATCCAGTTGTGATACCGGTTTTGAGGTACAGTGGAATGGGCTGGGCGACAAACAGGGCAGTGCCGAACCCCAACACAAATGAACCCAATAGGTTGACTGTAATTGTTCCCATGGCAATCCCACCCACAGTCGGCAACATTGACGTGCCGTAGCGCAACAAGGCACCAATCGCACCAAATGCCATAATGGATGCTATGGTTTGCCAGTCTGTAGCAAGTGTGTTCATGGTGTGTAACTCGTAAATGGTGTGTTATTTTTGGGGTTTGTAGAAACCTATCTTTAAGATATGCCCACCCAGTTCAAAATGTTTCGGTGCAATTTCGGACGAAACGCACGATATCGCTTCGTTTTGGGACCAATGATGGCGCCAGGAATGGCACCGCCTTCTACGACAGGGTGGACTCTGTTGGAGGCAAAACCGACAATGAGTTCTTCAGAGGGTGCAATCCAAAGGGAAGCCCCAGTGAAACCAAGGTGTCCAACCCCATTTTTGGGCCATTTCTCAGATGCTGTAGAGCGTTCTCCTGACGGGGTATCCCATCCCAAACAGTGGCTTCCGACGCCTTTTGTTTGCCAAAAGTACCGGACGGTGTCAGATTCTATTTCGGTTCGGCGACCGTGATAGCCATCCAAAGACCATTGGGCTGATTTGGTCAAGGCACTCACAGTTCCAAACAGTCCGGCATGGGTTGATTTTCCACCCAGTACCGCAGCGTTTAAGTCGTGCACTTCACCCACAACAACTTTGTTTCGAATTGGGCAGTCCTCAGTTGCAGCCGCTGTAGGGTGTCCCCAAAACAATCCATCTTTGGCTTCATTTGGTAGAAACTCTTGCCACAAAATGTGAATCGGTTTTCCAAAACGAGCCTCAGCAACGGCACACAGAGCCAAAAACCCTATGTCTGAGTAGGCGTAGGAGGCAGCTGGTGTTCCGACAAGGGGGGTCTGTACGACACGTTTGAGCATATCTTGACGGGTGGTTGGTAGACCCCAATCGTCGAAGTTGCGTCGGTATTTGCTGTAGAATGGACGCCAAGCAGGGTATCCAGAGGAGTGCGACAGGCAATCAATGATTCGAACACCTTCGGGCGCATGTGGCAACCATGTTTTCAGTGTGTCCATGATGTCGATTTGACCATTGTTTGCCCACATCATGTAAAGGTGTGCTGTACAGAGGACTTTGGTAATGCTTGCCAAGTCCCAAACGGTGTTGGTTGTCGCTTGTCGAATTGAAGGGCGAATCTCAGCCAATCCGAAAGCTTTGTTGTAGATTTCCTCGCCTTGAAAGCGAATCGACAGTGCGCAACCCGGCACTGTATCCGTGTCCACCAATTGGGTTAACAGTTCGTCAATCTCTGCTGAATTCTGCAGTTCATTCAGTTGCATAGAGTTCCTCAACGGTTTTGATCAGGTGTCAACGTCATTGATTGTCCCATTTTCCAAAGCCAGTTGACTTCATTGTGACCAAACTCCGCGTCCCCATAAATGGGTATGGACAAGTGTTGCAGTCGCTCAATAAATACGTCTCTCAGGGTGTAGTCGGCATTTTTGGGTGGGGTACAATTGTGAAATGAGCCAAATACAATCCCTTTCACTTTGTTCAACATTCCACTTTGTTCAAGTTGCAACAGCATGCGGTCAATCTTGTACAAGGGCTCTGCAATGTCTTCGAGTGCCAAAATGCAACCATCTGCATTCAGTTGACTGGGGGTGCCACATAAGGATGCCAAAACACAGAGGTTTCCACCGACCATTGGTGCTTGGATTGTCACTTTGGGACCAAACCAATATGTGGCGGACAAGGTGGGTGTCTTGTTGGTTGACAACCAATGTTTGACATGTGCTTGCGACTGTGAATCACACAACGACGCCAAAGAGTACAGAACCGGTCCGTGAAGTAGAGCGGTCCAATGGTCTTTTTGATTCCATCCGTGTGCCAGCAAAGCGGTCGCATCTGAAAATCCAATGATTGCTTTTGAACAGGATTTTGGGAGGTGTTCCAGCAATTGTGCTGTTCCATAGCCGCCGCGAACAAACCAAATTGTGTCGATGTTTGGGTGTTCAATTGCCCAGCGAAAGTCAGTGATGCGTTCTGCTTGTGTTCCGGCTGTATAGAGGTGTGTCTTTCCATGATTGGGTGCAAGTACAACCTTATGTCCCCAACTCTCAACCAGTTCAATACTCTGAGTCAAGCGCGTTGGGTCATGGATCCCAGAAGGGGAGACTGCTGCAATGGTTCTGTGAAATTGTGTCATGCTTTGTTCCTAGTGAGATATACTAGTGTACTTTCACTCAAAGATCAATCTTATACGGGTTTGGTGAGGTGTATATGATAACCCATCCCATTCTGACTAAACTGGCAAATCACGGTATTCGTATGGGGGTTGACAATCTTCGCGATTTTTTGCTCCATGTCGGAATATCCTCCAATCACTTTCCCTTCGTTCTCCACATCGGAGGTACCAACGGTAAAGGCTCTGTTTGCCGAATGCTTGAGTCCATCTATCAGACCGCGGGATACAAGGTCGGACTCTACACGTCACCACATTTGCAAAATGTCAACGAGCGCGTTCGAGTCGGTGGGCAAGATATCTCAGATGAAGACCTGTCTAGGCTGTTACACGACACGCAAGAGAAATCTGCTTTGTGGGCAATGCAAGAGGGGTTGGCGACCGACGCACCATTGACGTACTTTGAAATGATGACCGCAGTTGCAATTCAATACTTTGAAGAGCAAAGTGTTGATGTTGTCATCCTTGAAGTGGGATTGGGTGGGAGGTTGGATGCTACCAATGTTCTGAATACGAGCGCTTCATGTATTGTCAGTATTGGGCTAGACCACACCGATGTTTTGGGATCCGATTTGGTGTCTATCGCAACCGAAAAAGCTGGAATTATTAAACCAAATCAATCTGTGGTCTTTGGGACGATGGATGACAGTGCTTCCAGAGTTTTGCGATACATTGCCAATGAAAGGGGGGCGCACATTCATCAGTTGGGTCAGGGGTTTTATTTTTCCGATACAGCTGACGGGTTTCATTTTCAGACGGATAACTTTCGATTGGAAGGTGTGCAGGTTGGTTTAGAAGGGGAGCATCAGCGGCACAATGCTGCTTTGGCTTTGCAGTTGGTTCATACACAGCAAGGTCACAAACCAGTCATGGTATCTGATATGTTGAGAGGGCTTTCAAAAGTCCAACATCCTGGAAGACTTGAGTGGATGGGCCGGGCACTGTTGCTGGATGCAGCGCACAACCCAGCAGGTGCTGAGAAGCTCTCACAGTACATTCAGACAATCCGCGCTTCGGATTCAAGACCGGTGACATTGTTGCTTGGCTGTTCAGCGGAAAAAGACATACGGTCCATCGCGGTGATTTTATCAGCCTGTGTAGATCGCATATTTGCCACTCATTGTAGCCATCCCAGAGCCAAAATGTCTACGGATATTGTGAAGGAACTTCGTTTGGACAGTCCAATTTTTGATATGGGCTCTATTGAAGAAGCTTTACAACATTGTCGTTGGGGTGAAGAACTGGTCGTTGTTGCTGGGTCCATCTTCTTGGTTGGAGCAGTCAAGACCCTCTTGAATGACAGTGCTGAACTTCCTACAACGAGTGCTTCGCCTGAAGTTTTGCCCAGTAGCGATCACTCTTCATAATGTTGAGAACGTCTTGTGTGACGTCCTCTCCCGAACAGCCACCCAACTCTTGAACAGTGCCACAGAGTGCCAGAGACGTGAGCACAGCATGCTTTTTGCCTCTCTTTTCACTGTAGGCTTTCAAGAGCGCTTCCAACTGCGTCCCATCTTCACTCAATCGTTTGAAATATTCCTCACGATTTTGCTGTGCTTTCTCCAAGGCGCTTTTGTCTCCGGACTCGATGCCTTCAATAAGGTTGTCATTTTGTGATTCGAGCCATTGTTGATGCATCAGGATTCGCTGTTTCATAAATGTCCGCACGAAGACGTCCAATTGAATGAAATTGTCTACACCGCTAATTGCTTTGGGTGAGGCGACTTGTTCAGATATTTCAATTGTTGGCCATGGTACATTGTTGATTGCCTGAATGGCAGATTGGAGTATTTCATCGGCGTCCATGGATTCTGCGATGGCTTTGCTATACGACTCTCCTTCACATTTCGGTGCTGCCCCCATCATGGCATGGATGGCTTGTGCTTCACAGGGTTCAATGCTCCCTTCCTTGCTGAGTTCAGCCAATGCTCGGTTCATGGCAGCGGTAAATTCCTTGTCATAATCGTCTGTGAGTATCGTGGCATGCTTTGAGACTTGCAGTCGATAACCAAGCATTCGGCGCTGGGTTTCAGTGAATGACTCACGTAGAATGTCGTCGTTTAACAAGGCGATGTTTTGTTCCATCTTCGCAATGGCGTCGGCGTGTTGACGAATTGTGGATTCTGCTTTGGCAAATTGTGGAGCGGCGACTTCAGCCGACTTGGCAAACAACACAGAGGCTTTGGAGATTTCTGTTTCGTTGTAATAGCCTAGGGTTGGTGTGTCTGCAAAGGTGATGAAGGCGGACAAAATTAGGGGGGTCATAATGGCAACTCCGTGTGAATATGCTAGATAGTCTAACCTAATTGGAGTATTATTGTGGAAATTTTGGGACATGATTCAGTGCAGAAACACCTTTGCTCAATGCTTGAAGAAGACCGTTTGCATCACTGTTTATTGTTCGAGGGACCAACGGGCTTGGGCAAGTCTATGGTGGCAGAGTGGCTAACAAAACTATTGATGTGTGAAAATCCCATTAAGGGGGAGATTTGGCAGAGTTGCGAGCAATGTTTTCACTGTGGCAGTGTGGAACGCAATGAGCATCCAAACTTTGTCAGAGTACAGCCAGATCGTTCTATGAAGGTCCCAAAAATATCGGTTGATGTGGCTCGAAACTTGATCGGACAGGTCAGCATGTTGCCTCGGTACAAACGTCAGAGGGTTGTATTGATTGAAGACGCCAATTGTTTGACGGATGGTGCCAGCAATGCCCTATTGAAAACATTGGAAGAGCCAAGTACCCCAACCATCTTTATTTTGGTGGTGACTTCAGCAAATTTTCTTCTGACAACCGTACGTTCTAGAAGTCAAAAGTTTCGTTTTGCACCCGTTGCGACAGAAACCTTGAAAGTTTGGCTCTCCAATCAAGGGATCGACGCTTCATCTCAAGTGTTGTCTCTCGCACAAGGCTGTCCAGGCAGGGCGCTTTCACTGTTGCAAGGGGAGATTGATGAATGGTTGACCACGCTATCTCAGATTCTTGAATTGATAGAGATGAACTTGACCCGGATGTTTGCGTTGACCAAAGACATCTTCAATGACAAAAGCATCGACAAAAATCAAAAGTTTCATCAAATGTTGGATATTCTTGAGATGCTCCTTCGAGACGTTCTGGTATGGCAAACGAACGAAGACCCTACACAAATTTTGTGGTCCAGTCGTTTGCACACAGTTCAACAGTGGGCTGGAGTGATGACAGACAAGTGCATTGGGGATTTGCATCGGTTGATTGAACAGGCAAGAGAAGATTCCATCATCAATGTCAATGTTCGCTTACAACTCGAAGCGCTGTTGGTGATGTTTAAACGAGCCAAAGTGTTGGGATACATTTGATTTTTGTTGAGGGTTGGGTTTTCAAAAATCGAACAAATCTGTCTAATCTTGGCTGTTCCCAATCAAGACTGCCTATTGTACAAAAAGGTCCGCTAAAACAAAAGAAGGAACCTAGGTTCCTTCTTGTAACTCGAGTATTTCGGTCTTTCCAAATCACTCGCCCGATTTACTTTGCCGGTTTTGCTTCAGCAGGAGCATTGGCATCAGCTTCAGGTGTGTGTACGGGAAATACAGGTGTTGAACCATGGTTCTCTAAACGATTCTTGCGCTTGCGACCTGCGTTTTTCTTTCGGAGATTGCGACGGAAACGAGTCTGTGTTGTATTACTGGCCATGATGTACCTCAAGAATGAAAAAATATTGACGTTTACAAGTATTGCATTTACACTGCGTTGTCAAGAGATTCTATGGAGGAGTTCAATATGACGAATAAATATGGAATGGGGATGGTTTGTTCCCTCTGTATGGCTATAACAGGTTGTACAGAAATCGAGAAACTGAAAGAAGACATTGAGAAAATCACCAATCAAACGGTTTTGTCTGGGTTGGTCATTGGTTCAGAAGAGTTTAGTCATCCTCTTATCAATGCGGATGCGTTGTCCTTTACCCTCAATGAGTCTCGAGTATTTTTGGCTTCTGCAGGTGTGGATTCTACAGACTTGAATCCTGAAGCGATTTCTGGAGCGACGTTGGAATTTGAGAGTAGCACCAACGGTGTTCTGCAGTACTCAGAAACAGGAGATGGTTTTTACGGCTTGAATCAAGACGATGGATTGGAGTATGTGGACAATGAACTTGTCACAGTGGTCTTTGAAGATGATGTGGGCGTACATTCTATTTCCAGTACCTTGCCGGCGGCTGCGAATTTTGATTTGCCTGATGACCATGCAGCAGGCGAAGATGTCGTAATCGACTTAACAGGACAGGGCTTCGAATCCTATTTGGTTGCTGTGACACGTTTTCCCGATGGAGAGTTGGTATACAGCAATGAACCGACAACCTTTCAAGACATTTATGACTTGTCTCATTCCGACACTGAATTGACTGAAGTCGTAATTCCAGGCTCTTCTTTCGAATCGGAAGGCGTGTATGCAATCGCCATATCTGCTTTGGTGGGAACAGACTCTGAGAACATGGTGGAATTGAATACAATTTTGAGTTCACTGTTGGCTGGTAAGGTAAAAACAGATGTTGTGTGTGTACCAACATGTCCCACAATACCAGAATGATGGTTTGATGAACTGACAATCTATACAAGAAAGGACCTACATTGTAGGTCCTTTTGCTTTTATGGGGCTGTTGCTTCTTTTGTTTTTCTCTTTCTCTCGCTCACTGAACATCAATGATCATGGGCGCCATACTGACACGGGGATCGGTGGTCAAGATTTGATGAATGAGTTCACCTTGCTTGGCAACTTCACTGATTTGTGTTGGGACTGTGGTTGAATTGAATAGGTTAATGCTCGCTTCTTGTCCACCTTGCAATTCTGTCAACAATTCTTCCAACGCTGATTTTGGTTGCGGGATTGTTTGTACAGAGTATTCAGTGATGCCAGCCAACTCAGCGGCTTTGTTGATGGCATCGTCGAGTCCACCCAATTCGTCTACCAGTTTGTGTTCCAATGCTTGAGTACCCGTCCAAACGCGCCCCTGTGCAACTGCATGAATTTGCTCCACAGTCAAGTTTCGACCTTCGGCAGCTTTGGTGATGAACACTTGATAGAATCCATTGAGAAACTCTTGATACTTTGCCCGTTCTGCATCTGTAAAGTCCGAAGTGCTTGAAAATAGGTTCGCAAACTCTCCGCGTTGGTAGGTGTGTAGGTTCATACCCACCTTGTTGTATAAACCACCGAGATTCAGTTTTCCCCCAAATACACCAATTGAGCCTGTGATGGTGTTTGGCTGGGCATAGATGTAATCGCCAATCATTGAAATGTAGTATCCACCAGAGGCTGCATAGTCTCCCATGCTGATGACAATGGGAATGTTCAGTGACTTCACCCGTTGCAATTCTCGCCAAATGGCATCTGAGGCAGAACCAGAGCCACCTGGAGATGAGATTCTCAAGACCAATGCATCCACTTCGGCATCGATGGCCTGTTGAATGTGACGTCGGAGTGTGTGGTCACCGATACTGGCGCCACCAAACAAGGAATTACCACTGCTACCGTTCATAATTGCACCATCTGCATAAAGAACAGCAATGGAATGTTCTGACAACGACGTTTCCATTTGGAGTTTGTTCCAAAAGTCCCGCCAATGGAAAAATTCAAAGTCTTCTTTGTCTTTTAAAAGAAACTGGTCTCTGTATTCAATGCCGTCAATCGCTCCTGCTTCTAATGCTCCCTGTGGTGTGATGGGTGGGTTGTCTAGGAGGTTTGTGACTTTATCTGTGGACAATTGACGTCCATCGGCGATGCCTTGAATGAACGCGCCATACAGAGAGTCCAGCAAAGCATTTGTGGCTTCAGATGCAGCGTCGGAAGGACCCGTGCGCTCATAGGGCTCCACAGCGGATTTGAAGTCCCCAACATGGGCGAAGTTTGGTTTGATGTCCAACTCTTCAAATAAATCTGCATAGTAGGTGATGGTCATCGAGAGTCCCGTCACCAAAAACACACCAGCCTCAGGAGCGTAAATCTCATTGCAAGCAGAGGCGAGATAATATTCCTTGTTGGTGTAGGCTTCGGCCCAGACCTTGCATTCTTTTCCCGATTCTCTATAGTCTACGAATGCTTGGCGCAGTTCCTCAACTTGAGCCCAGCCCAGTCCCAAGCCACCGATTTCTGCACGGATTCCCAAAACCTTATCATCTGTTCCCGCTTCTCGAATCAAATCAGCCATCTCTGTAGTCAGTGGTACAGCAGAATCTGGGTCGTCCAACAATCCCATCGGCTGTGGGGACGCAGTGAAGGGAAGTCTCAAGTCCACATACAACCATCGTGGGTCTTCACTGAGCATTTCATTGTCATCTTGCATCAACAACACAACGCCAACAACCAGTGCAAGTGTAATCATCGCTCCGAGACCCAAGAGCCACAAAACGATTTTGGTTTCTTTGCGCATGGGCTTCTTTTCATCTGACATATCTTCTCCAAATCAATGAGTTTGTATAACCCACTTTGTATCGACTGGAAATATATGTTTGTTGTCTAGATATTGAGTTTGATATCGGTATGAAGCAGGGGAAAGAACGATTTTGAAATAGAGTTTTGAACCGCAGATTCATGGATTGGCGAGAAGGAACCCAAAGACTCACTTTTGTATGTGTGTAGAGGGTACTGAAGAGTTCTTGGCAAAGAATTCAAAAGGTGAATCGGCTCCATCAGGCTCAGGTTTTTCAAGGTTCGATGTTGTCGAATGCTGTGTAACCAGTCTTTGGACAGCCAACTGTTGCTGTGCAATAAAGCACTGCGCTCGGTAAGAGATAGTTTTTTGAACAGTGATGGAACCTTTGGTGCGCTCAGGTGTCTACTCCAAACTTGTTGCATAGATGTATCTTGGTGGACGAAAGACAAAATCGTAGAAAGCAAAGAAGAAGGTAAACGTTCGGGTGTATTGAATAGATGAACGGATGCAATGCGTCGTTGGTCTTGTAGAGTCATCAACAGCAACGTCATCCAAGAGCCAAAGCCCTGACCAATCAAGTGTACGCTGTTGGAACCTGAGTGTTGTTCGATCATTTGAATCGCGCTCAACACATCTTCTGTAACCATTGACGCAAAGGAACAGTCCAATTTTGGCGCCTTGCGTCTTTGGGATAACCCATCTTGGGTATGACAGCGGTGAGCGATTGCATAAACGGAATGTCCTTGCGCATTTAACTCACTGATCCAAGGTGATTTACGATTCAAAACTGTAAAGGGATTCAGCAAAGGACCCAACAAGACAACGATGGGTGCCTTTCTGGCGAAATAGTGAGATTCAAAATGCTGAATGGCGCCAGTAAAACCGTCTTCGGAGCGATACCAAAGGCTTGCTTGCGTTCTACAACCCGTAGGAAGTGTTTCCAAAAGAGGCTCGTCGGGGCACTGTAGACGCCAAAGAGTTCTCAGAAGTCTGGAAGGAAAGGACTGTTTCTTTTCAACATCATATTCTGGACGTAATGATAGGGTATGCATGTTACCATTCTAATATGAACAGTTGACATGTCAAGCCTTAAATTGTGTTATTGCCAGGTTTTCCAATGTTCTTCAACGCTGGCAGTGGCACGTGCGTTGCTTTCAAATGCTTCCCACAACGCTCTTTGACGTTGAATTTTGAGTTTCATTGCTTCAAGTTTGCTGCGTTCTGTCAGTTGGTCTGCCGTTGGTTCTTGAATGTCAACCACTTTGACCAACACCATTCCACCCAAGGTAGGGTATGGGGTGTCAAGCCAGCCAACCGATGAGACATTGGATAGTTCTGCAAAGAGCAATGGGTTGTTTCCAAGCCCCGATACTTTTGGTTCAACCATGGAAATGAGTTCTTCTTTCTGAACTGGGTACATCGCGGTTTGTTCTGGTGTAAATCCTAATTTCCATGCCGACAACACTTCTGAAGCCATTCCAGCCAATGCTTCACTTTGCTTTTGGGATGTTAACCGTTCTTTGGCGATTTCTCGTCCCGCTACATCAAAAGAGATTGTCTCAGCATCTTTTTTGGTGATCAACTTTACGATTTGGAATGCATTGTCTGTTTCTACCAACTCAACTGTGTTTTCTGTCATCGAGAACAGTTTTTCGGCAATCTGAGCGTCCAATTGCTCTCGGGTTGAATCTGTTACCAAGCCATTGTTGATGGTCCCTGGATTGTATTGATTCAACAGTGTTTCAAAAGCATCTCCCTTGTTCAGGGCTGTTTGAATGCTGTTTGCCTGTTCTGAGATACTGCTTTTGTTGTCGAGGGTAAATGGCAGGGTGATGCGTTGAAAAGATACGCGCTCACCTTTTTGATATTTGTATGGCAAATCTGTGTTGTACTGTGCTTCGATTTCCGTTTTGTTTGCTTCCAACTCACTCGAGATTTCTTCATCTGTTACCGTTACTTCAACCGAGGATTCAGATAGACGAATCCATTCAATGCTCAGCGTGCTCAGTTCCTTTTGCGCCTGTGCTTTGGCTTCTTCATTGGAAACATAGACTGTGGAAATGACTTGTTCTCGCAATTTTGAATATGTCAGATCTTCACGAATGCGTTCTTCATATTTGGATTTGGAACCGTATCCTTCTTGCTTGACAGCCTGTTCATACAGTTCTGGTGAGAAGTCACCCGCCGCATCTTTGAAGCCAGGTTGTTGTAGGAGAATGAGAGAAATTTCGTCATCCGATACTTCCACTTGCAACTCTTTGGCCTTGTCCATTACGGATTTTTCAACCACCAACCGTTCTAAAATGTCATTTTTCAGCGTTTCCAGTTCATCTTCGTTCATCGACGAAGATTGCATTTGTCGCTGTACCATGCGCATTCTTTTTTGCAAATCCAAGTCTGTGATTCGAGAACCGTTAACGGTGGCGTAGGTCGCAGTTCTACCACCCATTCCTCCACCAATGAATGAAAAGACGAATACAACAACGACGGCTCCGAATAGTAGTCGCGCGGTGGTTGTATCTGTCTTGCTTCTAATGTTGTCAAAAAGACCCATGTTTGCCTCTAGAATTCTATGTGCCTCAATTGCCAAAAGGGTAATTGTTGCATACTGTAAACTCGAATACACTATCGTCATATGGTTGTATTTGCAACTACCGTATACCTACAGTTTGCCCTTGTGTGACCACAGATGGAATTTTCACTTAACAATTATTGCGTTGATCTTGGTTCAATGAATATTCGCGTTGGCTCACCCAAAAAAGGTGTTTTGTTGACTCAGGCGGCTTTTGGTGTCACGTATACGTCTGACCATGGAGATGTCTCTATTTTGGCCTTGGGCAATACTGCTTTGGACATGTATGGTCGTTTACCCAAAGTCTTGAAACATCGACAATTGATAAAAGATGGAAGTATTCAAGATTTTGGTTGTATGGCAGAACTGCTTCGACAGTTGTTCTTACAAATGCAAGAACGGACAGTCTGGGGGAATCAACAAGTGACTTTGTGTGTGTCTGAGGCTGCAAATGACGCAGAAAAGCAGCAAGTGTCACAGTTGTTGCGCCAAGCTGGCGTGCGTAAACTGAACTTTGTTTCTCGTATGATTGCCATCGGAGTGGCTTTGGGACTGCCGATCAACGACCCACAAGCGCATTGCATTGTAGATGTTGGTGCCCACACAACAGAGATTGCCATTTTGTCTTGTGGCGCTGTGGTTCGAAGTAAGCAGTTGAAAATTGGAGGCGATGCATTTTCTTTAAGCCTACTTCGGCAACTTCGAAAAAACTACGGAATTGAGATTTCAATTCGTCAAGCAGACAGAATAAAGGAACAATATGGCAGTGCCAATGTCGATTCTGGTGATGCGGTGGTTGAGATTTTGGGTCGTTCAGTGCAACATGCCTTTCCCACAATAAAACACGTATCTTTAGGAGACGTGCAAAAGGGGCTTAGGGTCGGAATAGAAATGTGGTCGAGCGCTATTGAGGCATTTTTCGATGAGCTTCCAATTGAACTCTCGGCGGATATTGCACAAAATGGCGTGTTTTTGGTGGGCGGAGGGGCGTTGTTGGAAGATTTGGATTGGGTTCTTTCAGATAGGCTTGGTCTATTGGTAATTGCCCCAGAGGACCGAGCAGAGTTGTGCTTGACCGGGGCTGCACTCATGTCTTAAAACAGATGGATGATAAAGATGGTGCCAAAAAACGCAAACAAGACGGTACAAACCGTCTTGTTGTCTACAATGTGCTCTATTTTACAATACAAGCAAATCAGACAGGTTCCTTAGACATGTTTGCCTAAAAACTTGTCTAATGTATCTCGGTTGAGTGAACCAACATGTTGGTCAACTGGTTCTCCGTTCACAAACAGAATCAATGCAGGGATGCTTCGGATGTTGTATTGCATCGCTATTTCACGACTTTGGTCTACATTGAACTTTGAGATGGTCACTCTGTCAGCGTAATCTGTTGCGGCTGCATCAATTATCGGGGCAATTTTTTTACAGGGACCACACCATACAGCCCAAAAGTCTACCAAGACGGGCTTAGAACTGTTAAGAACTTCTTTTGTAAAGTTTTCTGGGGTCAATTCGAGTACATGTCCGGACATTCGTTCCTCCAAATAAATTAAAATACAATGACCATATATCTCAATCTTGGTAAACATAGAAAAAAAATTGCATATTCAAATCAAAAAACAAGTTAAGAACTTGTAGTGTCCATCGTAACTGGGGAGAGTTATGAAGATTCCTTCAATTTGGAGCCTTGAAAGTGAAGGGCTGGCTAATTTTAACGGTGAGTGTAATCAATTTCCGTTGTCGTCGTGGCTGCTTGTTGTGGTGGGGCAGGGTGCGACAGGTCAATGGAAACTCGTTTCAGGTACAATAGAGTGGCGACTTCGATTTGAGTCAGGAACCTGTACAGGATTTCAACAAATCAGCGATGGAACTGTTGTTACAACGTTGGAATCGAGACTGATGCCACACATGACAGAAGGGCTTTCCTACGAAGTTGCTTTGGAAGAGGTGTTCATAGGCCTGATGCGAGATTTGTTGAACTTACCACCATCAACGAATATCTCGGTCTGTCAAGAAGATTTGGGCAGATCGGTTCCTTTAACTTGTAAACTTGGGTCTACTCTTGTTTCCCTTGTTCAGCAGTTTCAAGCGGAGGATGAATTGCTTCGCGAATATGGTGGAAATCTATCTTCTCGCATTCTTTGGGTGAACCCGGGCTTTCCACTGTCTAGAATGGGGTTTACGTTGCAACAACAAAAGCAATTGAAGTCCTTTTCGACCAAAAATACAATTGCAGAGGCTTTGGATGTCGTCAATCGTGTCACCGCACAATGGAAAGACTTGGATGCTTTTTGTCGATTGGGTCTTTTTATTGTGCAATTCACATCGGAAAACGATTTGGATGATGAGGCTCAAAAGCTCACCGATATTGACGAAGTAGTGAACCCACAACGAATTGCCGAGTTGACTCAGTATTTGGACCTCATTTCATCCCAACCCCCTCATGTTACATTTGGTTTGGAAGCTCCGAATGAAGTGAACGATCAACATATCGGAAAAGTCTTTCGAGAACTCTCAAAGCAATATCATCCAGACTTGCACAGAACCGTCAGTGCACAAGAAAAAGAGTTGATTGGTGAAATATATGCTCAAATCAACGAAGTGTATTCTGCACTTCAAGATGAAGAGTTGCGCGTAGAACTGCGTAAACGATTGGACGTCGAACGTCGAGGGTTGCAATATGTGAGTGAAGAAGCCGAGAAGAAATCGGAACTGCTTCATGCCCAAGCAAAGTTTCACTTTCGCAAACGACAGTACAAAGAAGCACACACTGTTTTGAATGAGGCTTTTACTTTGAACCCGTACAACTGGAGAATCAATACATTAAAGTTGCGGTCGGAAGCAGAATTGGAATTGATGCCCAAGGCAGAAGCCGCACAAGTGTTGGCTGACAATAAAGATGCACGTGGCTCCGATAGGGTAGAACTTCTGTATCAGGCTGGACTATACTTTTTGCAAGCCAAAGAGGACACAAAGGCCTATGAAATGTTTGCAAAGGTCGTAGAATTGGATGAGGGACACATTGATGCGAAAAGACATTTGCACTTACGCAAAAAGAAACCAGTTGAATCCGAGCCTGAGGAACGGACAGGCTTCTTCTCTCGTTTGTTTGGGAAAAAATAGCGTGTTCATCTGTATACTGAGTCATACGCCATGATGTGGTTGTTTGCTGTTCTTATTGTTGCCTATTTTGCGCTGAGTGTACGACCAGAGTTTGAATGGGGGTTGTATGCTGCGTTGGTTTTGCATGCGGTGATCTTAGGACTCACTGTCGGAACCGTTGATTGGATAGAGCCCAGACTAGGACTTTCGTTTGTTGGCGGTTTGATGGCGGGGATCGCTGTTTTGATTATGAAGCAGAACAAGTTGCGACAACTTGTGTCTCCAACCTTGTTGGTTGTTGGGGTTTTGTTGACACTGGCTTTGTTGGCGCCTTCAAATATGGGATCCCCTGTTGAAGTACAAGCCTGGGTCGCTTTGCATGTGGCGTTGATTTTGTTTGGGTACTTTGGTTGTGTTGTGGCTGGTGTTCTTGGGGGCGTATACATTTTTGTGCAACACAAACTCAAAGAAAAGTCTTTGCAGATGGTTGTTCGGTATCCTTCGTTGCACATTTTGGATCGGTATTTGCGTTTTGGTGTAGGTCTTGCTGTAACTGGGTTGTTTACTGGTGTCACAGCTGGTGCGTTCTGGGGAGCCAGTCGTGGGTTGCTGAATTTTGACGCAACTATTATCAGTTCAGTTCTGTTGCTCATTTGGTACGGTATGGCTTTGTTGGGAAGGGTACTTGGTCGTAGTGCACGTTGGTCAGCCTGGTTGTCTCTGTTGGGGATTTGTGGTCTTACAGTCTATTTTTTCTTGAGTGCACTTTTGGGAACTTGGCATATTGGGAGTACTTTATGACAGTATTCTCTTTGGGAATCAATCATCAGACAGCACCGATTTCATTTCGAGAACAAGTGGCTGGTCTAATGGGGGACCTGCCTTTAACGAACGCTTCGTTGTCTCAGGTTGCCTCACTTGAAGAGGTTATTACCATCAGTACCTGCAATCGCGTTGAGATCTACGGTGTTGGTCCAAACGAACACAGTGTCAAGACAATCTTAGAATGGTTGAAATCAAGTGGTGTTGATATTCGTGAGCAGTATTTTTATTGTCACCTTGGTCAAGACGCCGTTTCGCATTTGTTTCGGGTCGTTTCGTCGTTGGATTCTATGATACTTGGTGAAAACCAAATTATCGCCCAAGTTAGAAGTGCTTTTCATACTGCCGATGGTGGGGCTTCAGTGGGTCCTATACTTAGGCGAATATTTGAGAAAGCCTTCATGGTAGCCAAAAAAGTTCGAACCCAGACCAAAATATCGGAAGGTGCTGTCAGTATTGGTCGAGCTGGTGTGGATCTGGCAAATCAAGTGTTGGGGGACATGTCAGGAAAAACAGCGATGATTGTCGGTGCTGGCGAGCATGGTCAATTGATTGCCAACAATTTAAAGAACCAAGGGTTGAGTGAATTGTACATTGCGAACCGGACAATGAGTCGAGCGGTTTCATTGGCAGAAGAATTGGGTGCGTTGCCATTGCCACTTTCCGACATACATCGATATCTTTCGCGCTGTGATGTGATCGTTGGCTCAATTGGCGGTGGACAACAGGTAATTCATCGCAAGGACGTTGAAAATGCTATTCGGAAAAGGAGGTATAAGCCATTGGTCTTTATGGATTTATCTGTCCCGAGAGTCTTTGATAGGTCGATTCATGAGTTGAACGATGCCTATTTGTTTGATGTTGATGATCTCCAAAGTATTACCCATCAAGGGATGGACAAACGCAAGCGTGAAGCTGAACAGGCAGAGGCCATTGTCAAAGATGAGTCTACTCAATGCTGGGCGATTTTACACGTGGATCAGCACAACCATACAATTGGTCAAGTCTTTCAAAATTCCAATCAAATCATTTCCAGTGAACTTCAGCGGTTGTCCCATCAACATGATTGGTCGGATGCAGAACTGTCCATGATTGAAAAAGCCTTGTCAAGTGTCGCGAACAAAGTGTTGCACAACCCCATTCAACATGCCAAAAATCTTGGCAAAGTTGGGGATTCACGAGAGTTACAAAGGTATCTACAAACACTGTTGCCCGAAAAGGAGAGGTAAATGACACATAAATTATTAAAATTGGGTACCAGAGGGTCAAAACTTGCAGTGGCCCAATCTTCTTGGGTAGCGGAGCAAATTACTCAAACCACTGGAATTCCAGTTGAACTTGTCATCATTCAAACCAAGGGTGATGTTGTGTTGGACAAACCGCTCGCTGAGATCGGTGGTAAAGGATTGTTCACTTTTGAGTTAGAGCAAGCTTTACTGAACTCCACCATTGATTTTGCTGTGCACTCCTGTAAAGATTTGCCCACAGAAAATCCACCTGGGCTCCACATTGCTTGTTATCCGAAACGTGAGGACCCAAGAGATGTTCTGGTAGGTGGTTCTCTATCAAAGGATAATGTCGTTGGTACTGGTTCGGCTCGAAGACAAGCTCAGATTGCAAGTCTAGAAAGTATTGAATTTAAAGGTATAAGAGGAAATGTAGATACTCGAATTGCCAAGATGGAAGGTGGAGTGTATGACCGGGTCGTTTTGGCTATGGCAGGCTTAAATCGTCTTGAAATTCAAAGGGATGATGTGTTTCCATTGTCCGTGACAGACTGCGTTCCAGCTCCAGCTCAAGGTGCTTTGGCTCTTCAGGTAAACTCTAAAAGGATAGATGTTGTTGAAATTATAGAGAAAATTCAGTGTTCACTGACAAAGGTGGCTGTGGAGGCAGAGAGAGAATTCTTGCACATTGTTGGCGGAGGGTGCCATGCAGCTTTGGGTGCCTATGTCGAACCCGTTGGTGAGCAGGAATTTAATTTTCACGCATTCTATCAATCGAATGACTTTGTTTTTAAGCGGTCTCTGAAAACGTCATCACCATTACAGTTGGCCCGAGAATGGGCAAACCAGGTTCGCAGTGAACAATAAACCGATTTTTCTACATGCCACAAATTTACGAAAAGTTGAACTGGGGCTAAGCCAAAGTGGAGAAAATCAAAAATTTTCTGTCCTTTCTTTGAATATGTTTCGAACCGAATTTGTAGAATCCTCGGTTGATCTACCAAAGAATGTTCCAATTGTGATCAGTTCAAGTCGAACAGTCGAATGGCTTCGACTGCACACCCATCTGTTTGCGATTCTGGCGACGTGTCGTGTTTATGTTGTTGGTAACCAGACTGCTTCACTGTACACGGAAGTGACGGGGCAATCAGTGGTTGTTGGAACTCATGGTTTTCAGTCATTACCAGTATCGGAATTGGCAGAGGGTTCGGGTATCGTATTGGGTGGAGAGCATTTGGCCAAACCCACACAGCAGTTTTTGGATGACCATCCACAATGGAATCACCGGGTTGTATATCGACGGATTTTGACACAATATGCTGGTGTTATTGACTGGTCTACAGTCCATACGACTTTGGTGACCAGTCCAAGAGTCGGAGATGAGTTCGTTCGCCTCGGTATGCCAAAGAAGGGCAGAATACTTTGTTTGGGAGACACTACGAAAACACACATGAAATCTATGGGGTACACCAATGTCCAAATTGTTGGACAATCCATTTCGGAAACAGTAGCCTGGTTTTCTCGACACTTTAATCATGATACACAAAAATAAGCAGTAAGGTATATGACCTCGGTCGTGTACATTAATTGGAGGCGCAATGGGTTCTCGTAAAGAAAGAATCGAACAACAAATAGAACAGCAGCTCGAACCGACGCATTTGGAGGTGACTGACTTTAGTCATCAACATTCGGGGCGTGCTGGAACCGAGTCCCATTTTACTGTCGTTGTTGTGTCTCCGAAGTTTGAAGGGATACGGACTGTTCAGCGGCATCGAATGTTGTACGGCGCTTTGTCTGCCGAGATGGAATCAGGACTCCATGCATTGCAGATTCACGCGTACACCGAATCTGAGATGGAGAAAGCCAATATTCAACCACCTCCACGTTGCAAAGGGGGGTAAAATGATTGTTGCTCTGTCTTTGATTCTGGTGACTGGTTGTGTAGACACCGATACAAAAACTTTTGATACCGCTCCAAATGTTGAAGCAAGCACACCTTCTTTGGATGTGGAAGAGTTGCACAAGCATCTTGAGGCTTTACAAGGTATTGCCGATGACAACAGCAACAATCGTGCAGTTGGGACTCCCGGGGGACTCGAGACGAGAGAGTACATCGTTCAAACACTGAGTGATCTTGGCTACGATGTTTGGAGAGAGCCCTTTACGTTGTCTTTCTTTCAAAACAATGACGACCCTCTGGTCGAAGCCAATACGGAGAGGTATACTGCGGCAGCATTTGTGTATTCAGCTTCAGGGGATGTAGAAGCGCCTATTTCCTTGATTGATGCCCAAATACCACCTGCATCCAATCCAAATTCGTCTACATCTGGGTGTGAGCCTGCTGACTTTGATGGCTTTGAAACTGGAAGCATCGCATTGATACAGCGTGGAACCTGTACTTTTACGACGAAAGTACAACATGCACAAGATGCTGGCGCATCAGCAGTCATCATTTTCAACGAAGGTCAGTCTGGCCGGACAGGTGTCGTTGAAGGGATGCTTGACGAGTCTGGAAGTCAGATCCCGGTTGTCGGCGTAGGATATCAAACAGGTGTGGCATTGTCAGAGTCTGAAGTCACCGTTCGAGTAATGGTAGATGCAACAATTAATCGCATTGAGACAGAAAATATCTTTGCAACGAAGTCCAGAGAAGAAGATGTGCCGTTTGTGCTCGTAGGGGCTCACTTGGATTCTGTTGTAGCGGGTCCTGGAATCAATGACAATGGTTCTGGAAGTGCTATGTTGCTTGCCATGGCTGAGTGGATGCAAGAGAATCCAACCGTGACCGAACATGGAATTCGATTTGCTTGGTGGAGCGCTGAGGAAATTGGATTGTTGGGGTCCACTTATCATGTCGAGAACACAGACAATTTGGATAAGGTGTTGTATTACCTAAATTACGACATGGTTGCCAGTCCAAATTATGTGCGCTTCATTTACGATGGCGACGGCTCGCAGTTCGGATTGGAAGGTCCCTCAGGTTCAGATGTTATTGAATCGGCATTTGAAGAGCATTTTACAATGGCAGGATTGGATTTTACTGGAACGCCATTTGACGGTCGATCCGATTATGGGCCTTTTGTAGAGGCGGGAATTCCATCTGGAGGTTTGTTTACTGGTGCAGAAGCTACGATGACTGATGAGTTGGCTGTTCGTTTTGGTGGACAGGTTGGGGAAGCGTTTGACCCTTGTTATCATCAGGCCTGTGATACGATTGAAAATGTGAATCAACAGAGTCTGGTAGAAATGGGCAATGCATCTTTGAATGTCACGTTGCGGCTAGCTGGTGTCACAGGTACGTCTGTAGACAGCACTCGACAAGCCGTATCTTTTGGTATGCCACCTAGTTTGCCACAGAGGTTTGATCATCAGGGAGAATGGTTGAGGCGATGAGAACAAATTAATTCTAGACCAATACGCACCTATATTTCTTGCTTGAAACACCTCTGTGGGTTATAACAGTGTGCCTGTCTTTACAGGTGTTTAATCATTCACATCAGGCACATTAAAACATCGATGGTGCATGTTTGTCACATGTAGGTGTTTTAACTGATGGTAGCATAACCAAAATGGAGTTAATTATGCCAAAAGTAACCCCCCAAGACCTTGTAAATGCCGGAGCGCATTTCGGTCACAGAACCCGTATGTGGAACCCTAAAATGCGTCGTTACATCTACGCAGAACGAAACGGTATTCACATCATTGATCTTCGACACACTGCAAGAAACCTCATCAAAGCATTGAGATTTTTGTCAAGTGAAGCTTCTAAGGGCAAGAAAGTAATGTTCGTTGGAACTAAGCGTTCAGCCTCTAGCGTTGTTGCCGAACAAGCAGAACGTTGTGGGATGTACTATGTCAACCACCGTTGGTTGGGTGGAACGTTGACCAACTTTAAGACGATTCAAGCCTCCGTGAACAAACTGATTCAGATGGACACTGACTTGGCTGAAGGACGCTTGGAAAACCGTACAAAGAAAGAGCGTTTGAACATGGAAAAGGACATGAAGAAGATGGAGCTTTCATTCGGTGGAATTAAAGCGATGAAGCGTCTTCCAGATGTAATGTTCGTAATTGACCCACGTCGTGAGCACATTGCCATTAAAGAAGCAAACCGCTTGAAAATCCCAGTCATCGCTTTGTGCGATACCAACTGCGATCCTTCTGGAATCGACTATGTTATTCCAGCGAATGACGACGCGATCAAATCTTTGACATTGTTCACTTCATTGATGGCAGACACCATTTTGGAAGCTCAACAAGGTCGACGTTCAGGCGAAGAATAAACAAATTGTACTTTGAAACACTGTTAAAATTGTAAGGAGCTATCATGGCTAAAGTAAATATGGCAGATCTGAAAGCGTTGCGTGAAAAAAGTGGTGCTGGTCTGAAAGATTGTAAAAATGCATTGGTGGAAGCTGGTGGTGATATGGATGCAGCGATGGATTGGTTGCGTGCCAAAGGTATCGCAAAGGCAGCCAAGAAGTCATCTCGTATCGCAACTGAAGGTATGGTTCACGCATTTATTGGTGCAGACGCTACCGGTGGCGCATTGATTGAAATCAACTGTGAAACTGACTTTGTTGGTAAAACAGCAGAGTTTCAAGGCTTCGTGGCTGAAATGGCTGAGCACGTCGCAACAAACACTCCTGCTGATGTGGAAGCACTGCTTGAGCAAAACTGGTTGTTTGATGATGGTCAGACTGTAAAAGAAAAGATGAACAGCATGGTTCTCAGTACTGGTGAGAATGTAAATGTCCGTCGATTCGTAAACTTGTCTGGTGATTATGTTGCTGAATACATCCACGCTGGGTCACGTCTCGGTGTCATCTTGAACGTTTCTGTTGATGGTATCGATACCAGCAATGCTGACTTCCGTTCATTCGTTGAAGACCTCACAATGCACATTGCAGCAAATCGTCCTGAGTTTGTTTCTGACGCAGAGATTCCTGCTGAAGTCATCACAAAAGAGACTGAGATTCAGGTTGCACGCGCAATGGAAGAAGGAAAGCCTCAAAACATCGCTGAGAAGATGGTTGTTGGTCGCATCAACAAGTGGAAGAAAGAGATTTCTTTCATGGACCAAATCTTTGATGATGAAAACAAAACCACCGTCGCCAAAGAGATTGCCAACAAAGGTACTGAGTTTGGTGGAAGCTTGACAATCAATTCCTTCATCACTTTCGAACTGGGAGAAGGGATGGAGAAAAAGGTTGACAACTTCGCCGAAGAGGTCGCCGCGATGGCTCAGAAGTAATCACTTCATTTTGAAAGGCTCCCAGTTGGGAGCCTTTTTACTTTGTATACTTTTTAATTTTATTCCCCTAAACTTGAGGATTTGCCGTGAGCCTATTGTACAAACGTGTCTTGTTGAAATTGTCTGGAGAAATGTTGGCTGGAGATGATGGGTATGGCATCAATCCAGGTGTCATTCGTCGTTTTGCCGAAGAGATTTATGAGATTCAGCAGATGGGCGTCGAGTTGGCAATCGTGATTGGTGGTGGAAACATTTTCAGAGGGTTGGCTGGTGCGTCGCAAGGAATGGATCGGGCACATGCTGACTATATGGGTATGTTGGCGACTGTAATCAATGGATTGGCACTTCAAGATGCGTTAGAAGGCGTGGGGTGCATAACCCGCGTCATGTCGGCCATCAGTGTGGATGAGATAGCAGAACCGTACATTCGACGACGTGCCATGCGTCACCTTGAGAAAGGGCGTGTAATCATTTTTGCTGCGGGAACTGGAAATCCGTACTTCTCAACCGATACTGGTGCTGCGTTGAGAGCGGCTGAGATATCTGCAGAAGTAATTTTGAAAGGCACCAAAGTGGACGGTGTCTACGATAAAGATCCTGCAAAGCATGACGATGCGGTTCGATATGAGTCACTAGAACACAGAGAGATTTTAGAGCGTGGTCTACGTGTGATGGATTCAACAGCTGCCTCACTGTGTATGGACAACGACATTCCATTGATTGTGTTCAACTTAGCTGAGCACGGCAATATCAAACGATTGCTCAATGGGGAAAAAGTGGGAACACTCGTACAGTCTGTCGCCAAATAAATCTCTTGAATGTACTGTTGCTGGGTTTCCAACATTACGTGTTGACATTCTAGATGTTCGACTTCTCCGAAGCGCGAGGATCGGTGGGGCCAGTAGTGGACTGCACGTTCACTCCGTGATCCATTAAGTATTGGCAACCATTGGCGCCCAAATACCCGCCACTCACGACGATGACTCTTTCGATGCCAGCATGGTGTATCAATTTGGCACACATCATACAGGGTTCTCCAGTAACGATGATCCAAGCACCTTTCGTTGGGACACCACCAGCGGCCGCGTTGCAAATCACATTCATCTCAGCATGGTGGCAACCAATCTCCATTCGAGTTCCCGATTGAACACCTTGTGAATCACGCAAGCAGACATCGCCACCACACAGTTTTCCACCCCCACGGGGACCACCATTGTATCCGTCCATCAAGATAACATTTCTCTTCGGGTCCAATAGAAGGGCACCAAACTTACGTCTGGGACAGTTGGAAGCTTTAGACAGTGCCAAACATTGCTCGATGCGTATTTGAATGTGTTTTTCTTTGAGCATACAAGAATCCTTTGTTTCATTGGACAACGATAGAACTTTGTCTTTCATCGATAATCTTTCAGTATCCAGTATTGTAGCCCCGTTCGTTTGGCAAGTGCCGGTGGACAGGTGAATGCCCCAATGCCATCTGGAATCGTACATTGGTCCTTAAAATTCGATGTCACTTGAAGTTCATGTGAATTTCCAAAAGGCAAGGCATTTTTCAGTCGAATGAGGTCCAAGCATTGAAAATAATCGAACTGGTAACCCTGTCCAAAGCCCAGTCCAATGTTGACTGAGTGAATGTGTTGTCCCAACATCAACAGGCCAGCGGACAAAGCGCGGTTTGCATCATCAAAAATACAGGTGAGATGCTGTCCATCTTCTTGAAGGGCGATGGTGGGAAAGTGCTCGTCCAACAACAAAACAGAGGAATGTTTGATGCGAAGTCTTTTGGAGAGGTATTCTGCCAGAGTTTGTTCACCCGTTGGTTCAAAGCGCACGACCAAGAAAGCCCACTCATGTGAGTGGGCCTCTAGTTGAGCTGAGTCCATTTGAAGCAATGGGGAATCAGACCATTTCAATTGAGACATCGTTATTTAAGGTAAGAGGGGGTCAACGTACCTTGCTTCATAAACATGCGACTCAAATCTTTGCAAATGTTTTTTTGGTGAGATTCCAATGTACCGCCACCAATTTCAAGAAGTTTGGCATCGCGCAACAGTCTTTCAATAGGGAACTCACGACAATAACCAGCGCCACCATACACTTGCATACAGTCGTCTGCAATTTTCTTTGCCATTGGGGCTGCAAACAACTTACTTGCATCAGACCCGACGCGATTGTTGGTGTCAGGGCTGACATTGTGCGCTTCGTTGTAAATTAAACACCGCATGGCTTCTAAGATGGCGTAATCTTCACCAATGAAACGTTGGATCTGTCCAAATCGGTTGATTGGTTGTCCGAAGGCGATGCGTTCAGTTCCGTATTGGACCATCATTTCCAAGCAACGATCTGCAATACCGAGGCTCATCGCTGCCAGAGTCAACCGCTCAATTTCCAAGTTGCGCATCATGTGGGTGAGACCGCCACCTTCTTCACCGAGCAAATTGGATGCTGGGATTCTACAGTCTTCCATGATGACTTCACTCATCGATGATGTTCGCATTCCCATTTTTGGGATGTGATGACTGGTTGAAAATCCAGAGCAGTCCCGAGTAACGATGAAAGAAGAAATCTTTCCTTCTACTTTCGCGTATACGATGAAAATGTGTGCCTCAGGACCGTTGGTGATGTAGGTCTTCGTTCCATTGAGTACGTACTCATCACCATCACGAACTGCGGTGGTTGTCATGCCCAATACGTCTGTACCGTAATTGGGTTCAGTCATTGCCATTGCACCAACCCAAGTTCCATCGAGTGTTGGAGCCAAGTACCGATCAAGTTGCTCACGGTTTGCCGATTGATAGAAATTGTTTACGAAAAGCATAGCGTGTGCCAGATAGGCCAAGCAAAATCCTGGGTCCGATTTTGACAACTCGTGGTGTACAATTACTGCGGCAGTAGCATCCATGCCAAGACCACCATCGTCTTCAGGAATGGTGACACCGAACCAACCTTCTTCACCCACTTTCTTGAAGAGTTCCATGTTTAAGCATTCTTTCATGTCAAACTCTTCAGCTTGCTTGTCCATGCCTTCGTTTAATACGAACTCTCGGACCTGCTCTCTGAGCATTTGGTGTTCTTCTGTAGGGGTAAACAAGTTGGGGGCAAAGCCATCAGCTGCATGAATCATCGTTCTACTCCACGTTTTAAAGTGTTGTTTCTTTACATTGTCGAAATGATTGGGATTGTAGAGAAAATATGATACATCTACAACCACTTATTCAACATAACACACAGAGTACCAATGACCACACCACGTCCGACCCTATTTTTAATCGACGCCAGCAATGTATTCTTTAGAGGCTACTCGGCAGCACCGGAACTGACCGCGCCTGATGGCTTTCCAACTGGTGGATTGCATTCATTCTTTCAAATGTTGAACAGCATTGAAAAAAAATATGCACCAGACCACATGTTGTTGGTCTTTGACAAAGGGAAGAGTTTTCGAAGTACTGTCTTGGAATCCTACAAAGCGCACAGACCTCCGAAGTCTCAAGGGTTTCGCAAACAGTGGGAGGCGGTATTGCCCTTGTGTGATGCGGCGGGCTATCCGTATTATCGAAAGGATGATGGGTTCGAAGCAGATGATGTTATCGGAACTTTGGCAACCAAATACAAAGAAGTTGCAGATGTGTTCATTTACTCAAACGACAAAGACTTCGCTCAGTTGGTGGATAGGCACGTGACGTTGATTCAGCCCAAAAAGTTTGGTGGTGTTTCGATGTTGGGGGTCCAAGAAATCAACAAAAAGTATGGTGGAGCTTTGATGGTTCCTACATACCTTGCCCTCGTTGGAGATACCTCTGACAATGTGCCAGGTGTATCTGGGATTGGTCCAAGTTGGGCATTGAAGTTTATCAAGGCGCACGGCGACTGGAACGGTATCTATGACAACATCGATCAAATCAAGGGTAAAAAGCAAGAGAATCTTATAGAGTCCAAAGACATCGTGAAACAGGCTATCCATTTGGTGACAATTGTTCAGGATATGGAACTGGATTTTGAGAATGAATTGTCACTGGAATCAATGTCCAAAAAGACACTTCAAAACGACCCATTGTATGCCTTGAGTGTTCGATATGGGTTGAAAAACCTGTTGAAAGCGTATGCCTTGAAACCTCCACACACACCAGCTTTTCGGAATGTTCAAAGGCTTGCTACCGTCGAAGGGTGGGAAGAATATGTCAATGCTCTTGTAAATTCAAAAGTTGAACAGATCGTTGTTTACCCCGTTTTTTCCAGCAATGATGTCTGCAATCGCCGTTTGTTGGCCATGGGGGTGTCTTCAAGCAAAGAGGACCTCACCATCGTAGACTTCGGAAAAGGGAGTCAATCAAAATTTGGACAATCATTGTTTGAGGCTTATTCGGACGAGTCCAATCAATACAATACGGCGTTGTTGAATCGAGTATGGAATACGGTGTTTGATTCAGCAAAGTGGGTGACACACGACGCGAAACAACTCTTTTCTTTTGCGATTGAAGCGAAACTATCAGCCCCATCAGGAACGTTTGTGGATGTTATGTTGCTCGACTATTTGGACAGTCGTTTCATCAACCATCGTGATCATTCACTTACAGATATTGCCCAGCGATTGGCGCATTTTGAGATTGACCTGTCTCTTGAAGAAAGAGTGGAGGACAAGGACTTAGAGAGGGTCCTCGTTGGTGCTTGTGCTTCAATTTGGTCCTTTCGTGAAGCTTTTGAACTGACAGAGCAAATGCAAGGTGTTCTAACAGAGATTGAGTTGCCATGTATTCCTGTCCTCGCAAGGATGGAAGCGGCTGGGATAGAAGTGAACATCGACCAGTTTTCAACTTTTGGAAAGGAGATTGAAAGCAAACTCACCGAGATCAATTCCTTTATTGAATCTGAAGTTGGGCATTCTGTGAATATTAATTCCCCCAAACAAGTGTCAACAATGCTGTATAAAGAGCGTGGGTTGACACCCTCCAAAAAAACGAAGAGTGGTGGAAGTACCGATTCGACATCTCTGCAACTGTTGCTCGAGCAAAGTGATGATCCAGTGATTCCAAAAGTGCTTGAATACCGTGAGATTGGAAAAATCAAGTCGACATATTTGGATGCGCTGCCAACATTTGTACGCCAAGATGGGCGAATTCATACGCACTTACATCAGACGGTTACGGCTACAGGTAGATTGTCGAGTTCCCATCCAAACTTACAAAACATTCCCATTCGAAAATCATGGGGCAAGATTATTAGACAGTGTTTTGTACCATCTGAAGGCAAAAAATTGGTCTCGGCAGATTATTCACAGATTGAAATGCGCATTTTGGCACATTTGTGCGGAGAAGGTGTGTTGTTGGAGGCTTTCAAATCTGGTGAAGATGTACACACGCGCACAGCCCAAGATATTCTTGAAGATGGTGTAGAGGTCACGCCTGAAGTTCGAAACATCGCCAAAGCCATCAATTACGGTTTGATTTACGGAATGAGTTCTTACCGTTTGGCACGTGAACTTGCCATCTCAAGGGATGAGGCTTCTGGGTATATGAAGCGATACTTTGAACGCTATCCAGAAATACAGGCAACGTTGGAAGGGTTTAAGGATGCAGCACGAGAAACGGGCTTTGCGCAAACTCTATTTGGACGGCAACGCCCTGTGTTCAATTTGGACAGCGTGGACAAAAATCAACGTGAGGCCGCCGAAAGGATTGCTTTGAATGCACCAGTTCAAGGGACTGCAGCGGACATTATGAAGTTGGCGATGTGCAAAGTGGCCGATGAATTGGCAAAAAAGTTTCCAACTGCGACCCTGTTGTTGCAAGTGCATGATGAATTGCTTGTAGAGTGTTATCCTAAAGATGCTGAAGGTGTTGCAACGTTGTTGTCCAAAGAGATGCGTGAAGTTGTACAATTGTCTGTTCCATTAGAGGTTCAAGCAATGATTGGAGACACTTGGGGCGATATTCATTGACATCGGTAAAAACGTAAGGAAAAACAATGATAGAACCGGCAATACCTGCAATACCTGCAATGGGCTCTGTGTTGGGATGGGCACTTGGCCTGGGACTCACAGCCTTTGCAACCGTTCAAAGAAGCAATATGGACATCGATAAAGAAACCAAACTGATAGAGGCTGTTCTTGAAGGGGACGGAAATGCCTTTCGTGGTCTCGTAGAAACCTATCAAGGTCGTATCTACAACATCGTGTACGGTATGGTTCACAATCGAGACGATGCTCAGGAATTGACACAAGATGCATTCATCAAAGCCTATAAAAAATTGAATACATTTAATTTGGGCACCAAATTTTATACTTGGTTGTGTCGAATTGCTGTGAATACCACGATTGATTTCCTTCGAAAGAACAAAAACAAACAAACGATGTCTTTTGAAGAAGGCATTGCGGTTCAATCTTCTTCTGGTGTATCGGATATGCATTACGAATCCAATCCAGAACAACAAGCGATGAAGGAAGAAACTCGCCAGCAAATTATCGCCGCGGTAGATGAATTACCCGAAGAGCAGCGAAAGATTCTCATATTGAAGGAATTGGATGGACTGTCTTACAAAGAAATTGCGGATGTGTTGGAGATTCCACAAGGAACAGTGATGAGTCGGTTGTACTATGCACGAAAGAAACTGCAAGAAATTTTAATCGCTTCAAAAAAATAACAAAAATGACAAACACCTTGAATAAAGAGCGACCATGCCTCGTAGATAGAGTGAGGAGTATGGATCCATGAACATTACAAGAACAGAGTTGTCATTGTTGAGACTTGCAGATGGGATTGCTTCATCCGCAGACATTGACCGTTTGACCAAGCAGTTTGATGCTGAAACGATAGAAGCTTGGAAAAATTTATCGAGTCAAATAGGGACTGTCCTCAAGCCTTCCGAGTTGGGGACCAACACAGTAGATAACACAGTAGATGTAGCTCCGGCCGTGATGAAAGAACTTGGATTGCTTGATGAGGACAAGGCGTTGGACTCAAGCATTGTTCAACAAGCTTTATCAGAAAATCTCGATGAGTCATCTCGCTCCACATTAGAACAATCCATTGTCGGATCGATTATGGACAGTGTACTGGGCTCAACAAGTGCTGGAAATGTGGTTCTGAATGAAGAAAACAGTGAAGATGAATTTTTCATTGAATTAAATCTTGAAGCTGTATCGGATTTGGATAGCTACCCAGCCGATGTGCAGCCAGAAAATTTTGAAACGAACGAGGGGGTAGGCAATACAACAAGTCTTTCGACCGATGAAATTAACGATCCACATGTATTAGAGGATTGGTCTGACGATTATGCTTCAATACTTCGTTCAGCCTTGACCGATGATGCACCAAACCTATCAAAATTAACAGACGCCATTTTGAACGAAGTACTTTCAGATGACGCGGACATTCTGCGTGCATTGGAAGACGAATTGAATTTGATTGGTGATTTGGATGACGTAGAAGCAAAACCTTCAGAGGTCATTCAAAGTTCTTCAGACGATGCGCTATTGGCGGATTTGGATAGAGAATTGGAACAGATCGTTGGCAAAGAAGATGCGACTTCGGCTTTGACGGCATCGAACATGGATTTTACTGCAGAGATTCCCAACCCAATCATTGCTGAACGAACACAGCTTGCCGGAGACAATGACGCTGAAAATATTGTTGAGCCGTTTGAATTGGTTGTGGAGTTTACTGAAGAAGACGAGTTTTTGAATCAAATGGTGTCGAGCAACACTGAGATGGACGAAGAAGATTCTGACGATGAAGTGTGTTCTGTGGATGAGAGCTTTGTCACAGAGCAAATGCTTGAAGAGCAGTCCAAAGATTTCTCAGTGGATTTGATGAACGCTTTGTTGTATGAAGGAAAGGCTCCTGGTGCTGATCAACTCGACGTTTGGAGTGCAATGACAACACTGGTCGGAAAGCCACGCCTGCGAATCTTACCAGACACACCAGACATCACTGTTGTAAACAAGGTGCCCACCCCTGTGGCTGAAGCAAAGAATGCAGAGGAGAAACCCTCAAATGTGGAATTTGTAAACAGCAAGCGCATTGATGCAGATTCTACAATTTCGAAAGTTTCAATTGTTGTTTTGGGTTCATTTTTGTCCGTTGCGGCGGCTTGGATGGTCATTGTACTACCAAGTTTGCTGACACAAAATACATCAACGATCAATACACCCAAAAGAGTGGTCACATTTGAGGTTGCTGAAGTGAATCAACTTGAAGTAGAAGAACTTGAAGTGGGTGAAGACCTAAATGTACAGATTTTGCAGGGAGAAGGAAACGCTCCTACGATTATTTTCTTAGACGATATGGAGGCTTTATGAACTGTAAAGCAGTGATCGGAATGTTGTTGGCTGGTTTGATGATGGTACAGCCTGTGCATGCCCAAGAGGCTTCACAGATTGTAGTTGCAGATGCCGGCGATAAAGCAAAGGTTCAACCTGTCAGGTTGGAAATGTTGGTGGTGCATGCTACGACAGCCAATAAAGCAGTAGACCCACAAGTACGACCGTTGATGAAGTACTTCAGAAATTACAAGTTTACAGGATTTTCTTTGTTGAATTCTCAGACCGCCAAACTCAATGACAATTCAGCCAGAACCTTTGCGATTGAAGGCGATCGAAATGTGACGATAACTTTGCTGTCTCACTCTGAAAAATCGGCCAAAATGAAGCTTGTCATCGTTGAAGACAAAGGAAAGAAGATTTTGGATACTACGGTAAACATCAATCGCAATGGGACCTTCATTGTTGCTGGACCCAAGTTTAAAGAAGGGGTGTTGTTTCTTCCAATCTCTGCAAAGTATTAAGGGGAGGAGTTTGCATGACCATCTTTAAGAAAATCATCGAACGAGAAATTCCAGCGAACATCGTTTATGAAGATGACTTGGCGCTTGCTTTTCACGACGTCCAACCCCAAGCTCCGTTGCACATCTTGGTCATTCCAAAAAAGCCGATTGTGAATGTCGCGAGTGCGAGTGTTGAAGATAAAGCCATTTTGGGGCACTTAATGTGGGTTTGTGCAGAGATTGCTCGCTCTGAAGGGGTTGATGAACAGGGGTATCGCTTGGTGACCAACATCAATCAGTGGGGCGGTCAATCTGTTTACCATTTGCACATTCATTTGTTGGCCAAACGACAAATGCAATGGCCCCCAGGTTAACTTAGTTGATTTGGATAACTTAGTTGATTTGGATAACTTAGATAAGTTGGGCAATCAGTGAAGAGCAAAGAACAACCAAATCGAATCTTGTTGACGGGCTTTACGTCTTTTCCAGGTGTACCGGTAAATCCCTGTGTAAAGATTGTACAAAAGATTGATAGGCCAAATGTCTCGACGTGTTTGTTGTCGGTATCTTATGATGAGTCTGTGCATCAGTTGAATGAGCAAATTGTTAGAGTTCAGCCCGATGTCATTGTGGAACTTGGGGTGTCCAGTCGCGCGAAGCACTTGAAGTTAGAGAGATGTGCCTACAACTGTTGTAGTGCAACGATACCGGATGTGAATGGAGTGTTCAAGCATCGAGAACCCATTTCAGAGACGTATGAACTTGACACTCGCATTGATAGCACAATGAAGGTTGTCTCATTGTTTGCTCAAATGAAACTGCAAGGGGATACAGAAGCAGAACTCTCTATAGACCCAGGGCGCTATGTGTGCAACCACTTATATTTCCACACACTGACCCAGCACGCATCTATACCGACGATCTTTGTGCACATTCCCATGTTGACAGTCCAGAATACCAAAGGTGTGATGGACAGCCTGACGGTAATGCTGGATTGTTTAACAGATCCAAGATTACGGTATTGAAAGGAATCCATAGCAAGTCTTCAATCGATAGGCAACGAACTTCCACAGTCAAAACAGACAGTCAAAACAGTATGTCATGGTCACTGTATTAGAGGATGTGGTTGTTAAGGGGTCTTACAAACCAAAGAATCTACCGCGTGTAGAGGCGCATTGTCGCCCGCCATCAAATCCCAAATCGCTTTGTAAACCATGCGCTGTCGTTGAAGGGTGTTCTTTCCTTCAAAAGCGGTAGATGTGACTTCGATGGTGAAGTGACCGCCACCACCGTCGACTTGGACGATTGCATCTGGAATGGCTTCAAGAATTTTAGATTTAATTTCATCGAGCATAAGGACCTCTAGGAACGAATATTCCACACTTCTACATGTGCCCCGATGGACTGAAGAATGTGAAACCAATGACGTTGATATGGGCTAATTGTATCCTGTTCCGATTTCACTTCAAGAAAGAAAAATGAAGAAGGCAATTTACTGGGAAAAGCATCGGATATTCGAAGGGGCTCTCCTTCGAGCACAACAAGATCGGGCAAGCCTCGCTTGCTGTCTTGAGGGAAAGTGAGTTTGTGTCGGAAGATTCCAACCAAGACGGATACAGGCACTTGCCGACAAAAATCTTCCAGCGTTTGAATGGTAATAACGTGCCAGTTACACCCACGAATTCTATATTGATCAATGGGGAATTCTAAGGCTTGAACTTGCTCGTTGAAGACCGTTTGGACACCCAAATTAGCAATTTGCTGCAATCGTTCATCAATCTGTTTCTGTCTGCTTCTGTAAAAGTCGAATGTTCCAAAATCAACTGGGGCACTCAATACAGGTGAGGGTAAGGTATTGTCAATCGAATCAAACAAAATGTCCAAAAGCAGGATCGAAAACAGGGCGTTCCAAGGCGCATTTTCTGTACGAATCGCGGTTCTTCCGTGTTCTTGCAGGTGTAAAAGAACTGCTTGTTCAACTGTGCGATTCCGATAGGTTTGGCGGTTGTTCACCTTTTTTGTTTTCCAGCGAACCGTACGAACTTTTGTCGGCTCTTTGACGAGCATCGGTGGGAATGACTGTCCGATTCTTTTGGAGATGAAGCGACCCGTTTGAGACAACAAGATTCTGTGAAGCAGGGACGAAGAATTGTAAAATGTATTTTTTAAGAGTGCGAGACCTTCGTCACTTCGCTCAAGTTTGTGTAAGGAAAGTGCGAGTCGAGTGTGAATGTCTGTCTGCAAATGTCTTGCAAATGGCAACGCAGTGGACAATAGGTCGACATAAGGGGTCTGCATTGGAGAGGGGGAAGAAGCAAGCATTGACGATAGCCAAAATCTCAAACTCGAAAAGCGGAATTCAACGGCTGAACGTTGATAGTACAGTGGGATGTTATTGAAATCAAGTGATTCTTCCGAATGACTAAGTGATCTATACTTTCGGTATTCTCGTATGTCGGTGCGCGTTCGATGAATGAGAGGATTTTGTGTTGTTGTATAGGGAACATATCGCAAAGGAATTTCGACAGTTTCGGCCAATAGAATTTGTTGCAGTCCCAATTGGTGAGAGTGTGTGTATTGTAGACAGGCTTCTTCAAACAAATCGCGATGTTGTAGAAGGTAGAGTGTTGTATTTCTTGGGAAAGGTGTAGCCGAAGAAAGTATCCGTTCTATACAATCTTCTTTTTTCCCTTTAATGCTGAGTTTTAAAACTTTACATAACTTTTCAAGTTGTGTTCTTTGCAATAGAGCCAAATACTTTGGATTGGAGAGAAATTCAGTACAATCCAACAAAAAAGACTGTTGAA
>CBFIFY010000048.1:0-35197 GCA_965661985.1 uncultured Myxococcota bacterium | reverse complement strand
TTTAGGCTGGGCGAAATCAATGGACTGCGCTTGGACGCGCGCGCATATTGAGGGACAGTCATGCCGTCCAATACGCCTCCGGAAACACTGAGATCGTAGAACGCGTTGTCGGGCACCATTGATGGGGGTAAATCGCCAGCGTACTCATAGAGGTAATAATTGACGGAGTTGGGGTCGTTGGAGGCTCGAGACAACGGAACGGCACTGGTACCAGTCATCGTTAGAGAATCTGCGCCTACGTCTACGACCGTCAGGTTGCCACTGAACTGGTAAAAGTCACCACCATCGACCACACCGTCTCCGTTGACGTCATCGTTCAGCCCATCGCCATTTGAATCAATGCCGTTTCTCGCACAGGTGTCGAGTGCGGGGGTGCTCAGTTGCCAAAAGTGTATGTTCACAGGGCTGGTAAACGCCGTCCACATGTGTGCAGTGGGGTCTGGAGTGACGCCACCATTCCAGTATTGACCGATGTATTCGACTTTTCCAATCACCCCAATGGTGGAGGTTTTGCCCAGACCATCTTCAAAGTATACGTAGGCATCTTCAGCGATACCGTATCCATCGTCCATGTCGACACGGACTTCTACGGGGCCATCGACCGAAGCAAAAGGGGCGTTGACCCGTATGAGACTGCCGTTGTTGGAAACGACCGTGCCTGGATTGCCACCAAAACTGACGGTGGCGTCACTGGTGAATGGACCGCCCATAATGGAGATGGTGTCCCCACCTGCTGTTGTACCATAGAGGGGTGTCATAGATGAAATGAGCGATTCTATGTATTCTTGGGCATCCGTGTCATTGCTGTCAGTGACATCGGTATCTGTCGTGTTGTCTGTATCGGTGTCGGTATTTGTGTCGGTGTCCGTGTTTGGGCTACTCGGTTCAGAAGAAGGCTCAATATCCAAGCCACTGTCGCCAATGGGGCCATCGGTTTGTAGACCGACAGCACATCCCGTGAGTAGGAGACTGAGAAAGATAGAAGCGGTGTTGAATGGGGTCTGGGTCATCGTCAAACTCGCAATGGTCAATGTAGATTGCTTTCAGTATATCACATCCAAAAACTTGTTGAGAAAGTTCCTCCGTGCCAGAAGGACCCTTAAATAGACTGTCCATGGTGTTTTTACATGGATTTTGGATTATCTTAATTGCATGCAAGTGAACCGATGGACATTGAAAGCGTTGAGCCTGTTGTTGGGTGGGGTGTGTGCAGTCGGAATCGGCGAAATCGGTGTGCGACTCTTTCCCACTTGGCACGATGCCTTTGTACAGGACATTCTGCACTCAAGACTGCCGACCGATCTGTATCAACCGATTGGGGGTTTTCAGCCTGGAGAGGTCCCACAAAAGGTGCGCTTTCGACACCACCCCAATCGTCAGGCACGATTTTCAGGACTTGAGTATGACAATTGGGTGTACACCGACGCGCGTGGATTTCGAGTATCGCCAGAGGGGCGTCTCAAAGCCCTTGGAGATCGGTCCATTTTGATGTTGGGTGATTCCTTTTTGTTTGCTGGGCAGGTGGCGTGGTCTCAGAGTGTGGTGGGTCGACTGGAAAGTGCTGTGTCTGACATACAGTGGTACAACGGTGGTGTGGATGGATACAACACCGAAGATGCCCTATCGTTGTGGACAGAGCATCGAGACTTAAAACCCAGTGAAGTGTGGTTGTGGTTCTTTTGGGGCAACGACATTTGGGAAAACGATTGGCAACGCAGAGCCCCCACACAACCCAGTGAAGATTTGGAGGTGTCGTGGGAAGATCGATCAAGGACATTGTCATTGTTGAGGCATTCCAAACTTCTGTCTCGCATCTATGCACTGTATGCCATATCGCAGGATGAACGATTTGCGGAGAAACAAGCCCAAATGACACAACTCAGTGACCCGACATTGCTTGGTGAAGCCTTGCCCAGTACACAGAAGGCACTCGATGCGTTCGCGGACCAGTGTCAGACGGAAAGCCTGCGCTGTAGAGTGTTTTTGATACCGCCCTTGGAGTATTTTGACGGCGATGCTTTGAGACCGTTGCCAGAAAGGTTGAAGTCCATCGTGCCTGCGTCGATAACGGTACACGATGTGGCACCTGTTCTGTCTGAGAAGGGAGGACGCAGTCTCTACTTTGACAACGATCCCCACTGGAACATTCATGGACACGGTGTTGTTGCCGAGTGGGTGCAATCGACGCTGGATTAGATCTTTTACGTTAGACTCTGTGCTTTAGATTTAGGGCAGTGCGTCGATCAGCGCTTGATAGTCGGCATCGGGGTTTAAGGTTAAATCACATTCCAAAGTGGTTGCGTATTCGATGATGTCTTCCACTCGCGTCTCAGAACTGGGGTGGGTGCTCAAGAATTGGGGGAGTTCAAAGCCTTCAAGTTGCTCAAAGAACCCTGCCGTTCCATCAGCCGCATAGGCGGTGTTGCACAAATAATCAACCGAAGCCTCATCGGCTTCACGCTCATCGGAGCGACTGAAGGAGAGATTGACCAATCCAGCCACCAATTCTCCAAGTAGACCTGGGTCACTGTCGGTCAACACTGCCAGCAACACACTGAGGCCAAAGGTTTGCGTGAGTTGTTGGGTTGAATGTCGCAAATCGGCATGGGCAATCTCGTGTCCGATTACGCCAGCAAGGTTGTCTTCGTGCGCCAAAAACTTGATCAGTCCCGTGTAGACATACATGTAGCCCCCAGGAGCACAAAAGGCATTCAGCGTTTCATCATCGTGAATGATGCGCAATTCCCAGTCAAAATCATCGGCGTGGAAAACCGCTCCACTGGCCAAAATTTCATCGCGAATCTCATAAAGGTGAGCGTAGGCTTCTGGGTACTGGGTCTCAGAGAGGATAGGGTAGGTCGTTGGGTCAGAAGCGATCTCGTCTCGCAACTGTCTACCCAACTCGATGTCGTCTTCGATTGTATAGAGGTTGATTTTGCCAGAACCATCGCCATTGCAAGAAAACAAAAGGGGAAGGGTGAGTGATCGCAACAATGTTCGCATGACTGTCTCCGATAACGGTGTGGTACGTAAACGCAATTGAGTGTTTGTATATTCTAAGACATACAAAAAGTCTCAAAAGGAAAGGGGATTCAAAGAGCACATTTTTCCATATCACGGTGGATGGGGCATTCAATGCTCTACACGCCTCTATTTCTATCGGGTGTTGAACACTGTTGTGAATTTGGTCCGTGGAGCGTTCTCTCAGTACAAACGTCCTTCAGCACCCAGACAAGAAGGTGTTGGACTATTTGGCAATTTTGAGCAATTCGTCTTTGGCGGTGACCAACTTTTGCATCATTTCGGTTGCGAACTGTTGGAAATGTGGGGGCAGATTTTGATGTTTATCAGGGTGATATTCTGCAGCCATTTTGCGAAAAGCGCGTTTGATTTCTGTCGCTGTTGCATTTTCAGAGACGCCGAGCAACTCTCGATATTCTTTAAACTTGGGATCCGACATGTTTTGAATCAAGCCCAAACTTTGAGCGCATTCATTCCATGCACTGGGTGGAAGACCAAGTAGGTTGTGTACCTGTTCGATGACAGCCACCTCTTTCGGATCGATCACCCCATCGGCATTGGCGATCAAACTCAGGCATTTCAATAGAGCAAAGGCTTCTACATCTGGAAAGCGACGTTTGTAATGTTTGATACACTCTTGCAACGACCATTCTTTGTGGGTGGTCATCAATCGTCGAACTTCCGCTCGTTCATTTTCGGGAATGTCCAACTCATGAATGAGAATATATTCCAAAGTCTCGATTTCTGACTCATCCAAATGCCCGTCTGCATAGCCCACATAGGTACAGAGATAAATGAAGGGTCTCCACAAATGACAGGCTACATAGGTGCTGGGAACAATGTCTATGGCATACCGATTTTTACCGAGAAGAATGGGGTCGTTGTTTTCAACGGGTCTGATGAATGTCATTTCCAACGTGATGGACGGTTGATGCGTCTGGATGGCACCTTTTGGAATGTAGAGAGACTGCGTGTTGCCATCAATGATTTCTACCAGTCGAAAGTCCCCTTCATTGTCGGAGAAGTCCGAGTGGTTGGCTTTCAAATACTGCTCGTCGTACAAAGCGTGTACGGCCAAAATTGTATCGGGTGCTAGACTGGCAAACGTAAAGCGAATGTAGGTTCCATCTTGATCGATGGCCATGCCAAAATTTCCGTCGATCTTTGGAGCGGCTTCTCCAATATATCCATCTTCAGATTCGTCTTCGAAAAGAGCCCCAGCAGCTGCACCTGCCAATGCACCAACCGGTCCACCCACCACTGCACCAATCGCTCCACCAATAATCGTTGACCATCCCATTGCTTCCCCCTATCGTATACGTTTTTGTATTTTACCGAAATTTTCTGGAAATGCAGTATGAATTTTTACGATCATTCTCTATTGATTGCACAATATCCACATCTAGACTTTTACTCCCAAGTCATTCGATAGGTGGTCCAACCAGACAGCGGTTTCGCCCCCAGTGACTCATAGAACTCGATGGCGGGGGTGTTCCAGTCCAATACATTCCATTCCAGTCTACCCGCTCCACGATCTCGTGCGATGGCTTGTACTTCTTCAAGCAAGGCTTTGCCATATCCACGCCCTCGATAGTCTTGGAGTACGAAAAGGTCTTCCAAATGAATTCCTGCCCGTCCAAGAAAGGTAGAATAATTGGAAAAGAACAGCGCAAATCCCACGGGGGTATCGCCCTCAAAAGCCAAAAGGGCTTCTGCTTGGGGTGTGGAACCAAAGAGAGACTGTCGCACATCCTCTTCTGTCGCGATCACCTCATGCCTCAATTGTTCATAGTCGGCGAGTTGGTGAATGAAGAACAGTATGGTACTTGCATCGTTAATATTGGCGGTTCGTATAGAAAAAGACATGGGGTTTGCTCCATTGTATAGGGGGCTGTAGCCTTGAAAAATCTTGATGAAAGAGATATATCGCACACAGTAGCAATGGGAGAAACTATGGACACGATTGTTAATATTGCTGGGTATCGTTTTGTCGATATGCCCGATCGCGACGACTTACAACAACCCTTTCAAGACGTCTGCGCTCGCTTGAATCTCAAGGGGACCATTTTGCTGTCGACCGAAGGTATCAATTTCTTTCTGGCTGGCAAGCAAGCGGAAATCGATGGTTTCGTTGAGTATTTGGAGCAAGATGAACGATTTGTTGGCATTCCGCTCAAGATTTCTCACTCCGACTATCAACCGTTTCGTCGCATGAACGTCCGTTTGAAAAAGGAAATCATTTCTTTGGGACTCGACCACATCAAACCCGCTGAGTTTACAGGAGATGAAATCACCCCGACAGAGTTTAAGCAGTGGCTTGACGAAGGAAAGGAAGTCGTCGTTTTGGATACTCGCAATGATTACGAGTGTCGCGTGGGCACGTTTGAAAATGCGGTTGAACTCGACATCAAGTCCTTTCGAGACTTTCCCCGCGCGGTGTCAGAAATGCCAGCCGATCTCAAAGACAAGCCAGTTGTGATGTTCTGTACAGGTGGAATTCGCTGTGAGAAAGCCAGTGTGGTGATGCTCGACGCTGGATTTACGAATGTCAAGCAACTCAAAGGTGGCATCTTGGGATATTTTGAAGAGGTTGGTGGAGACCATTGGAACGGCGATTGCTTTGTGTTTGATCACCGTGTTGCGTTGAGCCCTGAACTTGAAGAAACAGGGGTGACTCAGTGCTATGCCTGTCGAGAACCTTTGTCGGTCGAAGATCAGCAATCGGAAGACTACCAATTTCCAGTGAGTTGTCCGTATTGTATTGAGCGTCAACAGCACAAAGAGAACATTGCCCGTAAGATTGCAGGTGACCAGACATCAACCTCAGGTGAGAAAGCCTAAATCAATCTGTTTTTGAATGGATGATCTATGATCAAAACCCTGCCCTTCAAGTGAGAGCGGGGTTTTCTTTTGTGCAATCTCTTATTCTCAGATTCAAGAATTATATTTGAGACTCGCTTATCGAAGACGCGCTACTGAATTGTTGGACCCTGACCTGGACCACGGCCTCTCATAACGGGGCGTTGAGAGCGTGTAGGCGCCAGTTCCGTGCCCGTGCCCATTCCCAGTCCCAGTCCTTGATTTTGTCCACGGTGGAAGAGTTGTACGTAGAACATACTGCGGGCGATTTGGCTGCTGGAAATGGTGGTTTCCTTTCCTCGTTCCTCTTCTTCTTGAAGTTCTCGAGCCCACGATGTACCCCAGTCATCCACATCACCGATGACGTTTCGTTGTTCTGATCGATCACGAGAGGGAATCAATTGGTCACGGTCATTGCGGCTCCAATAGGCATCGTCCCAAGATCGACGGTTGTAATCCTCTCGAATGTCTCCATAGGGATCATCTATGAGGAAGCCATCTTCCTGTACAGCCAAGATTGATACGATGTGGGTTGCGTTGGACCGGTTTCCCTTGTGTTTGAACGATAGAGCGGCTCCACCACCATTTTCCAAACATGCTTCAACGAGCGGCGCAAGTCGCCCCCAATTGCTGTCCCATATTTTTTCAGAGGTTGGTGTGGCCATCCCGTAACTGACTTCTTCCAACAGTCGATCGGGTTCAGAAACAACAGACGTGCGAGATTGCCCCATTTCATGCAACAACATGTCCAGCAGATCTTCCATTTGAGCTTCTTCGCGGTACTCACCAGCCATTTCTTCACGGTTACTGGACGACAGCATCCCTTCTCCACGGACACGTTGATAGCTTCTTCCCGCCCTCATTTGACGATTGAGATAGGAGAGTGTGGTGTTGAGCCAGTCTTCGTCCCTTGACTCGTTGGAGTCCAAAAGTCGGATGCCCATTTTGCGTTCGAGGGCAGCGACCACCTGTGCGCGTCCAATCCCCATTCGCTCTAAGATCATCGCCAGTGTGGTGACGTTGCAAGAGGCTTCAGGTGCAACAAGGTTGTCTGATTGTGTGCGATATTCAGGGATTCCCAGTCGCGTGTTCCAATCGACTCCCGATGACGAAGCTTCTCGATTTGCGCTGTTTGCCATTTCGGTCAGTTCAATGAATGGACGGATGTTGGCAGCCAGTTCGGTGGGCAAAAATATTCCGGCTGGCTCTGCATTGAATGTTCGTCCCACAGTTGCAGGCATGTCAAACAGGTAGCCGTTGCGTTCGTAACTGGCCCACGCATTTTCAACGGCTTGGAGAACACCATTGGATTGCGGTTGCTGAAGCATGATGGACAGGGATTCAACTTGCGCGAGTTGTCCTTCAAGCCAAGTATTCAACTGTTGAATCGCCTGTATGCGATCGACTTGTGTGGCGTTGGAAGGACCAATGCTGTTGCCTTGAATGCCCCATGAATTACTGTGGGCAGCGTCCCCGCTCGATTCCCGTTGTTGTTCTTGCAGTCGTGTTCTGTCAGACATGTGTGTTCCTGTGTTTCCCATCAGTGTGGCATATTTTATGGGGATTGGAAGGTACTAAGGTGTGATCGACCAGTCAATTGGGGTTGTACCAATGGATTTTAGAAATGCGTTTGTTTTGGAGAATGGTTTTGAACCAAAAAATCCGTATCGAACGGCCAATGGAGAAGGGTGAGCCGATTGGATGACGTGGTGCTTGTTTTCATCTATCAATCCCAATTTTGCCTTTGCTTTGGATCCCCACAGAATGAACACAATGTTTTCTCGACGAGTGCTCAATTCAGAGATGGCTTTGTCGGTCAATTGCTCCCAGCCCTTCTTTTGGTGTGAGTTGGCGGTTTTGTGTCGAACGGTCAATACCGTGTTCAACAACAGCACTCCACGCTCAGCCCATTCACTTAGATTTCCATGGGGTGGAATGGAGAGTTCGAGGTCGCTGTGTAACTCTTTGTAGATGTTGCGCAATGAAGGGGGTACACGAATGCCTTTCTTGACAGAGAAACTGAGACCGTGTGCCTCACCAGGACCATGGTAGGGGTCTTGTCCCAAGATGACCACCCGTACTTTGTCGAACGGCGTGTGCTCAAAGGCGGCAAATATTTCTGCGTTTGGTGGGTAAACAGTGTGTTGTTGTTGTTCTTCGACCAAAAATGTTTTGAGGTTCTTCATGTAGTCTTTGTCGAACTCATCTTTGAGAACCGCCAACCAACTGGCTTCTAATTGAACGGTCATGGGCACCCCAGTGTATTGTGTTGATTATTCTTCCACGTAGACAAACTGTGCGGAACCAATTTGGATGCGGTCACCACCCATCAATCGTCTAGGATGTTCGAGTTTGGCGTCGTTGACGAGTACCTTGGTCCAGCCACCTTTGCTTTCAAGCTGGTGCGCTGAACCCACCCATTTGATTTCAGCGACCAGTCCACCGACAAACCAACCCGAAATGGGTACGGCTTGATTTTTGCCAATTTTCAATCCTTCTTTGCCCGGGGTCCATTCTTGAGAGCCATCGGCAAGGCGCAATTTGGCATTTCGCGCCAAGTTGTTACTCGCCAGCAATTTTTTGGCATCGGCAACCGACATGGTGAAGGTAGAGTCCATCTTGGTCGCGTTGGCTGATCGGGTGTACGGAGGGAATTCATCGAGTCCTTTGCCTTCAAAGAATTGATCCATCGGAGTCAGGTTGTCTCCAAAATAAACCAAACTAAACTTTCCAACTTGTAGGACGTCTCGGGTTTTTAGAGGGGAACTGGTCTCCACAGGGCTTCCGTTCAACAGTAGAGCCTGCTCGGTCAGTCTTGTGACCACCGCCGTATCTTTGTCCAACCGCTCCAGTTTAAAATGTTGTCTTGAGACGGTGGTGTGAGGCAAAATCAATTGACAGTCCTCCCCTCTGCCGCACCGCATTTCTTTGTCTTTAATTTGATAACGACGCTCCGACTGTCCGGTTTCTCGTACGATAAAAATGGCCATCGTTTTGACTCCAACGTTGTGACGAATGTTTCTTTGGATTTCTAATGGAGAAAATTATTCACAAGAAAAGACTACGATGCTAACCGCATCTGCCTCTACCACCACATCGTATTGACTGTCTCCACTTGGATAGGCGACGCAGGATGTACCTTCCGCTCCAAAAGCCTCAAGAGACATCGTACCAGGCGCAACATTTGGAAAAAACACAAAGGATGAACCACCTTGTACAATGCTGTTGCCACTTTCTGGCATGCTGGTTGCACCAAAGATGAAAGCGCCGTCGCTCCCATCGTTGAGTTTAGCCGAAGCCCCAACTGCGGGAGACAAATCGGGTTCATCGAGAGCCGCAACGACGATTCCCTTTTCAGGACTTTGAGAGACCCCCATCATGGAAAACACCATATTGGTGGTGCTGCGATCTACCAAAAATCCAACAACTTCAAAGTCTTCGGTGCCTGCCATTCCTTGATAGAGGTGATCCATGGAACTGTCGTCGCTGGTTCGAATGGTATAGAGGGAATCCGCATCCACAGTGACCGTGCCTCGACCATCGTCGCCAGTAATGCTACTCTCTTGAGTAGAGGAAACTTCGATGTTTGGGATGGCTTGTCCACTTGTGACCGACAACAGTCTCAATGTTGCAGCAACAGGTTCTGATTGTTCAATTTGCGCAGTGTCTTGTTCTTTTTCACCACACGCCAATAGGGCAATTAACCACATGGTAGATCCTCCGATTGTTGTATCCAATTACTCCATAACCAAAGTCCGAGTACGCTGCCGAAAAATCCAAAGTAGACATTGAAATTCCAGTTCCATTCTAACCACCACACATTGCTGGCAACGGCTGCTGTTCCTAGAGCATAGGCACAGAGTACCGATCCTGTACTGAGTCGAACGGGAATTTGTCGAAACAACAACACACTAACCACAAAGATGCCCAACAGACTACCACCCGTCCACGATTGAATTTTGAGTCCCAGCATCAACATGCCCTCGCTGTTTGAAGCCACCAGCGCAATCGCCATCAGCCCTAGGGAGATCAAAGCCGTATTGCGTGTGCGTTGATTTGATTTGGGTGTTTTGGGTAAGATGTCGTTGTACAAGGTTGCACAGAGTGCATTGATGGTAGAGTCCAACGTGGACATCGTCGCTGCCAGTACCCCCGCCACCATCAGACCCTGGACGCCCGTTGGAAAATGTTCCACAATGAAGGTTGAGAACACATGGTCACTGTTGAAATCTGACGGCAATGGATGGCTTTGGTGATGGACAAACAACAGCGCACCCACCCCCAAAAATAGCAGTCCCATCATAATCGATGCAAAAGAAGACAGAAAGATGACCCACTGACCTTGTTTGAGGCTTTTTCCTGCGGTCAAGCGTTGCACAAAGTCTTGGTCCACACCGTGGGTTGCCATATCAAAGAGGGCACCCCCCATCAAACCATACACAAAGGGCATGGGGTCATTGAAATTGACAATGACCGTCTTGTCTAGGTCGCTTGCCATCGTCATCATCTCCCACCAGCCTTGTCCACTGACGTCTGGAATCAACCAATGGGCAATCAGTCCCCCTCCAACAAAGAGCGCCATTTGAACAACATCGGTACGCGCGACTGCTTTGAGTCCTCCAATCAGCGTATACAAAAATGTCAGCCCAGTCACGAGTACAATGCCGTTGACAATCGACAATCCAAGAAATGCCGATACCAAAATGCAACCCGAAAAGAGTCGTACCCCAACGGATAGCAACTTGCTGATGCTGTACATGATTGCGACCGTACGTTGCCCCGAAGGCAATCCACAGCGACGCGCCATCACTTCATAGACAGTCAAGCCAGAGTCATACACTTTTGGCAAGAAGAACCAAGCGATCAACAGTCGTCCAACGATGGCCCCTATGTAGATTTGAACAAAGGAAAAATTGTCTTTGAAGGCGATTGCTGGAATCCCCAAAAAAGTCAGTGCGGACACTTCCGTTGCGATGATCGAGCAGAAACTCTCCAATGGTGTCAATGACTTCCCAGCCAAATATTGTTCTTCGGCACTGTTGGATGTGGTCCCCTTACCACTCCACCATGCCAGTCCAAACACACCCACGATGTATGTCAGCAATATCGCTGCATCCAACCATTGCATACCATCTCCACTTATGAAAATAGTATAGTCTGTTTATGTCGATAGACCGATGGCAAAAGACAACGTCTGTTTCAGATTTGTGCCAGTGACGGTTGTTGCTTACATTTTTTCTGACGGGGGCATGGTTCGCACTTCGAAAGAGAACTCTTTATTTTTGTCTTTGTCTAGGGAATAACGAACCCCGTCTCCTTGACAGACGACATTAACGTATTGTCTGATTTTGGATGCAACAGGTGTAATGCCCATGTCTTTGGGGGCGTAAGACGCAAACTTTTCTGAGCAAATCAACAACATTTTGCTTTTGGCTCTCGAGATCAACACGTTGAAACGATTGATGTCATAAAAGAACGTCTCCTCGGCTTGGAGTTGGTCTTCAGCGGAAATCCCCATGGTGCCAATGATAAAGTCTCGTGCAGAACCTTGAAACTTGTCTACAGAAGCGATGCATTTTTGCAGTTTGGACTGTAAGTCGTCATCGCTTAGGTTCGTTCGCCTTGTTGGGTACGTCAATCGCTGCTGTACACCTCGAATTATGAGACTGCCGTGTGCATTGTGCGGAGACACAACCCCAATTTGTTCATCCCAAAATGCCTCTTCAGCCTTGACCGTCGTTGGATTCTTTAATTCAAAGAATGCCAAGATGACTTCTATGGTTATTTCAGCCTCTCTTTTACTGAACACGGTATCGAGTGGGCTGTTGTGCAATATGGTGTTGACTACGTTCTTCCGTTCGAGTACTTTTCGCAACCAAGCTTGTTTGATGGCGTTCGGAACAGGGCTTGGAATGCGCTCGAGATTTTTTCCATGGTTTTTGAAGGGCAACAATTTTGCATAGAGACCCAACTTTCGAATGCACGCCACAATGTCTGCATGAGAGCGGTAATTTGATTCCAGCGATACGGTAGCCGTTTTGTCCACGTGAGACCTGAGGTAATAATAAAATGCTGAATCAACGAGGTTGCGCAGTTTTTCAGGTGGTTTGACTGGGCTGACAGGTGGCAACTGGTTGTGGTCTCCTACAAGGACAAAACGTGTTTGTTCATCTCCGTTTGGAGAATTTTCCAACGTGATATCTTGTACATTGTTGGCTTTGATGATCGACGGTGTTTTCAGGGTCCCTTCAAACGGTTTTACCAGTTGGGTCGCAGCCAGCAATTGACTGGTTGGCATTTGTGAAGCCTCATCAATGATGATGAGATCAAAGCCAAAGTCGTCGGGTAAATTGTTGAACTTTTTATTTTTATGAGGCAGTCCAATGTGTTGGAGCAGATAGGCATTGGCAAATACGATAAAGCCACCATCGGGGTCATGACCAAACTTTTTGAGCATTTTGCCAAACAATCTTTTTCCTGAACCACTGGTGATTGTGCCCGAATGTGTTTTGGTCGTACCAAGCCATCTAGAGTCGGTTTCACGAGTCAGTAGAATTGGTTCTGGTTGATCGGGATGGGTTGATTGTACCGAGAAACGTTCTTCATCGCCACCCAAGAACATGGGGAGTTTGCGTACGGGGGGAATGTCAGTTTCGGGGTTGGACGCATCTCCTTGCCACGAATTTGCGATTTTGTCTGCAACGACTTGTAAGGCGGCGTAGGAAAAAGCGGTGACTAATATCTTGGGGGTGTGTCCAAATCGATGAATAAACTCGTCGATGAGAGAGACGATCGTTTGACTTTTCCCTGTTCCAGGAGGGCCTTGAATGCAGGTGATCGTATGATTGAAGACGGTTTGAATGGCGTGTTTTTGGGAGGCGTCGGGTGGAAAGTAAATTTGACTGTGTAAAGGCAATGTGGCCAGATTGGAGGGTGGTGGGATCAGTTGTGGCCAGTACAAATAGGCTTCAGGAGCGGTCATAACTGTGTTTGACAAGTCGGGAACCGATTGGGTTCGTAGACCTGTCTTTAAAGCCAGTACTTCGGCAAGTGGAGAATGACCCAACCGAAATCGATTCAATAATTTTTTTAGAGAGCTGGTCCAATAGTCACCGGCAGTTGAATACAAGTACCGCGTTTTGTGATTGGAGAGTCGACCAAAGATTGCGTCTGTGGGGCAATCGTTCGCTTGCCACAAGTCGTATCGTGTGTGTGGTGTAATTTTTGGTTTGTCATAGGTGTATGGATCGACCATATAGCCTATGACAACAAAACCAGTCTTGTTGCCTTGGTAGGTTGTTGTCCATCTCATAGAATCGACTTTAAACAGTGAACCATTTGTATGAATCTTCCAGTGTTGACGGGCGTTTCGATGTTCAAGATTGAGTAGTTGAATCGTCTTCCCCTCGGCTATTTTCACATTGCTTGACATTTCAGGGATGAAGAATTGCAATCTTGAAGGGATCTTGCTTGGGTCGTCATTTGGATCATCTGGCAGTACCTGTAAGTCGTCTACCTTTGCTGACTTTAGTTTTGCGATGCTGTAATTGGACCATGTCAGTCGACTGTTGTCCACTTCCATTTTCTGTGTGCTGACGTTGAGGTCGTTGAGTCCCACCCACAACTTTGCAATGGAATTGAAGTTTGCACGGGTAAAACTACTTTGGAGAAATGCAGGGGTTTCAATGGTTTGCGACTCTGATGGGATGATGCCAACAGTTCTGGCCTCTTTGTGTACCTTATGGAGGATTGTGTCTATTGAGTCCAGTTTGACTGTCATTTGTTGTTCAATTTTCGTGAGAATCTTCCGTTGCTTTTTTGGTGTGTTGGCAGAAACAAACTCAGACCAGATGGTGAAGTCCATAAAGTTGAACAGTGGTGCCCAAAATCTGCGATTTGGCTCAAATGAAGGATTCCACAACGTAATCATGTCGTGCCAACTGTAAGAGATGATGGCTGGCAATGCGATGCCTTGTTGGAAGAATGCCTGAATATCATACAACTTTTTGTGGTACTGAGAATGTCGAATGTTGCTTGAACTCGGATTGATGAAATCCTGCACCTGCTCAAAACGCTCTAGGAGCGAACTTTGCCCACAGAGAGATGTGACCGCCATTGTTTCATAGTGTCGATTGACCAATTCAAACAGGTGATCAATTTGTTGTGGTGCCCAATAGAAGCCGGCAAAATTGTGTGTGTAAGTACCTTTGTCATCCTGACCAATGACCAAGACTTCTGTTGCATGACAGATATTGAGTATGTGATACAATTGGTTGATAAGACATTCAAACAGCGCATATTCAGATTCCGGTGCTGTGTTGAGGGCGACTTCTGTCACGTGATAGGTGATGTCGGTATCGCTGTTGTGCTGGCCCAACTGAGATTTTCGTCTCAATGTTTCATTGATCTTTAGTACGCACAGTCCATGGAGCATTTTCTTGGCCATGTCATCTAGAATATTGGCGTAGTGGGTACGCCATTGATCTTTTGCGGCTTCTCTTTCTGCTTCCTTTTCAGCATCGGTCTTTGCCTTTCGAGACGGTTTGAAGTACCGTGTGTGGTGGGTTGCAAACCGTTCAACATCCAGTATGTCATAGATCGATGACAAATCAATTTTGTCAATAAATTCAGGGGTGAAATCTTCTTCTTCCAACTCATCGAAGTCAATGCACTTTAAGACCTCAATCCATGCATTCCACCACTCGACGTGGACTTTGTTGAGGGCTTTGCTGCCAAATGTGCGGTTGTTGATGGGGGCTCCAATTGTCAATTTTAGACCAAAAGCGAAGACGATGTTCTCTGGCTGTTGGGTTTCCAAATTGATCAATAGTCCCATGTTCAAGCTGTGGGGTAGGAGGGATGATTGAAACTCCTCAGGGTTTTCAGGGGTCGCCGCTTTTAAGGTGTGTAGGGCTTTCGCCTTTAAGTACAGCGTTTCTTTTTCGGCATACAGTGGACTGATTTCATTGTTGAAATCAATGCTGTGAATTTGGTTGACCAATTCTTCAATGGTGTAGATTCCATGGCTGTTGAGTTCGTGTACCAAAGCGGGTTTGATATTTGGCAACAGTTCAACACTCCAACCCGAGGTGTCCAAACTTTCATCACGTAGGTTTACCTCAGAACCACAGTCGGTCAATGAGTCAACACAGTCATCGATGAAAGGACATCGACCACATGCCGGTTGAATGCGCAGTGGTACCGAACGATGGTCTTTTTTGTATTCGGTGTCCTTGTTCTTCCACAATTCTTGTACGGTATCTTCAAAATCATCCCACAATGGAGACAAGTCAGTCCACATGAACGGTTGGTAGATCAGTTGATCGTTGATGGATGCCTTTGGTGCTGCCGGAGTCCAAAGCAGTTTATTCCAAAGGGAACCAACCAAATTGGCTGTGTTGACTTTTCCCAGGATTCCGTTTCCGTTGGCGTGGACAAAAAATTTGTCTGTTAGTCCATATTCTTCCAGCAACCGTGCCAATGAGCGAGCATAAAAAAGGATTTCAGCGAAGTGTCGATGGCCAATGTTGTCGGCGGGAGTATGTTTAATGTCGACAATGTTGATGGCCCATCGAGTTTGACGTTCTTTTTGATAAATGAGCCTAGAGCGGCCATCCGCACACAGCTCTTCAACATTGTCACCGTTGGGCAATTTGTGAATGACCATCAAATCTGGTCGAATGATGCGATTCTTCCCCCATTCTTTTGAGGGATCATTGCCGCGTGTGGGCATGGTATCGTCTGAGATTCCGAAGGTGTCCCGAATAAATTCTGGAGTCAGGGGCCATTGGTGTTCGAGCATCAGCACTCGGTCTTCGCTTTCAACTCTAGAGTGAAGTTTCAACAGCGTATTTTTGTCGAGGTAGATGTCGTTTAATAGGTCTTCAGAGTGCGGTGGGTTTAGTTTGTAGGACAAGTGGGCTTCGTAATGTGCCAAAAGAGTGTTGTAGATTTCTCGTTCGTAGGACTTTCCTGCATCCGTCAAAACAGCTGCCTGACCCGAAACGTCTTCACGACTACGTGTGATGATGTCGTCGGGATGTTGAAGCCAGTTTGGATCATGATTTCCCAACTGAATGTACAATTGACGTTCACATTTCGTATCGGTGAAGGAACTGATTGATTTTTTTCCAAACTTACCAACAAATTTTTTGTTTGACATGCTCTTTCCTTTGTTTGTCTCACAACAACAAATCTATAACTAAATATACCAGAATCATCATGTCTCTTTGAACGCTCTGATTCGTTCGGTGTCTAAATGGATAGACGACCCAAAACATATGATCGAACCTCATAGGTCAGACCGTATCAATGAATGTGGAAGTACAGGATGTTTCGGTACAAAAAAGTTTTACCGCTCAAACCCGTTCGTGTCAACAACCATATCGTAGGAAGAATCAATCGTAGATCATACGCAAATGGCCTGGAAAAATCCAAGTGAGCCCTTCGCGCAGTCGATCTCTCCAAGACAGCCAGTTGTGTCCATCGTTGGATTCTACATATCGGAATTGAATTGGTTCGCGTTCCCAAATGTGTGCCATCGTTCGGTTGTAATAAATCATTGAATCGAACACACCACAAGAAAGATAGATTTTTTTGGGTAGGGTGGGTGTTTCACGAATGCTGTTGACGAATCCAACCATTGAATCCCAGTCCGCCCCCAGTCCATGGTCTCCTACATCGGTGAAGATGAAGCGGCCAGATTGGAGCAGGGCTCTTTCAAAAGTGTGTGGGTGACGCCAAGAAGTGTATAGGGCTGCGACAGCCCCCAGTCCCACCCCCATGATGGCTCTTTTGTCTGGGCTTCGGTGAATGTTGTATCGACCTTCGATGTGTTTGAGTACTTCAGAACTTAGGAACTGTGCATAGAGGGGATTTGCGGCAAACTCTCGGTCTCGATCGGTGGCGTTGATAAAGGCAACGATCGTTGGCAGCATTTCGTTGGCGCCCATCAGGTTGTCCAGCACGGTTGTCATGTCACCATAATTGCAGTAATCTTGCCCGTCCAAACAGAGCAACAGCGGATAGCGCTTGTGCTCTTGGTGTTCGTTTGGTAGGTAAATGTCAATGCTTCGAGCGTCCGAAAATATCTCGGAGAAAAACTCGATGTGTTCAATGGTTCCAGATCTATATAGGTCGCTGGGTTGTGTCCAGCGGGGAGTTTGATATCCCGACAGTGTACAGACGGACTTCTCTCCACCGTGATGCAATACTGTTTCTCGGTTGTGTGGATCGGTTGACAGTGTATCGATTTCTTCTTTGCGTAGGATGTACTGATACTCGACGCGGGCGTTGTCAGGTAATTTTAGGGTGAGCCAAAAGGCATTGGTGCCTGGAATGCGCTCGAGTTCTTGCTGCGTTTCCAAACCGTGAATGGAGTGTTGAATGAAGACTGCATCCACCAAGTCCATAGACCAATAGAAAAATGTGGCATTCCCGGGCTCTACGATTGGAAAGGTGTTCTCTTCGATGAAATCCTCAAAGATGGCACGTTGCTTTGATCGATCTTCTTTTATGGCTTTGTGCAACTTTACAATGGGACTCATACACTCTCCAAGGCCAATTTGGTTCCTTCAACGGACAGTTGAAATGCGCTGCGTTTGGCACTGCGATCGTACACTCCTTGATCTGTAAAAATCAGGTGTGAACCACTTTCCAAGCAAATTGAGAGATTGGGACTAAATCTGCGAGCGAAACGCTCAATGCGGTAGGAGTCCTGCAAATTTAGACGTTTTGTTGCGTTGGGCAAGAATACAGTCCGAGGCAACAATCCCATTCCGGTGTCCAAAATTTCGGTACGGCCTTTGCCCCAAGGGGGATCGTCGTGAAACAAGACAATTTGATCGGTGAGGCACATCGCCCCAGCAGACCAAGTGAAAATGTGGTTGCCATCCAAGATGAAGTTTGTCAACAAGTCTTCGAGTCCGAAGAATGCCAGTCTGTTCCGTAAAATCGCCACGTGACCACCCGTAATGATCAGACCCGAGCACCGTTGTAATGTCGTGATGATTTGGTCGTACAAGGGCATCGCGGATTCATGGGTCCAAGGTTTGAGAATGGCTGAGAAGTCCTTTTTGATTTCTCCAAGTCTTTTGAGGCACTGGCGATCAACGGCTTGGACTTGTTTGCAGGCTTCTCGTTCATCTTTGGCAAATGTATTGGGGTTGGATCGGTGGAGTCCTTGAATGGCAATCCAACTTTCCATCGCGGCGTCCAAGTTGATTTGGTAGACTTTTTTGTAGTCGAGAATGCGTCGTTGTCTCATTCTGTGGAGACCCGACAACTCTGGCTCAACACTGCCGAGGGCATCAAACCATTCATAGAGAGGAATGTGTCGAATCTTTCGACCGAGTGTTCTTTGCAACTCTTGGAGTTCGCACTCTTCATATCGCCAGCCTGCTGAAATGACAGCCAGATCTCCTTGTGGGCAAAACAAGTTGACGGCGTGTGTGAGGTTGGCATCGGGAGTTTGGGGGCCCAACACGTGAATGCTTCCAGTCATCGTATGTTCTCTCTAATTGATTGGTTGTGTCAATTTATCAGATATCGGCGCTCTTGACATCTTGAAAGCCAATTTGTCAGCACAAAATGGGTAAATACAGTTGCACACTGGTGTAAATTTCAATAGTTGCAAGTCAATTCTTGGACGTCAAGTTCTTTGACCCCACCCAAAAATCATTGAAGGGAGTATTGTATGCCATCACCAGAGTTAGAGCCCGGAAGTCGTGGATTTATCATTCCCATTGGTGGAGCAGAAGACAAACTCAAAGACAAAGCCATTTTGTCCCGATTTTTGGATCTGTCAGGTGGAGAGAACAGTCAGATTTTGGTGATTCCAACAGCGTCTATGCTCGATGACACTGGTTCACGTTACCAGAAGATTTTTGAAGAGATGGGTGGCAAAGCAACGGTTTTGCCAATCAAAAATAGAAAGGATGCCGAAGGTTTGGATCGGTCGGTGTTTGAAAATTGCACCGGGATTTTTATGACGGGAGGCAATCAACTTCGTTTGTCGACCATTTTGGGTGGAACCCCTGTGGCAACTGAGATTCGAAGAGCCAATGCGCGTGGTGTTCACGTCGCAGGTACCAGTGCAGGTGCTGCGTTCATTAGCGAGCACATGATCGCCTTTGGGGCAGAGGGAACAACACCGATTGCCGGTAAAGTGACTTTGGCTCCTGGCTTGGGACTCACAAACCGCATTGTTGTCGACCAGCACTTTCGCCAGCGAGATCGTTTGGGGCGTTTGATGGCGGCCTTGGCTTACAACCCTTTTGTACAAGGCATTGGGTTGGATGAAGATACGGCAGCGTTCATCGGACCCGACAACGTTGTGCGGATAGTGGGCGATGGTGCAGTAACGATCGTTGATGTGAACGATTTGGAATATTCGAGTATGGCCTATGCTTCTGAAGGGGAGCCGGTAGAGTTGATCGGCGTTCGACTGCATGTCTTGGCGCACGGTGGGCGATACTCCCTCAGTAAGCGACGCGCATCTCCAGGTGGTCGTCAGTAAAAGACGATCGACAGGATTGTCTGTGGGGTTTCATAAAAGCCCAAACTGAGCATTGTATCTTCGTTTTACACTGTATATCCATTGCTGTGGTTTGTACCGCATCCGTGCTTGTGCTACACTTAGAACATTGGATGACGGAGGCCACCCATGCGTTTTCTATTGCCCTTGACACTGATTTTGGCTTGTACAAGAAGCACTACCAACACTCGTATTGACGAAGACCCTATCAATACCGTAGACGATACTGCAGAACCATCGGCAGAACTGTTCGACAACGATGGGGACGGCTTTACCGAAGATGTAGACTGTGACGACGACAATGCGTCCGTATTCCCAGGTGCACAAGACGACTTTGGCGATGGCGTGGACCAGAATTGCGATGGGGTGGACGGCTTGGCATCAAACGCCTGTGCCGAATTTGAAGTCGAAGATTGTGACGGCAGTTGCGCTCCGAGTCAGTGGCTTGGCGATGGTGCCTGCGACGATGGCAGCTATGAATACAATGGGGAAACAGTCAATTTTAATTGTGAAGAACTTGAGTTTGACGCCGGTGACTGTGAGATCTTTTTTGCGGACAACGACGGGGATGGGTACACCGAGGACGTAGATTGTGATGATGCTGACCCATCCGTCAATCCTGGCGCAGTAGAAATACCTCAAGACGGAATCGATCAAAACTGCGATGGTTTAGATGACGTGGTCGAAATTCTGTGTGCCGAGTTTGAAATCGTAGATTGCAATGGTTCCTGTGTGCCCGCCAATTGGCTTGGAGATGATTTTTGTGACGACGGTAGCTATCCGTACAATGGCGTGTTTGTCGATTTGTCTTGTGAAGATTTGAATTATGACGATGGTGACTGTGAGCCTGCCGATGAGGATTTGGATGGTGACGGATTTCCCTCATTCAACGACTGTGATGACAGTGATCCAAGCATCAATCCAGATGCAATAGACATTCCCGGTGACGGCATCGATCAGAACTGTGACGGTCAAGATGCGACAGTCATTGATGGCGACGGTGATGGTTTCGGTGAAGACGTCGATTGCGATGATACAGACGCATCGATTTATCCAACGGCGATAGACATTCCGGGTGACGGTGTGGATCAAAACTGTGACGGCAGTGACGCACAGGGATTGGACTTGGATGGTGATGGGTACATTGATATCGTTGACTGCGATGACACCGATCCATTGATTTATCCAGATGCGCCTGAGATTCCGGGCGATGGCATTGATCAAAATTGTGACGGGTTGGACGATGCTGTGGATGAAGACTTTGATGGCGACGGTTTCATTGAAGATGACTGCCAGCCATTTGATTTTGCGATTTATCCAGGGGCAGAAGAAATACCCGGAGACGGTATTGATCAGGATTGTGATGGGGCAGACCTGATTTTGATTGGCGTAGACAACGATGAAGATGGTTTTTCCCAAGAAGACGATTGTGATGATACCAACCCAGATGTCTATCCAGGAGCCCCAGAAGTTATCGGAGATGGAATTGATCAGGACTGTGACGGGGTAGACGGTGTATTTGGTGAGTGTCAGCCATTTGAAATTGTGGACTGCAATGGCGCTTGTGCTCCATCCAACTGGTTGGGGGACGGTGTTTGCGATGACGGTCTCTATGAGTACAACGGTATTGGCGTTGACTTCTCCTGTGTGGACTTGAATTATGATGATGGAGACTGTGGAACGGGCTTTCTTGACAACGATGGGGATGGCTTTGACAGCAGTGTAGACTGTGATGATACCGATCCATCCGTATATCCTGGCGCATCTGAAATCGAGAACGATGGTATTGATCAGGACTGTGACGGTGTGGATTTGGTGACGAGCATAGACAATGATGGCGATGGATTTGCTGAAGATGTCGATTGTGATGATACCGACCCAACGGTATATCCAGGTGCGGGAGAGATTCCATCGGATGGTATTGATCAGGACTGTGATGGTCAAGATTTGGTCATCGTTGGCTTGGACATTGACGGCGATGGCTTTGCCCAAGAAGAAGACTGCAATGACTTTGACGCTTCTGTGTATCCAGGTGCGCCTGAAATCGAGAACGATGGAATTGACCAAGACTGCGATGGTGTGGACTCAGTATCTCCGATTGATTCAGACGGTGACGGCTTTGACGTAGACAGTGACTGTGATGATTTCGATGCTTCAGTGTATCCAGGTGCGCCTGAGGTTCCGGATGACGGAGTGGACCAAAACTGTGACGGCATCGACGATGTGACCATCATTGATGGCGATCTTGACGGTTTTACTGAAGATGAAGACTGCGACGATACCGACTCTACGGTGTATCCAGGCGCAACTGAAATACCCAACGATGGCATCGATCAAGACTGTGACGGTCAAGATGTGATCGCGTTCCCTGACAACGATGGGGATGGATTCACAATCGACGATGATTGTGATGACTTTGACGCTTCTATTTATCCCGGAGCTCCTGAAATCGAGAATGACGGGATTGACCAAGACTGTGACGGTGAAGACCTCGTTGTGTTCTTTGACAACGATGGGGACGGCTTTACCGAAGATGTAGATTGTGATGATTCCGATCCAGCCATCAATCCACTTGCATTGGATATTCCGGAAGATGGCATCGATCAGAACTGTGACGGTGTTGACGCTGCCTTTGTAGATGGTGATGGCGATGGTTTCATCGAAGATGATTGTGACGATACGAACATCAATATCTATCCTGGTGCTCCTGAGATCGAGAACGACGGCATAGATCAGGATTGTGACGGTGAAGATTTGGTTGTGTTTCTCGACAATGATGGGGATGGTTTCACCGAAGATGTGGACTGCGATGACAACAACACCTCAATCAATCCAACGGCCATTGACATTCCGTTTGATGGCATCGATCAGAACTGTGATGGGGAGGATGCCACAATCATAGATGGAGACGGAGATGGGTCTTTTGACGTGTTCGACTGTGATGACACCGATCCGACAGTGTACCCGGGAGCCCCTGAGATCGAGAATGACGGGATTGACCAAGACTGTGATGGTGAAGACCTCGTTGTGTTTTTTGACAACGATGGAGACGGATTTGCTGAAGATGAAGACTGTGACGATACGGACGCCACTATTTATCCAGGAGCTCCAGAGATCCCCAATGACGGAGTGGACCAAAACTGCGATGGTGTAGACGATGTCACCATTCCAGACAGCGATGGTGATGGATTTACAGTTGACGATGATTGTGACGATACGGACTCAACGGTGTATCCAGGTGCGCCTGAGATCGAGAACGATGGAATCGATCAGGACTGCGATGGTGTGGACTCGGTGTCGCCGATTGATTCAGATGGTGACGGCTTTGATGTAGACAGTGACTGTGATGATTTCGATGCTTCAGTGTATCCTGGTGCTCCTGAGATTCCGGATGACGGAGTGGACCAAAACTGTGACGGCATCGACGACGTGACCATCATTGATGGCGACTTTGACGGCTTTACCGAAGATGAAGATTGCAACGATGCTGATCCAAGTATCAATCCAGATGCATCTGAGATTCCCAATGACGGAATCGATCAGGACTGCGATGGCTCTGATCTGGTGTTGCCGATTGACTTGGATGGAGATGGTTTTGTGGTCGGACCAGACTGCGACGATTCCAATCCAAATGTGAATCCAGCTGCCTCAGAGATTCCAAATGACGGCATTGATCAGGACTGCGACGGTTCTGATTTGATTATTCCTGACAACGATGGGGATGGCTTCACCGCAGATGTCGATTGTGACGATACGGACTCAACGGTGTATCCAGGCGCAACTGAGATTCCCAATGATGGGATCGATCAAAATTGCAATGGTGTAGATTTGGTTGTGGGCGTCGATGCTGATGGCGACGGCTTTGATGTAGACAGCGATTGTGATGATACGAATCCGACGATCTATCCTGGGGCACCTGAAGTGTTCAACGACGGCATCGATCAGGATTGCGACGGTTCAGACTCACTTGCGAGTACTTGTGGTGCCAATGAGGTTGTGGATTGCAACGGAAACTGTGCCCCCGCAAACTGGGTGGGTGACAATTTCTGTGATAACGGATCTTATACGTATCAAGGAAACCAAATTGACTTGAATTGTCCGACCTACAATTTCGACGATGGGGATTGTGGAACGGCGGATGCGGACGGCGATGGGTACACTTCCGATGACGATTGTGATGACAACGATCCAACGGTGTATCCAGGAGCGGAGGAAATCCCAGCAGACGGCATTGATCAAGACTGTGACGGCATTGACCCCTTGTGTGCAGCCAATGAAACGCTTGACTGCAATGGGACCTGTGCACCAACATTGTGGCTGGGCGACGGCTATTGCGACGACGGAACCAACAGTCTGTACCTAGGCTCGCAGATTGACTTCTCTTGTGCATTGAACAGTTTCGATCAAGGCGATTGTAGTGTCAGTATTGATGCCGATGGAGATGGCTTCGATAGCACCGAAGACTGCAATGATTCTGATGCCACCATTTACCCAGGAGCACCAGAAGTGCCCAACGATGCAATTGATCAAGATTGTGATGGTTCAGATTCTCGGGGATAAGTCAATCATCACAGTTGTGTAACGATTGGTCGAAATCTGAACAATTGCTCCGACAGTCAACCCCATTGCAGATAGATATTGGCTAATGGTCACACCGTGACACATCCATGACTGGACTGCAGGGGGTTGCATGCGGATTCTAGAAAAAAGGGTTTATGTTGGACCCAATCTTTACGCCAATTTTAAAGTCATTCGATTGCTGTTGGATCTGGGTGTCCTAGAGCAACATCCATCTGCAGAGATTGAAGGTTTTGTCGATCGATTGCTCGAAGCGGTTCCGTCATTGCAAGAACATGGGTGCTCTTATCGAACAGAAGGTGGATTCATTCGACGCATGCGAGAAGAACGTGGCACTTGGATGGGGCACATTTTGGAGCACATTGCACTGGAATTGCAAAGTTTGGCGGGTTCTGAAGTGACGTTTGGCAAAACGCGTGGTTCTGGCGAAGAAGGTCAATACCACGTTGTATATGAGTATGAAGACCCTTGGATGGGGGAGCAGGCAGGCGAATTGGCATTGCGGTTGTTGCACCACTTGTTGCCACAGTCTTTGAGGGATGGGGCCTATGTCGATCCAGAGTTTGATTTTGCAGAAGAACTGGAAACCTTCATTAAACGTTCTGAAAAGCGCGCTTTGGGACCCAGTACAGGCTCGTTGGTCCGCGAAGCTGAAAAGCGTGGTATTCCTTGGATTCGCCTCAACCAATATTCATTGGTGCAGTTTGGACATGGAAAGTACCAGCGTCGAATTCAAGCCACCATCACCAGTGAAACACGACACATTGCAGTAGAAATTGCATCGGACAAAGAAGAGACCAACAAGATTTTGCGCGACGCTGGATTGCCAGTACCTGTACAGTATGATGTCTATTCTGAACGCAATGCCATTCGAGCAGCTCGACGCATTGAATTCCCAGTTGTCATCAAACCCTACAACGCCAATCACGGACGGGGCGTCAGCATTGGTTTGACCTCCGATGAAGAAGTCAAAGTTGCCTTTGCCAAAGCCCGTGAACATTCACGGTGCGTCTTGGTGGAGAGTTACTTGCCCGGCTTTGACCACCGCATGTTGGTCATCAACGGTGAACTCATTGCCGTTGCCAAGCGGGTTCCTGGTCATGTCGTTGGGGATGGACAGCATACAATCGCCGAATTGGTTGACATCGTGAATCAAGACCCCCGTCGTGGTGTGGGGCACGAAAAAGTGTTGACCAGACTGGAATTGGATCATCAGGCCACGCGCTTGATGGAAGCAGCCAAATTGACAGCCGACAGCATTTTGACCGCTGGTGAGGTGTTCTATCTTCGTTCTACTGGAAACTTAAGTACTGGTGGGACTGCGATTGATATGACCGATTCCTGTCACCCAGACAACCGTGAAATGGCGATTCGAGCTGCCAAAACAATTGGGTTGGATGTCGCAGGTGTAGATTTCTTGACGCCAGACATCACCAAGTCCTATCGAGAAGTGGGCGGTGGAATTTGTGAGGTCAATGCGGCACCTGGATTTAGGATGCACATCGCTCCCTCAGAGGGAACGCCTCGAAACGTGGCCAGCAAGGTCATCGACATGCTGTTTCCACCACAGGCACAGTCTCACATTCCCATTGCCGCCATTACTGGAACCAATGGCAAAACAACCACAACCCGTATGCTGGCACACATTCACAAAATGGTTGGCGAAACGGTCGGGATGACAACCACCGACGGCATTTACATCGACGGTCAACGAACCCTTGAAGGGGACATGACCGGTCCGACGTCAGCCAATATGGTACTCAGAGACCCATCCATTTCTGTAGCGGTGTTGGAAACGGCTCGCGGTGGGTTGTTGAGGGCTGGTTTGGGGTACAAAGCACCAGACGTTGCCTGTTGTATCAACGTGGCAGCAGATCACTTGGGTCTCAAAGGGATTCATACACTGGAGCAATTGTCTGAAGTCAAACGCATTCCTGTGGAAGTTGCCAAAGACACAGCTGTGCTGAATGCCGACGACCCCAATTGTGTCCGAATGGCTGAATACACTCAAGCCAAACACATTTGCTATGTGACCAACAATCCTCACAACAAACTGGTTCGACAGCACATTCGTGTCGGTGGACGTGCAGTGGCCTTGGAAGAGGGCATCAACGGGCAGATGATTTCCATTTATGACAATGGTTCCCACATGCCATTGCTTTGGACCCATCTCATTCCGGCAACCCTAGAAGGGCGGGCGCTGCACAATGTTCAAAATGCGATGTTTGCAGCCGCCATGGCCTATTCTATGGGCGTGTCGCTTGAAAACATTCGTCAAGGATTGCGTACCTTTGATACCTCATTTTTCCAAGCACCGGGCAGAATGAACATTTTTGACAAACTTGGCTTCAAAGTCATTTTGGATTATGGGCACAACCCAGCAGCGATTCAGGCAATGTGTGAACTGACAGATCGCTTGGACTGTCGAGGCAAGAGGGTGTGTGTCTTGGCAGCACCAGGTGACCGTCGAAATGAAGACATCGCTGAGATCGCATCAATTGCGGCAGGGCATTTTGATCGGTACATCTGTCGTCAAGATGATCGTACCCGTGGTCGTCCAGATGGAGAAGTTCCACGGTTGCTCAAAGAGGCGTTGGTGAGCAGTGGGGTGTCAGAAGACCAAATCGAGTGCATCAATTCTGAGCAAGAGTCGGTCAACGCTGCATTGAATTGTTGTGAGGATGGAGATTTACTCCTGATTTTTGCCGACAAGATCACACGTTCTTGGAAACAAATCATTTATTTTCATGACCAAGTAAAGGGCAATCAGTCTGTGGAAAGCATTGGGATAGTCGGTGGAATGCTTGGAGAACCAAATGGCGATTTCCAACAAGATGAGCGAGGGGTGTTTCTCGCCAACCAGCAAAACGACTGAGGTAGGCTATGATTCACCGCATTACTGGGACACATTTGTTTTTGGAGCACTTTGGTGCGGCGCTATGGGTCGATTGTGAAGCACAAAGTACTCAACAGCGAGATTTGATTCTTGACAAAGCACTGCATGCCATTGAGAAGTTGGGCTTGAAATCACTGTGTCACTTGTCTCATCGTCAAATTTACGATCAATGGGTGTTCATTTTGGACGCGCCCGTAGATTTGTTGTATACAGCCTGCAGCATTTTGGAGTGGGCTGGTGGACTGATTTCCAACTTTGATTCTGTACAAGAAGAGCGCAATCAAGAAGAAAACTTAGAGTGGAGACGTCTGCGTACGTGGGCGCGGTCAAAGCACATTCCTTGTGTGGATGATGAAGATGGATTGACCTTGGGGATGGGGAAGTATGCACGGACATGGTCCTTGAAGGCTTTGCCAAGCGTGACAGATGTCAGTGCTCTGCAAGATGATCTGAGACGAATTCCGGCTGTCTATGTGACGGGAACCAATGGTAAAACCACGACATCAAGAATGTTGTCTGCCATTTGTCAGCACGATGCACAGTTTCAAGGTGTGGGCCAAACGTCAACCGATGGGGTTTGTGTCAATGGAGAATGGGTTGAGCGAGGAGATTGGACGGGACCGGGTGCCGCTCGCATGATTTTGCGAGATATGCGCGTGGACGTTGCCATTTTGGAGACAGCGCGGGGTGGGCTGATGCGTCGAGGTTTGGTCATCGATGGTGTAGAGGCTTGTGTGGTCACCAATGTATCCGATGATCATTTAGGGGCATGGGGACTTCAATCGGTCTTTGACATGGCAATTGCCAAACTGACGGTAGCGCTCGGTGTTAAAGAAGGTGGTGCAGTCCTGCTCAATGCCGATTGTACAGTATTGATGAAGGCTTGGGAAGAGTTGCAGTTGAGACACCCTGAGCGCACTTGGTCTGTCGAATTGTTCTCCAGCCATCAGCAGTCTGGAATGACGCTTTACGTTGAGAACGGTTGGATTGTCCACCGAGAAACAGGACCGATAGTGCAAGTGAATACCATTCCACTCACCTTAGAAGGCAGAGCGCAGTACAACGTCGAAAACGCGATGGCCGCCATTGGTTTGGCACTCCACATTGGATGTTCGGTTCAATCAATGCGTGAAGGTGTGCAAAGTCTTGTTCCGACAGCCACAGATTCAAGAGGAAGGAGCAATTGGCTGAACTATCAAGGGGCGGATGTCTTTGTGGATTTCGCCCACAACCCAGACGGCATTCGACGTGTGGTTGAGATGGGACAGCGATGGCCAGCCAAACGCAAAGCCATTGTTCTCGGTCAAGCTGGGGACCGTCTAGACGATGAAATTCGAGGCATTGGGCACCAAGCCTCATTGCTCAATGCAGATGCGTACTTTTTAAAGGAACTGCCTGGACATGCGTACCAACGAGAGCCCTCAGAAGTGGTCGAACTGTTGAAAGAAGCCTTGCTGGAAAAGGGCGTTGATGAAAGTCGCTTGCACATCTCCCACAGCGATGTGGAGGGAGCGACCCAAGCCTTGGACTGGGTGCAGCAAGGAGATTTACTTTTGCTTCTCAGTCATGAACAGTTGGATGAAGTGATGGAACTGGTTCTGGATAGGGGAGCCACTTGGGCGACAGTGAGTCGCTCAAAAACACAGGACGGTTGAATTCGTCTCGCCATCGATTGAGACCGTTTTTATCTTTAATGGGTCATCCAGTGGATGATTCACCAATTATTGATTCCATCAATTATTGATTCCACCAATTATTGATTCCACCAATTATTGATTCCAAGAGTTGTGTTCGAGTTGTTCTTGCTCTGTTTTGCAATCGATGCACAAACTTGCAACGGGCCGATGACTGAGGCGTCGATAGCCAATGGCATCTCCACATTCATCACAAGAGCCATATTCACCTTCTTGGAAACGCTCGAGAATTTTGGTGATTTTTTTCAGCATTTTGCGTTCACGGTCGGCAAAACGCAAAGACAAATCACGGTTGGTCGCGGAGATGGCAACGTCGAGTTCATCTGGATCCATCTCTTGGTTTTCGGTCAATTCCGACATGGCATTTTGTGCATTGGTCAGCAGTTCGTTTGCTTGGTCAATCAACCGATTGTGCAACTCAAGCAATTGCTCATCTGTGAGATATTCATCCGTTGGGATGCTGTCGGTATTTTCAAGACGCGTATACATGGAGACCTCGTTTGTGGAAGTAGATTGGGTCCATACAGGGGGTAATCTATACTAAAAGTAAGTCGTTATAAGGCAAATTAAATGTGTGGGCAACTGATTTTCGAGGATTGATAAAAACAACCTAGAAAATCACCCCGTTACCTTGTCACAATATGTCATATCTAGCAACAGTTTTCTTGAAAAAATGCAAAAATTTTGGGATGCATTGGGAAATGACGTTAGATTTCATCGTACTGAGCGACCACTGTTGCTCAATTTTCACCCAGACGCATCGTTAGTCAAAGACGTCAAATACAAGGAGAATCCAATGAAATACGCATGGATGATGGCCTTATTGGTGGCTTGTGGAGAAGAAGCTCCAAAAGAAACCAAAAAAGAAGCACCCAAAAAAGAAGTAGCGAAAAAAGAAGCGCCAAAGAAAGAAGCTGCAAAGCCTGCCCCAAAAGCAGAAGCCAAGCCCGCACCCAAGCCTGCTCCTGAAGTCAAAGCGACTGCCCGAACTGGAGAGCAGGTCTATACACAAGTTTGTGTGACGTGTCACCAAGCCAACGGTGAAGGAATGACAGGCGTGTATCCACCATTGGCTGGTTCTGAGTGGATGGCCAAGAGCAATGAAACATTGATCAAAATTGTGTTGCACGGTTTGATGGGCGAAATTGAAGTCAAAGGCGCCAAGTACAACAATGTGATGTCTCCGTGGGGTAGCGCACTGAACGACGAAGAGATCGCCAATGTCTTGACCTATGTTCGTTCTTCTTGGGGCAATACGGGTGACGCAGTAAAGGCTGACGAAGTGAAGGCTGTACGTGAAGCCAACAAAGGCCACGCACCTTGGCAAGCCGCCGAGTTGTAATCGAGTTGTAATATCGTTCACAACATTCGAGTCTCATGAGTCTCATGCTCAATGTGGACAGTCAAAGGGAGCCAATTGGTTCCCTTTTTGTTTGCTTGATGTTCTTTGATGGGGTGAGTTGGTCGATGAACGTGCTTAGGCCAACAGCGTTAGAACTGTCGTGCCACCATTTGCGTATTGAGATATTCAAAGAGACCTTCCACGCCCCCTTCTCGTCCAAAACCCGACAGTTTGACACCCCCAAACGGTGTGTGTGGCATTGAGATGGCGCCCGTGTTGACACCCACCATGCCACATTCAATTTGTGGTGGTACCGATTCGATTTCCAGTGGGTCCGTTGTGAAGACGTAGGCTCCCAACCCATGGTGGCTTTGATTTGCCAGTTCCACAGCCCGTTTGGTGTTGGGGACTGTGCAGATTGCGATGACAGGACCAAAGACTTCTTCCCACCAAATGTCCATGTCCGGTGTGAGTCCAGTGAATACGATCGGAGAGACGAAATTGTTCGTTGTGGTTGGTCGCTCACCGAAGACAATCGTGGCCCCTTTGCAGACTGCATCGTCGATGAGTCTTTGGATTTTCTCGACGGCCTTGATGGAAATGAGCGGTCCGATATTGACATCCGTATGGCCAAAGTCATCCCAGGCAGATCCCACTTTCAACGGTTGAATGGCCTCAAGTGCCAGATCTAGGAATTGAGTGTGTACACGTTCATGGACAATGAAACGATTGGCAGAAATGCAGGCTTGACCACAGTTTCGAAACTTACTGCGCAGCATGCTTGAGCATACGGTTTGGAGATCGGCGGACTCCAATACCACAAAAGGGGCATTCCCACCCAATTCCATCGACAGTTTTTGCAGTGTACTTGCAGACTGTCGCATGAGTATTTTGCCGACTTCAGTGGACCCGGTAAAGGAGAGTTTGCGCACGAAAGAAGTGTGACATAGGGTTTTGCCGATTTGTGGAGCGTCGCCAACCACAACGCTCAATAGGTGCTTGGGAAAGCCGGCCCGTTGCACCAAAGTCATCAGAGCCAGTGCTGAAAAGGGCGTTTCTTCTGCAGGTTTACAGACGAGTCCACATCCAGCCGCCAGAGCCGCTGCTGCTTTTTTGGCCAGCATCGCCAGTGGAAAGTTCCAAGGGGTGATGGACGCACAGACGCCAACTGGTTTGTATTGAACTTCGACTTTGAGTTTGTCCGTGGTGCTTGGAGCGATGTATCCACGCAAACGGACCACTGAATTTGCAAACCATCGAAAGAACCCGATGCTATAGGAGACCTCTCCTTGTGCTTCCGCGAACGGTTTGCCATTTTCGAGACTGATGATGGTGGCCAATTCTGTATGGTTATCTTCCATAAGGCGCACCAGCGTATGCAACAGCTCTGATCGCACAAAGACCGAACTCTCTTTCCACAGTTGGAAGGCCTGTTGTGTTTCAACCAGCGTTCCTTGTACGTCGGCCTCGACCAACGTGGGAAGGGAGCCCAAACATTCGTTGGAAGCAGGGTTGCATACGGTGAAACGCTGTTTGCTGTTTGGATAGCGATTGACGTATGTTTCTGTCAGTGACTCGATGGTCAGTGTCTGTGAAAAGGTAGATGGTTTCACTGCTTAAAAGTCGTGGTCTTCACTGCCGTCCATGTCTGTCATGTCAGTGGGGGCTTCAGCAGTTTCATCGTCCATGCTGAATCCTCTGCTTGATCCAGAATCTTCAGTAAAGACTTCGGTCCACTGAGTATCTTCATCAGCCAGACCCAGCCAGTCTGTGTTGCGACTGTCTTGGATGGCCTCTTCGAGATCCAACAATATATCTTCTGCTTCGATTTGAAAACGCTCACAGACATCGTCTAGACGCATCATAACGACTTCTTCTGTGAGTTCAATTTCATACCATTCAAAAATGCGATCAACTTCGGGGACACGTTTGAGGATGGATTGTATACGTACGTTGTTGAGTTTCATATTCTCTCCGAATACAGATTGTAATTTGTGTCAAACACAATCAAAATGTTGAGGGGTTACATTCTTATTTATCGACTCAGAAAAATTGGCAAGTTATTTTTTGAAATTTTACGCAAAATTATTGCTTGTACAAAGGCTCTATTTTGCATACAGTCGCCAGCAAGGGAGAATTTTGAAGTGCGTGATTTGAGTGACAAGACTGCAACATTCAAGCCTCGTTCAACTGTTTTGGATGGGGTCTATGCGACCGCATTGGCTATTTGGATGCTGCTATCCATGCGATATTTTTGGGGACACATCGGCGATGATTCATACATTTTCTTTCGATATGCCCACCATGTTGTAGATGGCAATGGATTGCAATGGAATGCAAATGGTGTACCTGTCGAAGGGTTCTCCTCTCCACTGTGGGTCATGTGGCTTGCGGTATTTGGTCGGTGGTTCGATGTAGTGGTGGTTGCCAAAGCAACGGGCGCGCTGTGTTTGATGGGTGCGTTGGGGGAGTTGTATCGACAAAGTAGAAACTCGATTGAAGGTCTTTGGGTGCTCTCTCTATTGATGGGGGTACAGTATTGGTCGACATCGGGATTGGAAACCCCACTGTACATGTGGTTGTTGTTGGTTGTCGTACCACTGATGCAACCAAATGAAGGTGCGGATGAGAAGGTTCAGTGGCGTTGGTGGTGTTTGGGACTGTTGGGTCTAGTTCGACCAGAGAGCCCTGCAATGGTCTTGTTGGTGTTGTTTGTGCGATGGTGGCAGAGCCGTCAAATGGTTCATCCCAATCAGTCTTGGCTACCGAATGGAATCATATCGACTTTGAGTCTGTCTGTGGCTCCGATGCTCTGTTGGCAACTGTTTCGCATGTTGTATTACGATGACATATTGCCCAACACCTATTGGGCGAAAGCGTCTGGAGACCTTTGGGTTCGGATTCAGTCAGGGTGGAATTACGCAGGCTGGTTGTTGGTTCCACTGTTGGTGGGGCTGTGGAAATCTTCCGTGAGACCCACCTATGGGTTGCCTGTCGCTCTTTGGCTGATCGTATTGTTTGGAGGAGGGGATTGGATGTGGCACCATCGGTTGTTGGTTCCAGTTTTTGCACTGGTCATCCTGCTCGTTGCAGAGTCTGAACGGTGGTGGCGTTTCGGAGTGTATGCGTGGATGTCAGTCTATTTCATGACTCCAGCAACGGTGTCGAACATTGTACAGTCGGTTTGGACCCAAAAGTCATTGCCAATCGTGGAATATCAAGAAGGCAATTTGATAGAAGTGTCAGAAAATCTCGCTCAGGGCATTCGCAGTGCGTACCCCAAAGGAAGCGTGATTGCGGTTAACCACGCGGGTGCGTTGCCTTATTTTCTAATGGAGTATGAGTTTGTGGATATGAGTGCACTCAACGATAGATATTTGGCAAAACTATCCGGAAACCTTCACGCAAAATACGACGCTGAACATGTATTGTCTTTCAAGCCAGACGTTGTCATTCTCAACAGTTTTTCTGATCCAAAACGCGAGTCTTACAAAGCCAATTATTGGGTTGGCGAAACGGCTTTGTTTGAGCATCCAGATTTTTCTCGAACCTATGTGCCCATCGCACAGTCATGGCGTCGTGTCCGTCATGGAGGTGGCATCGCCTCAATTTGGGTGTTTCAACGTCGCAAGGGGTTGTGAGAGGAAGCAGACGTTCTATTCTGTTGTCAACTATCAAGATTCGGATTATACTTTGCCCAGATGGGTGGACTGAACACCTGTGGACAGATATGGATACAGTGAACGTGTCCAACTGAAATAGCTAAATTCGCAATGAATAGGGAGTTTTTTGTGGCCAGTAGTGATTTGATTGAAATGTCGGGTACCGTGACCCAAGTGTTCCAAGGTGGAAATTTTGAAGTGGAAACAGAAGAAGGGTTGAAAGTGCACGCTCACTTGGCTGGAAAACTTCGTCGTTTTCGCATTCGTGTTGTACTCGGAGACAAAGTGACCGTTGAAGTATCGCCGTATGATTTGACCAAGGGACGAATCATCTTTCGTCACAAGTGAGCCGTCACGAGTGAGACTGTACCAGCGGTCTTTCTTTTGTGAAAAGTTTACAAGAACGTTGATTTGGAAAAGCCCACTGAGTGTGGGTATTTTCTTTTTTTGTCTCCATTCTGTCGCGTCATTGTCATGTGTATGGTACCTCATTTGGTTATATGTCGATTGGTCGTGTCATTTGGAGAACACATGATGTTGTGGATGTTGGCGTGTATGCAGTCCGTACCAGAGTTTGAACGGGCTTGGATGCTCGACGTGTTGTACGAAGACAATTGGCGATATTTGGGAAGAGACTCTGAGGCGTTGGTGCAAAAGTTTTGGGCGATGTCTCAGAACGAATACGACTTTATGCGAGGTACACTTTCTATTCAACTGGCGCACTGGTCAAGGCAAGATGGTCGTTCCGATAAGGGTGGCATAAGACAACCAACACAATTTTTGAATACACCAGAGTCGACGATGGTTCCTATATTTGGAGATGCTCACCCTGAAAATTTGACCGTTTGTGCGCATCCAGACCAGCCAGCGACCGTTGAAATTGTTGACTTGGATGGGGCTGACTATGGTCCATGGTGGCTCGACGTGCGTAGGGCACTGACTGCCCAGCGAACCTTTGCCAAGTCCTTTGAAGGGTGTGACACACAGTGTCAGTCTGAGGTTGTATCAGCATGGTTGGACGGGTTTGAACTGGGGTTGCAAGACGCAGAAATCGAGATTCCAGACTCCGCAATCCTATACTCGTTGTTTGAAGAGGCCATTGAAGAGGGCGAGGAACGAAAGAAGTACAACAAATACGTGGCCAATGACAAATTGGTTTTTGACGAAGACACAAGGGTTCCGAATAAGGCATTGCTACCTGTGCGTGATGGAGACAGACTCGCAGAACAAGTGTTCGAAACTTTTTCAGCGCAATGGAGTGGCAACGTACGGTTGCTGGATGTGGGGCAACGGATTGGTATGGGCATATCTTCTCGTCCGGCATTGCGCTATGTGTACTTGTGGGACGAGGGGGTGGATGGTCCAGAGGACAACCATTTGATGTTGGCCCGAGAAGTCTTTGATGCTCCAGATTATCCAGGGACACTGGGCATAGACTATGCGCCTTTTGAATCCAATGCCGATCGCGTGTACACGTTGCGAAGACAGTTGTGGAACAATGTGGTCGCAGACCCCTTGTATCGAGGAGTGAAGCATCCGTACTCATTCAAGACACAGTCTTGGTCATCGTATTTTCAGGGTGTGGATCGAGCCAAAGTGAACCAAGATTGG
>CBFIFY010000047.1:0-35353 GCA_965661985.1 uncultured Myxococcota bacterium | reverse complement strand
TTGTCATTGCTTGCGATAATGTCTTGCAAATTGTCTTGATCCAATGTCATCATTGAACACCTCCACAGAGAAATATTTTTATACCTTAATCTAACGTGGTTCCAACCTTCTCCAATGACACCATGTAGATTTCAAGGAAAAACATACGATCGAACCCAATTTTAGTGAATGGTTTATGGATGCAACAGGGGGCAACGATCGTCTGAACTGGATATTTGGCTAAAAAATAAAAAAACAACCATCAAATCTTGCAGAATTGAGAAGCATGCTCTACACTAAAAGAGTAGTGTTAGAAACCTGTCTTCCTTTGTGATTTGTTTCATCAATCTCGCGTCTCCTCCATCTCTATTGTTTTGTTGATGAACTAGTAAGGGTTTTCGCAGAGGAAGACTTTCTAACCCGTTCTATGGTCTAAGAACCAAGAACCGTGCGTGCTTGGAAAGTTCGATTGCTGAGCCATTGGGGATTGGGCATTGAACATTTGACTTTGATCATTGTTGATTGTTCATTGTTCATTGATGACTGATGATTGTGCGTTGATTGGAAGCATCCTCTACTGTCAAAAGGTCCATCGACAACTCACTGTATCTGTTGTTCGCGTTTTATACGCACTGTACCGATTTCCCCTGCCTTTATGCTTGGCTATGTGCACCGCATTTATGCCATTGTGGGGTCAATGTGGCGTCATTGTGGCTTTCGTTGGGGTACCACTTTGGTATTTTGATTGGACTCTTTTCCTTCTTTGCCTTTTGTTCCTCGAAGTGTCTCACGATGCAAATGGGGTCTGGACACCAAAGTTTGACAGCGCTTGGTCAAGGTTTTGGATTGAATCTGTTGACAAAACTTGGTTGTTGTGGGATCCACTTTGCGAGTCACTTCCAACCAAAGGTAATCTCGAACGCTGTCACTGGAGATTTTGTTCTGCATGATGTCCATTCCACGTTTGGAATCGGTTTTAAAAACATCCACAATAAAATGTCCCCAGCAATCGTCCTGTAGATTTCCTGACGGGATTGCGGCACAATCATCAACAGAACCCCAATTGTTGGAAGGTCCACTTTGACAACCCATCCATGTGAGCATCACAGAAACCACAATTGCACGCATAGCACTTCTCCCAACTTGCTTCACAAACAATCAACCTGATAAACCCAAACGGCTTGACCAATGAACCTTCAGTCCGATATGATCAAACAATGAAATTGATGTTTGTATTACCATCAATGTATATTCAGAACCGTTAAATGCCAATTGAGACAGTCTATAAACGGCAATTGTACGGGTTCTTCCCCCATCATTAGGAGCAACATCGTGTTCAGCAGTTTATTTGGTGCTTTTACGGGAACGGGTGCCCCCTTCGCTTATGCCATTGTGATTGTGTTTGCCTATGGACTGACCATTTGGATAGAGCGCGCCAAAACATTTCGTCGCTGGACAGTCTCGTTGCCTTCCTTAAAATCCGCCATCACAAAACGAGATTGGGCAACCACAAAAGACGCATTGAATGGACATCCAGCTGGACGTTTCCTTGAGGCTGCAGAGAATTCTGCACACCCAACTTGGGACGACATGGCGGTTGAAGCACCCTTGGTTGAAGAGGCTGTCACACAACGCATTTCCGCGTTGTCAATGGTGGCAAACATTTGTACCATGCTGGGGCTGTTGGGAACTGTATATGGTCTCATCTATGCACTGGAGGGTCTAGACGATGCAAGCGACATCGAACGCACAGCCCGTTTGTCAGCTGGAATCGGAGCCGCCATGTTGACAACTGCTTGGGGACTGATCGCTGGTCTACCAATGATGTTTGCCCACAATGTGCTACAACGACAAAGCGATGCCATTCTTGCGCAATGTCAATCGGTGGCTGCGCTCCTCGTACAAAGCGCTCAATCCAAAGACTCCACCAAGCACCCATCACCATGATTCCCTCTCGTTCCTTGTTTGCAAAAAATCGAGAAGAACCCGATGCTCGAGCGGCGTTTTTTGCATTGGCGTCTCTCATGATGATCTTGTTGCCAACCTTGTTGATGGTGACCAACCCACAAAAAATGGTCGCTGTTCCTCTGTCGTTGTCCAAAGCCGGTGGAACCTTTACGCCCACACACTCTGGACTGGTGGAAAGGATCAATGTGGTGGCCTCGCAAAATGGCTTTCTTGTAGAGATGCACGTTCGAAAAAGCGATGTCTTGGCTTCAACAGGAAACACCGAAGTTAAATCTTGGTCAGTTCAAACCTGGTCTGATGTACAAGTGCGATTGCGGGAAGTTCAAAAAGTAGACCCAGAGCAAAGCAAAATCCACCTACAACCAGCCCCGACACACGATGCCCAAACTGTACTTGGGTGGCTGGACAGTCTTCAATTGGGTCTCGGCTTTGACAACGTCGTGCTGGAGCACCCAGCATGAACCTCTTCGCCAACAAACGTCGAAATCAAGGTGGACTGGGAATTGCAACACTGGCTCCAATGGTTGACATCTTTACCATTTTGGTCATCGCAGTGCTCAAAGCCTCCAGTCCACAGCCTCCACCAGTCCTTCCAGAAGCGTCTATGGATCTTCCCCTGTCGGCACAAGAAGACATCTCGATGGAGACACTGGTTGTCGACATCGCAAAAGACGGAATCTATGTCGATGGTTTTCGAGTCACAGCCCGTCAATACTGGGAAGACAATGAAGACATTTTGATTACAGAAGTCTACAGCACCCTGCAACAGCGCGCCAAGAAAGAAGTCAAAATACGCGTGGACAAATCTGTATCTTGGGCACTGATCAGCAAGGCTCTGCACACGGCGCAACAAGCTGGGTATGAAGACATTGAGATGTTGGTGATTTCTAAATCTTCTTTGTAAAAAATTTTCTCTGTGGTGTTACAGTCGACCACCCGACACAAAGCGATTGCACTGATCTTGTAAATCTGGTCGCTGGACTTGATCGCAAATCCGCAGTCCTCTATCGATGTCAAAACGACGGAGGTTGTATGCGATGCCCAGCAAGCACGAATCGCGTTCTTTGCCTGCTCGTCGACAGGTTGGAATAAAATCTTCTTCTGCCGTTTCTGAAGCCCCCCACCCCAAACCGTGAATACAATTTTCTCGATAGAGATTCTGTGGTCCTGAAGGCACTTGCTCGCAAGCATTAAAAGCTGCATCCACATCGACGCGTGCCAAGTATTTTCCAATGCCGTGCCAACAGGTTTTCCGCGTCAACAAGTCTCCTTCTTCCTTAGCACAATTGGCCAAAGCCAGTTCAACATTGACCACCGCAATCTCTCCGTTGACATCGTGTCGACAAAAGTCACGCCATTGACCGGCATCGTCACACCGACGAAACGCCCACGGAGAGTCCACAGTGGAATACGCAAGGGCAATGCCAAACACACATTGGTCACGCCACTTTTTTCGCTCAATCGTTGGACACAGAGCAAGAGACAAGTCTCTATCGACAGGCGAGTACAACTCTGCAATGTCTGCCATACACTCCCACTGCATCTCTTGGCTGTCGATGCGCTGACACACTAGGTTCGCCCCTTCCAAATCCGTCTGAGCACGCTGTCTGGCCAACTGATGAAAACAAATATCTCGAAATTGATCTGGACCGTTCAGACAGGCGGCTTCGGTATACAGCACTTCATCTCCGTCCCCGACGCTTTGTTCTTGCACTCCTTTGGGTTTCGGAGGAATAGAGATCATGCGCTGGGGTGGGCTTTGAATTTCATTCAGCAACGTTGGGAACTGCCACTGAAACAACTGGATTCCAACGACCATTCCGGTCAAGCAAATGGAATATAGACGCCAAAAACTTGTCATGTTCTCCCTGTCCTTGTAATTAGCATACTATGCTTTTTATCCGAAACATGCACATTCAGTTCCGTTCATTGTTCTCAATCTACACGACATCTCTTAATTGGATACGTAGATGGATGGGTATCTGCATTGCTGCTGGACTGCTCGGTTGTCAACAAAACATTCCTGTACCCACTTCTGTACCCAGTACCGACCCTTCTATGCAATGGCAAAAGGTGTTGAAGCAATCGGTCACCGAAGAAGGCATCGACTGGAAAACCATCAAAAAGCACCAAACAATCCTCGAGCAATATGTTGCATGGGTTGGCACAGTCGGTCCACAAAGCAATCGACGCAATGGCAACAAATTTCCTCGAAGAGGACGGTCAAATCACAGACTGGTTCATTGGATCAACGCCTACAACGCTTGGATGCTGTACAGTCAACTCTACCACAATGAACCTTCTGATCTAGAAGATGTGGACACGGTCGGTGGCTATTACTGGGGTCAACGAGTGTACATCGATGGTGAGTATACCTCTCTGTACCATGTCAAAATGGAGCGCATCTTGGCAAGTTACCAAGACCCAAGATTGCATTTCATGCTCTATGACCTTGTCGAAAAAAGTCCTATGCCAAGGTTTTGGACTGCGATGACGTGGAAAGCCCAAGCCGATCTGGCGCTCCGCCGTTTCCTTTCCACCGGCAAAGGAGCCAAACAGACCGAAGACGGATGGGTGTTTCACCCCCTATTTGAACAGTATGAAGATGACTTCATCGACTGGAGTTCCCATGATACTGTGTGTGCGTATTTAATTGATTACACAACAGATGAGCTGCAACAGTGGTTGACGGATGCCAGTCAAAATGGTTGTCACCTTGAGTTTTTTGCACAGAGTACAAAAATCAACAACGGCACCCCATCAAGTCTCGAGGGCAATTCGCCATCGGACAACTAAACCGTTAAGAATTGGGTATAGACGAACAGAGGTGCGAATGACTCGACAACCCAAACCTTCTTGGCTTAAAGTAAAAGCTCCCGGCGGAGAACGCTATCAGCACATCAAGAAACGTGCGCGTCAACTTAAACTGGCCACGGTATGTGAAGAAGCGCAATGTCCAAACATTGGTGAATGTTGGAGTGGAGGCACAGCCACATTTATGGTCATGGGCGAAATATGTACGCGTGGATGTCGATTCTGTGCTGTCCAAACGCGACGCAAAGGTGTAGAACTCGATCCAGAAGAGCCGCTCAACGTTGCGCAAGCCATCGCTGAAATGGAACTGGATTACGTGGTGGTCACCAGTGTGGACCGAGACGATCTTGAATTGCAAGGGGCAGATCACTTTGCGTCCTGCATCCGAGAGATCAAGCGATTGAATCCCAATACATTGGTCGAAGTGTTGATTCCGGACTTTTGTGGACGTACTGAGTTGCTACAATTGGTAGTTGACGCCAACCCAGATGTCATTGCCCACAACGTTGAATGTGTGGAACGACTGACTTCCAAAGTTCGTGACCCTCGTGCGGGCTATCAACAAAGTTTGGATGTGTTGCGCAACATCAAAGAGATGAACCCCGCGATGCACACCAAGTCAAGCATCATGGTCGGCGTTGGAGAGAAAACGGAAGAAGTTCTTGCGACAATGTTGGATCTTCGAGCAGTTGGATGCGATTTTTTGACGGTGGGACAGTATCTGCAACCCAACAAACGACTGTTGAAAGTCGATGATTTTGTCACCCCTGAAACCTTTGAAAGTTATGAAACATTGGGTCTAAAAATGGGTTTCACATATGTGGCCAGTGGACCGTTGGTGCGCTCATCTTACAAAGCAGGAGAGTTTTTTATTTCAAACCACCTGCGCAAACAGGTTGCAGATACATCGGATAACACATAATTAATTGGCTAAAAGCAACAACCCAATACAATAGACTCGATATAGACTCAGTCGACACACTTTACTTTATTTGGATAACCGTATGCCTCTTTTGGAATGGATAGAACAAACCCCCAATGCCCACTTGATTGGAGAGTGTTTCGAAAGCCAAGTCGATTTGGTGGGGGCACAAGATCGTTTGGGTGCGCGCGCACAGTTGTTGCCGATGAGCGATGCAACGCTGATCAATGTAGCGATTGGGATCGCCCTCAATGGAGAGTGTCCAGTTGTAGAATGGCCAACAGCCGATATCTCGACGCTCTCATCTACCATACAAACCTTGCCGGACAGTGGGGTTGGCTCAATGGTCATCCGTGTACACAGCCACAGCCAAGGAAACAGTATCGATTGGACCTCGTTGAAACACCCCGCCGTTGAAGTGTGGTCTCCGACATCATTGGAAATGCAAACGGCTCTACTCCAACGTGCACTCGTACATCGAAGAATCATCATTTTGCTAGAGTCCGCCACAGCGATGGCTTGGCACAAACTTGAAGGTCACCAATCTTCAAATGCGGCAAATGCAACCATACACGGAAGTCAAACAGCCCATTGCGTTGTCCTCTCGAGCAATATCGTTGCCGATGTTGTCCAAGACGCAATCGACGCTTGTGAAGGTGTGGACATTCAGTGGATTGAACAGCACAACCTCACGGAACTTGACGAACAGGCTCTTGAAGCCGCCTTTGCGATTGGTCGAGTTGTGTGTGTCGGTTTGCCAAACGGTTGGATGATCGAGTTGGTTCAAAAAGCCTTTTGGAGACTGGAAAGTGAACCAACATTTTGTGGCTCAACAGTATCCGATATTCAACAAGCCATATACTCTTCTTTGGAATCATAAATCTGAATCCCAAACAACAACCCAGATTGGGTTCCCTCTCTTTATTTCTCTTTGCAACAAGGAAAACTTATGTCGTATACTTTTGAATTGCCCGAAGTGGGTGAAGGCGTCACCGAAGCCGAGTTGGTCAAATGGAATGTGTCTGCTGGAGATGTCATAGAACCAGACCAAGCCGTGTGTGAAGTCATGACGGACAAAGCAACCATGGAAATCAACTGCCCTGTGGGCGGTACAGTCGTCGAAGTTTATGGGGAAGAAGGCGATATTATTCCTGTACATACACCCTTGATCAAACTCTCTCAAGATGGTTCTGCTCCTGCTCCAAAAGCACCCACGACAAGCGCTCCAACCAATGCTCCTGCTCCAAAGCCATCCCCTGCACCGGTGTCTGCTCCTGTAAAGGCAAGTACATCTGCTCCACAGCCAACACACAACCCAACACCAAACCCCAGTGGCAAGGTGCTGGCTTCTCCCGCTGTAAGGGTCTATGCCAAAGAAAACGACCTCGATCTCAGTGGCATTTCCGGAACTGGCAAAGGTGGTAGAATCACCCGTGCAGATGTTCGCACCCAACTTGAAACGCCAACACACTCATCACAGATCAAAGCACCTCCAGCCATTCAAGTACAAGCCGCAGCTGAAGATCAAGTTGTCAAGATTGTTGGACTTCGTCGTAAGATTGCCGAGAAGATGCTTGAATCCGTACAACGAGCCCCACATTTTACTTATGTTGAAGAAATCGACATGACAGATTTGGTATCCATGAGGGGTCAACTCAAAGCATTGGCAGCAGAATCGGGTGTCAAACTCACCTACATCCCTTTTATTATGAAAGCCTTGGTCCAAGTCTTCAAAGAATTCCCTACGGTGAACGCCGTCATGAATGAGGCAGACTTCTCGATGATCGTTCGTGGCGAAGTCAATATTGGCATCGCCTGTGATACGCCACAAGGTCTATATGTGCCCGTCATCAAAAATGTAGAACGCAAAAGCATCTTGGAACTGGCTGCCGAAATCACAGATTTGACCACCCGTACACGTGAAGGCAAAGCACAACTGTCAGAATTGCAAGGTGGTACATTCACCATCACATCGGTTGGAAACATTGGTGGACGATTTGCAACACCGATCATCAACCATCCAGAAGTGGCCATTTTGGGCGTCAACCAAATCCACGATCGCCCCATGGTTGTCAACGGAGAGATCGTCGCCCGCAAGATGATGTACTTGTCGCCAAGCTTTGATCACCGAGTAATCGATGGAGCTGTGGCTGCACGATTCATCGCCGCCTTGAAAAACATTCTTGAAAACCCTGCCTCTCTTTTGTTGAGTTTGCGATGACCCTCACAGAAATCGAACAAGAACTGATCGCCCACAACCCATCCTACCTCTCCGACTTTGGTGGAGTTGGTCTTGGAAAAATTGCGCCCTTCATGGAAGCTGCAGTCTTGGGCATGTCTAAGAGAGACTGGGTCTCTGTTGGGCAACGTGGACAGAGTGTGGCGGCATTGCGCGGTGCTTCTGTTTCAACGATAGCCAACGGTTCCCCCAGTTACAAAGTCGCACCCAGCGTGGGCAGTGCTGGACAACGTGCCTTGCAGTCCATCGGATTGGCAATCGCTTCGGCTCGTCCTGTTTTGTGCTTGTTGAGCAACAGTGCATTGTCGGATGGAAAGTTTGTTGAAGCTTTAAATGCAGCCAGTCTCAAGCAAGCACCCGTGCTGTTTGTTGTATTGGAAAGAAACACAAGCAACATGCCAATCAGTCCTGCGTTGACGGTTGGCATCACTGTTTTGGCAAGTGCATTGGGTGTTGAAAGCCAGACGGTATCTACACAGGATGAACTGCGTACAGCCGTTGAAGCAGCTAGAGAGTCCACTCTTTCCAATGGACCATCTCTGATTCACATCACTGTATAAGTCTGATGCGCCCGTCGCTTCACCGTTGGGCAAAGAACGAATTCACCACTGAGAACTGTACAGAAGACGACGTTTGGCAGATCGTGAGCGCGGTCTCTTTCTGTGCCATTTTTGACAGTGGCGATTGGAGAATCTGTGCGCTGTCGAGCACAGAAAAGTGGTGGTATCAAGGGAAGGACTGGGCTGACTTAACCCCACTTGAACTTGACAGTACACTGGCGTCCGATCATGATGTCTCACCACCATTTCTAGAGGGCATGCTCGGCATCCTGTCTTTTGATGGCAAACTTCACGCTTGGATGGCAGACCACAGTTTGGCTTTTCATCGTCCCAGTAAAATTTGGTACTTTTGGGGAACAACAGCACAACGCCAACAGATTCGAGAGCAAGTTCGAGAGCAAAGTCGAGAAGGTCACCCCACCAACAGCACCGTACAGCCTGAACACTCTACGTATTCTGCACCGCGCCACTCCATGCCTGAGGCTGTCTATAAAGATGCTGTGCAAACCGTCATTGACGCCATCCACAACGGAAATGTCTATCAGATAAATCTGGCCAATGAGGTCGGACCATTTCACATTGCAGATCCATTGAACACTTGGTTGCGCCTCACAAAAGAAAACCCAGCCAGACACGCCTTCTTTTGGCAGTCGCCGTCGGAAATCCTCATTGGCAATTCGCCCGAACTCTTTCTAGAATTTACCAATCAAGACAATCAAGGGACTCAAAGCACTCAACGCACTGTGCATTCCCTGCCAATCAAAGGCACCCAGTCAAACATCGACAACCCCAATGCCCACTTTACTCTGTGGGACTCTCCCAAAGAACAGGCAGAACTCACCATGATCGTCGACATGATGCGCAACGATCTGTCCATGGTATCCGAATTTGGAACGGTCTTTGTGGAGCATCGTCGCCTTCGAAGATGTGGAGATTTGTTGCACGCTGAACAGAAAGTTGTGGGTCAATTAAAACCCACCGTCTCAACCTTGCAGGCTGTACACGCCTGTTTTCCACCGGCCAGCGTCACCGGCGCACCCAAACGGGCTGCGCTTTCATACATCCGAGCATTGGAGCCCGTCAATCGTCATTGGTATACCGGCTCCTTCGGATTCATAGATCGCCGTGGACACTCAACGTGGAACGTCATCATTCGTACATTGCAAGGTGTCCCAAATGGCGATGGTTCGTGTTTGGCGACATTGAACATCGGATCTGGAATCGTGTACGACTCAGACCCAACGGCAGAATGGGAAGAAACGGAGTCGAAGGGACGTGCAATCTCTCGGGTATTAGAAGAATAGAAACGCATACCTTGCACACAACCCACTCATTCCCTACATTTCTCACTGTGGTTTGCGAGCACAAACACTCCACCGAAATACGACTGGCGTATTTTCTCGACGTGCAAGCGCTGTGTTACACTCTTGATCGATGTTGTACATTCCTAGAGTGAACCATCAATCGTCATCCAAATGGTAATTTATTACTTGAGAAACCAAATGCCCACACCAGTCAAACCATCTTTGACCAATCAACCCTCATCTAAAACTCAAACAGAAGGTGTTCGATACACAGGCAGCAAAAAGGAAATCATTCCAAAAATCCTCTCATTGCTCCAAGAACACGCTCCCACCGTTGATACCATTCTCGATGGCTGTGCAGGGACAACCCGCGTCTCGCAAGCATTTCGGAAAAGTGGGTACACAGTGACCGCCAACGATTTGTCTGACTATACCCAAACATTTGGACGTTGTTATTTGCAAAACACCAAACCAGTCTCGCATTATCAACCGTGGATTGACCAACTCAACAACATCAAAGGCACATCGGGTTGGTTCACCGAGCACTATGGTGGACTGATCACAGAACATGCGAAAGGAAATGCGGTTCAAGCAGACGGCAAAAAACGCCCTTGGCAAGTACACAACACGCAAAAATTGGATGCCATTTTGGATACGATACCCAAAATCACCAATGACCCCATCGAGCGATCTGTTTTGCTGACCAGCGCCATCTTGGCAATGGACAAAGTTGACAATACGATGGGGCACCAAGTCGCCTATCTCAAAACATGGCCCAAAAGAAGTTATGACCCAGTGCATTTGGAAGTCCCTTCGCTCATCCCCACTGGTCAACCCTGTTTGGTAAGCCAACGCAACATCTTTGACATCGAAGAGTATTACGACTTGGTCTACCTCGATCCACCGTACGGCACGAACAACCAAAAGACCAAAACTACTCGGGTGCGATACCGTTCTTATTATCACTTGTGGACCACCGTGTGTCGCAACGACAAACCAAGCCTACATGGTGCCGCTCTCCGACGCAAAGATGCCTCATCAGACTCTCTGCCGGGTGCCATTTCAGTCTTTGAGAACACCAGTCACGATGTCGTTTTCAACGAAACGAAACGCTTGATAGAGAAACTGAACTGCAAATACATTCTCTTTTCCTATGGAAACAAATCCAAACTATCGGAAGCAAACCTGCGACAAATCTTCAATGCCTACACGATTAAAGAGTTTGCGGTCTTCGATCACAAAGAAAATGCAATGAAAAGTGCAACAACCAATTCAGCATGGCTGGGAGACCAAAGCAAATATCAAGAGTTTCTGATTTTGATCGAGAAGCCAACTTAAATACAGGCTACGCAACACAAGCGTCGCAACATTAAAGGTATAAAGCCCAAGAAGATAGATCCATCAACGCTCTGTCATTCGCAACCAAAAAATACCGATACCCCACCAGCATCGAGTTCAACATCGTCCACGTATGGAATGCCAACGAGTATTTCATCGATCCCGTTGCCATCCAAATCTCCCGTTGTGATTGACGTTCCAACCGAGTCGTATGCCTCCGTTCCTACGAATGTAGACGTTGCATCATCGGTGGACAATGCTTGCTGACCAATTGCGTCTTGCCAAGCGCTGCCCACAAATAGGTGAACCACACCCGCATCGGCAAGGTCTCCACTGTCGTGAAGAGGGGACCCAATCAATAGATCTGAATAGCGATCACCGTCCAAATCGCCAACAGCCAAGGTTTGACCCAAAAATGCTTCTTGCTCGGCTCCGACAATGGTCACCGCTGCATTAGACAAAGACATGGTAGAATCACCATTTTTGATTGCCGACCACAATTGCGCTCCAGTCAACAAGGACACTTTTCCTGCATTGTTGGCACTGTCATCGTTCCAACTTGAAGAAACAGCCCAGTCTCCCCTGCGATTTCGATCTGCTGCGGGGATGGACACCACGACACGACCAGCCCAATCTCCTTCCGAGCCACCCACCAGCGTCAAATCCGCCTCCCCTAGAGACAGCGTACCCGACGACAGGGACTTGCTCAAAAACAAGTAGGCTGCACCCGAATCGTTGCCATTCGCATCGTGGTTGCCAGCACCAATTAAAATATCCGCCAGTCCATCCCTGTCTACATCACTGCCACCGGCAACCGAGTAGCCTGAAAAGTCACTGCCAGCCTCTCCCACAAAGGTCACATCTGCTTGAGCGATGGACTGCTCACCCGACAAGCCTTGTAGAGTGGTGGCGTAGAACAGATAGGTCTTGCCCACATCTTCAGATTCCGCATCAGCCTGGTGCGCCCCAATCAACCAATCGTCGAGATCATCGCCGTCTACATCTCCAGCGTTGGTCATCGCAAAACCAGCATAGTCGTAATTGCCTTCACCGACCAACAAAAGGTCTGCATCCGTCGCCTTCAATGATTGCCCAGACAGTTTGGACTGTAGATCCACTGCGTAAAACAAATGTACGATGCCAGTATCCTGTCCGGTGGTTTCCCCTTGATGCGCTCCAATCCACAAGTCATCCAATCCATCCCCATCAACATCGGACAACCCAACAGAAGAGGCAAGACCTTCCATCTCGTCAACCCCATAAATGGTCAATGCCGCATCACTGTCCTGCCACGAACCACCTGCACCAATGGTTGAACCCAAAAACAACGTCGCCATTCCGGCATTGAAATTGCTGTCTGAAGTGGGATCATAATTGGGAGAGCCCACCAGCACATCCATTTGGCCATCGCCATCCACATCCCCTGTCGCCAATGCCTGACCAAAATGGTCCGAACCTCGTAGACCAAACAGTTGCGTAGAAGCACTCAATCGATCTTGTGTAGATTCACAGTCCTCCCAAGAGACCTTAGAAGAGCATCCCCACAGCAGTAACCCAAGCGTCATCACTGTTGTTCCAGTCCGGTGTCACGCCCAAAACGTTTGCACAATGCCATCCATTCTCTCTTCGACAAGTTTAGATCTGCAAACACAGGGTTCTCTCCTCGAATCCACGCTTGAACAACTTCGAGTTCTTGTTTGGAAAAGAAGGCACCACCCATACGAAAATCTTGAAAAGCTTCCCATACATGTGGCACCCATTCTTTGACCAAAGAACCAATGGCGTCCGCAAACACACGGATCTCATATTGGGCGTGGGCATCCATTCTCAAGGCCAAGAAATGCAGAAGATTGTGCAAATCTACTTTCCAATACCATTGGGTGTACCAGTTAACTGGCAAGTTCATTCGAGCCAATTCTCTGGCCAAACCAACTTCTTCACCCAACAGTTCGGAATATGTTGCATAGGCTTGTGTCGCGTCGCGTTTGAGCATCTCGAGAACCATCGCACTTTGGGCTTCCGTCAACGCAGCCCCTCGACCTTGCTTGTTGTTGGTGGACTGCACCGCCAAATGCTCTGGAGATGGCAAGTAGAACTCATTGTCCAGCACCGAATACCGCGCCGAAATCTCATTGACATTGGCTGTTCTGTGACGAATCCACTGACGGGCAACAAAAATCGGCAGTTTGACGTGAAGTTTGATCTCACACATTTCGAAAGGCGTCGTATGGCGATGTCGAAGCAGATATCGAATCAAGCCACGGTCTTGACGCATCTTTTTGGTACCTGCACCGTACGAGACCCTTGCAGCTTGGACAATTGCCGAGTCATCCCCCATATAGTCGACCAAGCGCACGAACCCGTGATCCAAACATTGGATGGGCGTGAACATTTTGGCTTCAAGTGCTGGAACCGTTGGGCGTTTGGTGGTAAACTCTTGCGCGTTGCTGGCTGCGATGGCCGCGGCTTTGTCTGAATCCAATTTCATGATGTTCTCCTTACAATCAATAACATCTACATATGCTGTACAGACTAATTGAAATGAGCACAAATCTCCAGTTCCATATATAGAACGTAGTTGAAATTGTTCCAACCCAAATGAAAAGGGTTATACTCCATAGTGATGAAACAAAACCCTCAAATAGAAAAGTTGCACAAAGCCACCTGCGAACGAAAAGAAAATGGCTACAAAGACCCAAAAACAGGGTTCTACGTTTTGAGTGCCTATTACTTAAAAAACAGAGGCAATTGCTGTGGAGCGGGCTGTCGACACTGCCCCTTTCCGGCTGAAGAGCAACGACGCGCAGGCCGCATAGAGATTACCAACCCACCGTCCAACTCTGGCAACTGACCCTAATCCTTTTAATCCTTGGAGTTCATCATGGATACCATCACCACCGAAGCCATGGCTGCTGTACGTATGGAAGACCCCAACGAAGCCCGCCAACAACTGGAAGCACTGATCGAACGAGCACCTGAACGACTGGATTTGCGTCACTCATTGGCTGTGACGTTGGTGAGAATGGGCGAAGCCAAAGCAGCCCGCGTCGTTTCTCAAGATGCAATCGCGATGGCTTTTGAGATGCAAGACGAAGCCGCAGCGACTTTAATTGGACAACTCTACATGGTCGATGCGGAAGCCGCCTTGGATCTGTATTTACCACGCCAAGCCGAAGCCTCTTATAAAAACATCTTGGAAGACGACCCTCAAAACCCGTATGCGCTGCAATCCTATGCCTACCTGTTGTTCAGATGGGGGAGACTGAAAAATGGTATGGACATGTTGCAACGGTACTTGGATGCCAAAACCGATGAAGCAGATGCTCTAGAAGGCAATCAATCGTTCTTGCACACGGTTCGAAAGTTCATTGCCGAGGACGTCCACCCAAAAGAGTTGCTCAACGCCCATCATGGTTCCTACCAAGAGTTCTTCAATCACCACGCCAACAACATGGCAGAACAAGGGTGGCAAGCAGAACAACCGTACATTCGCGGCGAAGAGGACGGCAAACTGATCTATTACGTCCGAGAAGGGGATCGTCCCTATGCTACTGCACGTGTAGACTTGATCGATCCGAAAACCCATCAGGGCGGACGCGTCGGAGATCAACCGATGATCGTCGCTTTGGCTGGGTATGAACCCATTGCACATGCACCGGTGTTGTTTCCCTATCCAGGTCACTCTTTCGTGGTCATGGTGTCCAGCAATGTTCCATGGAACAATCTGGCGATTCACATTCGCACGATGGATGGGAGTTGGGAAGAAATCGATCAACTGATTGGTGAGTGGTATCAAGCAGGGTTCCACGGTCAGTTCGGTACGCAAACCAGTGGATTTTTCCATGAGATTGGAGCACCGATGGTCATCGATGACAATTCGGTCACTTACTATATGGATGCGGGTCGTGCTGGTGTACAAGCCATCGACAATTTATTGACCCGTTTGGAAATCGCCCATGAACGCTTTGGGATTGACTGCGTCATCATCGGTGAAGGATTTTTGCCATAACCCCTACCAGTGGAAGACCATGCTGTTTAAAGACCACCAGCCTCAATTCGGTCATTGGACCGGTGAAATCAAGAATGCCGATTTGCGCGCCTATCGACGTGGAGACTGGAGCGATTTGTTGCTGCCCGTGCGAGAGAAACGATGGCAATACGTAGGTCTCTACAGCGACGATTTCATCATTGGCATCGCCGTCGTACACACAGGCTATTTGGGCAACATCTTTGCCTATGTGTACAATCGCAAAACCGGTTCTTTTTGGGAGTTGGAAAGAACAGCCCCCCTCGCACAAGGAATTCGTTTCGATCGTGGCATTGAAGAGTCGATGGTCGCGTATCGAACGGTGGATGAACACATTCGCTTCAACAACAATTTGGCGGGGCACAAGCGTGGAATCGACGTGCGCCTCAAGAATGAAGGACTCATCCTGGATATACGCGCGGAGATTGTCGACAACATCAGCGAGCACCCCCCTCTTCAAACCCTAATGCCGACCCCCGATGGGGATTGTTCTTTCACCCACAAAACAGCAGGCTTAAAAGTCGTTGGGAAAGTTCGACTGGGCGATCAACATTGGGACATAGAAGACGTAAACACACACGCAGTTGTAGATACAACCATTGGATATCACGCTCGGGAAACTCAGTGGAATTGGGCGTCTTTCGCCGGCAAAAGCAAAAAACATGAGCACACCGTTGGTCTAAATTTGGCGAACCCCACCGATCCAGAAAATGCATTTTGGGTCAATGGGCAGTTGCACAGAGTGGGCGCTGTCAAGTTTCAGTATACCGACAGCACCAGTCCATGGCGCATCACATCTGAAACAAATACGGATTTCGCTTCTGTTGATCTCTCGTTTACACCACAACATTGTCGCAGTCAAAACATCAATTTCTTTGTACTCTCGAGCGTTTTTGAGCAACCTTGTGGTGTCTTTTCAGGGACGTTGACAACCGCTGAAGGAGAAGTGATTGACATTGACAAAATCCCTGGTGTTGTAGAGGAGCATTTTGCGCGTTGGTAAACTCTTGGTAAAGGGTAAAGCATCATTAGATGCTAGATGTAATTGTCGGATGCGTTTCTAGCAGTCTCCCAAGACAAAGATGTCTCTTCTTTCAACAGAAAAGCGTTTATTCTATAGAATGTTCAGTAGAACCCTACAAGGATGAAAATCTAGGATTGACCGGTTAGGACTACACACCCCTTTTTCCCACAGGACACGATTGTGAATATTGGCTGGCTACTCATCGCTGTACACCAAGCAGTTGCGGAAACTCCGCCACAACCAGTGGGTGGTACGATCTGGGATTACATCGAAAGTTACAGTATTGCCCAGGGCATGGAACAAGCACAGCAGGTCGATGAAGGGTTGGGCGATACGACAACGTTGCCCGACTTGATTCTCAAACAAGGCATCTCCAATGTCGATCGTGCCTTCTACCTCGATCCCATCAACACCCTCAAACACGATCCTCTATTCATTGATATGATCGATCAAAAGGACTTCGATATCCCAATTGTGGTCAACGACGATGTAAAACGGTGGATGAACTATCTCTTGGGACCTGGTCGGAAATATTACGCCAAATGGCTGTCTCGAAGCAGCAAATTCACCCCAATGATGCAGAAAAAACTGCGCGCCGCAGGCCTACCTGAAGATTTAATTTACCTGTCGATGATTGAAAGTGGTTTTTCCACTTCGGCATACTCTTCTGCAGCGGCAGCAGGTCTGTGGCAATTCATTCCGACAACAGGTCGCGAGATGGGGTTGCGAGTCGATTGGTGGGTTGACGAGAGACGAGACCCTGAAAAGAGTACAGACGCCGCCATCAAGTTTATGAGTAGGCTCTACAAAAACTTTGACCATTGGTACTTGGTGTGGGCAGGCTACAACGGGGGCCCCGGTAGAGTATCCCGAGGAATTAGCAAGCACGGAACGCGAGACTTTTGGGAGCTCAAAGACAAAAATGCTTTTCCAGCAGAGACCGACAACTATGTCCCCAAGATCATTGCGGCGGCAATCATCGGTAAATACAGGGAACGATACGGATTTACCAACATCAAATATCAAGAACCACTAAAATACAACACCGTGACCATTGAAGGCAATGTTGGGATTGATGTCCTCGCCAAGTGTGCGGGGCTCTCCGTCAGTGAGTTCAAAGCCTACAACCCTCAGTTGCGACAACATGCATTGCCCTCTTCGCCTGCAAAGCAGCAAGTTCACGTACCAAGATCCACAGAGTTCCTAGCCGCCCTCTCCAAAGTTCCCAAATCAGAACGCATCAGTTACCAAAGACACGTCATCAAAAAGGGAGAGTCCTTGGGACGAATCGCTGCCAAGTACGGTGTGTCTGTACAAAGCATTCAAACCAAAAACAACATCCAAAACGCCAACCGCATTCATGTTGGACAAGTCCTACTGATCCCAAGTTCTGGGGAAGCCAAAGCACTGGTCAGTACAAAAGGTGGCTCTTCCAAATCGTCGTCCTCATCAAAGAAATCCAAAACGAAAACGGTTACCCACACGATCAAAAAAGGGGAAAACCTCAACATCATCGCCAAAAAATATGGCGTCTCCGTTGCCGACATCAAACGATGGAACAAAATCACCAATCCAAACAAAATCTATGCAGGTCAAAAGATCAAGATTTACACCAACAAGGCAACATGGATCACATACACCGTTCGACGGGGAGACAACTTGAGCAAAATCGCCAAAAAATATGGTGTCTCCGTTGCCGATATCAAAAAGTGGAACAACCTCAAATCCACCAAAATCTACGTGGGACAAAAACTCAAAATCCAACAATGACCTATGATCACTTTTGAAGAAGCCAAGGCGCACATCGCCCAACTCCCTCTCCATCTCGCAACAGAGAAGATGAAAATATGGGAAGCCTCCGGACGCATCCTCGCGACTGAAATTTGTGCAGCCCAAGATTTGCCAGCGTGGAGCAACTCTGCGATGGATGGCTACGCCATGCGCCACGAAGATATCGTAGGGGCATCTCCAACAAACCCTGTTTTACTTCCAATCACTGAAACCATTCAGGCAGGAGACAGAACAGAATACACACTGCAACCGGGCACTTGTGCAAGAATATTTACGGGAGCACCAACCCCAAAGAATACTGATGTGGTCATCATGCAGGAAAATACAACGGTTCACGGTGACTCAATACGCATCGAACAATGTCCAAGTCTGTGGAACAACATACGACGACAAGGTGAAGAGGCTACCTTGGGCACCCCCATTCTCAAAGCAGGAACGACATTGGACGCGGCTTCAATTGGCTTGGCCCTGTCAGCAAGCGTACACGAAGTTGAGGTTTGGTCTCTGCCAAAGATTGGGATTCTCTCGACGGGAGATGAACTCAACGATCCACGTAAAGGTGGAACCTTGAAGATGGGACAGATTTGGGCCACCAACACCATCAACCTACAAATGGCGCTCCATGAACTCGGTATTCAAGCTATAGATTGTGGGATTGCCAAAGATACGCTAGAGAGTACCCGTCAAGCCTTCTTACACGCACTAGAACAGGTCAACGTCGACATCCTAATTACCACAGGAGGCGTCAGCGTTGGTGACTTTGATGTGGTACACAAAGCCTTGGAAGACCTGCCTGGGTTTGACGTGGAGATGAATTTTTGGAAAATCAGAATGAAGCCTGGAAAACCAGTCGCCATCGGCATCATTCGCACCCCACACAAAAATGTTCCTCTGTTTGCCTTACCGGGCAACCCTGTATCCGCACTCATGGGCTTCTATCAATTTGTTCGACCTTTTGTGTTGGGCAAAATGCAGGTTGCCCAGCCTGAACTGCCGACTCTAAAAGTGACGTTGGGAGAAGATTTCAGCAAAAGGGGCAGTCGGCTGGAATTTGTTCGCGTTTGGCTGAAAGACGTCAACGGAGAATTGCAGGCCTTTTCAACAGGCAATCAATCTTCTGCACAAATGTCTTCTTTTGCCGATGCAACAGCGTTGCTCCCATTTCCTGCAGACGAGCACCGATTGCACAAAGGACAGCCTCATACAGTCCAGCGCCTCCCAATCAGTTCAAAGTGGCCGGCAACGTGGAGAACAGACACTTGACAGTTGGCATTTACATTTTGTGTGGTGGACAGTCATCGCGCATGGGACAGTGCAAAGCCAATGTCGAACTCGCCCCCAAACAAAAGTTAACGATGCTCGACTGTTTGCTCCAAACCCTACATCCTCTGGGCTTTCCCATTCACCTTGTTGGCAAAACCACTCAGCGAGAGAGCATCGAACGCCCAAATTGCACGTGGGTTTCCGACATCAGCCCTCTACAACATCCTTTAACGGGTGTCAGTACAGCTTTGGAACACGCCCGTTCCGCAAATCAAGACAGTCTGTTGATTTTGCCCTGTGATACACCATTTTTGTCTCTAGAAGATATCCGAGCCTTATTGGCCCACTGTCCGAGCGTTGCAATCGATTCTGATGGTCAGGTGCACCCATTGTTGCTTCACATACCCACTCAGTGGCACCAAAAGGTGGCGCGTCACCTCGACAACAGAGACTCTATGAAAGCAGTTGCAAGCACTGCCTTCTCGGTTAGGCTATCTCACGACGCTGTTCGCAACATCAACCGACCGTCGGATATTCCACAGGCGTTTTGACCAAATATTTTCTCAACATCTTTATAAATATCTTCTAAATATCTTCTAAATATCTTCTAAATATCTTCGGAGTTCAAATGCTTCAAATTGCCACACTGAGCGTACACACCGAACCACACCCACTTGAAGAAGCTCTGCACCTTCAACTCACTGAACACGGCTACACACTGACCGATAGCACACAGGCCAACGTCCTCATTTGCATGGGCACAGACCTACAAGGCTTTGACAGCCAAGCCCTACAACAGTTGGAATCTCAAATCACAGAACGTTTTTTAGGGGCAGAACTCTTTTTGTTGGCCAGGGCTTTTCCGTTTGCGAGAATCCGAGTCGGACTCAATTCCAACCAACAACTCTTGATCGCCACACCTTTGGATGAATCTACGCTCTATCGAGTCATCCGACTGCTTGATCAATACAAGCGCTTGTCGGACGTGAACTATGAACAGTCGATGGGTGGCTTTACCGATCTCCCTTCAGTGGAGATGCCAGACAAAGAATACACCGCCTCTCAAGGTACATCTGACTTTCAGAATGGTCTGGGTGAAAGCAATCCGATGGCCGTTGCCCATTCTACACAACGTTCTGCAGACGGTTGGCGAGAAAAACTTGAACTGTGGCACCTGCGTCCCTGCGACACAAAATTTACGGTTCCACCTGAATTGAGTCACGCCGGCATTCAACAAGTCCTGAATTCCACAACACAAGTCGAATCTAGACAAGACCCGATGGGGCAAGTCTATGGGCTCTATGGATTTCCTGATCTACTAAGACCCAACGCCAAAGTATTGTTGGTCACTCCAGATGGTGGTGTCGTAGCACTGCACCGCAAACAGAACACCACAATTTTGAGCCCCTTGGTCGAAGACTTAATTTTTTCGATAAAACAGCCCTTCCCCAAATGGGCATCTGAAGTCATCGACCGAACAATACCACAGGGTCTTCCATTTGCCTTAGAAGGTACGCGGGTCTATGTCTCCAATACAGACAACACCATTTACTCCGCGAGCACAAACCAAGCTTGCAAAGCCGAAGGACCAACAAACTCCGTCATTGCATCCCTAATTTTACAGTGGGCCTCTCGATAAAGTCCATCAACTCTGTTAAAAGCAAGCACACAAGCGAATCCAAAGGTACTCTCATGAAACAAAGTGACATTCAACCTGAAGCCCAAGCCATTTTAGAACCTGCTGGAACCCGTGTTCGAGACCCCAGAACTGGACGCTCTCTGTGGATGGCCGGAGTGCTGACCGATGGTGCTCTTAGCGAAGACACACTAACGGTCACGATGACCTTTCATCCAGACCATTCTGAAAATCAGATGCGGGTCATGCAACAAGGTCTGCTCGCCCAAATCGACTCCGTAGGTTGGAAAGGAAACGTCGAATGTTCGGTCACCGTTGAAGAAAGCGTAGACCCAAAAGCAAACAAGCCCAAAGAAAAAGAGCCTGTGCGTGGCATGAGTGGTGGGGGCATGGGTCCCCACGGTGGTCCGATTCAAAAACAACCCATCCCCGGTGTCAAACACATCATCGCCGTCGCCAGTGGAAAAGGTGGGGTTGGAAAATCTACGGTTTCGGTCAACATCGCCGTTGCCTTGGCCAAGCAAGGACACAAGGTGGGGTTGATTGATGCCGATGTACACGGTCCATCTCTGCCAATGATGATGAATGTATCAGCGACACCCATCGCCAACGATGAAAAACAAATTGTCCCCATCGTGTCTTACGACGTCAAGTGCATCTCCATGGGACTCTTGGTCGACAAGGATGAACCCATCATTTGGCGCGGTCCCATGGTCATGGGTGTCATTCGTCAGTTCTTCCAAACGGTTGCTTGGGGCGAACTCGATTACCTAATCGTGGATTTGCCTCCCGGTACAGGGGACGCTCAACTCACCATGGTGCAAGCCGTGAATCTCAGTGGTGCGGTCATTGTCACCACCCCACAAGCGATTGCCGTACAAGATGCCATTCGAGGAGTGGAGATGTTCAAGAAGTTGGATGTTCCAATTTTGGGCATCGTTGAGAATATGTCGTTCATCACCCTACCAGACGGTTCCTTGATGCACCCATTTGGCAAAGGCGGTGGGTTTGAAACAGCCGTACGATACAAGGTTCCTTTGCTGGCTCAACTTCCACTGGACGAAAGAATCCGTTTGGGTGGAGACATGGGTACACCGGTCGCGTTGGCTGAAGAAGACTGTGGTCAAGGTTTCCGAGAGGTTGCCCAAAGCATTCATGAAACGTTCGCAGATTGAGGTTTAAGTTGACATCTGAACGTGGCGTTTTGACGGACCAATTTAACCGAACGCATCGATATTTGCGACTATCGTTGACAGATCGTTGCAACCTACGCTGTGTGTACTGCATGCCAGCAGAAGGACTGCAGTGGATACCGAGCGCTGACATTCTAACGCGGGCTGAAATCAACCACCTCGCCAAAATCTTTGTTTCGATGGGCATCGAGCACATCCGTCTAACCGGTGGTGAACCAACCATCCGAAAAGACCTGCTGGGCATTGTGTCTGACTTAGCAAACATTCAAGGGCTTGCCGATCTTTCGATGACCACCAACGCTCTCACCTTGAGCAAACTCGCCGCCCCCTTGTTTACAGCGGGGTTGAAACGCCTCAATATATCGATTGATTCCCTCGATCCAGAGCGGTTTTCCAGCATCACCCGTGGCGGAAAGTTGCACAAGGTGCTCGATGGGATTGATGCTGCCCATCAGGCTGGATTTGGTACCGACACCGCACCGATCAAACTCAATGTGGTCATCATGGCTGGAAAGAACGACCATGAAATACTGGATTTCATCCAATTTGCCCACCAACACCCCGCCACCATTGAGCCCCGATTCATAGAATACATGCCCTTTGGCAAACGTCTACACAGCAACAAGGATTCCAAATCGCTTCGAGATCAACTGTCTGAACATGTCGACTTGATACCAATCCATGCTGACCATCAGCACCGTGGACCAGCAACCCACTTTATGGTGCGCGACCTAAACTTGCGGATTGGTTTCATCTCTCCAATCAGCAACCGTTTTTGTGCGTCTTGCAATCGACTACGCCTGTCCGCACATGGAGACTTGAGGGCTTGCTTGGCCAAAGAACACCATCCGACTTTGCGAAGTGTCATCCGTGACCCCAATCATTCTGAGGCACAGGTAACCTCTCTAATTCAACAGATTGTCTGGGGTAAAGTCAAGGGGCATCAATGCGCCACAGAAGACACGCAACCCATTCCCTTTGAAGGCATCATGACCCAAATTGGTGGGTAGTGGGTAGCCTCTAGAAGCTAATCTGCCGACATCGTGCTCAACAAAGCATCCATCGTTCGTCGATGGGTCCACGCGCGCTCCCTTGCACCTTGGGTAGCCCCTTGTTCTAGTGACTCTCGAATCGCCGACTGCATTGGTGTGGGCAGTGTATCCGCAGTCAAAATCAAGATGGATTCCAAAGCCGTTTGATAAATGGCCGCACATTCTGAAGCGTCGCCCGCATTGTACATTGGCACACCACGCTGTATGGCACGTTGCAACACTTGCGCGATTTGCTGTTGGGTAGACTGTGCAAGAGAGGACTCAGAAGACAAAGGTGCGTCATTCGAATCTTCCACTCTATCAAGACGACGAATGCTCAATTCAAAGGGGCCTTCAAAACCTCCACCCACCAACACGCCCACCGATACTTCTGGAAAGATGGTTGGTGAAAATGTTGGAGCGGAAACTCGTCTCCCATAGGACTTGGCTACAAATTCTGAAAATCGTATATCTTGTACACCTGAGTTCAACTGTACTTCTTGAGCGTAATAGAGATTGGCTCCCTGCCCAGTCCAAAGGGTCAGTTGTACAGGTGCTTCTGTTCCCGTGATATCCACTTCAAAACCGGATGCACCCAATAGATTGACAATCTCAGCACTTCGAATGGACGCAAAACCACCGTTGTTCTCTTTGGACACGGTCCCACGAAAGATCAATTCGTTGTCTCTAACCTCAACAGAAGCGCTGGAACGCCCACCCATAACGGTGTCGTTGACCACTCTCCAAGTGACAGATTCAAGCGCCATCGCCAACCCCAACATCCAAAATACTACCATTGTTAAGTGTATCGGACTTTCTGATGTAAACCAGCATGGTTCTGTATCGGATGTTTCGAATAGAGTTGAGAAATATCACCAATCATGATAACAAGTGTGCGCTTAATTCTCTGGAGTCCCCTCATGCCCAAATTGTCTCCTCTACTGTCTAGTGTTCTCATTCTCGCATCAAGACTGGTCTTTGCACTCCTTTGCTTTTTTGCTTGGCAAGGCAAACTCGGCTTGATGGCATTGTTGTTGCTCTTTGCTGCTACCACGCTGTTTTGGATTGGAAAGAAAGGACTTTCAGAGGGTGATCAGAAAACTGCCTCTTTTTGGGCCAAAGGTTTGTTTACGATCGTCGGAATCATGGCGTTGCTTCGACACCCCATCCCCTGTCCTGATGATGCCGTTGCTTGCGAACCGTTGCCGGTATTCACCACCATTCTGCAATATGTGGAACAAGTCGACGGACAAACCTTCCTTTTATTTGCCCTACTGGCGATGGGCATCAAGTTCATCGGTGTTTTGTCGAGTGCCTTTGCGTGGCACTTGTTGTTGGTCGGACAGGGAATTCGATTCGCCTATTGGCAAAGTACAGTAACCGCATTCCTAATTGGACGATTCATTGGGACCTTCTTGCCAAGCACCATCGGACTAGATGGATACACTCTTTACGAAGCCGGTCGCTACTCCAACCAATGGACCCGTGTGATTACTGCCAAAGGTCTTGAAAAATTCATCGGCATCACCGGTTTGTTTATGGGGATTACACTCACCCTTCCGTTTGGGTATTCCGTCCTCCAAGATGTGACCTCCAAAGAAGGGGCTGCGATGACCCTCGCATTGTTGATCGGCAGTATCTGTGGGGGTGTGTCAATTGTTGTGGTATTGGGGTTGGTCAAACCAGGATTGCTGGTATGGCTGATCAAAACATTTGGTGGTTTCCTACCGGGCAAAGTCAAAAACAAAGTGGAAGAGTTCACCAATGCTGTCGGCGCCTATCGTGGAAAAACCAAACTGCTGTTGTTGGCCTTGCTCAGCAAGTTCGTCACCCACTTTACAACTGCCGTCGTTTATTATTTTACGGCGCTTGCAATCGGTGTGGCAACGGCTCAATTTTGGCCAATCGTGTTTGGCTCCAACATTCAAATTTTGGGCACAATCTTTTCTCCGACGATTGCTGGTGAAGGGGCTCGTGAAGCCCTACAAGCCTTGTTGCTCAAAGAGCAACTCGGTGGCGTTGCTCAAGCGGTGTTGTCTGGCGCACTCGGGTTTATTGCTGCTGAAGCCGCTACCATGTGGGGTGGTGCCTTTCTGTGGACGCGAACCGAATCATGGCGCCCAAGTGTTGCACAGGTAGACGATCAAGATGTGGATTTTGCATGGCTCGAAGGCGCAGACAACATTGCTTTTGAAAACCTGCAAGAAAACCTCAAGGAAATTCGAGAGGAACAACGAGGCTCAACAGGATCCTGAAAGAATCTCATCGACAAACAAGGCGAACTGGATGGGTGACTGACAACCTGTTCAAAATGCGATACACTGTCTATGGTTGAATACACGGTTGTGTTCAACACGAGGTTGGTATGCAGCGAACAATGCTACAGAATATCGCGATGGGCACCGCAGTCCTTGGATTGGGATTGGTGCACAGTAATTCAATGGCCGGAAACTTATCGCCCAGTTCCATGGGGGACTGGAATGGCAAGACCTATTCTCAGTCCAGTTCGATCCAACAAGGCTATGACATTGTTGTGCGTCAGTTGGGCTTGGCCATTGCCAACAAACCCCAAACCGTCACCAGTATGGGGATTCACGGTTTTGAAATGTCACTGGAAAATTCAGTGAGTTTTATTGATGCCGCACGCTATTCGGACGGCTCTCCATCGCCTTGGAATTTGGCTTTTTCCGATGAGTCAGCCCCTGAGAACCTTTGGATCCCAACCATCCACATCACCAAAGGTCTGCCCATGTCTTTTGAAATTGGTGCAAGAACTGGGATGATTCAAGGGGACACAGGTTCACTTTTTGGCACGTATGCTCGCTATTCTCCGGTAGAAGGTTATCGACGAGCCCCCGATGTGAGTCTACAAGTTGGTTACACTGGATACATTGGGAATTCTGAACTTGGCGTTGGCACGATGGATGCTTCTCTGAGCATTGGAAAAGCCATACCGTTTGGCCCTCTGACTGGTGTTAATTCCTCTATCATCCGACCATTTCTGGCAAGTGGCCTCTACTGGCTCCGAGCAGACCCACGACTCAAAACGGATGACGCGGAAACCTTGGGACTCGCACCAATCAGTGCATTCAAAAAGTCTGCAGACTACGTTGATGGATACCGTATGCTGTCTATCGACGGTGGTTTTGAGATTGAAAGCAATGAGATTCTGTTTTCGATGGCGGCCTCGTATTCTCCGGGCAATATGCTGTCCGTTCAACACCGATTTGGCTTTTCGTTTTAAACTGAAAGAAATTAGGCTCTGTTTGAAGACCTAAACCTTCTTGATGAAAATCGTTTTCAGCATCAAACTGGTGCCATTGACTTTTCCCTCGACATATTCGGGATCGTCTCCCACTCGAATATTTCGAACGGTCGTACCGCGCTTGGCAACAAACGAAGCCCCTTTGACGTCCAAATCTTTGATGAGATAAACAGAATCTCCCGAAGCGAGTTCCACGCCGTTGCTGTCCAGTGTTTTGGGAGCCAAGCCATCATTTTCAGCCCAAACTTGCAAATCGTCGTCCAAATAGAGTTGGCCCAACAAATCTTGTGCCCACCCTTGTGATTCATGGGGTTTCAAAATGCGCCATGCCAATACTTGTACCGCTGGAACCACACTCCAAATGCTTTCATACAAACAGGACCAATGGTATTGCGATTGGTCAGTGGGCGATTCAATATGCGTTTGACAGTCTGAACACAAGACAATGCAAGTATCCAAAGACACGGGTCGATTCGTCGAAATCACTTCAAAGACAAACAGTCCGTTCGTACCCGAACACACCTCACATTGAGCACTGCGCTCTTTCAATCCATCCCACAAATCACTGGCCTGCATCATCTCTCCTGTTCTAACTGAAGCCATGTAATAAATTCAGTTCTGTTCTACCAATTTCTGATTCAGATTTTTAAAAGGATTTACACTCCAACAGATCATATCCAACCGATCATGTCCAATGAAAAGTGTTCACGAGTCTATTCAACCAGTCTATTCAACGGGACAGATTCCAATCCCGCACCACATCCAAAACATCGCCTTGGCTGTAAAAGTCTACGAGCAACTGATTCGGAATTCGACCTGTTTCATACTCACAACGCTCCAAATGCGACCACAACACGTCATATTGATTTGCCTGTAACGCGTCTTCTATGTCGGCAACTGGATTGGTAATGAAGTGGTTGACGTTGAACAAACTTGCCGTTTCTGGGTCCCCCCTGTCTTCAACACAGGAAAAGTCTTCGATTTTTTGAGCAGAATATGGATTGTCAATCCAATGGGTCCACTGATCCAAGTATCCATAGTCTTCTCCTGCACCCACGTTGGAAAACAACACAACCCGTTCATTGAGATCAATTAGTTCACCCAACGTCAACCACGCCTCTCCAGCCTCATGATGGTGAAGCATGTCATCCAGACCGGCCTGTTCAAATGCCTCCAACGTCAATTCAGTATCCAGAGCAGATTGAAGGGTGATGACAATCACTTCATGGGGGTGGGTATGCACAAAATCGGATATGCGCTTCAGCCCTTCCACCAGTGTCATATTCCCAAGTTCACAGTAGGTGTGACACAAGTACGCTTCGTCATTCCACAAATAGGTATCGAAATTCAATCCTCGAGTGCCATCTTCCAACTGACGCGTGAAAGCATATTCTTGGTTGGGAAAGTTCCAACCGTCTTCGCTAGACGACATGGCGTTGTGCGTACCTGCAAAGAGCACTTCATCCAGCGGTCTGTCACACAACTCCATCAAGCCATTGCAAACTCGATCTGCCTGCTTAGGTTGATCAACAGCAGAACAGGCAGTGCTGACCAGGGCACCACCGAAATAGTAAACCGGTAATCGCTTAAGTATCGTCTTCACCATCACAATTGGAGTCCACACCGTCCCCAGGTGTTTCCTCTGCGTCCGGATTTACGTCTGGGTTGTCATCGTCACAATCACCCTCTTCCTGAGCCCAGCCATCATTGTCGTTGTCCGTGTATGGAACACCATACAATGCCATGGTACTGGTATCAGAAATCACAGCTGTATCACTTGTATCTTTGTCGCTGTCTTCATCTCCACAAGCAGTCAATCCAAGCAACGCCACCAGTGCAATCCCTGCCCCCACCTTTGGAGTGACCGCAGGAGCACAAATGTCGGTTGTGTAATGATGTTCTTTACATTTGGAACAATAATATAATTTCGACATCTGGTTCTCCTTTAAGTATCGTCTTCACCGTTGCAGTTGGAATCCACACCATCGCCAACGATCTCACGCGCATCTGGATGAACATCAGGATTGTTGTCATCACAATCTCCGTCTTCAGGTGTATATCCGTCGCCATCGTTGTCCCATGAACCAGTATCCGGCACACCATACATTACTGCGACGGCCGTATCGTCTGGGATATCTGTTTCTTCTGTGTCGGTATCAGAAGCCGTATCTGTCACAGCAGTATCGGTGGTAGACGTATCCTTTTCTTCATCTCCACAAGCGGTCAATCCAAGCAGAGCCGCCAGCGCGATACCGCTCATCGAAACAGTATTGGGACGCTCTATTGTACAGGCTGTATTGCGGAAATGGTGCTCTCCACATTTTGAACAGGCATATAGTTTGCGCATGATTGACTCCTTAGATTTTCGTAAATCTTATTTCATTGTACTTTTCAATGCAGGTCCTTGTCAATCATCTTTTCTAGATTCACATTGTTCCAACATCAAAAACAACCAATTCTCCCATTTGCTATACTGTTCACATCGATATCAAATAGGAGAATACAATGTCGTCTCTTCGACTCGTGACTTTTATAACTCTCGGCTCATTTCTTACAGGATGCGCAACCATTACCCCTGTTCGAACCTTGGATCAAGGGGAGCATCAAATTGGAATTTCCACTGGCGCTTCGATGTATATAGAAGACGGAGAATCCCCTCTCACCCTTCCAATCGGGGGCTTGGTTCTGAGTGCGGAGAGTGGGATTACACCGGTGGCTGATCGTCCAACATCTATACTCTATGGTGTAGACCTACTGTCGCTCCCCTCTATTCCCACTGGTATCATTGGGGTTTCCCATATGCTTCGAGAAGAGAACCAGTCACCAGCCATCACACTGATCAATCGCAACATTCTGGGGTATGCAGTCGACGATCTCTTGGGAGTACAAGGAATTGGGACTGTTCATTCAGAAAACATGGTGCTCTATTCCAAAACGTTAGAATCAGAGGATGTTCCTCAATACATATACTGGGGTGCCGGTGCCATCGTCGGTGGAAACTTCGATACAGTCCCAAGAGATTTGGAAATGAACAATAATGGTGTGGCGACAGGGGCTACAGCGGTGTTTGGGCTTCAGCTAGACCCAAAAAAGCGCATCGGTTGGCAACTTGAAAGTAAGGTGAACTATCTTGATACAGTCTATGGCTCTACCAATTACGCCAAGACATTTACAGCAGGACTCAACGTGACCGGTTTTATCAAAAGACCTGCACAGTGACAGAATCCTTGTACCTGCCAATCCGCGCTCTTAGCCTCTGATATTGGAACGAACTGTCTACATGTCAATCATGTAGACCGATTCAGCCTAGACCGTCGCCCACTTACCAATTCCCACGCTTGGGATTGCACGTCGAACCGAAGACTTGATGATTTCACCGAGCACCTGAGCACCACCAGCCATTTCCAAAAGTTCTTCTCGACCTTCCGACTTACTGAGTTTGCGACGAATCAAATCTGGACGGAGATAGAACTTCATGTAAGCTTTGGTTCGATATGCGCGAAGCTGTTCTGCGGTGAAAGTCTCGGTTTCAAGCTGCGGAATATTCCCACCACCGTTGATGGTGTAGTCTTTCCAAAAGTCTCCATCGACATAGCCACGTTCTTGCGCAATTCGATACAAATCGGTTGCGGGAAGCGCAGTTGCCACTGAGAACGATGCCCAGTCGAGTCCCAAACTGCAGGCAAATTCAATCATGTCTTCCACGTCTTGAGGGGCGGCATCATAGTAGCCCACCATGAAGTATCCACGCGTATCGACGCCTTCTTCACGGCAAATGCGGAAAGCGTTTCGAGTCTGTTCAAGGGTGATCTGCTTGTTCATGATTTTCAGCACACGATCGGTACCAGCTTCTACACCCATGTGGATCGATCGAAGCCCAGCACGTTTGAGCAAGCGCACTACTTCTCTGTCAATGGTGTCTACACGGGCACGGATATTGAACTTCACTTTCAAGTTGCGACGGAAAATCTCATTGGAGAAATGGCGCATTCTCTTTTTACCAATGGTGAAGGTCTCATCAAAGAAAACGATTTCTTTCACTCCGTGATTCTTGACCAAATACTCCATCTCGTCGACCACCAGCTCCACATCGCGGAAACGGAGTTTTTCTGAATACACTTGGGAACAATACCCACAGTGCCAAGGACACCCACGCGTCGTGACCATCGTTGCAAAGGGCTTCAACAACGTGAGACAGTGATAATTTTTAACGGTCATCAAGTCCCATGCTGCCATCGGGTATTTGTTGATGTTCTTTGACAGTGGTCTTGCAGGATTCTTGCGAACAGAACCATCGGGCAGTCGAACGCAGGTACCCAAAATGTCAGTCCAGTCAGAGCCAGACTGAACACGTTCACAAATCTCCAAGAGTGTTTCTTCACCGTCTCCAACAACCGCGATGTCAAAACATTCCCAAGACAAAGACTCTTCTGGATAGATTGAGAGTTGAGGTCCCCCAACAACCACAACCGCATTGGGTGCGGCTTCTCGAACCATCTGGGCAATCTCAATCACCGCTGGCCAACCAAGTGTCTTTGCTGTCAAAGCTACAATGTGCGGATCGTAATCTCGAACACGACCAGCAGCGTCCTTTGGATAAATGTTCTCGACATGCAAATCAATCAAGTCAACATCAAAACCGTTTTGTCTGACCCACGCTGCGAGAGAGGCAAGCGCCAGAGAAGGAAAAATTCCCAACTTCTCTGCAGCTTTCTTCGACAACGGTTGTTGGTCGGCAGCTTCATGATATTTGATGAATTGTACACGGGTTTTACTGCCATTTTTAATCGCAAAATCAACTGGTTGCATGGTATTCTCACGAATGGATTGACCGACAGACATCTGTCTCGAAATGTCTCTACAATAATAGGGTAGCACAATCCACAACGACAAACAATACAGTCCATCTGCGTTTTAGATCCGACCAAAGTGAGCCCTTCAGCGTAACTGTGACGTCACATATCGGTAAACTATATCGATTTGGGTTGCATAAACTGCCATATTGGATACAAAATCCAATCCGAATGTGCACACTTTGTCACACTTTTTCCACCTTGTTTTTCGAGGTCACAACATGTTCAAGAATCTATTGAGATCGATGACAACCATTGCGCTCCTTGCTGTTGTCGCGATCATTCAAGTCATCATTCTGTTTCAAAACAACAACATCGAATCCCAAAACATCGAAGCCAAGAAACAGGCAGAGAACGCCCCGGCCACCATTCAAACGGTTGTTGCGAGTGGCGATTCGAATATCAAAGGGACTTACGCACCATATGCATTCGCCTTTGACGATCCAAGCAATCTATTGACACTCGATTCAGAAGAATGGTTGCCAGAAGATGCAACAAAAAGCGGTGTACTGTTGAGTTACCTGACCTCAGATCCAAAGGGACTCAACTTTTTGACCCAAAATGGTTCTGATGTTTCTGCGTTGCAAAATTACATTACTGTTGGCTTGATGAGACGCCACTTCTCGGACACAACCAAGTGGCATCCTGAACTGGCTTACCACATGTCTCGCACGGAAGACTATTTGACCTATACATTCAAGATTCGTCAAGATGTGTACTGGCATGTCCCCACACTGGACATTGATGATCCTCAATATGCATGGCTCAAAGAAGGCAAAACCTGTCGTGAAGGACACTTCAAGAATGGACGATGCCGTGTAACTGCACACGACTTGGTACACATGCTGGACATGACCATGAACGATCAAGTCGCTGGTGCAGCTCCGCTTCGCTCTTACTACAAGAACTTGGAGTCCTACAAAGCACACGATGATTTCACGTTCTCTGTGACGTTCAACAAAAAGACCCAAACTCAAGATTTGATGGTGCGTGGCATCTTTCCCGTTCCGGAGTTCTTGTACGCCTATGATGAGAACGGTGAACGCTATGACGATGCCAGTCTCGGTAGCAAGTTTGAAGCACACTGGTATGACCCGAACACCATCGGAGCTGGACCTTATCGTTTTATCGAATTTGAGCCAGGCGTAAAAATCGTTGTGGAACGCGATCCGATGTTCCCACTCGGTGGTAACGGCTTCAAATCGATCATTTTCCAAATCATTGGTGAAGACCAACAACGTATCCGTAAAATGAAGACCAACGAGTTGCATTACACAGGTCTATCTCCATCTCAATATCGTGTTGAAGTATTGGAAGGTGAAGACGATTCTGCATTCAAAGATGGAACATTTGGTCACGAAGAGTACTGGACCCACACCTATTTCTACATCGGCTGGAACAACAACACGGTGTACTTCAGCGACAAACGGGTCCGACAGGCAATGAGCCACGCCTTCAATGCCGACATGCTCTTGAATGACGTAATGATGGGACTGGGTAAACGAGCCACTGGTCCAATCCCAGCGTTTCTCCCTTATTACAACAACAGTCTCACTCCTATTCCATTTGATTTAGAAAAATCCAAAGCCCTACTCAAGGAAGCCGGCTGGGAAGACCGCGACGGAAATGGGGTCGTTGAACGGGAAGTCGATGGACAAATGGTCGAGTTTGAGTTCACCCTCACCATCTTTGGATCGTCTAAGGAGTACAAGACCATTGGAGACATTTTCAAAGAAGACCTCGCAAAAATTGGGGTAAAAATGAATGTTCAACCAACAGAGTGGTCACTTCTTTTGAAGAAAACCAACTCCAAAGAGTTTGACGCTGTCACACTGGCATGGGTCTCAGGTCCGGACGTAGATTTTCGTCAAATCTGGCACTCATCTCAGGCTGATGTACCTCAATCTTCAAACTACATCTCCTTCAAAAATGAAGAGGCAGACAAGATCATCGAAGCTCTTGAAGTTGAATTTGACGACAAAAAGCGCATCGAACTCGCTCACCAGTTCCATTCTCTCATTTATGATGAGCAACCGTATACCTTCTTCTTTACCAGACGCTCGATGTTCTATTGGAACCCGAAACTGAAGAATGCCAAAGCGCAAGTCACTCGTCCCTATCTCAACTCTCGTGCATGGTACGCACAAGACTAATCGGCTAGCCATGGAGACAACGTGCTAACGTACATCATCAAACGACTCTTTCTGATGATTCCGACCTTCTTGGCAATCTCTCTGATTGTCTTTACCATCGTCAACTTTGCCCCTGGAAACCCTGGCGCAAAACAGGCGGGTGCAGAAGGTGGTCAACAGGCCAATACTGGAGAGCAACGAGAGTCCTATCGCATTTTCAAAGAGCAGTTCAACTTGGACAAACCGGTGTTGCTCAATACACGCTACGGTTTAACCACCGAAGAAGTGTCTGACGTCATGACCAACATCTTAAATGAAGATGGCTCTGTATCACCCGCACTTCGAATTGAAGCCCAAGAGACAATCGAAAACTGGGGTCGCTATGCCGTTCCAGCCCTCATCGACATTTTGAACACCAGTGACAACATTAAGAAACGCGCCCTCGCCTCTCAGCGTCTGACCATCAATGCCCGTAAACGAATGGCTGGAGAGTTTCGGAAGAACTTGACCGCAGAACAAAAAGCTGGAAACAAAATCATCGCAGCTGAAATCCAATCTTTCAAAGGGAAATACTTTATGGCTGGTGAAAGTGAGGACTCCAAAGCCATCTCCGAAGAAGAAGCCAAGTCTTTTTGGAATGAATGGTACACCGCCAACAAAGAGGACTTCGCTTACAGTGGTGGTGAAAAGATGAGCATTCTCTTCTTGGACACTCGTTTTGCAAAATACTGGGGCAACCTCATCCGCTTGGACTTTGGGGTTTCACACTTGGATAAACGTCCCGTACTCGAAAAGGTGTTCAGCAAACTGAAGTACTCTCTGTCGCTTGCCGTCACGTCTGTTGCACTTGCCTATTTCATCTCCTTGCCACTCGGTATCTGGTCAGCAGTCAATGAAAACAGCACTCCAGATAGAGTGGTGACATTGATTCTCTTTATGCTGTACTCCCTGCCTTCTTTCTTTGTGGGTGTGGTATTGCTGAACTTCTTTACGATTGGCTCTCCGTTGCAAATCTTTCCAACGGCTGGGTTTGAGAGTATTGATACGTCGAATATGACAACGCTAGAGCACATCAAAGATATCATCTGGCACATTTTCTTGCCTGTACTCTGTATGACCTACGGTGCACTCGCCGCCCTATCTCGCTATGCGAGAACCGGTCTATTGGACACCATTCGCGCGGACTTCATTCGTACTGCTCGTGCCAAAGGCCTTTCAGAAGGTGTGGTGATCATCAAACACGCAGCTCGAAACGGTATGATTCCCATCATCACGCTACTGGGGACCTTACTTCCTGTACTCATCGGTGGTTCAGTGGTTATCGAAGTGATTTTTGGTATTCCCGGCATGGGTAAAATGGGCTTTGAAGCCATCATGCTCCGCGACTACAACGTCATCATGGCAATCCTCTTGATTGCCTCGTCTCTAACCCTGATCGGGATGCTGATCAGTGACCTATTGTTGGCACTGGTTGATCCTCGAATCACCTTTGATTGATCTGATTGATCGGGAGGAAAGACAGTATGTCTGAAACAGCCACAAAAAACACTGAACGCACCGCTTCTGAAACCAAGGCTCCGCAAGAAGAAGATTTGACCTATGGCGATATCGTCTGGGGTCAGTTGCGTAAAAATAAGTACGCAATCTACTCGCTCTATATGTTGATTGGTTTATTTGCGATTGCCATTTACTCTCCGTTGTTTGCATCCGACCGTCCATTTATCTGGACACAAGATGGTGTGACAACCTACCCTTGGTTTTCGTCTCTATTCGATCGAAACTACTTTGAAAATGCCGTTGATATCTTCTTCAACCTACTGATGGTTTTGTCGATTCCATTCATTGGCATCTGGTATGCTGGACTCAAACACTTTCAAAAAAATGAACCCGTCAAGCGCCCACGTCGTCGCAAAATCCAACGCATGACCTTCACGCTCATCGCCTTGATGTTTGGTACCTACATTACGATGCTCGTCGCTCCCTATGAAGAACCCTACCGAACCTACCATGAAGA
>CBFIFY010000046.1:0-35924 GCA_965661985.1 uncultured Myxococcota bacterium | reverse complement strand
AGTGAAAACCACCTCTGTGCCAACAACCAACCCCCACCACCACTGATGGAGGATATCGGCGATACGGCCAATGCTGGAGACACTGGTACAGATACAGGGCTGTCAGAACCATCGGATGAGCCAATGGATGGTTCAGGAGATGTGGTCGTGCCTTCTGTGGGAGACATCATCTTTACCGAGGTCATGATAGACAGCAAAAACGTCGAAGATTCAAGGGGTGAGTGGATTGAGTTGACCAACTTGACAGCCGATCGATTGGACTTAACAGGGTTCTCAATTCAGGATGATGGTCGAAATTTCTTCGCATTGCCACAAGGAACTGTTGTAGAAGCCGAAGATACCTTGATCGTTGGCCGTTCCAATGACATAAGCGTCAATGGTGGCGTGGCTGTAGATGTTGTCTCAGAAGGGCTGACATTGGCCAATAAGGTATTTGTGTTGAATTCTGCCCAAAGCGATGTCCAAGAAAATTTTGAAGAAATGGTGGTTGTTGGGACCACCGGTTCGGGGATTGAAATGGGCTTGGAAGCCGCTCAAATGGCATTGAGTGAACCATTGCTGTCTACTGACAATCAAGGATTTTTAAGAGATGAAGCAAACCTATCTTTGATTTTCATTTCAGATGAAGACGACTTTTCTCCTCAGTCTGCACACAGTTATCTACGCTACTTTACAGACTTGAAAGGCGATGAAGCTTATCGAAACCACACGATGTTGAATGTATCTGCGGTGGTGGGGAAGGATCTTCCTGTCTATGATGGTGAACCCTCCTGTCAATCTGAAAACGGCATTGGCTATTATGGACCCAAATACATTGAATTGGTCAATCGTACGGAAGGCAAAGTCGAAAGCATTTGTGCAGAAGACTTTTCTTCCATTGCCTCTGAACTTGGACTGGTGGCGTCTGGGTTGCAATTGGAGTTTGCCTTGTCGGGTTTGCCGGACTTGGAAACGTTGACGGTCTCTTTGTATGCGGAGAACAACGATGATTCCTTGATTGGGGAATTGGTGCGTGGGGAAGATTACACCTACGTCATTGAAAGCAATGCAGTCTTGTTTACGCCCGAGAGTTTACCAGCCTCTGAAACCTATATTTTGGCTGAGTATAAACTTTTACCGACTGGTGCGATCATCGATCAAGATACTGGAAGCGGTGCAAGTGAAGGGGGTGCTCAATGATGCGCTTGGTAATGTTGTGGTTCTTCTCAATTTCAATGTGCTTTGCTCTTTCGGCCTGTCAAAGTGAAGCGCCTGAATGTACAGAAGATGTTCCGTGTGGTTTTGGCGAAACTTGTCAAGCGGGTGTCTGTGTCACACAGTCTTGTGCAACGTCTGCACAGTGCGAGATGGAGAACTATTGTGACAAGGGGAGTTGTACATCAGGTTGTCAAAGTGACGATGACTGTTACCCTGGAGATGTGTGTGATCCCGACACACAGTCTTGTGCATCAGGGTTTTGTACCGACACCCACATTGATTGTGATTTCAAAGAATTCTGCAATGTTGTGACAGGAGAATGCACTGAAGGGTCGGGTATTTACTGCAAAGAATGTGAGATCAACGCAGACTGTGGTGGCAATGGCAACGTGTGCATGCACTGGGGCTTACAGCGTGATTTCTGTGGGGTTTCCTGTGAACAAGATACCGATTGTCCTTCGGGCTTTACCTGCACAGATTGGAACGACACTGAAACAGGCACCATTACCAGACAGTGTGCGACCTATTGCTGGTTGTATATTGATGAGCGACCGATACCGGAAGGCAATGCCAATGCCGATGCTGCAGTGGGAATGGAATGCACTCCGCGAGACGTCCCTGAAACCGTTCTGTCTGCGGGAGAATAACAATGTTTTCTCTTGGGATGTTGCTGGCTTGTACACCAGAAATTAAAGACACGGGCGAAGGCGCATTCAATGTGGCACCCCAAATTACGTGGACAGAACCTTCAACACGGTTGATTGATGGGGATCCGTTGGAGATATCGGTCTCGATAGTGGATGACGACGGTATACAGTCGGCAACGTTGTACCATCGTTCAATTGGGTCTTCTTATTGGGAGCAGTTGACCTTAGAACGCAGTGCAGAAGATTCAGAGCAGTGGTCCGCCACAATCCCGACTGTATCCCTGCCAGGAATTGAGTTTTACATCAAGGCTGAAGACTTGGGTAGTCCCATCGCGACATCCTTGTTTCCAGCACGGGGCCCCTCTGAACCTCAAACAGTTCGTGCCTATCCAGCGTCCTTGCCGTTGCCATTCAACGAAACCTTTGCGTTGGAAGAAGGGGAATTGACCTTGTTGGATATGAATTGGTGGACTCCATCTGAAACTCGAGACACTTACCAATGGATTCTCAATGAATCTTTTGGAAGAACAGATGAAGGGTCGGTGTACCACTTGCGTGGTTCAGAAGGCATGCCAGAACTGAGGGATTGGTTGATTTCTCCGCCTTTGGACTTTTCTTCAGAAACGTCCATCATGGTTGGTTGGTGGGAATATGGCTTGGCAGTGGATGCGATTGAGGAGCATTCGTTGTGGGTATCCACAGGCTCTAGACTTCCTGACGATGGGGACTTTGAGCAAGTTGAAATACTCGATGCCCCAGTGTCTGGAGAGTGGTCCAAACATCGGTACATTGATTTGTCTGAGTTTGCTGGTGAAGAGTTGGTCTACATTGGTTGGCGATGGTCGGGAAGCAATTCCGATGAATGGAGCATTGACGATGTTGAGGTGCGTCGATTGGCACCGGACTTGAGTGTCGATATCGTGTCGCCTTCCAGTACGCCGAGCAGTGCCACCACGGTATCCTTGATCATTGACAACCATACTGAAGGGAGCGCAACTGGTTGCTCAACAACCATTGATGTTGCGGAAGGTGGCGACCCAGCACAAACAGTGGTCTCTGATTGGTCGATTGAAGGAAGTGAAACCTTGTTGCAATCTGTGGAGATTGCGTTGGACGCCTCTCTCAATCCCCATCGACGGATTCCTGTGATGGCAACGTTGGTTTGTGGTGATGACGTGTGGACGGCTTCTGATTTTATTCAGATTGGTCAACCTTCTTTGGCTCAAGCCACCATTGAAGTGGTTGAGCGCAATCAAGTGACCGCAATTGTTGGCTATGGTGATCCCTTGTCGCCTACCTGGTCGGATACGATGACTCAACAAATCTTTGATGTTGGCGTGCATTCATTAAGCCTAGATGTGACCGATCAGTTTGACTTTTTGCCACCTGAAGCAGGTCCAGAACGCTGGTTTTTACGGCTTGAGGCTTCTGGAACGACCATTGTGCAGAACTTTAGTGTTGGATATGGGACCACAGTTGTTGGATCTGCAAACACAGAAGTTGCGTTGCCTGAGTTCCCAGTAGAGATTCAGTTGCCCCCACCACCAGAGTTTGAAGCCCTCTCTGTCAGTCCGACCAATGCTCAGCCGGGTGACGCCAATGTCGCCGTAACCGTTGAGTTACTCAATCGTGGAGCGAGTACACAAGGGTTTGTGGTTGGATCTGTATACAGTGATGATCCCAATGTTTCAGTGCTGTCTGCGCAATTGGGTATTGTAGATTCGGATACTTGGAACCGCAACGAAACGCACACCATCAACACAACCGTCAACATCGATGCCGATCACAGGTCTTCTGTACCGGTCACGATTTCAGTGTTGCTGGCGGACGCCCTTGAGTCTTGGGTGGTTCCAGTAGAGATTGATGTTCCATTCCCTCGATTGGGCATTACTGGGGTGCTGGTGTTGGATACAGCCGGCAACAACGATGGGAAGTTGGACCCCAATGAAAGTGCGCAACTGGAGATTGCCATCGCCAATTCAGGGGGGCAAAGCGCAGATGGAGTCGTACAGGCTGAATTGAGTATTGAGTCCACATCGACTGCCGATGCATCCGTTGTCAACGACAATCCTTCGTTTGGGTTTGTCACCGTCGGGGCGCAAAAAGAAGAAGATGACTTCTTTATCACCGTGAATGGTGGCAACAATGGTGATGCCATTGATTTGGTGTTGACGATGGAAGACAATTCTACAACATACACCGATCGGGTGCAATTGCTGTTGGGTGAAGCCCCTTGGATTGGGGTATCTCCTCTGTTGGATGACCCAGCAGATTCTCTGGACCCAACCGCCTTGGATATGGAGAAAGTAGAGTATCGAGTCAACGGCACCGAGGTGGAAATGCGCATTGTTTCGTCAACGGTGATTGACCCGACCACAGCTTTTGTTGAAGCATGGGGACGTTCTGGTGGCGCAGGCTATTCATATTTCCGTTGGGTTATACAGTCGGGCGTTGGAACCTTGCAAGGATACATTTCAGGCGTTGGATTCCAGCCTCTTGGAAATTTAATCGTGTCATTCCCCGACGATCACCACATCCTAATGCGTTTTGACAGTGAAGATTTGGATTTGGCGTTGAGCCAGTTCGAAATTGGGTTCGCATCCGGTTGGTGTGGTCCACCAGAGTATTATTGCGATCAATATCCAAATGGATGGGGCTATCCCTATGTATCCTTTAATCGAGGACAATGGTTTGATATCGAGTGGTAAGTCAGCACAGCAGTGTGTTTAAGGCCAGTCAAATACGCATCGTTTAGGTTCAGTCGTACTTTTGGCAAACCGTTCCATAGCATCAAATGTTTCTTTGATGCCACCAGCACTCAGAGAAGAAGCCACGTTGGTTGGAATGTACCCTCCTGGATTGGACCATGCGTGGTACTCGCCCAGTGTATGGTGGTCATCTAGTTGGATCAGCAACCAAGCGCCTTCACTTTGCGTGACCCACACGGCATCTTTCGTATACTGGGTACTCGTCTCATCAAGGGTCAATTGCGTCTTATCACTGATCGCAACCCATGTCAGTTCAGCCATCTCGCCCTTGCTAACATTCCGAAGATTTGGAGATGTACCTTGTTTTGTGACCCACCATCTATCGGATAGAAGGGGGATGGGCAAGTGCATCATCACCAAACGATTGTTGGAACAGGGTTGTCCTTGCACGATTTTTGTATAGTCCACTGGGGAGAGTTCGACATGAGACTCTTCTTCATTCAGTGCGGCATACAACTCTTGGATTCCAATATCAAAGACGCCTACACCCCATCCAGTCGCTTGTTGTCCGTTGAGACTGGTTAAACCGGTCGCCACTTGACCACGACTTGCCAACTGATAAGCATTTGTAGGAATTGTGGGTGCATTAGAGGATTGACGTTTTGAGCGCATGAGCGAAGTCGATTCCAGGCGCTGTTCCAACTGCTCCAATGGAAAAGGCACAACGGCATGTCCTTCCAGTATCGTGTTGGTCAGTATCCACACAAAAGTTGGCATGTCCTTAGTTTTTAATTCGCAATCTGAGAAGGGAAGACCCAAGCCCAATCGTGTCGGTTGGGTTCATTTTGCTTCGTTCAATGTTGCGTCCATTGTGGTATGTTCCATTGGTGGAATTGAGATCCCGCACGAAAATCATGTCGCGACTGAATATTTCCAGCAAAGCATGTCGCCTAGAAATTTCAGGGTCTGACAGGGGAATTTCCCCATACAGTCGACCGATGATCATTGTCCCAACACTGACCGCAAAGACTTTTCCAATATCTGCACCGTTGATGACTTCAATATCGGCGTAGAAATTTGGAGGGACACGGAGTTCGTTGGAAATGTGGTCAAGATTTTTAATGTCACTGTCGGCTTCCAACTCTTCATCCAATAGCCACGCAAGTTCGATCTTCGGACTGGTTTGACCAGGACTCTGATCTTGACCTTGAATCGGACTGGGAGTCTTTTTCTTGGGAGAACCCACAAACAGCACCATGGTACTGTTTCCAATCACGATTTCGGAGCCAGCGTGTAGACGCGTTCGCTGTGTCAGTTTCCCATCGACCGTTAAACCGTTCGTGGACTGTAGGTCTTCAATATACCAATGACCGTCGAGTTTGAAAATCTTCGCATGTTTAGAAGAAATCAGTGGGTCCTGAATGACGATATCTCCAGACTTTCGACCAATCAACATCGCGTTGTCTTCTAGAGGAATGTTGTGACCTTCTTTGGGACCACTCAGTACTTTGAGAAAAGCTTTTTTTTCCATCGAACAAACGTGATTAAGCAGTTGTTTTGTCAGCGGCGGCGCAAGCACCCAAATGATACTTGTGAAATCTTCCCGGCAGTTCTTTACCCAGTGCATCGGCCAAAAATGTACCGACTTCTGCAGCTTTGTGTAAGTCTACACCGGTGTTGCACCCCATCTTGTGGAAGAGGTTGATCAAATCTTCAGTTGCGACATTTCCTGATGCCCCAGGAGCGTAAGGACAGCCCCCTAAGCCTGCCGTTGAAGAATCAAAGATCCGTATGCCCATCTGAAACCCAGTCAAGATATTGGCGAGCCCTGTGCCTTGAGTGTCGTGCATGTGTAGCGCAATCTTGTCCAAGGGTACATCTGCCATACTCAAGGCTTTGACCACTTTTTCCACCAAAACAGGATTTCCCATGCCCGTGGTGTCTCCCAAGGATATTTCTGAAATTCCCAAATCCAAGAGTCGTTTGGTGAGTTCTACAGTGGTATCTACATTGACGTCACCCTCGTAAGGGCATCCAAAGACCGTAGAAAGATAAGCTCTCACGGTCGCACCTTCATCCAGTGCCATTTCCGTCACGATTCGAATGTTCTCTAGGCTTTCCAATTGCGTTCGATTCAGATTTTTTCTGTTGTGGGTCTGAGAGGCGGACATAAAAGTCGCGACATGTTGGATGCCAACGTTCAAGGCTCTTTCCATGCCTTTTCGGTTTGGAATCAAGGCCCAAAAGCGAACATCCTTCGCGGAGGGTAGATTTTGTAAAATCTGTTCAGCATCGGCCAGTTGTGGTATCCAAGAAGGTCGAACCAAACTTGTGACCTCAATATCTTTGTGTCCGGCTTCCACCAACCGTTCGATCAACTCTATTTTGGTTGCTGTGGGCACGATATCTTTCTCATTCTGCAAACCATCGCGCGCCGTGACGTCCACAATCCGCACGGGTGCTGGAGTCCAAATGGATGAAGATGTTTTCGATACTGACATGCTATCCCCTAGGCTTAGCGCACTGTAACATATTTTTGAAGACTTGTCTGTGTGTGGAACACATCCCACAGATTGTTTCGGACGTGTCACCAATGAACGTCATCCACTATTGTTCACCATTTGCGTTCGATTATTTCGACAGTACACCTATGGTTTACACAATCGGTGTATGAATCGTGGCTTTGAGCACACTATTTTTTGAGTATTCTGTACAGTCGACGCCAGAAATAGTCACCGGTGTAATTTGGTTGAACAGTGCGGTTTGTGTATCTGTGGAGGCTGTTGCCCTTAGGTAATTTTTTGTATAGCCTCGCCATTGTAAGCGGTCACCCGCTTCAGTTTCGACCATTTGTGCGTCGCGCTCCCAGAGCACTGAGTCTGTTTTGCCGATGTGTGCAGTGGCAAACTGCTCTTTCGACCGTTCGATAATGGGCTTTAGTTGTTGAATTCTGGATCGAATGGTTGCTTTGGGAAGTTTCTTAGACATTCGAGAGGCTGGAGTGCCAGCGCGATCAGAGTAGGAGAACAGGTGCATGTCTCCAAAACCAATTCGCTCTACGGTTTCGATGGTTTCTTGGAACTCAGCATCTGTTTCGCCAGGAAAGCCAACGATGAGATCCGATGTAATGTTGAACAAGGGGTTGTGAGACCTAGCCTGTTCAACCAATCCCTCATAACTTTCAACAGAGCAACGACGAATCATCCGTCTCAACACGGTATTCGAACCAGATTGCAAAGGGAGGTGCAGGTGTGGGCACATCCTTGGGTTGTTCCACAAACTGATGAACCCTTCTGGAAAATCCCAAGGCTCAAGTGAACCTATTCGAACCCTAGGTACATCTGTGTCTTGCAAAATGGCTTCGATCAATGAGCGAAGATTTTCGCCAGTGTCGGAGCCGTATCCGCCTAGGTGTACGCCCGCCAATACCACTTCTTGATACCCATCACTGTGCAAAGTCTGTATGTTGTCTACAACGTCAGCAATGGAAATTGAACGCTCTGAACCGCGAGCGGTACTGACGATACAGAAGGAACACCGGTTGTGACAGCCATCTTGAACTTTGACGAAAGCGCGTGTTCTCGTTTGAGCAAAAGCGGGTTGAGCATCTGCGGACTCTGCCAAAACTGGCATATCGTTGCTCCATGCTGTGACAATTTTTTCTGCCATGCTTGCTTTGTCGGCATTGGAGACAACCATATCTACGTGCAACTGTTTTTCGATGGTTTCTTGAGCGAGTGTGGCGTAACAGCCAGTGGCAACCAGTTTTGCTGTTGGATTGCTCTTGTGTAGGTCGCGCAATCTTTTCTTGGATTTGCGGGTCGCCTCATTGGTGACTGCACAGGTGTTTACAGCCATGACGTGCGCGTCAGTAGCCGATTGAACGACGGTGTGACCCATGCTGTGAAACTGTCGTTGCCAAGAAGCTTGTTCGGCTTCGTTGAGTCGGCACCCTAAGAATTCTAAGTAAATATTCATGCCTCAATTATATCGACTTTCTTGCGTGTTGTCGATATGCTAGCCTTAGCATTTACTAAGAAGAGTGGAGAAACATTATGCCGATTTGGGTCTCATTTTTGATTCTTGGTTGCACCAGAGATGTTGTCGTTGGTGTCGAAGATTTACCAGTGGGTGAATCCTTTGTGTTGAGCATGGACGGTGGGCGGTTGGTCAATCAAGGTTCGGGGTTGTGGCGAGCATCCGCTGTCGATATGCGTCGGGAGCACACGCTCCAACTGTGGTACGGAGAGCGTGAGTGCACATTGGAAGCGTCAACATTCATCGGTGAACTCGGACTTGGCGATTGGAATCACCAGACGTCTTGGCAGTGTCCAGGTCTATTGGGCTATACGATGCATCCAGTGGAGAATTTATTGGTTGGTGAGTCTGAAGTGACCGTTGGTCTGTGGCAATTGCTCAAAGGCGAGGCTCAGGAGGATTCTTGTGGAGCGCGTTGTCCAAAAGCCAACATCAATTGGTTGCAGGCTTTGGAATTTGCGAACCAGATGAGCATGGCGGAGGGGCTCGAACAGTGCTATCAAAAAGATTCAAATGGCCAAGTTGATTGGAAGAGAGACTGCACTGGGTATCGACTTCCAACAAATGCAGAGTGGACCCAACTGTCGTCCAAGGACAGTACACAACCCTACGCAGATTCAGAAAGTGCACCTCTTGTTGGTTGGGTGCGTGAAAATGCTGGACTAGAACGTCATCCAGTGTGTGAACTTCAACCCAATGGGTATGGGCTCTGTGATGCGACTGGCAATGTGTGGGAATGGTGTTGGGATACACCTCAACGAACAGAATTGCGTCGGGTGCGGGGAGGTGGGTTTACGTCTGCTCCGGACGTTGCCCGTTTGGACAATGCAGTAGATTTTCCAGTGCACTTGGGTGCCGAGCACATCGGGTTTAGATTGGTGCGCAATTTGTCGAATCCAAACCCATAAGCAGTGAGAAAGACTGGTTATTTTTCTTCGATTGGGCTATTCTCTCTTTCATAGGATTGAATGAGCGACCTGTAGGTGGGTTGACGAAGACCACGGAGAATGAGATGACAATGATGAGCATGAGATGGTTGATGTTGCCGATAATGTTTGCGTGTACCGGCGGAGAAACCAACCCAAATGTCATCACAAAATCTGACATTCAAACAGCTGTTCCTCAGAAAGACATTCAAACAATTTGTACCGCATTGAGGTCTCCAGATCCTGAGTTGCAGCAGTTTGCCACTGAACAGTTGCGAATTTTTGAGCCAGAAAAGATCAAAGAGTGCCTGAAAGAAGGATTGGTCGACGCAGAAAGCAAGTCCTTTCGCATCGCCGTATTGGAAGGGTTGAAAGGGGAGAAGCGCAATGCAGTCGCGCGTGTAGCCGCTGAATTGATTCAAGATACTGCTTTGACCAACCGTGAAGAAGCCATTCACCATTTGGGGGGCGTTCCGGCGCCAGCAGTCAATGCCGCGTTGATGAAAATCGCTGAAAACACATCGGATGATGCGAAAGTTCGAGCCGTAGCAATTCGTTCTGTGGGAGGGTATACCGACAATTTCGATTCCACAGCCGCACTCTTCGAAGACGCTGATCCGATTGTCAAAGCATCGGTGGTTGAAATGCTTGGGTTGCACACTGAAGAAAAAGCCGCCAGACGACTCATCAAAGAAGCGTTGCCACATGAAGATGAAAACGTACGCGCTGCGGCAATGAAGTCCTATCGAGCCCATGCCAATGATCGTGCTGAAGAAACCCTTTGTACAGCAATGATGGAAGATGTCTCTCCTGTGGTTCGCAAATCCGCCATCGAGGCTTTGGAAAAGACTACTTCAGTATCTGCCGTTCGTTGTTTGCGAAACCGCGCTTTGACCTTGGAAGAAGATAGAGATGTGCGTGCAGCTATTTTGAGCAGTTTGAAACTTGCAGAAGGAAATGCTGAACGGCCTGCTTTTACCGCAATGTGCGACGCGATTCCATTTTGGTTGCGCAACTATGTCACCGACAAATTGCCAGAAGAGGACCCAGGTACCGACATTGTGAAAATGCAGAATGATTACGATCATGAAAATTCTGAGGCTTGTTTTGCAAAGGCCTACAAGCAGAAGGATCAATATTCTTGTCATGGACACAAGTACATCGCTTGGTTCTATAAGCAAATGATCAGCAATGAAAATTTGTATGTACCTGAGTGTGAAGAACCAGCAGAATAATCTGAGCTAATTCGGCGCAGAGTGAATTTCTGAAACCGTTTACCGATTTGCATTACCCTCCAATATTACCCCGAACCTAGGAAAGACAATGGGATCCCTTGTAGAAGTATTGAAAGACCCTGCCATTCGACCACAAGTAATTGCCGACTGCGAGAAAATGCTCGATGCTGAAGTGGCGTCCAAAAGAGGCATTTCAGGCATGGGTGTCAAAGCTGCATTTAAAACATTAAAGGCCATCAAGCCTGGTATGATTCGGCACACTCTGGATGATTTGATTGATGAGTTGGCGACCAAGGTCGACCCATTTTGGCAGGATTGTCAAGCACAAGGAGCAAATCCTAGAGCATTTTTTACGAGCAACAGCGGCGCGATTGCCAATGCGTTGTTGGAAATTACGGATTTTCGCGCTTCTCAGAGTAAGTTCAAGAATATTGTACGTGCCTACAACACCTTGCGTCCAAAAGCCGTTCAATACATTGGCGAAGCAATGCCACGCTTTTCTGAACTTGTGAGCAAGTACGCATCTTAAGCCTCTACACAGAACGTAGAACTTTTGATGTCCTTTGGACCGAGTCGATCCAAACTCAACAATCGTTGGGTGGTCGGCTCTTCTGTCTTTTTGCTCCACACACTGTTTGTATTGTGGGGAGCCACGACTGGTATCCAAGCTTCTGATTCCTCAGAGTTTGTGCTGGCGGCTGCGCAGAATGCACGAATCCATCCACCTGGCTATCCGTTGCTATCTCTGTGGGTGCAGTTGTTTTTCAGTATTGGAGACAATGTAGTCTGGAACACCGCTGTCGCAATGGGGGTGTTGCATTCGATGGCCTTGGCGTTGCTTGTGGATGCACTGTCTGTTGAGTCCAAGGTCGAGGCTGAGCAAGCTTCCATACTACCCATCTTGATGGGGGCTTTGCTTGCTTCACAGCCGTTGTGGATTCGATACTCTACAATTCCAGAGGCGTTTCCTGCACTTTCGCTTGTGTTTGCTGGTTTGTACTGGCTGATTCGTTGTGGTCGATTGACTCAGAAATACGCCGTGCTCTTTGGCTTGGTGTTGGCTTTTGGACTGGGAACACACCATTTGTTCATCTTTGCGGCACCCATGATTCTGTTGTTGATGTGGCGTATGAAGACATACTGGTACATTTGGCTTGGTCTCTCTTCGTTGGGGCTGGGTGCTTACGGCCTGCTGTTGTTTTCGAATGAAACTGGTTGGTCTTGGGGAACGGCGCAGAACCTTCACGATGTTGTGGGGATGTTCTTTCGTGTTGATTATGGAACCTTTCAAATCACTCATCGGACGCAAATGGCTACGTGGTGGGGGACACCATTGGTGTATTTGAACACCTTGATTCGAGAATCTTACGGAATATTTTTGCTTGGTGTCCTTGGCGCCGTTCAAGGTCTTCGACAAGGTACACTGTCGTCAAAACTGGAAGTGGGCAGCACATTGGTGTCGTGGTTTTGTTCCTCGGTGGTCGTGTTGGGGCTTTTTGCTTTGCCCACCGACTCAGCCAATTTATCTCACAGCAATCGATTTTTTGTATCTTCGATGGTTCTCTGGATGCCCTTTGTTCATCGGGGGGTATTCGCGATTTGTATAAAGATGAGACGGGTGTACAATCAAGTGGTTCAGTTGGGGTTCCTTGGTGTGGTGATCGCTCTGATGATCACCAATGCCCCTGTGGCTGGGCGTTTGGATACTCGAATGCAACGATGGCTTGAACATTCTTGTGCCAACTTTCCGGCAGGGTCCTTGGTGTTTGTCGCTGGAGATGGTGCTGTTTTTGGTAGTCTGGTCGGGAAAGAAGTGTACGGCGTGTGTTCCGATGTGCAGTTTGTGTATCCTCGACTCTTGGGCTACTCTTGGTATCGCAAACGCTTAGGAGACCAAGGGATATTTGGTAAAAACATGGTCGAAATCTTGTCTCAACATCGTGGGTCGGCATTTACAGTGTTGGGTTTGTTGGGTGATGAAGGTCAAGCAACAGGTTTGCCAGCGTCGGTCCCTTTTGGGGGTTATTGGATGCAATTTATCCCATCCAACCAAGATATCCCGAATCCCTTTGCCGTAGAAGAACACCTAGCCAGTCAAGCGACATTGATAGAGCAAAGTATTGAACATCCATTGTTGCGTCATCAAAGTGCAGAAAACTGGCCCTTGGAGCAATGGGGGCACAGTTGGTTGGCATTGGGCGCTGCTTACCAGGACATCGGTGAATTAGAACGAGCCAGTATGTGTACCGAGTATGGAAAGCAGTGGTTGTCAGATGGGCTTCAGTAGTTTGAGTAATATCCAAGCCTCTTTGGCATTAAAATTGCAATTAAATTTGCAACAAGTGCAATAGAAATAGAGATTAGAACATCGTGGCAACACAGTTGCCCAAACTGACAAGAATTAAATAAGAAAAAAATTAGAGAGTTCCATACAGATCGACAACACCATTGACGAAAGTAGAATAAGTTGGAAACCATACACGTTATGAATTCAATTGAGCAAAATATATTAAGGAGATGCTTTATGACCAATCAAACCAATATTCTGTCCAAATTGTGGATGCCCATCGCAGCACTAGGTGCTGTTGCTTGTACCGATGTGAAATCTGAAGAGGTGACCACTGCAGGCATGTATTTGGATTATACGGTTGTGACCCAAGGAGAAGGTACTGGCTCTGAGGTGAATACACTGTTGCGGGTTGGAGGGGCGACATCCACCACTTACGTAGATTTATCAGTGGGTGACCAGCTTGCAGTGTCGGTCGGTGATGAAGAATCTGTGCTCAATCAGGTCAGTTTGGGCGTTGTCCACTCTTATCAGCAACGGTTTGATGCCGATGCAGAAGGGAGTGAGTTCACCCTGAGTTTTGACCGTGCAGATCAAACCGGAGCGCTTGCTTCGATTGCCATCTTGCCAACACCATTTGAGATCACGTTGCCCATCGTAGATGAATCTTTTTCACGGTCAGTCGAGACAGGAGAAGTGGTCATTGAATGGGACAGTTCAAGTGATGATCGCGTCAACATTGCGGTCCACGGTGATTGTTTTGCATCCTATTTTGCGTTGGATGAGGCAGACATGGGCAACCACAGCATTCCATTGTCCTATTTTAAAGACAATGAATATGACTCTGTTAGCACCTGTTCGGCTGAAGTGTCGGTAGAGCGCAGTCGAGCGGGATCGGTAGATAGAGAGTTTGGAGGGGGTTCAGCCCAAGGTGTCCAGCGTAGAACGGTGACTGTACAGTTGGAGCCGTAACGAGACTACTCCAATAGTCCGCTGATGGCCTCTGTCAATTCCGTCATGTACACAGGATTGGAGAGGTCATGTGTCGTGAGGTTGTAGATGAACCGTAGGTTTCCTTCTCTGTCAACGACATAAACATCGCGATATCGCACATCCCACAAGGTCCACGCATCAACATCTTCGGTGTCTTGAAGCCATGGGATGTCTCTACCTTCGGTCGCTCTTTCATTGCCACTTTCATAGCCCACACCGTTGACACCGAGAATCTGTATGGGCAATGCCTCTTCGTCAAATGTTGTTTGCAACGCATCCAACTGGCCAAACTGACCAGCACAATAACTTCACGTTGAATGTCCAAAATACCACGCGGACACCTTTTCTGGACTGTCGTCTACAAATTGTGTGCTGTAAATGGTAGATTCATAAAATTCTGAAGTTGGATTGACGTCGATCAAAGAAAAAGAGGGTAGTGTCTCTGAAATGTATTCAATACCATCTGATTGGCATCCAAACAACAAAATGGGCAGAACTTGAGGCCACATAGTATCTCCAGTATCTCCAATACTTACAACAGTCTTTTAACCCGTGACCATAGCCCGTCGAGTTCTGTTTTGTACAATTCCCCTCTGGTTTCTCCTCTTGGATTCAACCACAGAGACCCAGCATTTTGTTCGACCGCCATTTTGAGAATCTGCAACATGGGCAACGCCGTCAATTCAAGTCCTCGTGGGTCATATTGCAAGGCGTGTTTTTCATCGGTGAAGGCTCCGAAACAGTCAAAATTGCCGATGGTGTCACACTTTTTTAATTGCCCATTCCCATCGACAAGAGCCAGCAATGTCGCGTCAATTAAGGTTGTGTACATTTGTAAGCGCAGTTGATGTTCTTTGCTTCTGGCCAACTGTTTCATTTGCCCAACCAAAATTCGATTGTACAGTTGAGTTGGTGGACTCTCTGTTAGGGTCAATGAGAGTGTGGATGCAGACACGTAAAACACCATCTCGCAGATGTGGTCGATGAGTGCCTGTAATTCAAGCAAAGAATCAGCGTCCGCTAAAGTGAACAATTTACCAATAGAGTATCCTTGTCTTCGAGGTTTCAGCCCCAAATCGAAGAGCAGTTGTGTTTGAGATTCTGACAATCGCTGGTCAGTGGGTAAATTTTTGTTGCTAGACACTTCAAATAGCATGCGGTTCGAAGGGGTGTAACTCCGGATGCATATCCAGTAGGACTGTCCTTGCAAAATTAGTTTGTGATTGGGGAGGGTGAACAGTCGTTGTAGGGCTTGTTCGATGTTCATATATAATTCCAATAAGAAGGTTTCTTCGGACATTTTATGTCCATATCTAACAAATCTTTTATCATATGCAATAATAATGTATTAATAGAAATGACATAGTACAGTTATCGGAGTTTTCTATGTGTTCCAAACCCCCCAAAGGTATTCAACCAAAAAACGTCGTGGATGTTGATTCGGCAGAGATTTTGTGGCATTTGCTCAGCAACTTAGAAGGAGTGGGCATTGAGTCGACAAAAAACTGGGAAACATTGGCGTTTGGTTTATTGGGGGGGGTGGACATTGCGCAGCAAAGCAATTTGTTGAGGGATCGACCTGTCCGAGTACAGATTCAAACGCACCGTGCATCGTTCGCCCATTTTTGTCAGACGATGCAACTGGGCTTTCATGAGTATGCATTGAACAATCAATGGACCGCAAACGAGGTAGCCAACGTACTTGAACTCACCGAACATGTCTTTTACATCAATCGCCGAGGTGTGTGGAAACTGGGGCGAATGGAGGAGGACCAACCTTGGTGGGCAGAAAACCGAATCGGTAAACGTTGGCATCAAGACACTTTTTCTCCAAAACGGGGAGAAAAGCTGTGGCTGGTTGAAGATATTTCTTCCAAAAGCATCAAATCGATCATTCATTTGGTGTTGGCTGAACAGTGCGCACACTTTATCAATTCGACGGGCATTGAAGTTCAGGTCCAAAATTGGATAAACCATATTCGTAGACCTTCTTTGCGTAAAAGTTGGCAAAGTATTTTGTCTACACAGAGCGAATATTTTTGGGCGGCCGCGCAAGTGTATCACGAGATACACGCATCCAATGATATTGCTTTTCGTGAGCGGTATATCCAGTTTTTGTTGCTGTGCGCCGATCACCTTCAGTGTCCTGAACTGAAGTCGATGACCTTAGACTTCCGAAAGTCACAAAGGTATTGGCAACAACTCTCAACGGTTTTATTGGCAGAGTCCTCTGTAATGTTGAAACTGATTCCAGAGTTGGACTGGATGGATATGGAAGCCATGTTTGAGTCGGCTGAGAAATTTGAGAGTGAACAACCAGTCCAAAACATCGAAGGTCGACTCTCCTTGATGGAGGATAGTATACAGCGGATTGTAGAATCTGAACAGCGTTTCTTTGTCATGATGTCCGAGTTGCTTTCAGGGTTGGCTCGTGGTCGAATGTTGGTTGAACAAGTCTCAGGTTAAGATGTTCTTAGCTAAGAGTTGTATGGACATAATATGACCGTAATTGCCAAGATCGGAACGTAAAAATGCTAAAATAAAATACATCCAACGGAGGAATTTATGGACAGTATTTTAGAAAAAGCAAGTCGTTTGATCTGGCAGAACCGTTCGAAAACGGGGGGAACCAAACTATTGTGCCGCGCCAGAGATATTGAAGATTCAGACAAATTGTTGTCCATTACCACATCGTACAATGGCCACTCCAAAGCGATGGTTGAGGGGTCAAATGGTGAACGGTACGAGGCTTGGCTATTTACCACTGGCAAGGTGTATTGCTCTTGTGCATTCTTCGAAGATTTAGAACCATTTCAGCGACAGGCTCTCGGCTGTAAGCACATTCTGGCACACGCATTGCGGTTGTTAAAACAACAGCGGGCTGCATAATTCAATCAAATTGTATGCATCGTTCAACTGCAGGGGAGCCATAGTCCGCTTTCCCTGTGTGTACGAGCAGGTTGTCGAGCATCTGAACGCGACCCTCATGGTGACCGTGACCGCACAGCACGGTCCATTGTATCTGCGGGTGTTCAGTTGCGACTTGTAAAAGAAGGTCCCCCACGGCTTTACAGGTGAAATCCGGAATCCAATCTTCCGCACCTGAATAGCCCATGTACCAAGCAGATTCAGGGAATGGTGGCACGTGTGTCGCGACGACAACCTCCTGAAGTGGGGTCTGATCGTTGAGTAGCGTGGCGATTTTTTGTGCAAGACGTTGGGCTGACTCTTCTCCAAGTTGATGCAATTTTTTCTGTAGGTCGATCCGGCTGTGCCCCGTCAAGTCTCGTATCAACCTATGGTCGTTGATTCGGATGGATGTACGTAAAAAATCACCATTTCGCGCATCTCCCCAGCCACCGTCACCAACGAGATATCTCGCCTTGCCTAAAAGGACGGGTGGGGCTTTGTCCAGCCACGTGAGTCTTGGATGCTGGGTGGTCAAGATGTCTATCAAGTTTCGAACACTGGCAATGTCGGCGTTGTAATAGTCATGGTTTCCAAGGACAAAATACAGGGGTAAGCCGGTCTGTTCAAGTATCCACATCAACTCTGTATCAATGGTTTCTCCGTTCGCTATATCTCCTGTAATCAAAAGGGCATCGGCATGTGCACTGGTGATTTGATTGATGAATCTAGAACGTCCTTGAAGATTTGCACTGTCAAGGTGAATGTCGGTTGCCCACAGCATTTTCATTGTACGACGCCTCAATCATCGGTTAAAAGTACATTGTATATTTACTCTAGAATTGGGGGCTTTGCCATGTTGTTATTGGGCTGGATACTATCGGTTGGCTGTGTCACAAAGATTGTAGATCGTGTAACGGTAGATCGCATCGTCGGGCAGGCAAAGGTTGTGGGGGATACGCAAATGCCGTGTGCCCTTGGAGAGTCCTTGAATCACGTGCTCATGGCGACAACGGGACGAAAAAGTCCAGATTTGGGTCTGTTGATCAGCAACGGTACGAGTGCGATGTGCTCTCAAAGCAAAGCATGGGAGGAACGTCTACGGGCGGAGCGGGCGAAGATTCAACGTCCGTTGACGGATCCCTATCGGGTGCCAGAAATTAAGGACGCTCAGATTTCTGCTGGACGATGGGATGCCATTACGGCACGTCGGTTCTATCAAGCTTTTCAACATGCTGAGCAAGCTTTTGGAGGTATGGATACCCCTTGCAGCACGATTTCCGAACGTGATGAGGTGGCTTACTTGGTCGCTTTGATTTCAGGAACGTTTGCTGTGTTGCATGACAAACAAAGCAACGGTACGGTTGGGGTCCCGTTGGATTTGCTACCAAAGATTGCTAGAGCGGCGGGCTGTTTGGACAACGATACTTGGTGGGGTGTGCCGGCAGCCCTTCAAGGTGGGATTTGGGCAACGATCCCAGGGTCTGGACCCGATGATGTTGATCCTTGGAAAATGTTAGAGGATGCGGCGGTGCAAGGAGCTCAGTCTGGCGTTCGCGTGTCCTATGCCATTGGTGCTCTACTGGCCAACAACGCTGGAGACACAGAGAGAATGGTAAATTTTTTGAAGGGGTATGGCACTTCGTTGTCAGAGGTTGAGCGTTCTCAAGAGTGGGCTTTCTTTGACCAGTACGCCTATGAAGTGGCGCTTCACCAGTCTGACTTGTACTGGATTCAAACGGCTGGACATCGAACACCCATTCTCGGTGACTTGCCCAGTTCAGTTGAAGAGTCTGTTGGGTCGGGGGGAGAATCAGAAGCAGACGACCCGTTTGGCGGTGATGACCCATTTGGTGAAGAATAAGAAGCAGTTCAAAGGAAGAAAAATCGATACGAATGGGTTAAGGTTGGTGTGTAGAAACCTTGCATCAACGAGAAAGCAATAAGGATGAAGGAGAAGAATATGTTTTTGAAACAACTCAGAAATTGGATGGTCGGTGTTCAGCAATTACTTCAACGAACTGCGGTTGTTGGGTTGGCGACCTTTGGGATGGTTGCCACCGCCAACGCGCAAAGTGTTTGCGTATTTGACCCAGCAGGCAAAGCCGGTGATTATTATCGCTTGTTGGATCAATATGCGTTGGAAGCATCTTCGTGGGGCGTGTCTCTTGAGGTAAAAGTCTATACGGATGAAGAAACAGCAGTCAAGGACTATGAAGCTAAGCAATGTGATGCTGTGGTGGCAACTGGTGTGCGTTTACAGCGATTCAACAATTTTCCGACGACGATTGAGGCTATTGGTGCGTTGCCCACCTATCCATTGCTCAAAAATATGGTCAAGACCTTGACGACATCTGGTGGGGCAGCCAAAATGATGACCAAGTCTGGCAATGCAACTGTGGGAATCATTCCTATTGGTGCGGTGTATGTACTGGTTCGAGACCGCAACATAGACACAGTCGAAGAACTTGCTGGCAAAAAGATTGCAACGATGGACTATGACAAACCATCTGTTGTCATGGTGGAAAAGATTGGTGCCATCATGGTCCCCGCAGATTTGGGGAGCATCGGTCCAAAATTTAACAATGGGGATGTGGACGCGTGTTACATTTCTGCACCCGCCTATCAGCCTTTTGAACTGTGGAAAGGACTTGGAGATAAGGGTGGTATTGTCCGATTGCCAATCGCTCAGGCTACGATGCAAGTCATGGCGCGTGAGGATGCCTTTCCCGCTGACTTCTCAGCCAAGTCTCGTCAGTTTTTCTGGTCTCGATTTGATGAGGCCATGGGCTATGTAACCAAAGCAGAAGCCGCCATTCCAAGTAAGTATTGGATCGATTTGCCAGCGTCGGACATTCCAGATTTTGATGACATGTTTCAGCGGTCTCGGATTGATCTGCGTGACAATCACCAAGCGTACAACGCCAAGATGCTTGGTGTGATGAGAGACAAGCGGTGCAAGGTCGATCCAACCCGTGCCGAATGTGCTGAAGACAAAGAATAGCAAATGATTGAACGCATTCGTCAAGTCGTTGCACTGGGCATCTTTGGGGTGCTCTTTTGTGCTTTGTTGTTTGGGCTGGGACCGTCTCTTTCGGCGAGATTGGTATTGATTGGCGACTCGATTTGGGAGGGCTACCAGGAATTGCGGTATGACCCAGAACCTCCAGAGTGTGATCTGCAAGCATTGGAAACACAGTTGCAAAGCTGTCCAGTGTCCAACGATGACGCACCGCAAAGGCTGGATGATCCTGATGAAGTCGACCCATTTGCAGACGAAACAGCAGACGATCCTTTTGGAGAGGATTCAGATGAAGTCGATCCGTTTGCGGAAGATGCTGGCACCGATCCTTTTGCTGAAGAAGAGGGAGTAGAGGCAGACCCGTTTGCAGAACCCGCTGAAGCAGAAGATCCTTTTGGGGACGTTGTAGCGAAAGATGATCCTTTTGCCGAGGAGGCGCCAAAGCAAACCGTTAATTGCGCTGCGTTACAGACTTTGACAGAGCGCTGCGCATTGAGACAAAGTGCCTATGCAGATATTCAGTCTAGGCTGACGTCTGATGTTCGTGCCTACCGTAGCGTTGAGATGACATTCAGCAGTATGGCCAAATTTCCCTATTGGAAACACATGTTGATTTTGCTGACTTTGCTGGGAGCGGTTTCTGTCACTTTGCGCAACGAGCACATCGCACTGCGAGAAGCAGAAAGTCAGTTGGAACAACGGGTGTCCCAAGGGCTTCAATTGATTGTTCATTTGTTGTGGCTGGTTTCTTGTTGGAATGATTATCAAGTTCAACAAAATTCGGCGGCACAGGCAGAACATGCTGGCATTCCATTGCTTTGGTGTGCTGGGTTTGGAGCATTGGTCGTGATCAACGCGGTCCATTTGATTCAGAGTCGTGATTTTCCAAAAACACAAAGTGTCTCAATCGCTCGGCTGTTGATGACGATTCCATTGTTTACCTACATGGCATTGATTGCTGGTATTTGGTTCTTGGGCGTAGAAGGACACAGTTCTGGTCAGGCGATTTATTTGCACAAATTCATTCAACATCCAACAATCTACCTAGGAATTGGATTGTACATCTGGGCAGGGATGTTGTTTGCCACCACGCGCGTTGCGAGATTGGCCTTCGGACTGCTCACTCCATGGGGCTTTCCAATCGGTGTGCTGGCGTGGTTGGCGGTGGTGCTTGCTGCGATTCCAACGGCATACTCTGGGGCATCGGGTATATTCGTGATCGCTGCGGGTTCGGTGATTTTCGAGCAGTTGCGCAATGCTGGAGCCAGTAAACGGATGGCCTTGGCAGCCACTGCAATGTCGGGGTCTTTGGGTGTGGTTCTGCGTCCCTGTTTGGTGGTGGTGTTGGTGGCTGTACTGAACAAGCAGGTCACGACCGATGAACTGTTTGCTCAAGGCTTTTGGGTATTTGTGCTGACTGCGGTGTTGCTGTTGGGGGCTTTTTTATGGAGAAACCCTCAGCCGTTGAAAATTGAGCCACGTGAACAGGCCAAAGCGGAGTTTGGACAGGCGATCAAAGAGTTGGCGCCCTATGTGGGGTGGGTCGTTGCTGGTTGGTTGGCCTATGGTCTTTTGTTGGACATGTGGGTCAATGAGCAAACAGCGGCGTTGATCTTGCCTGGTTTGTTGTTGGTGCTGGTTTTGTGGGAGCGAATCCGAGTGCGTCCGACGTTGCCCGAAGAGGCAGACCAAAGAACGGTCCTCCCAACCTTGGTGGATGCCACCTTGGAATCTTCTACGCACATTGGGGCGCTGTTGGTGTTGATGGGGGCTTCGGTTGCCTTGGGTGGAGTGGTTGAACGGGCTGAAATTATGTCCTTGTTTCCACAAGATCTTGGCGGTCCGGTTGGAGCCATGACAGCACTGGTTGGGTTGATGGTGCTGGTCGGAATGACGATGGATGCACTGGGTGCTGTGGTGTTGGTTTCGGTCACGCTGGCAAAAGTAGCCTATGACAACGGCATTGATCCCGTACACTTTTGGATGATGGTGCTGGTGGCATTTGAACTTGGATATTTGACCCCACCTGTGGCCCTCAATCACTTGTTGGCTCGACAAGTCATCGGACCAGAAGCGAATCTTGAAGACGAAGAATTGGGCTTTTGGGAAGACAATGAACACCTGTGGTTGCCGATGTTGGTTATGGGGATCGCTTTGGTGTTGGTTGCCTATGTACCATTTGTTTGGTATACCTAGGCATCTATAAAATACATTTTTTAATAACGGGAGAACAATTATGAAAACGATTATGTATTGTCACGGACGTAGCTCAAGTGGGAAAGGCAATAAGGCGACCAAAATCAAAGAGCGTTTCGCACAGTGCAATTTCGTGGGCAATGACTATCCGACAAACGATCCTGTGCAACTTGACAAAAACGCACCCATGCCTTGTTCTTTGCGTGAAATGAAGGACTTTTGGCGCTATGTCCAGATGCTGACAGAAGATATCGCTGTTCACAAACCAGATGTCGTGGTCGCATCTTCATTTGGGGGCGCTGCGTTAACTCAGGTAATCATGGAAGGTGGTTGGAATGGTCCGACCGTGTTTTTGGCACAAGCAGCCCACAAGTTCGGGGTCACAGAGCGATTGCCAATTGACTTGAAAGCGATATACATTCATGGGACAGACGACGCAATTGTTGACTTTGCTGGCAGTGAGATACTGGCGAACACGTCGAGCAAGGCCCGTTTGGTACCGGTCAAAGACGGTCACCGTCTCAAAGCCGACGTCAGTCGCGACGCCTATTTTGCGGCAATCGAGGAATTGCTGCAAGAGTAGTATTCTTGTGGATTGAGATGGGATATTGGGGATGTTGTTTTGGGTACTCACATCCTTCCTGCATGCTGAACCTCAGTTTAAGGAAGCCATTGAAGGTTCTAAGGCTTTTCCTGTAAACGCGCATGACGCTTTGGGTGAAGGGGCAGGGTGCTTCGACTCTGATTCTCGATACACTCCAAAGACAGTCAACTGTCAAATATGGCTTCAATGGACGTTGTCAACAGCTTATGCCAATGGCTCTGATAGCAAGTTTAGGCATTACATGGACGCCTTGCGGTATTATGATGGTGTTTCCTTTGGCAAGCGTAAGCATTTCGTTGACCGATGGGTGCTGTACCAGCCAGAACCGTTGGTGCCCTTGACTCCACTCTCTTGTCAAACCGATCGCAGCGTCGATCGCCTACTGAATCTTCGTCAATTTAGACAGAACAGCGGGTATTCTCTTCCTCTGTTTGAAGAGTCCGAATCCGGTGTTGAGCGTCATGTGATTGCCTATATGTCAACAGCGCGTACCAACGAGTGTTTGCAGAGTCTATCAGACGGATGGTACGTGGGATTTTTCGTGGCCAGTCCAGTTTGGATTGAACGGTGGAGTACAATCGGTGACTTTGGATTGGTGCACGGCATGATATTTGAGAAAGAAGGCGTCTCAATCACGGTGCATCATGCTTCTATGGATGCCAAAAGAGTGGTGTCTGAATCTTGGGAACAGTTTCATCAACGTCTGAACTCTGTGTCGATGGGCTATAGGCTCTTTGCGCTGACACCCGACTGGACGGTCGATACTCAACAGAGAACCCGAGCCTCTGAATGTCCGTAGAAAGAGTGCAAACACCAGAAATATCCAGAAAATGGGATGCTTACGTGCCTTTACTCTGCTGTGTATTGTTATCATTGCTGATTGGGGGACTGAGATTGGGCCCTGTTTTGTTGCATCCCAGCGAGTATTTGATCGGTGGGTGGGGGCATCCAGACAACATTGGCAATCACTGGTTGCTGGTGTGGGTTGCTGAACAATTGTGGTCTGGAGCATCTTTGGTTCACAATGACCACTATTATATACCAGTTGGAGATTACCCTTGGTTGGCCGGCAATGGAACAGAAGGACTGTTGTATGCGTTGGTTCATCCATTCTTAGATTGGCCGACAGCTGTGGTGCCACTGGTGTTGTTTTATTTTGTGGGAATGGGGTTGGGTGGATATGCTTTGGGAAGGGTCTTGTCATTGGGACGATGGGCGTCGCTGATACCGAGCGCGGTCATTGTGTCTTCTGGTTTCTGGACGAGAGAACTCAATGCGGGACGGTTCTCACAACTCGATGGTGTGTGGCTCATGGCGTCTTTGGCATTGTTTGTGGGACTTTTAACAAAGGATCGTCGCAAAGGTTGGGCCATTGTGTGTGGGTTGATGGTCGGTCTGACTGGTATTTTTTATTGGTACTATGCCTACTTCTTTGTGTTGGCAGCCATTGTGTACACGGCTGTGGCGATGGTATTGAAGCCAAACACGATTTCTAGATCACGCATGTTCAACATTGGATTGGCGATGTTTGTTTCTTGGATAGTGATTGCTCCTATTGCTTGGGTGTATTGGCAAAATTGGGGACTGATTCCGGGTGTGGAAGAAACGGCATTTCCATCGGCAGATGCATTTGCGGATGCGTTGACTCTGTCTGGCTCATGGTTGGAACCCTATGGTCGAACGGCGGGTGCAGTACAGTCCATTCCAACCTTTGTACTTGCAATATTGGGGGGCGTGTCAGTATTGCGCAATCGAGGGTCATTTTTTACGCATTTTGCGCTGTTGAGTTCAGTGTTGCTCTGTGGTCTGTTTGGAGTGTTGGCTTTTGGACCAAAGACACCCTTGTTTGAATTGATCTATGGATGGTCGACGCCCGTACGTCGATTTTGGTGGCCGTCACGTCACTTGCTAATTTGGACGGTGGGCTGGGGCGTGTTGGCTGGTGTGGGTGGTCGAGCATTGATACAAAATCTGTCGCTACGTTGGAGACCCTTTGCAACGATTGTCCTTGCGTTGAGTATACCGTGTTCTCTTTGGATACAGGGAGATAGACCTTTTCATGCCAATCATACACCGATCGAGCATCCAGTGTCTGCGTATCAATCGGTGGCAGATTTGGAAGGAGATGGTTTGTGGATGCACCCACTCAATCCAGCGGTCGCCAATACCCAATTGCCGTTGTTGTTGCAATTGACCCACGGTAAGAAGTTGCTGAATGGTCATGGCATGTGGGTGGATAGGGTTCGTCCTACAGAATGGGACAAGTTTGTTGCGGACAATGCTCTGTTGCACGGTCTGTCTGATTATGAACTGGGGTCGCAGGGGCAAACGTTGAACATTTCAGCGTCTGATATCGATCAATTGTTGGAAATGGAACTCGATTTGATCGTCTTAGATTCGAAATTGATACCGAGACCACTCATGGGGTTGGTGCCCAATTTGGCGAAGATATATGGCCAATTGTTTGGCTCACCGGTATTGAAAGGCGACCAGTTGCGGGTGTGGTCAACCACCAATTGGACTGGGGTCACAGAAGTTTCCCTACCCAATTGGACGTTGCCCCACGGCATTGATTTGGGAGACGGACGACATCGAATGCCCGAACCGGTCGTGGGACGTGGGGTGAAGCCATGAAAAATACATTTGTATTGATGATTCTGTTTGCGGTGTGTTTGTGGCCGTATTCTCAAGGTGGCTTGGTGTGGGATGATCACATATTGCTGACTGAAGGAGTGTGGCAATTCGATGGTGTGTGGAGCATTTGGACACAATCGGTACAAGGTGGTGAAATTGCTACCCAGTACTATCGACCAATTCCGATGACCTTGTTTGCGTTGGTTCAAAATGTTTTCTTGCTACATTGTTTATCGTTGGCAATCCACTTGGGGTCCACACTGTTGTTGGGGTGTTGGTTATGCCGACGTTTTGAAGAGACTGTCGCTGTGTTGGGAATGGCTTTGTTTGCGTTACATCCGATTCAAACGGAGACTTTGGGTTGGATCAGTTGTTTGCCAGACATCTTGGCTTTGCATTTCGCACTGTGGACGGTGTATGGTTTCAACAAATCATCTCCTTTGTCTCCTTTGTCTCCTTGGTCTCCTTGGTGGATAGGGACATGCTTCTGCTGTGGTTTGCTTTCCAAGGAGGTCGCGCTCATTCCAGTATTGGTCTACGTAATGGATTGGTATTGGTCTAGGCATCAACAGGGCGAAGGCTTCATATTTCCACGATGGGGCTATTCCGTTGTCATTCCTCTCATACTCGTGCTGGTTCTGCGCATGATCATGCAGGTAGATACCGTTTGGCCCCACACATTTGACTCTGTTCCCAGAACGACACTGTTCACCATTGGCATGGGGTGGTTCAGTTGGTTGAATCCCTTTCCACATCATCCAATTCGCGATGTGTGGGCGTTGCCTCTGTGGTCTGTGTTGATGGGGTGGGCGTGGTGTGGTTGGATGCTTTGGAGAGGTGGCAGTTTGGTTGGGTGGCTGATCGTCATGGGTGCATTGACGGTGAGTTTGCCTCCTGTTTGGGTTGGATATTTTGCCGCTGAACGGTATTTGTACATGGCCAGCGTTGGGTTTGTGTGGCTGACCTGCAATGTGATCTCGCAGGCAAATATTTCAAATCGCGTCATGCAGTGGATATTCGGGTTGTGGATTGTATCGACTGGTATGATTCATTGGAATCGTGCGAAGATTTGGTCCAATGACACAGAGTTGTTTGCGGAATCCGTTCGAGTTTTACCGAATTCAGGGTATGCATGGCATCTTCAAGGCATGCACCAAATAAGAACTGGTCAGTTTGCATTGGCATTTCAATCCTTTGCCACAGCGAGTGAACAGTCCCACTCCCATCATCAAAGTCGAGAATTTGCCATTCGAAGTGCGCTAGAGTCTGGGTTGCCTGAACAAGCTTTTGAATTCGCGGAAACTGGCCCAAAGAACGACTTGTCGAAGGGCTATTTGGAGGCTTGGTTGCAGGCGTCAGAAGCGGTCGGCAATTCCCAGCGAAGTCAGGAATTGCGAAACGCCCTTGGGCAATAAGTGGGTTCTCATCGATTGTATCTGTGATACAGTGTGGTTGAATCTTTCATTGAAGGAGAAGATATGTTGATGATGGGATTGTTGTGGATGCCTGGCTGTGGTGAAAAGTCGACCGATACGGCACAGACCACAGATGTCAATCCTGTGGTGGTTGACAACCCCTGTGAGGGTATCGCGGAGGCAGAAACCTTTGAGGTTCTATATGAGGGGCGTGCTGGACTGGATGCACCCATTGGAACAGCCGGTTTGACCATCGACAGCCAAGAAGCTTGGGATGTTTTTGTCGAAGGTTTTTATTTTGGTGCAGAGGGAGATGCTTTTTCCAGAGACGTGTTTGATTGGACTGTAGAAAAAGTGGCAGTTGCCTCTATATTTGTGGGATCCACTTGTAGTCTAAGCTTGCTCGAAACCAGTGCTTGCAGTGTAGATGGAAACAGTGTGGTGCATGTACACGCAGAAGATTCTTCCGGTAGTTGTGAAGTGGTGTGTGATGCTGAGGGGCAACAGGTCTACATCGTGGTCGTACCAGCAGACAGTGATCCTGAGTATTCCTTGCATCTATCGAGCGAGTGTGAATAAAAGCTTTTTTAGTAGATTTTTTAACGCATTAGAGAGTCCCAAATGGAATGGTCTGCATGGATTTCAGTCGCCTCAATTTGCGCAATTGGGGCAATGTCCCCAGGTCCAAGTTTGGCGGTGGTCATTCGCAACACCATTCATGGTGGTCGATTGGAAGGAGCGTTGACCGGCATTGGACATGCGCTGGGAATTGGACTGTATGCTTTGGTTGCGGTGTTTGGCATGTCTGTGGTGTTGCAACAGGTGCCCCAATCCATCTTGTTCGTTGAACTGTTGGGTGGGTTGTACTTGATGTGGATGGGAAGCAAAGCCATCAAACATGCAGGTGAGGGCACGATGAACGCCGATGAAGGGGCATTGCGCAGTGGGTTTGTCGATGGATTGGCAATTTCTGGACTGAACCCAAAGACGGCGGTGTTCTTTTTGGCTCTGTTTGGTCCTTTGATTCCACCAGAAGCCAGTAACGTTGCGCGAATTGGGGTCGCCGGTTTGGCGTTGGCGATCGATGCCTGTTGGTATGTGTTTGTCGCGATGATGCTGGTGCAGACAGGGGCAGTGGACTGGTTGGAGAAACAAGGACAATGGGTAGATCGTCTGCTTGGGGCCTTGCTAATTTCAGTGGGGTGTTGGTTGTGGATTGGGCTTTTGTGAAGATTCTATGTGCCACTCCTAGACATCCATAGACACATCCATAGACGGATGGTTCGGATTACAGGATGTGTGCTTTTGGACCGTTGTTTGCGCCCCTTCGTCGATAAAAAGAGTCCATGTATAAAATGTGTGGAAAGGTGATGCAGGAACCCGCAATGATTAGCCATCCAAGGTGAAAGGGGTGTAGCGACATCGTGAGTGCAAAGGTTGTACACAATAAGAATGCCCCAATGGTCAAAGGCAGGGCTTCTTGCCACAAAGACTGTTCAGGGAGTGCAACTGCACCCTTTAGGTGTGTCCACGCTTCCAAACTGTGTTGACCAATAAAGTACAGACCAAACGCCATGGGAAGTGGTAGCCAAGCCGATGCAAACAAAGAGATCATAGATAGGAACAATCGTGGTGAGCGCGTGTGAAACAGCAATCCAACCTGTATACATGCAACTGCCAGTAGGGATTCAATAGAATTGTACATTGTTGGGTCAGATTTGATGGAGAGCAGTTCGACGACGATGTGACTTTCTTCTGGATGTGACAAAATGATCCAACCCAAAACTGAAGTTCCCCACAAGAATATAGAGGGGGAGGGTGTAGAGATGTTCCAGTGCTGAAAGTCGGTTTGCCCAAAGTGCCACGCAGAGGTCAATACAAATGTCCCCAGTCCAATGGCTGGGTTGATCATCCACAACACCGCCATCGTGACAATTAATCCCCAATAGCGCATGTGAAATGGTCCATTCCATCTCGATACGCCTCGTTCTCCTACGGTATGATAGTCCAAAGCACCATGTGGAATTCCGATGGCGATCATACCAATACCCAACAGTCCCCAACCAATATAGCCAGTATACACCGGAAGCAACTGATAAAGCGCGACCAAAAAGCACGTTGTCACAAGCAGAATTATGGATGGATTGAGTAGACGGGTTTTGATGAGAGCCCACAAAAAAGGGGACCAAGGCAAACCGACAAAAATCTTGGCTTCTTCCCAAAGAGATGTTTGTTGTCGAAGAAACTTGAGAACGTTGGAGAGTTTCTGGGTGCGAAAAAGTTCAGCAAAGATGTCTTTGCCGAGATGGGGTTTGAACATCAGAATGTGGATCAGGAGATCGTCATAGAACGTAAATCTAGCGGGCTGTTTGATTGTGGGTTGCTTTTTAAGATCCACGCAGATTTGTTTTGCGTGCTCGTACATGGTTTCAAATGCATAGCCAGTACTGGGTTTCACTGCACCTGCGCGAGATCCAATGGACAGGCAATTGGGTAACGAAGATGGTACGGTCATATTGACCGACATTGGTATGATGCCTTGTTCTGTTTGGCGTACTGAAAATGGACCCCATTTGTTGTGTACATAGTGTTCGATGTGCTGTGTGGCTCGATCAATATCGACGATCTCAGTTCCAAATCGTGTGCATTCAACCAAGGCTTTGGTTGGACTTTCTGGAAGAACGTACATAAACTGTGTGGCACCATCCTGTGGGATTTCAAAATCCATTAGAGTCAAGGTGCATTCTTGGAATCTCGGCTCTGACAACTCTACAAAGAAGCCAACGAAGGATTGAAGCAGACTTGTAGAGTCAGATGTTGAACCGGCAATGGGACGACCATCAAAAACACGTCGACCGATGATTGTTTTTCGGGTGGTGTGGATGGACAAGGTGTTCAGATTGGAAGATTCTCTTGCAGAATCAATGCTGTGCACACTGTCTCGAAGAATGTCAATGCCGTGTTGTTCACACAATAGAATAGTAGAGTCAAAGAGTTTTTCACTTTCAATTTGGTAATACTGATTGGGTGAGATGGACTGTTGGGGATTGGGAGGAACCTCTGCAAATTCCCAGTGTCGCTGAAGTACATCATGGTGATCCTGTACAATCGCTTCAGTTGGGCAGGCCCAAAAGCACAAAGTTTTGGGTATGTGTTTGTGTGTGGGCTCAACAATTAGTATGGAATGTTGACCAAGTATGCCACGTCGCTCAAACTCACGTATAATCAAACATGTCGCAATGCCCAGTCCACAAAATACAAAATCGTATTCGGGAAGCAGGTCATGACCAACTGTATTCGGCGAAACTGACATGATGAACCATTGTTGATTGGAGGTGGAAAAAGAAAACCACCCCGAATGGAGTGGTTTTGTGAAGAACGAGTTTAGATTATGCTGCTTGTTGTGCGCGAATCTTTTCACTTTCTGCTTTGGCAACGCTGTAAACTACCAGACCGAATCCAATCTTGTTGATTGCGTCTGCGATGTTGTAAACGATGTTCATTTCAAACATTCCAGCCATCCAGTTGTCTGGCATTGTCATGTAACCAATCGGGTAGATAGACCATCCCAATGTGATGAAGATACCCAACAAGAACATAGCTTGCTTCAATTCAGGAGAGTCACTGGATTGAGAAAGTTTGCGTACGTCACCAGCGAATACTTCGTAGACGATGTAGGCATAACCGAGCGTTGAAATGAATCCCCAAAGTACAGAACCACCACCGAGAATTGCGGCTTCACCAATGTATCCGGTGACCAACATCCAAACAGAAGCTACAATAAGTTTGAACAGCGTACTGCCTTTTGCACCGAATGGCTTTGTGAGAAGGTAGAACTCAACACACATCAAGGGTACAGTCAAAATCCAGTCGATGTAACGGAATGCGGTTGGGGATGTTCCAGTTTGAATCCAGAAGTCACGCATGTAATAGTAGTGTACGCATGCAATTCCGGTAATCAATGCAGATACGGTCAACGACAAACGCCATTTTCCTTCTACAGAGTTGCGCTCGAGCAAAAAGAATGCTGTTGCGGCCATCATGGCCATAGTGCCAATGAAAAATGTAAAACCAGTATAATCTTCTGTTCCAAGATTGCTGGCAGCCAGTAATAAGTTGTTCATGGTTTACTCCAAGTTGAACCTGTTCATTATCTATTCAAAAACGACTTTTGAATAGTAATTTGTACGGCTTTGAATCTTTTTGACCATGTTTTGAAGAACTATACAGCCAAAAATCATGAATTATTTGAATTTTAGATCAAAAATACCTGTTCAATATATTTGAGAGATGTTTTATATGAGTGCTGTTTTGGGGATGTTCACGGGTCACATGTTAAATATAGAAAGGTACTTTGTTGATTAGATTTTTATATGCATAATAATGCACTAATGTTTGAAAACATACTTTGAAGCCAAAAATTGAATTGATGTTCATTTCTGAGATTTATTTTTGATATTGTGTAAAAGTGAAATCAATCTAATTTGCCTTTTGTATTCGTCTGTGAATAAAAGAAGACTATAGAACACTATAATGCCTATAAAAACTTCAAAATCGCAGTATTCAGCCTGCAGCAAAGATGACGAGTGTAGCAATATTTCGGAACGACAATGATATTAGGTCTGCTTGGTCTTTGTGGAATTCCACTGGTGATTGCGATTGTCAACTTGCTGACTTGGTGCAGACCCATTGGGGAAACAAGTGACAATCTTACACAACGAATCTCTGTATTGATTCCAGTGCGCAACGAGGAGCACAATATTAGAGAGTGTCTTGAACAGGTATACGCTTCAGATATCTCTCCATTTGAGGTGATTGTCTACGATGACAACAGTACAGATTCTACGTCTGAACAATTGAAAAGGTTGCAAATAGAGTTTCCATCCTTAATGGTTCTTCATGGTCAATCTCTACCAGATGGATGGGCTGGAAAAAATCATGCTTGTCATCAACTTGCACAACGTGCTTCAGGAGAATTGTTTGTTTTTTTGGATGCCGATACCAGGACAATGTCTGGGTGTTTGCGTCACGTTCGTAATATTGCATACAGCGAAGAATTGCCCTCCGATATGGTGTCGGTTCTTCCAAAGCAAATCATGAAGACCTTTTCTGAGCAAATACTCATGCCTTTGTTACATCTGACATTTGTGTCTTGGCTTCCTTTAGAGTTGGTTCGGCGATTGCCATTTCCATCCATGACAGCAGCGATTGGACAGGTGCTGTCGATTAAGTCAGAGGCATACAGTCAATCGGGTGGTTTTGCAGCCATTCCAGATCAGTTGGTTGACGACATGGCACTGGCAACCCTCTTCAAAAAAAGTGGACTGACGGTGCGGTTTGTCGATGGTCACCATCTGGCTTCCTGTCGAATGTACACTTCTTTTTCTGACATCTGGCAAGGGTTCAGTAAAAATGTTTTTTTGGGGTTGAAGCAAAATATTTTTCTATGGTTTTTTGTCATCGCATTGTACACCACTTGCTTTGTTGTTCCATTTGTGTTGCTGTCCTGTTTGCCCATTTTGGACCCATCTGTGACGGTCTGGGTTCTTCTAATTGTCGGAACGAATTATACTTTACGGGTGTTGCTTGCTCTGCGATATGAACAGTCGTGGTTGTCCATTTTGTGTCACCCAATCGCCAGTGTGATTGCAATCGGAATATTTTTTAACTCAGGCCTGCAAACCTTAACCAAAGGCGTTGAGTGGAAAGGGCGCACCTATGGCAAGGTCAAGCTTCCTTAGGTGAAAGGTGACGGTTCATGAACAATTATTCTACGAAAGATGAACGATCTCCGTTGTTTTATCGGTTCATCCGATGGCTCATGGTACGAAAGTTGGGTCAGCATCTTGAACAGGTATACATTCACAATCTTGAAGAGGTTCAACAGTTGGTCTCCAAGGAGAGCATCATCATAGCCCCAAATCACGTTTGTTATTGGGACTCCTGCATGTATTTTTTGTTGAGCGGGTTGCTGAGCCCACGGGCATTTGTTTTTGTAGCCCAAGCGACATTGCGTCGACTGCCTTTTCTGCGGTGGTGTGGCTCTATTCCATTGAATACTGATTCCAAGGAGCAAGCCGTCCTTCAGTTGAAGGGGGTGTCCAATCTAAACACGGAGCCCACTCAGTTTTGGATTTTTCCACAAGGAGAACATCGTCCTACTCAAGAGGTGTCTTTGAAGTGTAAAAGGGGTGTTCTAATGCTCGCCAAAGACCTGAAAGTTCCAATCGTTCCAATGTCCATTCAGTATTTGTATCGAAATTCTGAGCAACCGGTTGCCTACATTTATTTTCAGTCCCCGTTGCCGTATACAGCTGATATTTCACAACTCGAACAGTCTTTGCATCAGGGACTGAATGCTTCCACAAAACACCATATGGGTGTTGAGACACAGACGTTTGTCCCACATTTTCCGGAAGCGCAACCTCGTACAGATGATCTGCCTACCCGTATTCTTGCTTGGTTTTCTGGGTTCGTTTTGGGTGATGTATCCAAATCTTGATGATCGGATCGCGAACCCTCCACTGCTTTGAGTCGCTGTTGTCTTTACCGTTTTGAGAAATCGTATGGATCATCCGCGTCTGGGTTGTCTTCCTTCCACTCTTCATACCAAATCATTTGGATGGCTTCGAGGTGTCCTTCCGTCGAGGCTTCAGGGTCTCCATCAAAGTCTTCAAGTGCCACAATCCAATCGTGCAATTCTGTAAATCGAATGGACAAGGGATGAATGTCGGGCTTGAGATCATAGAGTTCTTCAGCAATTTCACGCGTGTTGTTCCAGTTCATGGCCATCTGTTCTCCAAGAGTGTTGAAGGGTGTTAGTCTATAAGGGATATATATCGACTTTGCGGTGTTGGGAGTATCGATGTCTGATTTTTTTACCAATCCAGTGGTGCAAACCTTGTTTGGACTGGCTGTCTGTTTTGTGATCGCCTCTTGGTTGACTAGAATACCGAAACTCAAACAGTTGTATCTACCATTGTCCATTGTCGCCGGAACAGTCGGTGTATTGATCCGATATGTTGACCCGACTTGGATGGATGTGGATGTGCTCAAGACACTCGTGTACCACGGATTGGCGTTGGTATTCATCACGGTGGGGTTACAAGTTCCACCACCCAACGTCAAGACAAAGGAATCTCTAACCATTGGTTTTGCCATTTCCTCTATGGGGGCGATGCAGGGATTTTTGGGTGCGGCTGTTGTGATGTTGCTCTCTGCTTTTCAAGACAGTCAATTGCACATTGGATTGGGTTTGTTGTTGCCATTGGGGTTCAATCAAGGACCTGGCCAAGCTTTGTCTTTTGGGCGCGCATGGGAAACTACCGGACTTGAAAGTGGTTCGGATATTGGGATCATCATTGCTGCTATGGGTTTTGTTTGGAGTGTGGTTGTGGGGATACCGCTGGTCTTGTATGGTCGTCGCAAAGGATGGGTAGAGCGTGACTTGGACGGGGAGACTTTTGAGCAAGATGCATCAAGTGAAAGGAGCCCAAACTGGCTGAAAAATCCGGAAACGCTGTCCAACAGTGTGGCACTCGTGATCGGTACCTATTTTTTGACTTATGTATTGATTGACGGAATTGCCGATCAGTTGCTGTCCAAACCCAAACTTGTGAACATGCTGTGGGGATTGCATTTTGTCTTGGCGTTGTTTGTAGCGATGGGAATTCGACAAATGCTGATGCGCTTCATGGATGTCGATGCTGTCAAAGAACACAATCAACGGTTGCAAATTCTGAGTAATTTGACGGTGGATGTCACAACCGCATCTGGTTTGGTGGCCATTCAGGTGGCGGTGCTGTCTTCAAATTTGGGACTGGTGTTGTTGCTTACAACTTTGGCAGGATTGGCATCTTTGATGATGGCGCTGGTGTTGTTTCGACGGGTGTTTGAACGCTTGCCCTTTCATCATCTTGTTGTGTGGTTTGGTTCTTGTACCGGTACATTTCCAATGGGACTGTCGTTGTTGAGAATGATTGATCCAAACTTGAGCACACCGTGTGCGACCAACTATTCGAAAGGAGCCGCGTTTGCATTGATAACATCGGCACCCTTGCTTGTGCTGTTGGCCTATGCCATCGGTCAATATCCCGACAACTACCCCAGTGCTGGATGGATAACCTTGGGACTGTTGTTTGGCTATTGGATGTTGTTGTTGCTTGCATGGAGTCGAATGTGGGTCAAATCTTCAGATTGAGGGTTCGAAATTCGTCGGCATCTGGATTGTGAAACCGTAGGAAGTCGGCGAAACTCACAGTGCCAGTGTTGTCCTGTAAAGATGATAGAATCTCCAAAGCCATATCCATGGACACAGCTTGCTCTTCTTCCGACGGTGGCAACATCTCGGTGGGCGCTTGGGGTGTATCCAGTGACTCTTCAAGTGGGGTTTCTGGCAAATTGGATTTCCACCGCAATTGTCCAGAAGGATGATAGGCCATCAAAGCCGTTTCGGTGGTGTTTCTCAAAAAATAGTCTGTGAACAGTTCAAAACGGACCCGTTGATTTCCGGGGAGATGCTCTTGAATTCTGAGTTCTATTCCAAAGTTTTGGGCATAGTCGTAGAGTATCCGACGCATTGACGAAATGCTGATGGTGTCGTGTTCGTCTGGTTCTCCCAAATCAAAATATTGTCTCAACTCTTCATGGGTCATGGGCGATGTGGTCTCACTCAGTGTTGATTGTTTGAAATAGAGCACAAAATATGCTCGGTGAATTTTGGTGTGCTGTTTTTCGAATCGGCACAGCACGAATACAAGTTAGGCATAGATCCATACAATACTGTAAAATGCGCTCAATAGCCCCAACAACCCCAACAAATACCATCGAAACTCGTTCCATATTCCAGTAGGTTGGGTGTGATCTTGAATCTGAGTGGTGTGTTGTAAAACAGCCTCATCCGTTTGCCAACGGCGCAAAGAAGCGACTGTGGGAATCAACATTGGAACGGCCGCACAGTAGACGGCGTACTCTTGCCCAAATCGCAGATGGCAAAAGCGTTCTTGTATGAGTCGATTGGAAACAACGGCGTAAACGACCAAAATGGGCACAAAAATTAGCAAAAATGCCGGAGAACCCCACATGACGCCCAATCCGATCACACCCAGTAGTTTGC
>CBFIFY010000045.1:0-36452 GCA_965661985.1 uncultured Myxococcota bacterium | reverse complement strand
TCCAAAGGCGTTGAAAGACACAATCCAATGAGACCAGCCATGAGCATTCGTGGGAGTGCTTGGAAAAACTCCCCCAGAGTAATACTGGATGTACCATCACCAGAGCCTGTACTCGAAACGATGAAACGGTCAATGTTAAAGATGACGAGCCCCCATACCAAACCGCCAAATATAGAACCAAGAACAGCCATATTGGCTGCATGATTATAGACTTGAGGTTCTAGTGCCAAGCCATCTTTAGGAGAGAAGACTGTCCAAAAAGCATAGGAACTAGAGATGAAAGCAAGGATACCAGTTGCAAAAATAATACCCCCAATTCCTTGATATTTGATTCGATCTGAATCAGGGCATTGTTCGAGGATATCGCGATCTGCTCCAGCACACATCCATAAAAATGATTCAAACCAACCAGCTGGTTTATGAATACCTAGTCGTTTGTTTTTCATGAGAACTCCATGTTGTGAGTGTATGTTGTGAGAGACATTATAGAAAATCTCCTTTCAAATCGTCTGTATTTTCGTTGAATTGAGTATTGAATATCCAGTATGTACTTTTGGAAAGCATCATCATAAAAATGAATGGACTCAATAAGATAGAGCAAAGCAAACCTTTGATGAACAAACGGATGTGACCACCCACCCGCTTTAAATAGGGCAAAGAATCGATAAAAGTATAGTTCTCAGGTAAATTGGAAATCGTAGACTCTATGGATGTGTGGATGGTGGTCGTCAAAGCTTGCTGCTTATTCTCTTGTTCTGTCAGTTTAGACTTCAATTGCTTCATCGCTGTATTGGTTTGGGCTTCTGAAATGGTGACCTGATCTTCGAGACGTTCAACCAATTCTACTTGGTCATACCAAGATGGACCATCGTTTGACGTTTGAGTTCGCTGATGTTTTGGGGTATTTTCAACACGTTCTTTCATTGTAGAGAGTTCAAAAATCAGCTGTTCATGTGAACGTTGTTTTGTTGCCATTTCCGATTCTAATTTTGTGATGGCGCGTCGTATGGTTTGTTGTTCATCAAAATATTGGGCTTCGATATCTTTTCGAATCCGCTCTTTGTCTTTGGCGAGTTGCGTGTACACTTCCACATTGATTTCATTTTTTAAAACAACATATTCCATTGGAAGAGATAAAAGGTTGCCAAAAAATACGACAAGGACCAGTTGTGGCATTGTCTTTACGATCTCGAAGAAGGTGATTTGTGGTGTTCCATCCCCAACTCCTCTTTTGGACATGGAATACCGAAAAATTAAAATCATCAGCGCACCAACCACAATACTAAAAAGTGCAACCCAAGAGTGCTCGACAATTAAAAATAAACCATATCCGGTAGACAGAGAGGCAATGGTGGCACTTGCGATTATGCTCCATCCCAATCCTTGATACATAATGCGATCTGCATTTGGAGATTGTTCCATGTGCCTAAAGTCCACGTTGCAACAGTACCATGGTAGGCGTTCATACCATTTTGCAGGAGAGTGTGATGGGGGTGGATACAAATTCACATCGTCTCCGAGTGAGATAATTGAGAACGTATGCTCTCCATGACGACGGTATTGACTTGAAATCTCGGTGTGGAAGGTAACTGAATGGAGACTGGTGATACTTCAATCTTCAAAGATGGACTTTTAATTGTTGCAATGTTGACTTGGGGTACTGCATAGGTCACATTGGACTGGACGGAAAAATTGGAGATAACTTCGAGTGAGGAATCAATAAACAAAGAATGTTTAAACAGTTGTCTCCATCCAACGATAATGATTGGAGTCTGGATGTTGACGGGCATTTTCAGTAGAAGACTGGTGTTGTGAAAGTGCTTTATTCGCCCGTTGTATAGACAAAAACCCCAGCCTTGAAATGTGATTCGAACAGGGGTCAATCCAGTGGTGAATCGCATCGGACTGTATTGTGGATGTACTGTTATTGGGTATCGCAACGCCTTCATCCATTGTGTATACCATTGGATGGTATTGGACAATTGCTTATTGAACTTTTCTCGCCAAGTGGGTGTTGATTCAACAATGACGTTGTGTGTGTTGGTCTCGACCGTATCTACAGTCTCAGTAGTGTGTTCGTCGCTTGTAGAGGGTTGCTTTGATTTTTCGATTGGTTGTTGAAGAGTACTTTTTGTCACTGTGTCTCCTCTACTTTTGGGGATAACGGGATGGAGGGAGAATATTCCGTTGATGATTCTACTTGGGGGGCTATCGCATCTGACTTGAGCGATTCTGGAATCTCACACCGGTGACAATTGATTTCTACACGGCGATTTTGTGTACGACCTTGTTCAGTATCGTTGTTTGCGATGGGCTCTCGAAAACCATAGCCTTTGGTTAAAATGCGACTTTGTCCCACACCTTGTTCAACAATCCAATTTCGAACTGCTTCGGCTCGCTTTTCCGATAAACCTTGATTGTATTTTGCAGTTCCTTTCCGATCTGTGTGTCCTTCAACAATGATTTGTGTCGTTGGATATTCAATTAACAATTTTGTAATTTCTTGTAACCCTGGTATGGCTTCTGGTTTTAGATCAGCGGTATTGCTTTCAAATTGAATGGCTTTTTGAATGCCAATTAGGCTTTTGAGGGCTTCGGGGACTTCATCAGGGCATCCATCATAGTCGTTGAAATTGTTGAAGGTCTCTGCTTCATCGGGACACTGATCCAGTGCATTTGGAATTCCATCATTGTCAGCATCAATGTTTTCGGTTGTCTTTGTCTCTTCAACCGAAGGACATCCATCCGATTGTACACCTTTGATGTTGGGACATTTGTCATAATCATCTGCCACACCATCTTGATCATTGTCCGCTTCAGGACACCCATCTTCATCTTCAAAGCCATCGATATCCTCTGGGTCGAAAATACATTTGTCTCGGATATCGATAATTCCGTCATTGTCTGAGTCCAAAACTACGTCTGACGAAGGCAAGTCGGCAACTGAAACAGTAAAAAAATGCAAGTTGAAAATGGACAAGACGTCCAAGTTGATGTTGTTTAAGGTAAGCATGGATGCCAACACCAGTTTTCTAGCCAAGAGTGGCGCACTGAAACATCCACTGTTTTGGCGGAGTGTATTGGTGGCTATGTTTTTTGGCGTAGGGGGAATGTGGCGAGGTGGATACAGATTCAGAATGACAGTGCCGGTTAAGAAACCATGAACGGTATTGTCTATTTTGTTGTAATGCTTGGAATCAAAAGTGTAATCGTACAGGTGAACTTGAAAGAGTTTGGGATAGATCTTCCATGGTACATCGTCTTTACGGAGGGCGTCACCAAACTGTAAATCAGCCGTATGTGTATAGATTTGAGAAACCGATGGAAGCAACAGAGGTTTTTTCGCATTGTCTAGTTGTGGTTGCTCCGGGTGAGTGGAGAGTCCAGTAATGGTGCCGCGAACGACGGTGAGGTCAAAGATTTGAGTGTTTCGGATAGAACCACTGTTTGCTGTTCCAATGTATTCACCGCGAAAAGAACCCATGAGCCAAGTACGACTGGTGTCCGCCATTGTATTCTTTTTGGACTTAGACATCAGTTTTCATTTGCCACTTAAAGCACATAATGACCACTTCAATATAGACCCAGATGATCCCGGCCATCAACTCCAACGCAAAGAACCATTGCATTTCCTCGGCGTAATCTGTCGCCTGCAGAACTGTTTCGTACCGCTCAATGTCATCCAAGCACAAGAGTGTTTCCAGACAGGCAATGAAAGCAATCGTACCGCTGAATGCGATGCCAGTCCATGTATTACCGTAAATCAGTTCATATTCGATGTGCCAAAACACATATGCAATGAAAGTGTACATGTACCAAAGACAAATTCCCCCAACCAAAAAACGAATTAGGCTTCGAAAGAAGGGATTGGGCCGAAGCCATCCATTTTGAAAACCGATCCATGTAATCGCCAGCCCAATACTTGTCAGTCCAATGCTTTGAAACATAATATTTGGAAAAATACTCCACGTATAGCAGCTCAATCCACCCAGCACAACCCCTTGACAAACAGCAAATCCATGAGCGCACAATGCACTCAGTGTGCGTTGATTGTAAAGAGCTATAACATAGAGGACAATTCCCGTGAGTCCCATGATGAGTAACGCTGGCTCAATGATAAATGGATTTGGAATATCCTCTTCAAAGTCTGGGGAATAAACCTGAAAAAATGAAAACATCACTCCAGACAATAGGGCGACAACCAAGGAAATTGAGAGCAACCAAAGAGCTCTTTTTACAGACACAGAAGCAGAAAGATTTACTTGTTTAGAAGGTGATTGTAAGTCGGACGCGTCGATATTAGAAAGGGCAGGTTCCATAGAATCTACCCTAACACATTACCGAAGAACTATTCAAGCATCCAATTTTGAAAACGTTTTGACACGACGTTTCGATTTAGAAAGTGATTTCACCGTTCATGGTATTCAAGAATGCGACGATGTCTTGCACTTCATTCTTCTGAAGTTCTTTGCCCAACTGTACTTCAGCCATAATGGAAACGGCTTCTTCTAGAGTGGGGACTTCGCCATCGTGAAAGTATGGACCTGTTTTGGCGACATTTCGCAATGAGGGTACTTTGAAGAAGAACTTCTCAGCGTCGTTTCCAGTGACAGCGGCACGTCCGATATCTTCAGCGTCATCCGGGAAGTAAGGTTTGACCACACCCACTTTCTGGTAAGAGGTTCCACCGACTGTTGCGCCATTGTGACAACTGATACAGCCAGTAGAAACAAAACTTTCCAACCCACGAAGTTCTTGTTCATTTAGAGCCGCCAAGTCGCCTTTTTGAAATTCGTCGAACCGATCTTTCGAGATCAAAGTTCTTTCAAAGGCTGCGATGGCCTCTGCAAGATTGTCATAGGTCATGACTTTGTCTTGGTCTGGGAATGCAGAACGGAACATCTTTGGATACTCCGGCATGCCACTCAGTTTTTTCATGACAGTAGCCTCATCGGGCATCGCCATTTCACCGGGGTTTAAGATGGGGCCTTTGGCTTGTGCTTTCAAGTCAGGGGCTCGACCGTCCCAAAATTGTGCGATGTGGAATCCAGCGTTTACAGAAGTGGGAGAGTTTCGTCCACCACGCTCGCCTTTGGCTCCTGGAGATGTGGGTTCGTGATCAACACCCATGTTGCCATTGTTCAAATCGTGACAAGAGTTGCAAGACTGTGAATCGTTGATGCTGAGCGCTTTTTCAAAGTAGAGTTTTTTACCCAGTGCAATTCTTTCAGGTGTGTCATTGTCAGAACCTGGCATCTTTTCAGGAAGAGCCCCCAATATTGTAGACGCCTGCTTTTGCAACTGTTCGGCTTTGGCATTGACTTCAGTTTTGGTCTCGGCTTTTGTTTCAGTTTTGGCTTTGGCAGTGTTGTCAGTTTTTTGTTCTGTGCTTTCTTGGCCTGAGCAGGCTAGAAAAGCCAATAAAGTTAGGTTTAACATAGGGACCTCAAAGTGGATTGTTGTTTTTTAGAACTGATTCTAAACAAAGTATAGCCCAATATTTGCAGTGTGTGATCTAGAAAATGCAAAATTTTGTCATTCTATACCACAGGGGGACGGATCTTGAACGATGCACACATCTTCTAAATCTTCGCCGTTCAATCTGGCCTGCACCCAGTCCCACTGTTCTTTGAGAGAATCAAGGGAGCCGTCCACATGATCGGCTTGAGCACACTGCCGGTGGACAATTTGATAGCCTTGTTCGCACAGTGTCGGGATGTCATTGTGTACGGGAGTCGGCCAAGCCAAATCATCCAGTTCAGCCGTCACGATGTAGGTCGGAGCGGTACGGATGTGAGGGACTTTGTTTTTGATGTCATTGTCTTTCATGAAGCAGTCCCACGGTGCAACGGATCCATCATCATTCAGAATTCCATCGACAAAAGACGTTTGAAAGAGGTCTTCGATGTCTGTTACGCCGTCTAGATCCCCAAAGTCTCCACAGGTCTCATAGAGGCTGTCTTCGATGGATACAAACTCTGGTTGAAGCATGGTTTCTAGATCGATGTGGGCGTCGTACCACTGATTTAACGTGATGGCCACACCGACAATCCCTGCCGATGTTGGACTGAACTCAGAGAGACCTCTCTTTGCGAGTTCCAAGGTGTCTGTCACTGGTGTCGTGGCGATGGTGGTCAAACTGGTGTATTCGGGTGCATAATGGGGCAAGTAGCGATCGGTCGCCAGTGCCGCAAATCCACCTTCTGATACGCCCCACAAAATAATTTCATCGGGGTTCCATTCAATGTTTTTTCCGTAATTGGACAGCAGATTCGGTAAGGCTCTCAACGAATCAATTGAAAATATAGCTGTGGCTTCTTCGGATATGTAGGCGTGTAGGTCTTCTGATTCACCCGTCCATCCACGCATACCAATGTAATCTGGTGCAACGACAATGAAACCCAGTGAGGCAAAGATGGCGGGGTAGGCAGCCCCAAGCACCCCCGTAGCGGTTGGAGAACATTCGTCGTTGAAGCCCATGGTGGGGTGCAGCCACATCATGACCGGTGCTTCGGTTTTGCCTGCTGGCAAGATGATCATGCCCGTTCCGTTGGTGGGTGCACCTTTGTCTTGGGTCTCGTATTCAATATAGTAGGTCTCAATTCCGTTGGTGGGTGGGGGCAATGGAAGATCATAGTTCGCCAACAGTGCGGTCATCGCTTCCTGTGTCAAGGTTAAATCATCGCGCTTGTCAGAGGACAGAATGCTTCCCATGGACTCGATTGCTAAGAACTCATAGTCTGGCAAGCCACATTCTGAGGTGGGCATGGTGGGTTGGAAAATTTCTACTTGCGAAGTGTCTTGAACTTTATCGGATGAACAAGCAAACAACAGTGGCAACACAAACATATTTTTCCCTGATTGGTGATGGATTCTATTAAATTTCGACGTTTCGCCAACGTCCACGGGCCACAACCCACATTTTCAACAAGGACTTTATATACGTGGTGATGTTGATCGTCCACCATATACCAAATGCTCCCCATCCCAAATAGATGGCCAAAAACCAACTGAGTGGAATGCGCAGTATGTTGAACGGCATGCCAAACCACAGTACGGTTTTGGTATCGCCAGCTCCTTCCAATATGCCTTCTGACAAGGTTTCCCAAGCAACAAAGACCTGTGAAAAGGCCAAAATGTGTGCATACATGACAGCCTGCTCTAGAACGATGGGGTCCTTGGTAAAGAATCCACAAAAGGTCTCTCCTCCCCAATAGAAAATCCCTGAAATGATCAGTCCCAGTACGGTAGACGCTGGAAAACTCAGTTTGAGTGTTCGATCCAGTCCCTCTTGGTCATTTGCACCGATTTGGCGACTGATCAAACTGCTGGCTGCCAGCATGATGCCTGCGAAGACGGGCCATGAAATGCCTTCGAGTGCCGAGAATCCAATGCCCAAAGCTGCATTGACAGGTTCGCCGAGTGGAGAGATAGACGTTTTGAGTAGCACCCAGTAGACCAGTGCATAGGATAAGATTCCCACCGCAATCGGCATTCCGATGTTGATCATTCTTCGGACTTCGGAATACCCAGTCCATTTTGGAGAAAAGTCACGTTGTATATAGTAGAGACCAATCAGTGAAGCGACCCCTCTAGACACCCCACTGGAAATTGCCGCACCGGCAATGCCAAATTCCAAGGTGTAAATCAAAAAATAATTCAAACAGGCGTTGATGATGGTCGCCAACAATTGAAGTAGCATCGGAAATTTGGTGTTTCCCATCGAGATGTAGATGCCGTCAATGACAGGACCAAAAGCCAGAAAGAAGCCCGTATAGCCCAGCCACGTCAAGTAATCCGTCATCATCTCTGCACTGGTGCCGCTGAGTCCAACCAAGTCGGGCATGTAGGGGGCTGAACATACCAAAATGATGCAATAGGCGATTCCCACAAAAACAGTTGCCCGTAAACTTTGACCAATGAAGCGAAGTCGGTCTTCTGGTTGATTGGCTCCAGTCGCTCGCCCAACCAAGGGACCAATGCCTCCACCGATGAGCATGAACATTGAGAAGGCTGCGATCAAGATAAATGAGGTTGAACCCAATGCGGCTTGTGCGGGCGCTCCCAGCCATTGTATGCAGTATTGATCAATGATTCGGAAAGCATTGTTCAGCAATTGCGAGAGGATCGATGGAACCGCCAGTGCCAGCAGTCCCCACAACGTAAGACGTTCGGGTTTCATATTGGTTGCATCTTTTATGTTTATCCATTCACAATTGCAATGTTGAACGGTGTTTTATCCAATCGATCGCTGTTGTCTTTGAGTCTAGAGACGGTGTCAACAGTGGTCAAAAGGTCTCAATTCCGTTATAGATTGTCCAATTAATTACAGACTTTCACAGACTTTTAAGGAGAATGACATGTCAGAAATAGAACAATCAACAGTCCATACAATTGGCGTTATCGGCGCTGGACAAATGGGAGCTGGCATTGCACACGTTGCTGCCATGTCGGGATTCAACGTCATTTTGACCGACATCTCTGAAACCGCTTTGGAAAAAGGTTTGAGTGGTATCGAAGCCAACATGCGTCGTGGGGTGAAAAGTTTGGGCAAAAAACTGTCTCGTGGTCAATTGACTCAAGCAGAACACGATGCCAAAGTTGAAGCGCTCAATGCAAAAATTGATGCTGCTTTGCCACGCATCACCACGTCTGTCGATTTGGCAGCCCATGCGAACGCCCAGTTGGTTGTGGAAGCCGCCACTGAAAATGTGGATTTGAAGAACAAAATATTCGCTGAACTCTCTGAGAAAACGCCTGACAGCACCATTTTGTGTTCCAATACGTCGTCGATTTCCATCACCGCAATTGCAGCCAACACCAACCGTCCAGACAAGGTCATGGGGATGCATTTTATGAACCCAGTACCGGTGATGAAACTCGTAGAATTGATTCGTGGATTGGCGACATCTGACGAAACATTTGCAATCGTTTCGGAAATTGCCCACAAAATGGGTAAGACAACTGTAGAAGGACGCGACATGCCCGGGTTTATCGTCAACCGCATTTTGATGCCGTACATCAATGAAGCCGCACAAGCCCTGTATGAAGGCATCGCGTCTGTTGAAGACATCGATGTGGCAATGAAATTGGGAACCAACGTCCCCATGGGGCCATTGACCTTGGCGGACTTCATTGGACTGGACACGTGTCTGGCGATCATGGAAGTACTACACGACGGATTCAAAGACAGCAAGTACCGTCCATCTCCATTGCTTCGAAAGTATGTAGAAGCGGGCTGGTTGGGACGCAAGAGTGGTCGTGGATTCTACGATTACAGCAAAAAATAAGGAGAGGTCATGTCTCAGTTTGAAACCTTGAAAACAGAATTGGTCAACGGTGTCGGCGTCATCACGTTGAGTCGCCCAAAGTTCTTGAACGCCATCAACACTCAGATGGTGGAAGAGATTGGCTCTGTCTTGGACTCTTGGAAGAGTGAGTCTTTGTTCGCGGTGATTTTAACGGGCGAAGGAAAGGCCTTTGCAGCCGGAGCGGACATCTCTCAAATGTCTGGATTCACAGCGACTCAAGCCCAGCAGTTTGCACTGAGTGGTCAGCGTACGTTGCGCAAATTGGAGCACTTTCCAGCCCCAACCATCGCCGCAGTCAATGGGTTTGCCTTGGGTGGTGGATGCGAATTGGCAATGTGTTGCGACATCATTTTGTCTGGTCCCAAAGCCAAATTTGGACAACCTGAAGTGAATCTGGGTGTCATTCCAGGATTTGGTGGTACCCAACGATTGGTTCGCCGAGTTGGGCGACAAGCCGCATTGGAATTGATGATGACGGGTCGAATTGTGCGCGCTGAAGAGGCTGTGTCGCTTGGAATAGCCCTGCGCATTGAAGAAGATGTTTTGGAGGGTGCCAAAGCACTCGCTGCTGAAATTGCCAAAAAAGGTCCAATTGCCGTACGCTTGGTCAAAGAAGTGGTGGACACCACGGACCGAATGGACACCGATGCGGGACTTGCTGTAGAGGCTGGTGCCTTTGGTTTGTGCTTTGCAACAGCCGATCAAACAGAAGGCATGGGTGCGTTTTTGGAGAAACGCGCAGCAAAATTCACTGGACAATAATCCCAATCATTTAGAGAATCCGTTAAATTTTACCACACACCAACACAACAGAGGAAAACAGAATGTTTACATTGCCTGAAAATACACTCATGATTCAACAAGCCGCCAAAGAGTTTGTCGAAGAATATCAGATTATCGAAACGTCTATGAAGAGAGACCACACCCATGAGTTTCCAACGGAAATCGTAGAAGCACTTGGAGAGAACGGTTTTATGGGAATGTTCATTCCTGAAGAGTATGGTGGAATGGGATTGACTGTGTTGGATTACGTGGTTGCACTCGAAGAAATCTGCTACGCCGATGCTGGAGTGGGTGTCATCATGAGTGTGAACAACTCACTTGTTTGTTGGCCCATTTTGAAGTTTGGAACAGAAGAGCAGAAACAAAAGTATTTGGCACCGTTGGCCAGTGGGGAAAAGTTGGGATGCTACGCATTGACTGAACCCAACGCTGGTTCGGATGCTGGCTCTCAACAAACCACGTACACTGAGCAAGATGGTGGATATGTTCTGAACGGATCGAAAATTTGGATCACCAACGGTCCTCAAGCAGACATCTGTGTAACCTACGCGAACAAAGACGTATCGTTGCGTCACCGTGGTGTTTCGGCATTTGTCTTTGAAACATCGACACCGGGCTTCAGCGTTGGAAAAGTAGAGGAGAAGTTGGGAATTGCGTGTTCTGGAACATCTGAACTGGTGTACGAGAACATGGCATTGGGTGCAGACAACATGATGCACGTAAAAGACAAGGGATTTGCCGTAGCGATGTCGACCTTGGACGGTGGTCGTGTTGGAATCGCTGCACAGGCTCTTGGAATTGCCCAGCGTGCTTTGGATTTGGCCATTGCCCACGCCAAGCAACGTGAACAGTTTGGCAAGCCCATTGCAACCAAGCAGGCCATTCAGTGGATGATTGCCGACATGGCAACCAAGATTGAGGCAGCGAGATTGCTTACTTGGAAAGCCGCCACCATCAAAGATGCAGAAATGGCTGGAACTTGCGAATTGAGTCGCGCAGAAATCTCTCGTGCCTGTTCGATGGCCAAACTTGCTGCCAGTGAGTGTGCCAACTTCTGTGCAGACAAGTCCTTGCAAATCCACGGTGGGTATGGATACAGCAAAGAATATGAAGTAGAGCGTTTGTACCGAGATGCTCGAATTACAACCTTGTATGAGGGAACCTCAGAGATCCAACGCGTTGTCATCTCTGCTTCTTTGTTGAAATAACCATCACTGGTAGCTGCTGACAGTTGTAGAACAAAGGATCGCCTCGGCGGTCCTTTTTTATAATTGGAAATGGATCGCGATTGGGTTCAACGTCCAGAGAAAATTTAAGTGGATAGAGGGTTGAATTTACGTAGAAAATGGCAATTGTCAATGATATGATTGGTATCAGTTTTTAAGATTTCCATCGCGAAATTTATGAGATTGGTTATACTAGAAAGGTGCAATACTGTAAAACAAATGTGTTTTACACCGTGATGAGTTCTCTCTCTATTGTCCAAATTTCCGATGTTGCACAGTGGTTTTGTACCTGAGTAAGGTGCAACTTGTACGTCCGTTTTTTACTCTTGCTGATGGAGCTTTTGTGCCAGACTCTCAAAAAGACAACAGTGTTATACGATATGTACGGCACCAATCGTCTTTCTTTCAAGGGGTCTACACAGAGTTCACAGGAAACAAAAATACTCCAAAAGCACTGATTGACCGACCGACCATATTTATTTTTGGAGAGCAAGGGGTCGGCAAAACAATCTTGGCTCGTCATTTGATGGGAACCGATTATTTGTTGATGCGCAAACAGGAAGTGCTCGACTCTTTTTTGTTGAAAGTTCGGAAACGCCGTTGGATGAATGATATTTCAACCCATCCAAAACTCATCCTTGAAAGTCCATCGTTTCTGCGTCGACGCCCTCAAATACTGAAGATGCTTCGGGCGTTGATTGCCTTACGAACACGCAAGGGGTTGAAGACCATCTTGTTGGATTCTGAAGACCGAGGACCGATTCGAGACATCGTTCAATCCACAGAAATCAAAGAACGTGCAACGGTCATGTTGCGGTTTCCTTTTGGTCGTGGTCGCTATCGGTTTTTGGCCCACGCCTGTCGAGAACGCAATATTCCAGTCAAAGTTGCGCGTGAACTCAGTCAAATCGAACCTTGGACATACAAAGTGGTGTTTGATTTATTGGAAGAGTACGCGACAGAATAGTAGTAATAGGTGGCAAACGGTTGATCGGTGATGGCTGTGTCTCCGCATCATGGGCAATGCTTGAGAACAATCTTGGCAAGAAGGAAACTCGACCAGCATTGGGTATATAGAACCCTTATAGACCAGTATTCAAACCAACCTAGATGACTGTAGACACGTGGGTTTGCTTATCGATTGTATTCGGTCAAGGCTTCTGAAAGCATCTCAACCGCCCGTTGAATCTTAGGGGGCTCAAGGACTGCAGCCATACGAATCTGACGTTGACCGCGTGTACCATCCACATAGAACCCGCTACCCGGTGCAACAACCAAGGATTCAAGTGCACCATCTCGTTCACTTCTAAAATCGGTGATCAAGTATCGAGCAAAGTCCTCTGTGGACTCTACGGGCAGTTCAACCATGGAATAGAAGGCACCAGTGGGTTTGTTGAAGTGTACGCCCTCTACATCGTCCAATGCTTTTGCCAAGACGTCCACACGATTTTTCCACATGAGTCGAATCGTTTCGTAATAGGCTTCAGGCATTTCCAAAGCCGCAATTCCGACATGTTGAGCCAACGGTTGGGGACCGAGTCGGGCTTGTCCCAGACGCTCGATCTTTTCCATCAATTGCATGTTTCTGGATATCAATGCGCCCAGTCGTAGACCACAGGCAGACCAAGTTTTGGACAAAGAATCGATGACGACGACGGCTTCTGCGGCATCGTCCACTTCCAACGCAGAGGCAGGTGGTTCAGCAAACCAGATTCTTCGATAGACCTCATCGGAGATCAAAAAGATGCCGTTTCGATGACACCAGCGGGCAATCCGCTCCACTTCAGACCGTGCATAGACTGCCCCAGTTGGGTTGCAAGGGTTGGAAAAGACAAATGCACGGGTGCGATCAGACTTCAGATTGTCCAATTCTTCGTCGGAAGGCAGAGCAAAGTTGCTTTCAATACTGGTGGGTATGGGTTTGATGGTTGCCCCAGCAACGGTCGCGAAACCGTTGTAATTGGTGTAAAAAGGTGTTGGTGCCAAAATCTCATCACCTGGGTCACAGATTGCGGTGAAAGCGAATAGCAAAGCTTCAGATCCACCCGTTGTAACCGCGATGTGTGCAGCCGTTAAGGCGGGTTGCCAGAGACTGTGGTACGCAGCAAACGCATTTCGACACTGTGGAGTTCCTGAAGCCGGTCCGTAACTCAAGACGTTGGTCTCAAAGCCCATTATGGCATTCATCATTGACGGGGGTGTCGGGATGTCTGGTTGACCGATGTTGAGTCGATAAAAGTCGACACCAGTCATCGTTTGGATGATGCCGTCCAACTTTCGGATGGCAGACTCTTGAAGGGTTTGAGCGCGGGTCGACAATTTCATGGCATTCTCACTGTGACGCAAAAAGACGTTCTTTATTACCTTGATCAATTCAGTTTGGCAAATAGATTTTCCGGCGGTATACCCACGGAAGGAGCAACAGTGGCAAAAGGGCTCCATTGGACCCACAGCCATCGCTGTCCTTTTCAGTACTTTCACCTGTATCGTCACCAGTATCTTCTTCTGTACCCGATTCTGAAGATGGTTCCGACGATGGTTCCGACGATGGTTCCGACGATGGCTCGGAAGAGAGACCATTGTCAAACGCATCTAGGTCAATGGTCAAACTGTATAGATAGAGACTGTTTTGTTTGTCGTATCCAAGGATGACTTGATCTTCATGGATGTCAAACCACGGTCGCATTCCACCACCTTCGGAAGGGTCGTTGAAAGAAACTTGATGCCATTCTTTGAGTGCAAATTCAGAATCGACAACCACGACATACAAGTCTCCAGTATCCAATGGAAATTGATCTGCGGGGTCTCGGCCCATTGTGGCGATCAAATAGTGGCTTCCAATTCGCATGATTCTGCTGGGCCAATAGTGAATGATGTTTTCACTGAAGGCAGGAATGGACGCTTGTTTGAGCAAATATAGGTCTGGATCATAAATGGAAATGCTCAAATCCGGTCCCGGATCCATTCCAACGACAACCAATTCCCCTTCGACTTCAGTCATGCCAGAGCCCGTCATTCTGGGTGAATTTTCCAATTCAAAAGGTTCAAGTCCTTGCGCGTTTTCGTCGACGTCCACAAAGAAGTCGCGCAGTCCTTGCTGTTCAGCAATGCCAAATCCTTGAAACTCAGAACCACAAATCGCCGGAATGTCGTTGTTGGCATGGGGAGGGTTGCCTTGGGCGAAGCGGCTTTCACTGAGCAACTGAAAATTTTCATCGTATCGAAAGATGTAATGGGGTTCTTGAGCGTCCCCAGTGCTGATGTGCAGATAACTGCCATCGGGGCATCGTCTAAGGGAATGGTCAAATAGAACTTCTTTATTGGACAGGTTTTGTGTGAGGGGCATCTCAACGTACCAATTGCTGTCATAAAGTGGGGCAACCCACAAATCACTGGCTTGACCCATTCCCATCCACCACCGATAGCCATCGTGAAACGGGATGGACCACGTTCCACCCAACTGGAGATCGATTTCGTCACTGATGTTGGTGACAAAAGTGTTCCCTTGTGCAGTGAGCATGCAAAGAAAGGCAATGATCATAGCCACTCCAAAAATGTGTGCAGTGTAATTCTATCTTATTTCTGGGATGAAGTTTACACAACAAGGTATTATCATAGAAAGTTGCAGTGGAGTAAGTATGATCCCAATTGCGTGTTGGATGATTTTGGTGGCCTGTGTGTTCAAAACAGAAGAGCCCGATTTGTTGATTCCACCTGTAGATTATGATGCGGATGTGTTGGAGCAAGATGGCTTTGAACTCTGTATCGATAGACAGCCAAGGACTGCGACCGTTTTGGTCAGCGCTCGCCCGGTCAATGCTGAAACGGGCTGTGTTCAAGCACGAGGAGAAGTCTTTGTTGAAGTTTCAGCGGATGGCTATGTGCCTTATCGAGAAACGTTGGATGTTCAACATTCGATGACCCATCAAGTACTCTTGTTGCCGGTTCTTCCACTGGGTGATGTGCCCACCGTCGACGTACCCACGGTCAATGTACCAAATCCCACGATTCCAAATCCAGTCCTATCTGAATCTGAACAGCCATCGCTGACCCATCCAATGCCCAAACGTCAAACTGCCCCAGAAGCTTTTCAATTGCCATCGAGCAGTGTGGAACTGTGTGTGAATACAGTTCCGAGCGATGCTTTTTTACAGATCAATGGAATTAAACGACCCTCTGGCTCTTGTTTGATCGTTCAACAGGCCGCAGAAGTTCGCGTGGAGGCTGAAGGGTACATTCCGCACAAAGAGTTGCTCTCGATTCCACCCAACACCAAAACTCCCGTCCAACACTCTGTGCTATTGGTCAAAGATGAAAATAGCCCGAAGAAACCTGCAGAAGGTCTGTGATCGAGAAAGGGATTAGGAAACTTCGTTGCGGGTTTGCCAAGTTGCCAGTGCGTGTCCGAGTTCTCCGTGGACCCCACTGAGTTTGGTGTTGAGATCATGCGCGATCAGTTCCATCTCTGCGGCTTGTCTCCACAATTTTTCTGAGTGTTGTTGTCCACTGAATTGACTGGCTTCTTGTTTTATCCAGTCGAGTTCTACCCAATCAAAGAGTTCTTGTCGCAAACGAAGACATTGCTGTCGTTGATTCTCCACCGAGTGGATTGCGGATTCTGCTTCCACGATGAGTCGTTGCTGAAGAATATATTGATTGTCTAGATCAGACAGGGTCTCGTCGTTGGTGTCTTGACCCATAAGGATCAATTTTTCTTTGAGTTTCTGTGCCAAAGAGGCAATGCTTTTCGATGTTTGGATTGCTGTGTTGCGCATGTGCTCCAATTCACTGAGTTGTTGTTCCAGTCGATTCAACTCTGGGAAATTGGCATAGATTCGAGCACTGTCGACAAAAATAAAGGGTTCAGCAAATAGTTTTTCTACCTGCTCTGAAGCCCACCCTTTGCGTTTGTGTATCCATGCCAAAATGCTCCACGGTAGAACCAACAGACTCAAGAGAGCGAACACATAAACGATGATGTTTTCTTGCATATAGGAGGTGTAAATCAGTGCAGGTGCATAGATGGGTGCATAGTACACGTTTTTGCTGTGCAACAAGGAGTCCAGTTTGGATTTTTGAACAACCGCCCGCACATGGGGTGGGATGTGGGCACCATCAGATGGAAGTTTGTCGAGGCTTGAGACTTGAAGGGCTTTTTGTAGTCCTCTTTCCTTGGCTGTTTGAGCCACTTCAATCATGCGTTGACGATGTAAATTGACGATCTGCATATGTTGAACCTACACAGTTTTGATGCTTTTCGCACGTGGTATCTTGTGAAGAATGGAATTAGGTATTCGAATGATTCTATAAAATGGGAGGGGATATGTGGTGGATTGGGCTTGTCATGGCGGAAGAACCGACCGTGAACGCTGAAGTAGAGATGACGGCACTGAAAGAGGCGGAGCAGAGAGTGGAAGCCTTGCAACGTCGCATTCAAACTTTGGAAGAAGAGTTGGCGATGCAGACCGACTTTGTTCATCAAGATGGTGTGATCATTGCTGCTCTCAGTACTTTGGTAGATTCTCGTGTTTCTACACAGGAGCGACTTGCTGCGGTAGAACAACTGGCCAATTTGCAAACCGATTTGGCATTGCCATTTTTATGGGAGATGGTTGCCGAAGATGAGGCGTTGACGCTTGCGATCGTCGAGGCATTACCAAGGTTTGTCAGTCCAAATGTTTCAGAGCAAACGGTATTGGCGTGTCGAGATATTGCCAGTAAGGCCCTGTACGTCACTGAAGCAAAGGCCTCAACCATCACCGTGGCCATCGGCCACACTGAACTGATCGGGTCACTAAAAGGAGAGTCTCAAATCAATGTGCGCGTTGCCAAAGCCACTCTGGATGCGATCAAGCAGATTTCGAATCCACACATGGCAGAATTGTTGATCGAGTATGTTTCGGATGAGCAAGCCCCAATAGAGTTGCGCGAAGAGTCGTTGATTCACCTACAGAATGCATATGCTGAGTGGCTAAAAGACAAAGAGATTCCAATCATTACTGCGCCCAACAATCGATTGGCCAATCAACTCTATGCGGTGTCTGCTGGGGTAACAGGCTCTGTTTTGCTTGGATCGGTGGGTGTTTGGGGGCAAAACCCAACGTCAGAGGCCATTGGGTATACGGGAGGAGCGTTGTTGGGTGCGACTAGTGGTTGGTTGATTTCACAGCAACAGCATCCCACCCTTGCACAGTCCGTATTGATGACGTCGAGTACAGGATGGGGCTTGGCAATGGGAGAGATGTTGGCTTCTGGTTGGGACTTCAATCCCGAGTATGCAGCGCTTTCCAGAACCATTGGTGTGACACTTGGAAGTGGATACGGTCATTGGGCGAGAAACCGCAACATGTCTCTGTCAGACGTTCTGGAAGCAGATTTTATGGGCTATGTGGGTGCACAGACCGCCGTTGGGCTTCTAGACGTAACGACAGATCAGTCTACACTTCAATATCCTGAATGGAATGACTATTACGACTCCACGACGACCCCTTCTAGGGATCAGGATATCGCCTATCAGGAGGCCTACGATACGTATGCAGAGCGCAACGATCAACATGAACGCACAAAGATGCTGGTTGCGACAGCAGGGTCAGCCGTGGGGTTGGGACTTTCTCATATGTTGATGGAGAATTGGAATCCAACGCCCAAGTCTGTGCTGTTTGCTGGAGTGTGGTCTGGGCAGATGGGAATCGCGACTGCTGAACTGTTGCCTTCAATCGGTATGCAGTATCCACAAGGGTGGGTGCGGTTGGCATCTCATGCGTCGATGGTGGGGGCGCTCTATTATGATCATCGAACCCCTGTATCCTACGAACAAAGCATCTTTTCTGCCTACGGAGCGGGTGTGGGATATTTGCTGGGGTATGGTGTAAATTCTTTGAGGCGTGGCAGTTATGAGGACGGGCGTCGAAACGCAGCGGTGTTGAGTACGTTGGGTGCGTTGGGTGGAACCAGTATTGGAAACACCTTGGACTTTAGTTCCTCCGACTGGGTGACAACGGGTGTGGGCATGGGTGTGGCAACTTGGCACATGAATTCCATTTCTACGATTGCCAGACAGAATAAATGGTTGACTTGGGGGCAAGCAGAAGGGCTGTACCAAACGGGACTGGGTGTGACAGCGCTGGGCTTGATTGGCGCAGGTCAATATTTTGAAGTGTCCAGTTCAGATGCGATTTTCTTGGGCTCAGCAACCGGATGGGGAGCCTATTATGGTGCCTTGGCACCGTTGGCGTTGGGCGTCGACAATCAGTGGAATGATACGGACAAACTGTTGACAACCTTGTTGACTTCCGACGTGTTTTTGGCTGCTGGGGGCTATGGTTTGATCAGTAAGCAAATTGAGTCTGAGAAAACGGCTGTGCCTCAGATGCTTGGTTTGGCAGGTGCGACGATCGGGTCACTGGGGGCGTTCTTGTTTACGGATTCTTCACAAGTGGTTTCAGGGGCGGCGTTGTTGGGTGCGACCGTTGGTTTGGGTAGCGGTGTGTTGCTCAACAATCGAAACGTAGATGTTTCACTCAATCTGGACCGTGGCCACAAGCGGGTGTGGGATGGCATAAACATCCAGACGTCGCCATATTTTGATGAAAGTGGCGACATGGGTGTCTTTGTTGGATTGTCCAATTAGGATTCTGTGTGTGAAATATATCGATGTTTCACTTGTAATTCAGGATATCCTGTCGCAGGGTCGTGTACGCGCTTTGGGTGATGGTGACCGATGTCGAGCAACACAATCTCTGCTGTGGTGTAAATCTCACAGCCCACACAGAGGTGTCCACCCCAAAGCACGCCGTTGGAATCAGATAGAGAAATGTGAAAGTGTCCACCTTCTGGGGTCCACGTACCGACCAATGAGAGAATCTCGAAGGGGCCTTCTTTTGCAATGGTTTCATTGGCTCCAGCCATACGGAGGGTTGCTTTCTGCAAAGACCCCACACAGGTAACCACGGCGCAACCATTGGGGGTATACAGGGAACAAACACGTTCCAATTCTGTACGCAAGTCTTGATTTGGGTGTAAGCGAAATACAGTGGTACTCATAACTTGTCCGAGTCTGTAGGGTGGTATACGTTTTGGATATCCAATAGGATCGCTTTTATCACCATTTGACAACAAAGGAATGCATGCATCGAAATTCAGACCACTGGGACCCCAAACCAAGACGAATATCCCATCACACCTTGCGCCCAACCCATTTGGAAGTGGATCTGGAACAATTGGCGACCAATTACAAAGTGATCAAAGCCCATTGTGGATGTGCGGTCATGGCGGTCATCAAAGCCGACGCATATGGACACGGTATCGTGGCGGTGGCAGAACGGCTGAGTCGAGAAGGGGCGTCCTATTTTGGTGTCGCTTATTTGGAAGAGGCACTATTGCTTCGAGAAGAAGGGATAAAAACGCCCATATTGGTGATGGGGGGAATACTGGGTGAACGTATTCATTTGTACATTGAGCACAATATTACATTGGCGGCTTCTTCAATAGAGAAAGTGTTGGCGATTGAAGAGGTTGCCAAGTCACTCAATCAACGGGCTGTTGTACATTTGAAAATTGACACAGGTATGGGGCGGATCGGAGTACAGCCACGTTCAGTTCAAAGGTTCATTGATGTGGTCAAAGGGTGTGAGCATATAGATGTAGAAGGTGTTTTTACACATTTTGCCAATGCCGATGCGCAGAACTTGGATCACGCTCGAGTTCAATATGATCGGTTTCAGACGGCTTTGGCGCAGATGAGAGAGGCTGGACTGGAGATTCCGTGGATTCACACAGCCAATTCTGGGGCGATCATTCAGTTGCCGGAAAGTCATCAAAACATGGTTCGTGCTGGCATCTCACTGTATGGAGTGTATCCAAGTGAGCATGTCAAGCATCGCCTGCCAATACAACCAGTCATGCGTTGGAGCAGTAAGGTTGTCTATTTTAAAGTGTTGGAAGAAGGAAGTCCCGTTGGCTATGGGTCCAAATGGGTTGCACCCAAGAGAACGCGCATCGTGACCGTTCCTGTCGGGTATGGAGATGGTTATCACCGTCGGATGAGTGGTTGTGCACAGGTATTGATTCGAGGCAAACGCTATCCGGTAGTCGGTTCTATCTGTATGGATCAAATCATGGTGGACATTGGTTGGGACGAAGTGTACAACGGCGAAGAAGTGGTTTTACTCGGCACACAAGGAACAGAAGAGATCACTGTAGAAGAACTGGCGCGTTGGGCGGAGACGATCACCTATGAGATTTTGACATCCATCAATCTGAGGGTGACCCGAGTTTATCTCTAGAACATGGATCTTAGGGAGAACAAACAAATTGGTCTGAGCCCATACAATTGTACAAAAAAGTGTGTTTCAGCGAAAAATGTGACTCTGCTAATTGAAAACGATTATCAATTAGGCTACAATGAAATTGATAATCATTATCAATAAGGTTGTGTGGAGAGTCAATGAGCGGTTCAATGATGGGTTCAATAATATTTGGGGTACTGGGTATTGGATGTGGTGAAAAAACCACAGATACATCTGAAGAAACTGAGCAGGTCGAGGCATCATCATTCGAAACCGATGAACGTCGATACGAATTTATCAATTCAAACGGTCTATCCAGTGTCGCATACTCTGGACAAACCTTTCGTCAATTGCTCATACACGATCTCGATGTCTACATTTCCAATCTCGAAAGTCGTGTACTGACCGAAAGCATTGTGCCTGGACAAGTAGAAACCGATCTTCTCTTTTATTTGGAGAGCATCAAGGACTTGGACGGAGACTTTCCACATTTGTATACTGTGGAGAACGGCACGTTGTTGCAAAACACTTATGCGGATGTTTCCAGCGGAAAAAATCTGTTTGAAAAATTGGCTGGCAATGACACCGTCACCGATCACAAAGAGTGGTCTACACAGTTTTATGGTTGGGGCGAAGACGGTGTATCGTCTCCAGAATCTTTGGTTCGCACTTGGTGTTCACAATTGGATGCTCAAGCCAGCGGATGGGGGGCGATTTCCAATCAAACGCCTAAGGTCTACGTTGGTAGAGATGGGGTGGATTATCGTCAGTTGTTGTCGAACTTTCTCTACATGTCTGTCGCTTTCAGTCAAGGCACCGATGATTACTTGGACGATGATGTCGATGGAAAGGGCTTGTTGGCTTCTCACATTCCTGAAGAAGGTGCAGAGTATTCAGCATTGGAGCACGCTTGGGATGAAGGCTTTGGCTATTTTGGAGCCTCGATGGATTACATTGATTGGTCCAGTGCAGAAGTGATCAATACACAGGGCATGGATAGAGATGGGGATGGCGCAATCGACTTGATTCTTGAAAGCAATTGGGGTGCCGCCATTTGGGCTGCTCAATACGATCAGTTGGGCTTGGGAACCACGCTGAGCAAAGACGCTTGGCAGGATTTTTGGTCAGGGCGTGCACTGCTTCATGACACTGTTGGGACAGAATTGACGGAAGAACAGCGCAGTCAACTGCTCATTCACCGCGATCAGGCTGTTCAGGCTTGGGAACGGGTCGTCGTGTTGACTGTTCTCCGTGCCATTGATGATACGATCCAGGCCATCGAATCTGAGTCCGAACTGGATACATTGGCTTACCATTGGTCTCGAGCAAAGGGTCTATCCATGGGGCTTCAGTTCAATCCACACAGCCTGTTGAGTACAGAAGATTTTGTTGTGGTTCAAGACGCCATCGGTCAATCACCCAAAACAGGGGTACAGTATCTTGAGTCTCTTCAAGAAATCAAAACTCTATTCAGCGAAATTTACACACTGAACCAATAAAAAATGGGGATACAGATGTCTGCTAAGGTGACACATTCATTTACAAAGTGGCCAATGACCGTATTGGGTTTGACATTGTTGTGCGCTCAACCACAAGCCTGTCGAGACGAGGTAGTGTCCCACCCCTTGGCAAACAGTGAGTTGGTTGAAACATATTTGACAGAAGATGTTTCGGTTGTTGTTCGAAATCAACTGGAGACTGTGGATGCTCAACTTGAAACCTTGAGTGCATCGATTGAAAGTCTGCGAGACAACCCCATAGACGAGGCTCTTTGGGAGCAGGCTCAACGCGATTGGCAACAGGCTGTGTTGGATTGGCAACCTTTGGAAGTGATGCAGATATCTTCTTTGGGACCTTCAATGACGGCTGTTGGTGGACAAGATATTCGAGACAATGTGTATTCTTGGACACTGACCAATCCTTGTCGAATAGATCAGGTGACCGCCACCGAAGACTATGGAACCAGTGACTTTTTGGACACTGTATTGGTGTCAACTCGCGGATTGGATGCACTGGAGTATTTGCTCTACGCACCCACCGATACCGTGTGTCCTTCGCAAGTGCCACCCGTTTCTGACGGTGTGTGGGCTTCGCTGTCCGATCAAGAGATTCAGCGTCGGCGAATTGAATATGCTTTGGTTTTGGTGGCGGACGCCCAGCAACAAGTCAATTTGGCTTTGGATGAATGGTCCGTCGGTTTTCCTCTAGAGCAGTATGATTCATCGGTGGATGCGTTGAACGCTATTTTTGATGCCTTGCTCTATATGGAAGAAGGCGTCAAAGAGCGCAAACTTTCTTATCCGATGGGGTTGACCGAAGAGTGTACAACAGATTGTACAGCGGGTGTAGAAGGTCGATTCACCGAGTCTTCAACCGAGTACATCCTCGCCAATCTTGATGGTGTAGAATCGTTGCTGTTGGGAGAACAAACGGGTGGTTTGTTGGAAATACTAGAGTCCGTAGGCGAAACAGAGTTGGCTTCTGAATTGTTGGCTGTTCACAATGAGAGCGTAGAACGATCCGAAACGCTTTTGTCGATGGGTGTTTCGATGGGTGTTTTGATCAAAGAGCACCCAGATTCCGTTGAGGAATTGTTGGACAGTGTGTCGGACTATACAACGTTGCTCAAATGGGATGTTGCTACAGTGCTTCAAATGGAGATTCCACAAAGTTCGGCAGGGGACAACGATTGATGGACTTTTCGGGAGTCTATGAACTGTTGGAGCCAGTGCTCTCACCATTTCTGAGTGCCAGTTCACGGACACATTGGATGGGGTTGATCGTTTTTGCTGTTGTTTGGATGCTGTGGAATCGTCAAGGCTGTACCATTGGGTATGTATATGATCGCATGCGAAACGTGTTTGGTGAACGAACAACACATTTGGACATCCAGTTGTTGGTCATCAATCGCTTATTGACAACCAGTTTGACCACGATGGCGGTGTATTCGACTTGGTGGGTGTCCATTTCGATTGCCGGTTTCTTGCACAGTGTATTTGAAACGCCAGGTGTTTCGTTGTCTTTAGGTTCGTTGATTGCGCTCTATTCAGCACTGTTGTTTGTGGTTGAAGATGGTACTCGGTTTCTGTTGCATCGGGCACTTCATCGTTTTCCAATGCTGTGGCGTTTTCATCGCGTACATCATTCTGCGACAACCTTAACGCCGTTGACGTTTTTTCGTGTACACCCCGTTGAGAGTTTGTTGTACAGAGTGCGCTCAGTATTGAGTGTGGGTTGCGTTGCCGGATGTATGTATTGGCTCGGTCAGGTAGGAACTGCTACCGAAGTCGTTTCACCCTATGTGCTATTTGGGGTTCCGGCTGTAGGCTTTGTGTTGAACACCATTTTTGGAAACTTGCGTCACTCTCACATTTTTCTTTCTTTTGCTCCATGGGTTGAACGGTGGTTGATCTCTCCTGCACAGCACCAGTTGCATCACAGTGCCGAAGCGAAACATTGGAACAGAAATTTTGGTACGTGGTTGGCCATTTGGGACAGGTGGTCCGATACGTTGTTGACATCAAATACAGAACGTTCTGAAACAATTGTGTTTGGCGTCGATGAGACAACCACGCACAACTTGTTGGACGCTTTGTTCAATCCTTTCAAAGGGACGTCACTGAAATTTGGTGTGCACACAGCATTGATCACACTGATCACATTTTGTTCTCTCAATATTGCCTATGCCGATGAGAACGAAGATTCAGAAGAGACCGAAGAAATTGAAGAGACCAAAGCGACCAGTGATGATTCGTCTCCCTCCGCAGAAATCATTGTGTACGATGACGATCAAATTAAAGAAGCCGGCTCCGCACACAAAGTGTCCGAAGAAGTGTTGAGTCAGTTTGAATTCAACGACATTCAACAGGTGATGAGTATGGTTCCCGGTGTATCCACTCGCACCGAAGATGGTTTTGGACTTCGACCAAACATCGGAATTCGAGGGGCCAACAGTGATCGCTCTGCAAAAGTGACCTTGATGGAGGATGGGGTGCTGTTTGCACCGGCTCCCTACGCAGCCCCAGCTGCATACTTTTTTCCAATGACGACGCGATTGGTGGGGGTGGAAGTCTTCAAAGGTGCTGCATCGACACGGTACGGTCCACAAACAGTTGGGGGCGCGGTCAATCTATTGACACGAGCTGTACCCAACGGAAACGAGTGGGGTGGAGATGTATCCTATGGTGCCTTCAACACCCTAAAAGCACATGGGTTTGTGGGTCGACAAGTCGGTCAGTGGGGACTTCTTGCGGAGGCTTCCCATCTTCAGTCGGATGGGTTTAAGCAGTTGGCATCGTCTGCTCCTACAGGGTTTTCTAGAACCGACACGCTGTTGAAGGTCAAAAGGCGAATCCAGCGGCACACCGTCGAAATGAAACTTGGATTTTCCAGAGAGGAGAGCAACGAAACATATTTGGGTTTGAGCCAGCGAGATTTTGAGGACACACCGTTGTTGCGCTATCCAGCCTCGCAAGAGGGTTTGATGGAATGGACCCGCACACAGGCTGAAGTTGCCCTATCCAGCAGACCCCAAGAGAACTGGTTGATACGGACTGTTGCCTACCATCATTATTTGGATCGTTCATGGAGAAAGTTCAACGGTTTTGCCAATGGCATTGACGTGCATCGGTTGTTGTTGCAAGACCCAACTGGAGGAGAAGGGGCACTGTATTTGTCGATATTGCGCGGTGAAAGCGATGCCTTACTTCCAGAAGAGTATTTGCAAATTGGCATCAACGATAGAAGTTTCCACAGTTTTGGCGTTCAAAGTACAAGCGTGTTGGAGCATTCATCGGAAAAATCTCAGCATCGACTGGAAATGGGGGTTCGTTTACACGGAGACTTGGTTCAGCGACTGCACACAGAAGACAGTGCGCAAATGGTTGCCCAAGAGATTGTCTACGTAGAGAATACCCAAACTGTACTGCTCGATTCACATGTCGGTGCCATGGCACTTGCCCTGTACGCCCATGACGATTGGCAAATGGGTCAGTTTCACTTGTTTCCCAGTTTGAGAAGTGAAACTATACAGACCACCACCGACGTGTTGGATTGGCAAAGTGGCACTCTGAGAACTGTTCTTTTGCCCGGTATGGGGACAATGTGGGAACTGGACGATTGGGTGGATGTCTTTGCTTCTGCGCACAAAGGCTTTTCTCCTGTAGCACCAGAGCAAGATGTTTCAGTATTGCCTGAAGTGAGTTGGAACTATGAGGTTGGATTGCGCCAGCACTTGGATGCAACAACATCTGAATTGATTTTGTTTGCGAATGACTACCAGCGAATCACCGGACAGTGCACTTTGTCGAGTGGGTGTGACGTAAACGACTTGGGCCGTCAGTTTACTGGTGGACGAGCTTTGACAGCGGGCGTAGAGACCATGTTTCGATGGAATGTTTGGCTTCAAAATGGGTGGACGGTGCCAATCCAAGCACAATACAGTTACACCCATGCTACGTTTCGTGAAGGGTTCCAGTCTGGTTTTCCACAGTTTGGATTGGTGGAGTTTGGAGATGCGTTGCCCTATGTGGCTCGTCATCAAGGGTCTACATCTGTGGGTCTGCGCACAGAGAAAACTTCGATTCAGGCGATGGGTACATACAGGGGCAAAATGCTCGATGCGGCTGCCGATTGGAATGATGACAGTGCAATCATTCCAGGACTGTGGATGATGGACCTCTCTGGGAGTAGAACACTGTACAATGATTGGGAAGTCTACGGAACTTGGAACAACGTGACCAATGTGCAAGCTGTGACTTCTTGGCGACCGTTTGGAGCGCGTCCCGTTACGCCCAGTTCCCTCTATCTGGGAGTGAAACGCGCTCTATAGTCAGTTGGTCGACTATGAAATTTGGATAGTAAGAGCCGAGTTTGCCGAGGTTATGCAGCTTTTTTAAATGCTTGTTGAATCTCTTGAACCTCGTCGACAGGAATATCAAACTGCATGGCGATTGCGTGTGCACTTTGTTTGTTTTCCAATGCGTATAGAACCAGTCTGAGTGTTGTGCGACCATGTTCTCTGGTGAAGTGTCTAAATAGACGTGTGTGAACTTGAATGATGGAATTGTATTTTTCAATGGACATGAAATCCTCCTGTTTCCCTTGTATACAATTTTGCTCATAAAACTTGCCCTGTCAAGTCTTTTGGGTGGACATAAAATGTCCAAGTTGTTGAATGATCGAGTTTTTCGATCTTCTAGCAAAACAAAAAATCAAAAAAAGTTTCGATTTAGATGCTTGATCAGTATCAATATTTGGGACTGATAATTTAATTGTCCGTTCATCCGATACAATTGATCACAATTCAGAGGTAATTATTGAATTGAGCATTTGTTTAGGTTGATGAATTGTTTTTGTCCTTAAATTGAAAGCCGTAATTGATGACTTTCAATGTCCAAATTGTATAATTTCGTTTGGTTGGTTGATCACAATATTGTGATCAGATTGCGATCAAGTTGATGTCCATTCAGTCTATGTATATTGGACTGGTGACTTGCCAACATCGATTCTTCGAGGTCAACCTATTCCATTGTCGGTGCTGTATCGCTTGCAGTGTCTGTCGCCGTATCTGTAGAAGTGGACGCAGATGATTGTAAAGCCTCATCGATTGCGGCTGCTGTGCCAGACCCAACAATGCCATCGTCCGTTTGGTTGACCGAACGCTGGAATTCCATCACCATTCGTTTGGTACCGTTGCCAAAATCACCATCAATGGAACCGATGTCATAGCCCAACTGTTGCAGACGACTTTGCAGTGCTTCGACTTCCTTGCCGTAACTTCCTGCCCGCAATAGGACAAAACCATTGCTGACGCGTCGCCAAATAAACTCATCTCCAATTGCCTGTGGAGACATGTCTTGTGCGGTTTGAATCCCACCGATGGCTCCAAGCATTGGCATCACACCCAATTGTTGGTCAACGACATTTCGATTGAAACTTCCATCCGCAACATATTTGCCTGCGTGATACTGGTCTGTGCCAGCATAGACGTATGGACTGGACATACCACGGTTGTAATAGCCAAGACCGTTGTAGGTTTCTGCGTAACTCGCCAACGCATTTGGATTGCGGGTGTCGGCATCGATTTCCAGTTCTTCTTGACGAGATTTGTGATAGCGCATGCTCAAAGCGTGAATGGCGGCTTCTTCCCACTCATAAAAAACTGGAATGTCGTTGGGCACATTTACAGCCGGTCTCCCCAACGGATCTCCTTGGTGCAAGTAGGTGTCAAAGTCGGCAGAACTTTCTCTCCAATGCAGTGCCGCAATCAATTCAGCCGGCATGTTCGTGGCTGCACTGACTTCTTCATAGCGGTTGCGATTCTTGCTCCAATTCTCCAAAAAGAAGTGCATGTCGTATCGTTGAGCGTCTGATAGACCAACCATCATGTTGGGGGTGCGTTCAGCGTGGTTGTTGTATATACCCAATTTTCGTCCTGACAATCCTGAAGGTGCTTCGGCAAAGTCGAGGATTTCCTGTACAGCGCTGTTGCCCAAGATGTCTTGATCGGAATTGGCACTTTGATTTTGAGTTTCAGTGTCACTTTCAGATTGACTCTGTTCGGCTTGGTTAATTTCTTGTTGCAAGTCAGACATGCGGAGGCCTCATATAAAAAAGGATGCTCTATGCAATAAGATGCCATGATTGAGAGGGATCGTCAACACAGGAACTCTAGAGAAACACAAGGGCATAGAAATGTCACGTTCTATGTATATAGAGGTGCCTGATTTTTATAAAGACGTCGATACAACACGCCACTGCATGTCGTTCACTGGGTCCTGTTGAAATGTGATCGGGCACGGAGAGCGGTGAGAAGCTTCCAGATAGATTCTCAAGTCCGACAATTCCCCGCGGTCGTTGCGTTGTTGGCGCGTTACTTTGAAAGAGTGTGGGTCGCTTTCATCTGCCAAATAGTCACGCCATCGGTTTTGCAAGGTTTTAAAACTGAATCTCAAAAAACTGTCTACAGCGGGTGGGTGCTTTAAGATGGAACTGTGAAGCAGTCTAGACAGATAAGCGTCCCGTTGTTCAATGTCCGTTTGTTGAGCCGCCACCACAAACTGGGCAACCAACTCTTCTGGAGATTCTACGTCCATCAAAACGGATGGTGTGGTCTCTGGTTCAGCGTTGGCGAAGGCGTCTGTGCCTTTCGTTGCGTCGGTTTCCGTCATGGACAGGACCATCATTCGCAAAGTGCGCAGGTCTTGTTCCAGTCGATCAATGTATTGAAGGATGTCATTTTTGGATGTCATAAATTGCTCTTGGTGGTGACCCGATTTAGGCATGGGTCAAGATGGATTGTTGCCATAGGTCGGTATATCGCTGAAATACGGTATCCAAGTGGTATTGTGAGCATACCAAATTGTAACTGTTTTCGCCCAACTGTCGTCGCTTTTCAGGGTTGTCGAGCAAGACAGACAGGTCTCGAAAGAAGCCATCTGCATCTGTTGGTTCATTGATGTATCCGTGGATATCTGGAACCAAGACTTCAGGAATGGCACCGACAGGGGTACTCAAGGATGGCAAACCTGCCGCCATCGCTTCGAGCATGGAATTTGGAAAACCTTCACCAAAAGAGGGCAACATAAAGATGTCGGCCCGTGGATAAAAGACTTCTTTTAAAGTTTGTCTCTTTTGAACACCGTGCATTTCGATGTGCTCAGTCAAGCCTCTGTTTGCTATCACTTCACGCACTTGGTCGGTGACCGCAATGAATAAGAAATTGGCTTTGTGGTGCAGTCTTTCAACGAGGTTGAGCATCACTTCGATCCCCTTTCGTTTGGCTTCAAACCCTGCAATCCACAGGACGGTTGGTTTGCCCGTTCGAGAGTTTCGATCAACGGGTTGGGGAGGTTTGGGCACTGCGTTTGGAATTACGTGTACCTTTGAACCATCGACGTATTGTGCAAAATGCTCTTTCCACCATGCAGACAGTACGATGAGACCGTCAGGAATTTGTAAGGCTTTCTCAATCATTTTTTGTTGCGTGGGCGTTGATTCTCCATAGAACTTATCGAAACTGCCACCAAATCGAACGGTGACTGGCTTGCCCAGTGCCTTGGCGACTTGTGCGTACAGTAGCGGTTCCCAAAAGGCATAGTGATCGGAGGCTTGAATTTGTACAATGTCGGCTTTGCGTACTTCCAGTGGAAACTGTGCTAGGTGTCCACCGGTGACCAGTAGACTTTTGATCAAACGTTTTGGGTCACTGGACAAGAAATTGTAGGCATTGTTGTCAATCGTTTTTTTGGGAGGGCGAGACAGGTCAAATTGTTTGAATTTCCAGCGTTCTTTCAGATTGGAATGGATGCACAGGTTTCTCATAAATGTGTGCACGCCTCCAGTACCTGCCCATGGACCAACTACCAGTACTTTTTTCATGATCGACTCCTTCAAAATCTGCAACAGTCTTTTCGACGTCCTGTTGCACTTCTATACAGTTTTCTGTATTTTCGCACGTGTTCTATTGATTGTTTGACAGCATTTGCATTTGCCTTCGATTGTTGCTACTGCTTGAACAGTCTTGGTCGATGTACAGTCCTGTACGCAAAATGGAGGGGCAAGATGTCTCAACAGATGTCTCAACAACGAACAGATTTCATGGGTGTTCCGGTAGATGCCATCACTATGGCAGAAACCATCGAGCGAATCCACCAAAGCATCGCCCGTGGAGAAAAAATCCAGCACATGGCGATCAATACAATGATCATACTGCGCATGGTAGAAGATCCAGAGTTTATGCATACCCTGTGCAAGTGTGAAGTGATCAACGCCGATGGAATTGGTGTTGTTTTGGCTTCGAGGTTGTTGGGCAGTCCGTTGCCAGAGCGGGTCACTGGGATTGATTTGATGGAATCACTGATTGCATTGGCTGCGGAGCAAAATCTCAAACCGTATTTTTTGGGTGCCCAAGAAGAGGTCGTTCAAAGAACCGTTTCTCACTATCGAAGAAAATATCCCTCACTGCAGATCGCGGGGTATCGCAACGGCTATTTCAAAGACGCCGATGAGCAACAGATTGCCGAAGACATTCGAGATTCTGGTGCGGATATGCTCTTCGTGGCGATTTCCAGCCCCAAAAAAGAGATATTTCTCGGTCGCTGGCGCGAGACGATGGATATTTCTTTTTGCATGGGGGTTGGTGGCTCCTTTGATGTGGTTGCCGGTAAGTTTAAACGGGCGCCAACGTGGGTGCAAAAAGCAGGCTTGGAATGGGCCTATCGTTGGAAACAAGAGCCACGTCGGATGTTTCGACGCAACGCCATCGACATGCCGAAGTTTGTTGCAATGGTGTTGGCCAGCAAAGCATTGGGGTTGGAAGTGCCACAGCCACGGGGTGAGTGAGCGCTTTGAACTGTGTTTCCTTTGAACACTGCTTTCTTTGAACACTGCTTAGATGCCTAATCGATTTTGAGTGTGACCTTTCCAAATCGTTTGGGGTGATTGAGTCTCTCGAGTGACGCTTGGGCTTCGTCCATCGAGAATGTAGAATCGACTACTGGCTGTATCTTGTGTGTGTCAATGCACTGCACCATCTCTTGAAACTCATCAGGAGTTCCCATCGTCGTCGCCAAAATGGATACTTGTTTGAAGAAAAGGTACTGTGGCAAAATCTGTGGCCACTTTCCTGCCGTGCCTCCAAAGAATGCCACTCGTCCTCCCATTCCCAACAGTCTCAACAACTGACCAAAGCCCTCTCCACCAGCCGAGTCGATGATGACGTCAAAGCCACGGGGGTTTTGTTTTTGCAACTCCTTGGTCCAAGAGTCATCCGTATATAGAGCGCCCCCTTTTGCGCCAAGGTGGACTGCTCGCTCAATTTTTTCAGCGGAAGAAGAGGTGACCCAAACATCGGCGCCCAAAGCCAATGCAAATTGCAGTGCAAACACAGCGGTACCCCCACCAATACCGGTGACCAAGACGCGTTCATTGGGTTGAACATTGGCTTTGCTGACCAAAGCTCTCCACGCTGTCAACCCAGCCAGTGGGATCGTCGCGGCTTCCACTGCAGTCAAGTGGCGCGGTTTGGGAGCGAGGTTTTCGATGGGAACACACAACTCTTCGGCGGCGGTTCCTTGTGTGGGCATGCCCAAGATGGAATAGGCCATAGATTGATGGGCGGGGTTGTCTCCCCAGTTCAAACTTGGACAGAGGATGACTTCTTGACCGACCCACTGCTCAGCGTCTGGACAGGCGGTCACGATGCCACAGCCATCAGAACCCAAGATGGCTGGCGTTTGAATGCCGGGGTACTTTCCTTTGGATATCCAGTGGTCGCGTTTGTTCCAAGCACAGGCTTGAATTCGAATCTTGGCTTCCTTTGATTTGAGTATGGGGCTGGGACACTCAATAATTTTTAGGGGGGTATCGACAGCAGTTAGGGTGACAGCACGCATTGTAAACCTCGACGGAGTGGTGACCATTTGACTGTGTGTATAACCGAAATTTCATTCACAAAAAGACCCACACTCGAAAGTGCGGGTCGAGCAACTCTTGAAAGCACCGATCGCGATAAGGTGAAATGCCAAGGTGAGGTGCTACCAAGTGCTTTTGCAATGGTATTCAAATGGTCTGTGGTTCTCAGAAAGCTTTTGCCTGTACATCTTCAAAGTTTACTGCAAATTCTGTTCCAAACTTTGTCCCAAACTTTCTTTCTAAACCTTCTTCCAACCCAGTCTCGGTCACCATCAAGCAAAATCAAAGAGTCTAGACATTTTGTATGTGTGGACTGTACCATCCATCCTCTGCATTGGCGCGCATTAGATGGACCGTTTCAAATCCATCTGGGTGCTCGTCTGTGGTCACTTGTTGTTGCAATAGTCGGGCAGTCCACGGTCCCCACAACCAGCCTTTGGATCCCAGTGCAGTTAACACAAACACATTTTTGTGTTGGGGCAGTTCTCCACACAAGGGAAGTCGATCCGATCCATAAATGGTGCGCACGCCAGACCACACACGTTGGGACTGTTTGTGGAAAGTGGGGGCTTTGGGTAGGGTTTCTTGTAATCGTCGACCCAATTCTTCTCGTTCAATCGCACTGTCAGGAGGTTGGTGACTCCAGCGCGTAGAACCAAATACCCAGTCGCCATCGCTGTGTTGACCAATGTGTAAACCGTTGAGGCTGAGGGATTCGATTTGGGCGCTACTGGTGGGGGTCGCTTTGAGCAAACTTCCACCTTGTAGGGTGATTTGGAGGTGTGGGAACCACTGTTTCGTTTGTCTGCCCATCGCCAAAACGACCCGATCAAACTCTTTGACACCAGCATTTGTGTGCAACAGCCAGCCATTTGTGTGCTGTTGAAGCCTGTGGACTGTAGCACGATGAATGGTGAGTCCTTTCGATGCGAGCCGGTCGTGTACAATGGGAAAGAGTTTCTCGGCATCGATCGCAAAGGCAGGACCCGTTTTGAGTGTGGGGTATGCGGTTTGAAACGCGGGGACTCGTTGAATGTCTTCGCCCGTGGTTGCTTCGATGGTGGGTGGGTTGTCGATCCACGAATTGTCATCGACATGCTTTCCGTTTGGTGTCCACCAGTCTGTGTGGGATTGAGACAGGCGTTTGAGATTGCTCCCTTTGAGCGGACGCCACATCACAGTTTCACGAATCAAGTTCGGAGCCCATGCTTTCCAGTCGTCCAGCAATTCAGTGGTTGCCCGCATTGCTTCTGGCAAGTTTGGGTGTGGGGCCAGTGACCGACCAGGAAATGGATGGCACAACAACATTGGACCGGTGGATGCAGTCAACGGGTCTCTGGAATCAAAGAGTGTAATTTGATGCTCTGAAGACCTTTTCAGCAACCAGTGAGTGAGACTGCTTCCTGCCAGTCCTGCGCCAACAACCGCAATGCGCGTCATGGTCTTGGTGCCATGTAGGCAGGGTATTTTTTGATCAAGGTTGCGTGATTCAAGGCGTCTTGACTTGGGCTGGCAACGGTCATCTCTCTTTTTTGTCCAAAGCCCTTGGTGGAGGCGATCCAAAAACCGGCTGAGGCGAGGGCGCGACGGGCATGTCCTGCAGCCCCATAGGTTGCCAGTACACCATCTTGTGCCATGCAATCCTTAATGGTTTGGAATGCCTCCAATGTCCACGATTCTGGATTGGTTTTGGGACCGAAAGGGTCGTGGAAGAAAGCGGTTGCCCAATTTTGAGGAAGACTTGCAGTGTGCAGATCGGTGCTGTGCAATTCCAATCGAACCTGTTGTTCTGGAATGTCCACGCGGGCGATGGATGCACCGCGCTCAATTTGACCCAGCAATTCGATGAGCCAAGGTCGATGGGGGCTGTCGGTATGCAACGCTTGCAACACACTCATTGGAATGGGTTGGTGGTCCAGCCCAATGTAGTGCAGCGGGGGTGGATTTGACAGGGTGCTTCGCACATTGAGAACCGTTTGCAGATTGGTGCCCAGTCCAAAACCCAACTCGACAACGTTCCAGCGTGGTTGATTCAACAGGCGGGTTCCATTGACAAATACCCATTCTGATTCAGATTCAGCGCCGTGCATGGATCGATAGTGGGCGTCGAGTTCTTTGTGAAGCACAGTCCAAGAATTGTCTTCTGTTTGGCAAAGTTCAAGATCGCTGTTGGTCAATGTGGGTTTCTTCATCGTGTTTGCTTGTTTCGTTTTTTGTGGCGTTGGTCTATTTAGTTTGTCGATGTCAATGGGATATGACAATATCAGGTTCTATCAATTATAGAAAGGAGAGAAGATATGTCCAATCGAGCATATGACATTGTGGTATGGGGTGCGACGGGGTTTACAGGGAAGCTGGTCGTGGAGTATTTAACGACGCACCACCCGAATATTCGGTTGGCAATCGCAGGCCGAAATGAGCCCAAGTGCAAACAGGTTCTTGCAGACTTGAAGGTCGAACTTCCAATCATCATAGCCGATGCGTTTGACGAGCCCAGTCTTCGAGCCCTTGTCCAGCAAACCAAGGTCGTCTGTACAACCGTAGGCCCCTATGCAAAGTATGGGCACTTGCTTGTAGAACTGTGTGTAGAGGAAGGCACGCACTATTGTGACCTCACTGGAGAGTCCCCCTTTGTACGTCAAACGATCGATGCCCATCATGAACGAGCTACCGAAAAGGGGGTGTCGATAGTCCACGCGTGTGGGTTTGACTCGATTCCCTCAGATTTGGGGGTGTTGATTACACAGCAGTTTATTCATGAGCAGTCGGGAAGCTATGCCAAGGCAGTGCATGCTCGAACGGGCAAAATGAAGGGTGGTTTTTCAGGTGGTACAATCGCTTCGATGATTGAAATGCTCGATTCTATACCAGACAACCCTCATCTTCCAAGGTTGCTTCGGAATCCCTATGCCCTCAATCCAGACCCCAAATTCAAAGGACCCGACGGAGCCGACCAAGTCAGTGTTCGCTTTGAGAAGTCCACCAATCGCTGGACGGCACCCTTTGTGATGGCACCCACCAACACCCGTATTGTCCGTCGATCCCACGCTGTAAATGGATTTCCATACGGCGAAGGTTTTCAGTACACAGAATCGATGGGCTTTCCAAAAGGCTTTCGAGGCTGGAGCATGGCGATGAGTGTCACAATGGGGATTGGAAGTTTGATGGCTGCGTTGATCAGCTCCAAATGGCTACGGCATCAGATTTGGACGAAAGCACTTCCCCAACCGGGAGAGGGACCCAGCAAGGAAGAGCGCGACAATGGATACTTTACGATGCATTTTTTCGCAGAGCATGAGGGGGCTCTATACGAAGGGCGAGTGTCCGACACCATCGATCCAGGGTATGCCTGTACAGCGAAGATGCTAGCGGAGTCCTGTCTGTGTTTGGTTCAGAATCTGGATGCACTACCGATGGTCGGTGGGGTGCTCACACCGTCTTCGGCTTTTGGGATGGTGTTGGTTGAGAGACTGAAACAGGCAGGGATGAAATTTTCATGTACACTGAAGTAATTTTGATGGGAGGAATGCGATGTTGTATGCGCTGTTGTTGAGTGTTGCTTTGGCAGGACAGTATGAACGATGTGATATCTCCAACGGTCAGGTATTCTCTTGCACCAATGGCTGGTACAGTGGAACCGCGGTCATCAAAACCGATGGGGGAACCTATGAGAAATGCGATATCTCCAACGGCCAAGTGTTCTCTTGTACCAACGGTTGGTACAGTGGCGATGCAGTGATCAAAACAGACACAGGGACCTATGAGAAGTGTAGCATTTCCAATGGTCAGGTGTTCTCTTGCACCAATGGTTGGTACAACGGTACGGCGATTGTTTACAAGAAATGATGTGGTAAGACAAACTGTCGACCACTTGTTCTTGTGCCAAGGCTCATCCAAGATGAATATCTTTGACGTGGGCTTTCTCTTTTGGCTTTGTCTCTACCTTTCCTTCACGTAGTCACTTTTGAATTGTCGATACTGACTTACCGGAATGCGGGAGAGCTTCATTTACTGGTGGAGATTCAGTTGATTGATTCATTGGTATTGTGATATGATGAGCCAAATAGCAATTTTTAGACAAGGATGTGAAGATGAGCATGGATTTTAGCGGACAAGATTCAAACGATAAAAATGCTAAAGATAAACTAGATTTTGTATCTAACTGTTTTGGATTTAAAGTAATAGATGATGTATTAGTAGCGGAACGCAAAGAAAACATGACATTAAAACACATGCACGAAAGTGGATATAAACTTGTTCTAATGTACATCGACTGTCCTAGTCCTTATCACCGGACAACAAAGTACGTAATAAGTAAATATGATGAATCTGTCATGATAGCAGACATTCCTGCGTTACTTATAGAGTTAGGTAGATTAGAATTGCATAGATTAGAATGGTTTATTAACAAAGACAAATGGCCTAATAAA
>CBFIFY010000044.1:0-37011 GCA_965661985.1 uncultured Myxococcota bacterium | reverse complement strand
AAGGATTCAAACTCAGCGGCACAGGTATCTACTCGTTTGTAGGTGGGCGTGATGTGCAATGACTTTCGATGTGCTCGAACCTCTGTTTCAGTGCTTGACGTTAGGTCAGCGATGGACTTGTCTGAAAAGCCTTGTGATTTGTACCACTTCATCTCGCTCGAGGAAATGTCAACCAACTTTCGACTGCTAAGGGCTTGTCTATCTGTGGCATATATGGATTCGAGTTCTCTGAGGAACCACAAATCAATCTTTGTGCGTTGATGGATATCGTCGCTGCTCATCCCCCGCGCAAAGCCCTCAATGACGGCAGGCAGTCTATCGGGTGTGGGAAAGGTGATTTTTTCAAGCAATGTGTCTTTGTCCCAAGATGCTGTTTGAGGATATTTCCACTCGAGTGATTGCAGGGCTTTTTGCAGTGCTTCTCCAAAAGTCCCACCCAAACTCATGACTTCGCCCACACTTTTCATTTGTGTGCCCAACAGCGTACTGGCACCGTTGAACTTTTCAAAGTTCCAACGTGGGATTTTGACGACCACATAATCCAATGTCGGTTCAAAACAGGCAGGGGTTTGTCGGGTGATGTCGTTGTCAATCTCGTCCAAGGTCATACCAACGGCCAACTGGGCGGCAATTTTGGCAATTGGGAAACCCGTCGCTTTGGATGCCAGTGCAGAAGATCGAGAAACACGGGGGTTCATTTCGATAACGAAATATTCGCCGTTGTCTGGGTTGACCGAGAACTGAATGTTGGAACCACCAGTTTCTACACCCACAGCGCGAATGATGGTCAACGAGGCATCTCGGAGTATTTGAAACTCTTTGTCAGTTAGGGTTTGCGAAGGGGCGACGGTTATGGAGTCTCCTGTGTGTACGCCCATGGGGTCAAAGTTTTCAATCGTGCAGACAATGATGACGTTGTCTTTGTTGTCGCGCATCAATTCAAATTCGAACTCTTTCCAGCCCAGTGCAGAGCGCTCGACCAATACTTGCGAGATCGGTGACAAGTCCAAGCCATTTCGAATGATGTTTCGGTATTCATCCATGTTGTAGGCAACACCGCCACCGTGTCCACCCAAGGTGAAAGAAGGTCGAATGATTGCCGGCAATCCGACAGACTCAACCAAAGCCTCAGCCTCTTCCAAACTGTTTGCGATACCACTTGGTGCAACTGGAATGCCGTTGTCGATCATGCACTGTTTGAATGCTTGTCGATTTTCTGCGACTTCTATCACGTCTGGTTTGGCACCAATCAATTCAACATCGTATTTGTCCAACACACCTTGTTTGTGCAAGTCCATCGCCAAGTTCAAGGCTGTTTGGCCACCCACGGTTGCCAAGATCGCATCGGGACGTTCTCTGGCAATGACCTGTTCGGCAAAGAACGGTGTGAGAGGCTCGACATACGTTACATCCGCCAACCCAGGGTCGGTCATGATTGTCGCGGGGTTGGAGTTCAACAAAATGATTTTGTAGCCCATCTTTTTGAGAACTTTGACCGCTTGAACTCCGGAATAATCAAACTCACAGGCTTGGCCGATGATGATGGGGCCAGAACCCAAAATGAGAATACTGTGGATATCGGTTCGGTGTGGCATGATCTCCCTCCAGTGCTATGTGAGGGTGACATATCGTCAATGAGCCAAAACATCAACCCACAAGACCCTGTAGAATCCTTCAAATCTTTGAAAGTTGTCTTAGAACTGCGCATGTTGTTTGTGAATGTTACATATTGTGGTAGTTTCCAAGGTGAATATGTCGTCGTTTACAATGTGTCCAACCTGTTTTGCAGAGGTCTATGAACAAACAGAGTGTTTTTTCTGTGGAGAGGACCTGACGACAGCGAAAGACGTTGAACCGAAAACGTTGTCGAACAGAGATGACAGCAGAAATTCTCCGTTTGAATTGGCAGGATTGCCCATTGAAGTCTCTGATTGGGAGAATATAGCCAAGGGTGCCTTGTTGGGTGCTCGCTATTCGTTGTTGCAGTACAAACAACGTCTTGAACAAGGTTTTTGTTACATCGCCTATGACAACTGGTTGGGAAGGCACACCTTTGTGTCAATGTGGCAGGAATCCAGTCAATTGAGTCGATATCACAAAAGCATTCAGCACATATCGTCTGTCTTTGATGTTGGGATTGTTCCAGAATTTAGTGCTTTCATTCCACAAGAGGGGTTGCCTTTGGAATCGGCTCTCAAGAGAATCGGCTGGACAACTGGAAAAGTGTGGGAGGTCTTTCGACAGATTTGTCAGAGAATTGCCACGGTGGAAAGTCGAGTGGACAGGTTGCCGGTGTATCCGCCAAATCACATTTGGGTTCGCCCCGATGGTCAGGTGGAATGGTCGGTTCAGTTACAAGGGTCCGCAGACCTAGAAACGCCGTTGAATCGACAGTTGATCGCTTTGTTGGGTTGGTTGTATGACCCGACTGCAGATCTTGACTTGCTTCTGTTTCCATTAAAGTTGCGTCCAATTTTGCTCAATTTTTGGGAAAGTCCAACAACAGTCGGCGACTTTTGGACATCTCTCAACATGGCAATCAAACAAAGTGGTTGGTACAGACTGACAGAGACCGATCGAGAGTGGTTGCTGGAAAATCATGCACCGAATCGATTGCTGTTGTTGGATGCTGAAATCGAAGTCCCCAGCAGTGTTCAAGTGTGTATTTGGAATGGTGCGATTGGAACCTGGCACTTGCGAGATGGTCAGATTTTGTTGATGTCTTCGATGGAAGCGCTCTTTCAAATTGGCATGGTGGAACTGGAGGATGGTGATGAGCGTCTTTACAGGCTTGAACAGCGGATAATGGGCGAGCAAACCGAGTGCAATCCTTCTGATCTTGCAGATGTGTTGATGGAACTGCGGTACGGAAATCGAAATCAGGCTCGTGGGTATCTGAGTGAATGGATTCGTGTGTGTTCACGCATTTCTGACTGGATGCGCATCGCTCAAACTTTGTATCGGATTGGGGATGATAAGGCAGCAGATGAGATTGTGGTGCTCTCTGTCAGCGACGTGGACTTTTTGAGAGAAGGCTTGGATGTCGCAACAACAGTGCGTTGGTGGGGAGGCAATGTAGTGTGGACCAAACGATTGTTGAGGCGTTGGTGGTCGCTTGCCAATACCATCTGGGAGCGCACAGACTGGTTGGAGGCTTGGGTTGCTTTGGTACACTCTGACCCACCAACATCACTGCACGACCAGTTGCTGACCCAACTTGACAGTGAGTCTCAAGAAACATTGTCCGAGTGGACAATCCATGTGCAAAAGACTTTTGGCACTCGAACTGTTGAACTTTTTCCCTTTTTGACAGTCTCTGATTAATCGGATGAAAGATAGAATCGCTCTGTTGTTGCTTGTGCTCTTTGGCGCTTGCTGTCTTATTTTTCTCAGGGCATCTGCACTTTCTGGTTTGTCTTGGTACGCACCTTGGGTGTACACGATATGGGGATTGGTGGTTGTCTTGTGTCGTCCAAAGTGGGATTCTTTGGTTTCATTATTGTGTATAGCCACAGTGTTTCGACTGTGTTGTATTGGTGCTCCCTTGATCTGGTCTGACGATTTGTATCGATATCTTTGGGAGGGGAAGTTGGTATTGCAGGGGGGCAATCCTTTTGTTGAACCACCAGCATCTTTTGATGTTCTAGACGGTATTCGAGAACGGGTCAATCATCCTCATATCCCAACAGTGTATCCACCTTTGGCACAAGTGTTCTTTGCCCTGTGCTCGGCAATTTGGTACCATCCAGCCATGATTCAAACCGTCTTTGCTTTGGTGGATGGTTTGACTCTATGGGGTCTGTGGACTTGGTCAAATCGCAATGACCACAGTGTACAGTGGCTGTGGGTCTATGCTTTACACCCCCTAGCGATTGTGGAGAGTGCTTGGTCTGGTCATCTAGAGTCTTTGGTCATGTGCTGTGTGGTATGGGGGATGGTGAATTGCGAGCGTGGTGGTCGTTGGTTTTGGTTGTTGGGTGGATGGGTGAAATTGCTTCCCTTTGTATTTTTGGGCTTTGTGCGTGATTGGTCTTGGCGTCAAGTCCTCGGAATCTTCACCGTTTCTATTCTCGCAATCTTTTACTTTTGGGACATGAGGGCCCTAAACGGTTTGTCGACCTATGCCAAACACTGGGAGTACAATTCATCGATGTATGCTCTGTTGTCGCTCATTTCGCCTCTCTGGGCTAGACCCTTGTGTGGTGCAATCATGGTGTGTACCATCAGCCTGATTTGGTGGCAGTGGAAGCATCGACGTTTGTCTGTTGTACGCTCTCTCGCTTCTGTGTGTGCGGTTGTTGTGCTTTGCTCACCGACGGTGCACCCTTGGTATGGACTTTGGATACTAGTGCCATCTATTTTGGTTGGTGACCGAAGGCTGATGATGGCTGCTGCTTTGTGGTGTGCTTTGGTGCCGTTGACATATGTGTCTTTGTTCACCCTTGACTCAGTTGCAAATACTTGGGACCCACCTTTGTGGCCGACCTTGGTGACCTACGGAATCCCATTTGTGTATTGGAGTGTGTCCTTATGGAAACGGTGATGAAAGCCACTCATTTGAGTGATTTGACTTCGGCAATAACAAGTTTGGACAGGGTGTCGGTTGTATTGCCAGATTGTACACGGCCCTTGCCCTTTGAGCGGGCAATGCCATTCTTAGAGAGAGTATTGCCGAATTTGGAGCACTGGGTTGTAGGACTGGGGCTACACAGAACCTTGACGGATCGAGAACTGTCTCGATTGTCGAATCTGACACCGAAAACGATTTTGCAACACAATCCAGATTGCTGTACCGAGATTGATGTGGTGGATGGAGAGTCGTTGGGTGTTTTTTCTCCACTGTTTGATACAGATTGGACACTGTCTGTCGGTGTAATTGAGGTACATCAGTACGCAGGTGTATCGGGTGGATATAAGGGTGTGGTTGTGGGGTGTGGTTCTCGTTCTCTCATCTCTAGGCTTCATCGCCGAGCATTGGTTTGTGATTCAAACGTTGTGGTTGGAAGAATCTCAAACAATCCATTTCGAGCGGAGATTGAACGGTTGGGTGCACGGACACCGTGTACACGTTGTTTGGCTTGGGTGCCATCGTTACGAGAGTGGTGGTATGGAACGCCAAATCAGTTGATGGTTGAGGCTGACCGGTACATTTCTCCTTGGTTGTACACCAACCAATTGTTTGATGGCATCGTGTTGAACGTACCAGAGACAAAGGCGACATCCTTGTATCAATCGTCTCGTGCAGCAACGTACTTGGCTCTGTCCCCAAATCCACCCTTGAAGGATGGTGCGACCATTGTTTTGAACGCTCGAATGATTGAAGGAATCGGCTCGGAGATTGGTTTTGTGAATGCATTGCAACGGTTCAAACACGATTGGCAGGATGCCCTGCTGTATGACCTCTCTGGCGCTGGGGCACAGCGAATGTGGATGTTGGCACGGTTGTCCAAGCGATTCAAATTGGGTGTGTTGAACCCTGGCGACCCCAGATTATTTGCGGAATTTGGAATGGACGTTGTACAGTCAACGGATATTTCGGAATCCTGGCCCGTCATCGCCGATCCCTTTAATCAAATTCTGCAACACTCAGATTCTGTCATGACTGTGCGCTGATACAGCCAGACGCTGGAAGTTCAAGGTTGTTCATTCTTCATTCTTCATCGTTCATTCTTGAGTGTCGCTGTTGTTTCAACTCTGCTTTGTATTGTGTCAGGAACAGTTTGCGGAAGGATTCTTTTAAGGGATGCGATTGCTTTTGGATGGGAGGAGCAGGAATATCTAGCCCTTCAAATCCTAGGAACATATTGATGCGCGTGATTGTGTTGCGAAAGTCAGTTGCCAAGTCAGAATATTTGATGATGATAACGTTGTTATCTTCTTCGGGAAAATAAGTGTCCCAAAAGTTATGTGCGACTTTCATGGCCGTCAGATAGCGTTTGATCTTGTTGTAATTGTACTTTACTTGTCCGTTGTTAAGTTTCTTTGAACGTTCTTCAAACCATTGATTGCTTTCCATCGCAAAGTGTACACTGATGGCTTTGGCAACCAAGTCAGTGCGCCTCAAGACGATGTACTTGGTTGGAACTGTCATTCGATTCTGGAACCGTTTCATTCGTTTTGGATTGTACCCTACGTCTCCCCCAAATAGTTTCGTTCCAAATATTCCATTGTGGGAGCGCCGTTGCTGTTGAACAATGTCTTGAAGTTGGTCAAACAGCGTGCCTTCTTTTAAATAGTTGGGAGTATGTTCAATGTCTTGTTCTAGGTGTTGAGACAAATAGTGGTTCAGTTCTCGATTGCTGGGGTTGAAGTACTCTCTTGGCAAACCAAGTCCTTGTTGTTCTAAGGTGAAGGCCAGCAAGTAACTTCCAGATCTTGGCGTACAACATATGACATAGGCAGATTGTAACGTATGATGGGGAGTATCGTCTTCTATCAGAATCTGTGCCTTGCTCATCCTCACCCTCACTAAACTGTTTCAATAGAGACACCGTGTTATTTTATCCACAATGGGTTGTCAATACTCTCAGTCAGTATAGGAAGGTGTGAATGTCAACATTGGGTGTGCTATTGTTTTGGGCTTGTCACTCCATCGATGATGGGAAACAAGCAACGAGTCGTTGGAACGATCAAGAGCACTATCTACAAGCAAGTACCTTGCCGATACAACAGGCATTGCAGGAATGTTTGAAAATTGAAGACCCTGAATTGAACGGAGAATGTGTTTGGTTTGTGACCAAGTCCAACACGGAACGAAATGCCAGAATGCCTCAGCCTGAAAGGGTTCGACAGGCTTTTCAGCACTGTGAGCAAGCACCGACTGACGGTTGGAAAACGGTATGTCGATTCGATGCCATTGATGTTACCGGTGTCACAGGGCAGGTGGCCGATGCAGCGTGTGCACAAACTGGTGAATTTCAAGAACGCTGCATGATCCACGCACTACTCAGAGAAGAAGACCAACTGTCTGCCAAATATCCCAAAGGCAAAGAAGTCGCCATGATGGAATCCATCCAACAGCGCATGCAAAAACTGGGCTTGGATCAAGTGAGCAAAGAGCCAATTCATGAAACCCTGACGGCAAGGGTGGTGGCTCGTCGATTTGAGTCGGCGTGGAGAAACAATCGACAGTATAAATTTTCTCAACGCGAATGTGGTGATTTACCCGAAACCATTTGCGTGGACGCCTATCGGATTTCCATCAAACAAATTGGAAAAGGACGGTTGCCCAAACCTTGTACTTTGCCGATGTCTACAGCAAATGTAGCCGCTGCAGGACTTCCCATTTGGAGCGATGAACTTCAGGAGGGGGTTCAAAAAGCATGGAAAAGTTTGTGTCACGCAACCTTTGGTCCACAAAAAGCACCAGACTATGCCTCTTCCCAGCGGGCAAAGAAGCAATCCCCCTTTAAGACTCCCTCAAAGAAGCCACCCCAACCCAAAGGTACCCCACCGAAAAAATGAGTTGGAAAGGAACCGAAGGCCAGTTGTTTGCCTGTACGGTGTAGAATAAGCCCACGGTTGAATAGAGGCCCAGCAACACTGTACAGCACTGCACAATCCGTGTTTGAGTTGAATGATTTACTACATAGATTTGATTTGTTTTGGTCCCTTTTTTTGGGGTGCGTTCAAATGTGGCGTCTGTACTCCATAGACCTTGGAAAACAGCTAGGGATTGAGATGGGGCGAGACCGGTACCGATGATCAATGCTGCAATGACCGCTTGCCAATGCTTCCATGATGTCAGTCTCCAGTGGTGCAAAAATGTCTGCGCCCGCTGGTGGAAGAACAACAACGCCAAAAATGAAGAAGCAAAGACAAGCAGGTCCAATAGACTCCACAAAGAATGAAAGTTCCATCGCAGGGTGTGGGTAAACGGCAGTACTACAGAAAGAAGAACGGTCATCCAATAGCCAAAGTTGGCACAGAAGTGCGCAGTCCCTTCACGTTTAATCGACCAAGGTTCTTTACTGTTCCAGAGTGTTGGCAGTATCTTTCTCGCGGTTTGCGTTGTGCCTTTTGCCCATCGAAATTGCTGTGCCATCAGTGCGGTCATGCTGTTTGGTATTTCCGCTTTTGCTGAAACCAGTGGTGTGTAGACAAAGCGCCACCCCTTTAATTGTGCTCTGTATGAGATATCCAAGTCTTCAGTAATGGTGTCCCAATGCCACCCCCCAGCGTCTTCGATACACTGTCTTTTCCATACACCAGCAGTACCGTTGAAGTTAAAGAAGCACTGTTGTAAGTGGCGACCACTGTGCTCTACCACGAAATGACCATCCAACACAACTGCAGCCGATTCTGTCAGCAAAGACTCATGGCGATTGAGGTGGTCCCACCGTCCTTGAACCATTCCAATGTTGTCTTCTTCAAAATGTGCAGTGAGTTTCAACAAAAAATCGGGTTCAGGGGCAAAGTCTGCGTCAAAAATGGCAATCCAAGGTTCATCGCTGTGTGTGAGACCCTCGGCTAAGGCACCCGCTTTGTATCCGATTCGGTTTTCTCGTTGTCGGTGGGAGATGGTATGTGAACCATCGTAGGATTGAATAAATTGTCCTATTAAGACAGAAGTTTCATCTGTAGAGTCGTCCAATATCTGAATGTGTACAGTCGAATTCCATTGCAACTGACCCACAGATTTAAGACAGCGTTCAATTACGTTAGCCTCGTTGTATACAGGTATTTGTACGAGTAATGGTTTGCAGTGCCTGATCGTCTTGTTAGAGAATTTGTTCTTGTGTCTTTCGAAGACCAACAGCAAATGACTTCTGTGCAATCCCAAAATGGACAGTCCAATCAACGCAAGTGCATGTAGAAGTGACAGAAGGAACAAAATCATGGTTCATTGGTTATCGTGTGCATTTCTCTTTTGCCAATTGGGTCATATGACAGTACAATGCAAGTAATCACGATTCAACTGTGGAGTGTACCATGTGGATTGCAATGTTGTGGCTAGCCTGTACAACCGTCGACGACAGTCTTTATGCAGGACCAACCGGTGAAGGGAACAATATATTTTGCAGTACCTTTGATGATGCAGATATGGTTCAAGAAACAGACTTGCCTTCATTGACTGGGAGTGGTCGTTTGCGCGTCCAACTGATTCTCGATCGAGACAATCCCAAAGACGGTGAGATCATTGGCAATGCTGAGTATCGATTGTCGAATGACGATATCAGCGGTGCGGAACAACAGGGGACCATGTCTCCATTGGGTGAGTTCACAAAAACTTTGGGACCCGGTACATGGACATTAACGGTGAATGGGGCTGACGGTTGCGAGAACAAAGGACCGGACAATGAAGGGATTGAAGTATTCATTGAAGAGAGCGTTGAAACCTACATGTGTGTGCCGTTGTACTGTGAATAGTCGTTGGGTTGGTATCCATTCTGGTCTTTTTGATGGATTTAGGTCAGATGATTCAGATGGTTCAGATGATTCAGATGGTTCAAGAGAGGCATGAGTGCAACCTGATATTGTACACTCCGTGCGGACAGAGTTTCCCAGGATAGCTGGGTCTTATTTGGTATTGGAACTCAGCAATCTTTGCAATTTGCAATGTGTGCACTGTGCTGTGTCAGAGAACGACCATCCACACCACAGAAGTTTGGGACATTTGCCACTAGAAACGGTCGATGCCTTGATTGAAGATATGGTCCGAAATCAGTTGCATTTCGATGTGTTGATTTTATTTTGGTTGGGGGAGCCATTGATGCATCCTCAGTTTGAAGTGATTTATCGAAAGTTCATCCGAAGCATTCATCAGCATCAGATTTTTTCCTCCATTGAAGTGCACACAAATGCCATTTTACTCGATGCCAAAAAACGTCGTCTATTTCTCAATCAGTTGTCCGTACCCCAAAAGATTCACTGTACCATCGATGCCATGTCCGCAGATACTTACAAGGCGATTAAGGGGCGAGATGCCTTTGAGCAAGTTCTGCACAACACTGAGGCTTTGCTGCGTGAGAAAGTCGCTTTGGATGCACAGAATCCACGGATTGTTCTGCAATACATCGTTGGGTCAAACAACGTTGAAGAATGTGCGGCTTTTCGAGACCATTGGGTTTCGTTCGGGGATGCGCTTGGGAAAAATTTGTTTGTGAGTGCTGGACAGATTCCAAATGGAACCGAGGACGGTCTATTTTTTAGGCAATTGGATTGTCCAACAGAGGAAGCGCAACAGCGAGAAACCCTTGTTTTTCAACAGGAGATGCGGCGGTTGGGGGTGAACTTTCCAGAGCACGAGCCGGACACTGAAATTCAAACGGGCATTCAACCTTGTTCAGGTTTTTGGAAGTCTCCGACGATTGACTGGCGTGGAAATTTAACCAGTTGCACTCGTGACAACACTCTTGAAAACGGATTGGGCAACATTTTGGAAACACCATTTTCGGAACTGTGGTGGGGACGTCGGCAACATCAACACCGTCGACAGGTCGCCAACGGAGATTACACGGGGCTGTCTTTGTGTGAAACCTGCTTTATTCCAACGTCTTGCAACCATTCGGACATATCGGCAATGGAAATTCAACAGTATCAATCTCAGGCAGACTCATGAGGTCATTTCGTCATCGGCTGGGCAATTTGATTGAAAAGGTGTTGGACACCAAGCAATACCGACGTGCTTCGGGGTTGCCAGTACAAGTCCACATGTCTGTAATCGATCGGTGTTTTTTGCCCTGTAAGCACTGTGATATTTGGAAAAATACCGCTCAAGATTTGCCGACGGATTTTTGGTTGAAGGCGATTGATCGATTGGGACAGTGGTGTGCTCCGGCTGGAATGAATTTTGTTGGTGGTGAACCCTTGATGAGAACAGACCTTGAAGTACTCATTCAACGGGCCGTCGAAAGGGGGTTTGATACGTCCTTCAATACAAACGGCTGGATGGTGACTCAAAAGAGGGCAAAGTCCATTGCAAAGTCAGGCGTGCAACTCGTGTACGTTTCTCTAGATGGGTTTTCGGCTGACACAGTCGATCATTCACGGGGCAAGGAGGGTTCCTTCCACCATGCTCGTCAGGCTGTGGAGCGCCTTCAAGCCCAAGGCGTTCAGGTTGCCATCGCATCTGTTTTGCACTCTCAAAATCAGCACGAGGTTCCACAACTGGTGGAATGGGTCGAGCGTCTGGGAATGAAGATAATATTTCAACCTCTGTACCAAAATTTTGGAAATGTGGAGTATGACCCTTTGTGGTGGCAATCGTCCACATTTTTTCCACAAACTGAAGGGGAGAGACAACACCTCAACCATCAATTGGACTGGTTGACCGTGCAATCAATGAAGGGAGGTGTCATCATGAACTCTCCCACGCAGTTACAGGCTATGAAGTATTATTTTTCTCACCCCAGTGAAGATGCTGGCGTATCCTGTCGCGCTGGTCATTCCGATATCTCAATCGACCCACAAGGTGCAGTTCGATTGTGCTATTTTCTAGAACCCATTGGCAATTTACACTCAGAACAATCATTTTCGGAACTTTGGAACCATGCAAAAACAATGCGCCGTCGATGGGAAGTGTCACGTTGTAGCCGAAGTTGTTCCTTGCTCAATTGCAACTTTGATGTTGGAGAATCATGATGCACACTCCCATTTCCTTTCCTTGTGGTCTCACAGCACCCAATCGATTTGTGTTGGCACCACTGACCAATCAGCAATCTCATGAAGACGGTACGTTGTCATTTGAAGAATCTCGTTGGTTGTCCATGCGGGCAAAAGGCGGTTTTGGCTTGGTGATGACCTGTGCTGCCTTTGTGTCCAAAGAAGGCATCGGTTTTGAAGGGCAAATGGGAATTGTCGAAGGGTTGGCTGCTGAGCCACATTTGAACATGAACGCGCAAATTCATGAGCATGGCGCATTGAGCATTGTTCAATTGTACCATGCGGGTTCCAGAGCTGACACTCGTTTTAACGGTGGGGTTGTGAAAGCCCCATCCTCTCGAAAGGGAATCGAGGGATTGTCGTTGGAGGAAGTGAAACAGGTTCAGCGTGATTTTGTTGAAGCTGCAAAACGCTGCCAAGAGTGGGGGTATGATGGCGTTCAGTTGCACGCTGCACACGGGTATTTGCTGTGTGAGTTTATCTCTGACTTGAATGAACGAACCGATGACTATGGTGGTGATGTCGAGGGGAGGGTTCGCATATTGGTGGAACTCATTGAGGCTATTCGAGCAACCTGTGGTCCAGACTTTTTGTTGTCTGTACGACTTTCGCCAGAAAGGTTTTCATTGAATACCAAAACTGTGTTGCTGGCGGCTCAGCGTATCTTGGACATGCACGAGATTGACTTGCTGGATTGGTCTTTGTGGGATGTGGGGCTTGTGAAAGATGGGGAACGTCTACTCGATACAGTGCTTGGATTGGAGTATGGCGCTTGCAAGACTGCTGTGGCAGGGAAAATTGACTCTGCGGTTCAGACCAGAACAATACTGGAGAAAGGGGTGGACATGGCAGGGATTGGACGTGGTGGCATTCTACACCACGATTTCCCCAAATTGTGTGTCGAACCCGACTTTACTGCTCGAAGCCTTCCTGTAACGGAGGCTGTATTGTATAAAGAGGGGCTTTCAGCAAAGTTTATCCAGTATCTTTCACGATGGGAGAACTTTGTCTTGCGTGAATAGAATTATTTTGCTTGTAGACCGGTGGGTAAACGATTATTCTTTTCACATGGTAGCGTTGTATTTGTACCATTTTCACTATGCCATAATGGATAGTTGAAGCTGAACAAAGGGGTTTGAAGTGTCGATTGATGATGAAATCATAGAAGACTTTTTGATAGAGTCTGATGAGAATCTAGAGACACTAGATCAATGTTTGATGGCCATTGAGAATGGTGAAGATGGCGATGTGGATGCAATATTTAGGGCGATGCATTCCGTAAAGTCGGCAGCCGCTTTCTTAGAGATTACAACGTTGGAGAAATTGGCGCATTCGGCAGAGACCAGTCTGTCATTTGTACGAGATTCTGGGCGTACACTGACCAAACTGGATGTGGATGTCTTAATTGAATCAACGGGTGTCGCTCGTCAAATTTTGGAAGGCTTCAAAAATGGAGAACCATTTCCATCCGAAGAACTTGAAGATTTAATGGAACGTCTTCGGGCGATGGAACAGCGAATGGAGCATGGTGAAGTTTCGGAAGAGACATCCGAAGAGGATTCTGAATCATCGTCGGAATCGTCTTCCGATGCTGACGACCTACAAATACAAGAAGATGCTCAATCGTTGATGGACAGTCATCTTTCTGAGGGCAAATCGTCCAATCTTGAAGCACCCACTGTCAAAGCCAAAGTCGAAGCCAAAATCGAAGCCAAAGTCGAAGCCAAACAGCCAACCTTGAGTTCACCAAAAGTGAAAGCCCGTCCAGTTCGACGTGGACTGAAGGCGCCTAGCCCAGCAGTGGTAGAGTCAAATACCATCCCTTCACCAGCGACCAGTCCAACAGAAACTGAGGACGAGACGTTTGTGGAAACATTGGCGCCGAGACGAAAACTTGGTGCGCCTCAAATGAAACTTGGTTCACCTCAAATGAAACAGGCGCCCACACCCAAACACGAAGAGAGACAAGCATCCTCAAAGCAGACGAGTGCGAAAGGTACTCAACCTGCTCAGTCTGCTCAACCTCAACCTCAACCTCAACCTCAACCTCCACAAAGCACAGAGAAGAAAACGCCCAAAATTAAGGGGCGTCCTGTACGTCAAACCCGCAGAGCAGGTGGAGAAGAACAGTCGAAAGAGACCCATAAAACAGAGACCAAAGTCAATGTGAGCACGGAACTGTTGGATGAAATCATCAACCTTGTGGGAGAGTTGGTCGTCGCAAGAAATCAAATCATTCGATACGTTGAAGAGAACGGATTGGAAACAATTAAGTCCATGGTTCTTCCAATCTCTCATCTGACTACGGATATCCAAGAGAAGGTCATGAAGACCCGAATGCGCCAAATCGGCTCTGCATGGGGGCGTTATCCCAGAATGATTCGAGACTTGGGAAAAGAGATCAACAAGACTGTTGATTTGAAAATGGTTGGGCAAGAAACAGAATTGGATCGTTCTCTTTTAACAATGCTTCAAGAACCGATGCGGCACATGTTGCGAAATGCAGTCGACCATGGATTGGAGAGCACTGAAGAGCGGATAGCGTCCGGCAAGTCGCCAGCGGGCACCGTTTGGCTCAAAGCCTATCAAGCATCGGGACAGGTCGTCATTGAAATCAGCGATGACGGTAAAGGGCTTGACCCAGAAAAAATTGCAGAGAAGGCAATCCGCAAAGGGATTTTGACAGAACAACGTGCCGAAAGCATGTCTGAGGAAGAACTTCAGAAACTCATTTTCGCACCGGGATTTTCCACCAAAGAGGCTGTTACCAACATTTCGGGGCGCGGTGTTGGTATGGACGTTGTCAACACAATGGTCAGTAAGGTGTCTGGCATCATTGAAATCGATTCAGTGGTGGGACAAGGTTCGACATTTCGAATTCGATTGCCGTTGACGCTGGCGATTCTTCCTGCACTGATCGTTCAGTCTGCGGACAATTACTTTGCTGTTCCTCAAGACAATTTGCTCGAGATCATTGATTTGCGAGATGGTCAGGAAAAACTCAATCAATTGGGTGGTGCCACCGTCTTTTCTTTGAGAGGGAACTTATTGCCCTTGGTGGGTTTGGCTGATTTAACAGGACAAGCACGGACGGACTTTTCGAGAGGCTACATCTTGGTGATTCAGGTCAACAACAGCAAGTTTGGATTGGTTGTGGGCAACATCTTGGACACCGAAGAGATTGTGGTCAAACCATTGGGGAAAGAACTTCATGGGCTGGATATCTTCTCTGGTGTGACGATCCATGGAAATGGAAAGATTGCTTGGATTGTAGATGCGGCTTCTGTTGCATTGAAAGCCCAAGTTGACGAAACATTGATAGGGAATGCTCAACAGGATGAAGAGCAAGATGATTACGAAGATATGCAGTCCTTACTTCGGTTTGACGTCGATGGAGTGGGTTCGATTGCCGTCGATATTTTGTCTGTGATTCGAGTGGAGCAAGTAACTCGCAGTGTCATTACAGAGCATTCTGGAAGATTCGTCTATACATTCAATGGAGAAGTCATTCCTGTATTTACATTTGGTACAGGAACTTTGGGTGAGCATGACGCTTTGTCTTTGGTCATCATCGAAGACGACGGGCGAAAAATTGCGTTGTTGGCACACACCATTCAAGATGTTTGTCGACAGGCTGTACACCCAAGTCCGCTGTTGAAAGAGCCTTGGTCAATTGGAATGGCCATTTTGGACGAACACCCCACGGCGATCATCGCAGTGGATTCTGTATTGGAGTGTGTTCTATGAAATCGATGAAGCACATTTGCGTAGCCAAACTGTCAGACACATTTATTGGGTTTGATGTTCAGTCTGTTCGGTCAGTTTATGAGGTGCAAGACCTGTTGTCCTTGCCCTTGCCGTTGCCCAATATCCTTGGTGTGTTCAATCAACGAGGAAAGGTATTGAGCGTTGTGGATTCAAATGGTTTTTGTCAGTTGTCAACACAAGAGATTGAGCAAAATTATTGGACCTTGTTGCATTTGGAGTCCAATGGTGAGGAATGTTGTTTGACCATCGATTCCGTTGAAGAGGTGAAAGAGGTAGACCCAGAGACTCTACGCGCGCCTCCTGCAGGGTTGAATGTGGCGATGAAGCAATACTGTACTCAAGTGTTGCTGGACAAAAACAATCGAACAATCATGATTCTAGATTTTCCAAAAATGTTTCGGGCGTTGTCACAAGGCAATGCGTCAAAGCAATGATGAAGATCTGGTGTATGACAAACTTATGTAAGGAGAAACAATGAAAGCATTGGTGATCGATGATTCCCGTGCCACGAGAAGGTTGATAACGCGTTTGTTGACCAAGTTTGGTTTTGTAGCGCACGACGAACCGTTGGCAACAACAGCGTTGGCGCATTTAAAAGAAGGACATGAATACGATATTGCACTGGTAGACATCAACATGCCAGAGATGAATGGTATCGAGTTTGTGCGTGAAGTCCGTGCAGAGTCCAAATGGGATCAGATGTTTCTGTTCATGGTGACCTCGGATTCAAGTGAAGGACGCATGATGGAGGCCATGGAAGCTGGGGCTGATGAATATTTTCTAAAGCCCGTTCATGAGCAGGCCCTCAAGGAAAAACTTGAACTGTTGGGGTTTGAATTTGAATAATCAAAATGACAAAAATACTGCTTCCTTTCCAACCCTGAAGAAATTTTTGGAAATCCACGCTGGGATTGTTCTCAAAGACCATCAAAAATATCATGTGGAACGCAAAGTTTCTCCATTGATGGAAGAGTTTAAGTGTTCTTCCTTGGATGCCTTGCTTGGTGTGGCTGGACGAAATCCAATGGCACTGAAAAAGTTGATTGCGTTGTTTACGATCAATGAGACCTCTTTTTTTCGTGACATCAAGGTTTTCAACTATTTGAAGCAGCACATCTTCCCACCGATGATTGAAAAACGCTCCAATTACAAAGAACTCAGCATTCTTTCCGCGGCATCTTCAGCAGGACAAGAAGCCTACTCGTTGGCGATGACGCTTTACGACACTTTTCCGTCAATCCATGAGTGGAATGTCTCCATTACTGGTGTTGACATAGACATGAATATGGTGAGTAAGGCAAACAAAGGTTGGTACACACAACTTGAGGTTCAGCGTGGTTTGCCGACACGTTCATTGTTTAAGCATTTTTCACGTGAAAATCGTGGATATCTTGTCAAGCCTCATCTAAAAAAGTGGGTCTACTTTCGTCAGGGAAACCTTTTCAAGCCAGATGTAGCCAATCGAAAGTACAACCTTATTTGTTTGCGCAATGTTTTAATTTATTTTTCAGAAACCGATCAGGAAAAGTTACTTCGTGCGATGCACGGGCGTTTGAGGCCTGGAGGTATCCTATTGTTGGGAGCTTCCGAAATTGGACGTCAAATACCAACAGAATGTTTTGAAAGAAAACAAGAGGGGAATATCATATGGTATCAAGCTATAAACTGAATGTGGTCAACCAGTTCATGACCGATTTGGATCAAATCATGGCAGAAGCCTGGATGACGTTGGCAGATTCACCTTGTGTTCTGTTTGAAGGTGCTTCTCATCATGAGCAAAAAGTGGTTCATGCCCGCATTACTTTTACCAACGATGGTGCTTGGGAGTGCAGTGTGGTGATGCCCATGCCTGTCTCTATTGGGTTGGCATACAACTTTTACGGTGACGATGAAGAGCTTGATGATGAACTCATCACTGAGTGTGTTGGAGAGTTTATCAACATCATTGCTGGAAACATTCAGGGCATTATCGAAGAACACTCTTTGTTGAGTTCACCTTCGGTGGAAGTCTGTGAGGACATGACGGCGTTGAACCTTCAAGGGATTGTGCGCAATTATTCTACACCCACGGGACACTTCTTGATTCTACTCAACAACTTGCCGACCGCCTAGGAATGACCATTTCTCGATGGTCGGTCGACGATTGGTGATTTGGCGAATCGTCAATGTGTCAGCCTACTGCGTGGGAAAGCACTTTGGTCGGCTTTTCAAAGTGGGTTGTGGTTTCTCTTAAAGATTTGATGTAAGGTTTGTTATGCTCGTACAAGCAAAGAATATACTTTTGTTGTGTTCATCCCCTTTGTTGTCACTGCGCATCAGTATGCACTTGGATTTGATGGATGGTGTCAAATTGCATGGCTTCCGTGGAATAGAAGGGGCTTTGTTGGACAAAGAAACGGATGTGGATTTGGTGATTGCCGTATCGAAGTTGGGGGACTTTGACGATACAGCCCGCGTTCAGCAAATCCGTCGTGAGTGGCCCAATGCCAAGATTGTGTTGATCACAGAATTGGTTCTGCCTCGCCAAAAAATCTACTCTCGAAAAGTTGTGAACGGCGTGGTGTACTTGTTCTGGTATTTTCAAACCAAAATGGAAGCCAAAGAACTCATTGAACAGGAACTCGTTCCAGATTTAATGATAGAGCGCAAAGAATCCTTGCGTAAGATAACATTGAAAGCACCATCTCCCATCAATCCACTCGATCGATTGAAACCCGCGATTGTTGTGATTGCCTCTTCTACTGGTGGATTTGCGGCACTTCGAAAAATGGTTGGCTCATTGCCTGAGACATTTCGTGCACCCATCGTGATTGCACAGCACATTCCGAAGGGCTTTGACAGCACTCTTCAACGTTCTTTGACGGGGTTGTCTCACATGACGGTTGACTTGGCTGCCGATGGACCCATTCAAAATCGTCACATTTACATTGCACCCTTTGACTATCATGTTGAGGTCCTACAGACTGAGGGTGCATTGCAGATGTCCCTCAATCAATCTGCGCCAGTACACTCCTTGCGTCCCGCTGCGGATCCATTGTTTCATTCTATATCCAAAATCAAAGGGCATCGCATTGTGGCCGCAATTCTCACTGGCATGGGTTCTGATGGTACCAGAGGTGGGATTGAACTCAAACAAATGGGTGCGACGGTCATTTGTCAAGATGAGGCATCCTCATCCGTTTGGGGAATGGCGCGAACCGCGGTTGAAGCAGGTATTTGTGACAAGCAAGTGCCGTTGAATGGGTTGGGTCAGACTTTGTTTGAACTGACAAAATAGCGGTGCGTTGATGAAACTGGTTCGTCCTTTTGTCAAAACGGTTGGGTCACTGTCGGTAACCGTTCGAGATGCCAAGCGCTTTCGAGAAGTGGCTGTGGTGCTGGCGAAGCACGGGCTGGGCATATTGGTTGCAGGTGTTGATCTACCTGGTTTGAAAGTGGAGGCAGAATTTAGTGGAACACCACAACGTTTGGTGCAAGCCCTTCAGGAGCTGGGACCCACATTCATTAAGTTTGGTCAGATACTGTCAACCAGACCCGACATCGTTCCACTCGAGTATCTCAAAGCTTTGCAGCAACTTCAAGACGATGTGACACCGCTCGCCTTCGGACCTCTCAAGCAGTCCATTGATGAAGATTTCTCTGACAGTTGGGACGCATTGGTTGCGTCAATTGCCCAAGAGCCTTTGGCAACAGCATCGATAGCTCAAGTCCACAGAGCCACGCTGGTTGATGGTCGAGAAGTTGTTTTTAAGATCCGGCGTCCCAATATTGCATCCATTATCGAATCAGACCTGCATATCCTTCGTTTCCTACTGGAGCGATTCTTGCACGAATTTCCCGAAATGGAACTGTTTGATCCACGAGGCATGTTCTTAGAATTTGAAAGAGCGCTCTCTGCAGAACTAGACTTTGCTCAAGAAATGAAAAATCTACAGCGTTTTCAGAAAAGTTTCTATCACATGGAAGGGATTCGCTTTCCTGAGCCCATTGAAGAATTGTCGAGTCATCGAATTCTCTGTATGGAGTTTTTACAGGGAGTCCAGATTCGCAAGGCCCGAGAAAATGGCTTTGATATGGAATTGATTGGAGAGCGCTATCTTTCTTTGGCTTATACGATGCTCTTTGATCATGGCTTCTTTCACGGGGACTTACATCCTGGCAATGTGTTGGTTCTACCAGATCAAAGTATTGGCGTACTGGACTGTGGCATGGTTGGGCGCTTGACCCGCGAAATGAAAGATCAATTGGCAACCCTAATCTATGCGTTGTATCGAGGAGACAATAAACTGATTGCCAAGATTTTCTTTGAGATTTCCATTAAAAAAGAGCGCATTGATTACGTTGCTTTCGAGCGAGACTCCATTCAAGTCGCCGAAAGACATTGGTCTGGTGGCTCGTTTGCGGAGATGGATATTGGCGCATTTTTGATGGATTTGACCACAAATGCCCTACGTCACAAAGTGTATGCACCAACGGCGTTTACCATGTTTTTTAAAGCGGTCCTGACAACGGAAGGGTTGGCCAAAGCGTTATTGCCCGAAGTGGACCCATTAAAGGTTGCCCAGCCCTATGTCGAAAAATTGGTGAAAGCCCGATGGCAGCCAGAGCACTGGACGGACTTGGGTACCCAAAACGCTTTGGCTTTCTCAAGTCTCTTTAAACGGATGCCAATCAGCATCAGTCAGTTGCTTGATGATTTGGATTATCAAAGATTGCGACTGAACGTCGAGCACATTGAACAAAAGTCTTCTCAACAGGCAGCGATGCGTCGACAGGGACTTCTTGTACTCGGGTTGTTGGCAATGTCGTGGATGGCTTTTGCGCTGGTTGGGTTTGTGCAAGAAGGTTTGTCTGCTTTGTTTATGATTGGGATGGGCGCATCGTTGTTGTTGCAACTGTTTGTTTTGGTGGTGCTGTGGAGAACTTACAACAATGACTGAGGACACCACAACTCTTCCGCATCATTTACTGTTGCACACTGTCTTTGGCGTGTTGTTGGGGGCTGTTCAGTTTTTGGAATTGGGACTCAATCTTCCCATTCACCTAGCGCTTGTGGATACGGTTGCATTGATGGTCTTTGGCCTTGGTCACGCAGGCATTTTGGGGTTGACAGTAGCACTGTTTCTGTCGCCGTTTGTGTTGATTTCGAAAACTGAGCCGTGGAAGGTGCTGTCACGGTTCTTGTTGCTGGGTGGTTCTGTCTATCTTGCTGCGCTGCTGATGCCCTTTGCTTGGAATAAATGGACGCAAAATCAACAGGTATTGGCTGGCATGGTTGTGGCTGTATGGCTCTTGTTGGTTCTGTTGTTGCATACAAACGGTCGATTTTGGATTCGAAGACTGGTTCAACAAGGAAATCTGCGAAAGTTGTATGCATTTTTAAGTTCTGTGTCCATATTGGTGAGTGGAATCGGCATTGGTGCCTTTCAAAATCGTGGCTATGGTGGTTCCAACGCGATTTCAAGCGATCCAGATGTTGTGGTGATTTCCTTGGATGGCATTGGGGTCAACGCATTGTCAAGGTATTCGGAATCCTCTTTTGCGCTGACGCCAAACCTAGACGCCTTGGCCAATCAATGCATGGACTTTTCAGAGGCGATTTCGGTATCTACTGAGGTGTTTCCAGGTCATGTTGCAATGTTTACGGGGCGTTATCCTGGTCAAATCAACATTGTGAACGACGATGGATTGCTCAAGTTTGCCTCCAAAACTGTGGCAGAGCGTTTTGTCAAAGAGGGCTATGCGACCACCTTGTTTGCCAATGCCACTGAATTAAATATGGCACAAGGTTTTGCACAGGGTATCCAGTTGATCGATGTCGATCAGCCTTTGGACGTATTTGGGTATGCCATACGTGGTGGTGGTGGGTATCGCTTTGGTGGCTGGATACAGCAAGTGTCTGATATGTCGGCTGATCCGACAACGCCTTTGAACAGTTTGTCGGATTTTATGGTGTCCTACACCCAAAAGCCTGTCTTTGCATGGGTTCAATCAAAAATTCCCGACAATCTAGATTCTAAGGCGTACAGAGCCCAAGTTGAAAGAGTTGACAAGACCATTGGCACGGTGTTGAGAACATTGGAGCAGAGAGAGGTTGAGCGCGAAAGGTTGTTGATTCTAACGTCTACATTTGGCAATCACTTTGAGTACGGGAAGAGTGATAGACGAGGCATTTCAGAGTCGGTGGTGCGGGTGCCACTCATTATTTGTCCTTTGGAATCGAATGGAACGTACAGTCAGTCCATTGAAGGACAAGTGCGAACTGTCGACATACCGAACACGATTTATGCACAGGTGGGGTTTGCACACAACAAAGAAATCTCATCGGTGGACATCTCAGATCAACAAAAACAGCACGTTGTTTATCAAACGATTTTGATGGGGGCTGACCCAGAGAGCGACGGTTTTCAATTGGGCTATCGCTTTCAGGCAGCCAGTTCTGACTATATCTACAAATACAAGTGGTACACCCATCGAACGATGCACGGTGTGTACAATTTGAGCAAGGACCCCACTGAACTCGACAATATTCTTGGCAGTGCGAACTCCATGGCAACAGAATTGTCTACGGCGTTGATAGAGGCGGCCAGATTGATACCAAACCTTGAGGTAGAAGACCGAAATCTACAGTCTGAGATGTGGCAAGCGATTCCTTAAGTGTCATTCTCCTGTTGGACTGTTTCTTGTATCTTTGCCTCTGGTATCGATTTTTCAGCCATTGGTGCATCTTTCCGGAACAAGGCCCAGTAATAGGACAACGCAGCATAACTGAAAGGTCCAACATCCATGGTGAGCAATATACCAATGTGCATGGGGATGCCAATTGCCGCGAACAGAACTCTGGGTCGCAGACGTTGAATCCATCGTTGGACTCTCTTAGGGGCAAACCACGAAGGCTTTGGACTTGATTCCCAATAGCAAAACAAGAGCAGCAATGGTGCTGAGACTTCAAACAACCAAGTACCCAGTGTTGCGATTTGGGTCAGCGTGAAATACGGTGCCAAAAAACTATGGTCTCGCCAACTCCAAGTGGGTTGTTGCAAAATGTACCAGAGTGCATCAAGGTTGCCAAAGGGGACCCAGTGGGCGCTGACTTTTTGAAGACCGGTTGAGGCGTAGACAATCACCAACTGAGCGAGCAGCAATTTTCGAACCGCAGACAATATGGGCGTGTTGGAAACCCATTTGCCCGTTGTGATTTTACACCACACCGAGTGGGTTTGATCGTTTGGTACAAAAACGAGTAGCCAAAGTGCATTTGCGATTAAGTCGTCGTGTCCACCAGTCGCCAAGGGGTTGTGCCATGCGATTGTGTTCATGACAAACATGCCCATCAAAGCTGCAAATCGGCCAGCAAGTCCAAAAATCAACAACGTAGCACACCCCATACCCAACCAAAGGAGCATCTCTACCCCTGTTGGTGTGGCTCCACCCAAGAGATCAAGTAACCATGGAACACGTCGATAGGGTCTGATTCCACCGTACTGTTGATCCACCCAAATGGCTGTCCATGCGTTCGAGAAGTATGGACTGGCACAGGTATACAACAATGTGAACCCGATTGAGATTCTCACCATGGCAATTGGGAACGCATCTTCTGTTGTGGACCAAAATTGCACCCAGATGTTCCACAAATCTCTCATTGCTCCCCCAAGTGCAACAGTGGATAAATGAGTTCTGTGTGGTGGGAACCGTGTATTGGATGACCTTCCAATATTTCGGTGTGGCTTGGCAGTGGATATCGCCACCAACGCAGTCGGATCTGTGTTGCAGTTGGAAAGTCTTTGGCTGCTTGTTCGGTCATGTAGAGCGCAAATCGATTGTATTGCTTCTTGTATCTACCCCAAGAGTACCGAAACATAGCCGGTCTGAACCGTCCCTGCTCCATCAGAGTTTGTTGCCATTGCCCATCTTCATGAACTCGGTAGACTGACTTCCATTCATTGTTTTCTAGAACGTCGATTTCGAGTTTGGACGGAAACATGTGTGGTGCAACAAACAAACGCCAATTTTGATCCGCACCCACATATCGATAATAGGGACGGAAGGGTTTTAAAGCTGTGTTGCGAACAGAGGTGACCTGTTGTGCCAATCCCCACAATGTTTCCTCAAGATCCACTGGTGTGATGGGGTAACCTACACCACTTAGGGTTTGACTCCAGTGTCTAAATTCCGCTTGAACCGTTGGGTGTGCCCAATCTTTTTTTGCCATGGCGCCTTCAGGTGCTGGAAGTGCTTTGAGCACAATGGCAAACAGGTGTAGAAATATGATTCCTGCACGGAGATGGTGCCAACGTGTCATGATCACTGAGTCCCGAACTCAATCGTTGACAGTTCGTCGTGTTGAATAGTTGGCGAGTCCCAAACAGTGCCGTTGACTTTGATGTTTCTGTGACTGCCGTTTCGTGTCAATACGAGCGGGGTTCGGCCGTAGATTTCTACTCTATCCCACGTTGGTTGACCCAAAATGTAGTCAGTGGTGCCGGCATTTGGGTACAGCCCCATCATGGCAAAGGCAGCCCAGGCAGATAAAGCCCCACCGTCGTCATTGCCCGCCAGTCCGACCGGACCATCATCGTATCGGTTGTCCAATATCCATTGAACCCATTCATTCCCACTCGTTCTGTCATTCAACAAATAGAAAAAATACGGTACATGCAATGTGGGCTCATTGCCGTGCCAGTACCATCGTTCGGGTAGTCCTGGCAAAATTTCATCAGTGACCATATTTGTAAACATCAATGTCAATCGCTCTAAGGCGACGTCATTTCCCCCCAACAGTTCAAAGAGGTGAGCATAATCGTGCGGAGCCAACCAAAGATATTGACGGGCGTTGCCTTCAGCATAATCTTCATCCCACTGATCTTCGGATGTGAACGATTCGAATTCACCGTTGCGTTTTCGACCGTGGATGAAGCCCACACTGGGATCCCACAGTTCTGACCACGCGCGACTTCTCTCTACCAGGTCGGTTCCATCTACTGTGTTTCCCTGTTCGATGAGCAACTGCCCAAGCGCATAGTCGGCGATGGATTGTTCCTGTGTCCAAGCAACCGAACGTCCAACCTCATCTGCTGGATAATATCCCACTTCCATTAAGGTATCGATGCTCGGAGGCGCGCCATAGGACAACGTTGTACGTCCCATCATGGCATCGGTCGAAAAGGGCACCCATTCATCTTCCCCAAAATTTGAAAGACCTTTGCGGATTGCCTCTGGAATGACGATGTTGATGCTGGTGCCAAGCATGACGCCGGTGTCGGTGTTGGCGAGAGGCCAGCGTGGCAGTCCGTTGCCTTGTAGGCTCATTTGTACCAGTGACCACAGAAGATCTTCATGCAGTTCAGGCCAGAGTAAGGTGTATAAGGGGTGTGTTGTCCGATAGGTGTCCCACAGTGAAAAGTCGGTGTAGAAAGGGCGCTCTGCGGTATGAATCTCTCCATCAAAACCACGGTATCGACCGTCTACATCGGAGAACAACGTGGGCATTTGAAGATTGTGGTATAAGGCTGTAGCAAATATGAAATGGTCTCTTTGGGTTCCCCCCCAAACATCGACGGCATCAAAATATGGTGACCAAGCAGCCTGCGTATCTGTCAAAGCTTCATCAATATCAAAGCCTGTGTGTTCACTGGCAAAGTTCTCTTTCGCGCCATCAAGGTCCACATTGGAAACGGCGATGCGCAAATGTACCGTGCTTCCCTGCGGAAAGTGAAAGTATGCACCAACTCGGTCACCTTCTTCAGTTTGACTAGCGGACAGTTGCTCGGAGAGTAATTGTTCATTGTCCCATACCCCGAAGGCGCTGGGTGATTGATCAAATTCTCCATAAAAATACAGTGGGTAGGCAGAGCCAAGTTCACCATCCATAATCAAACTGCCTTCTATCGATCCATCTTCAAGAATGGAGATGGTTCCATCCCTGACCACGCCATTGCCCATTGCGTGAGCGACATCAATTAGGACAACGGGGTCGGTTGCATTGGTGAAGGCATACTGAATCAACCCCGTATGTTCAGTGGCTCGTAGTGTGACCGATACCGGCTCTAAATCGACTGAATAATGACCCAAACTTGCTTGCTCATTGTCGTGACTGAATTCCAACGCATACCCATCTCGGTCAGTGTTTTCATATGAGAACCCATCGAGCCCCATCGTAGCAAGCGTTCCATGTCCTGTGATACCAGTTGCGTATAAGTGCAACAGAGAAAAGCCTTGAATTTGTACGTCGTCGTAATGGTATCCACCACCACGATAGTATCCATCCGCACCACCTGATGCCGTGGCTGTGTCTGGACTGAACTTTACCATCCCCAAAGGGTAGCCCGGTCCGGGATAACCACAATTGACACCGTAGCCAATCCCACCAGTGGCTATCATTGGATCAACAAAATCGATGAGCGGTATTGGATCATCCAACGTTTCTGTCTCAACCTTGTCCCCACGACACGACAACAACAACCACAACATGTTCCCTCCACATTTCTAGAATGTCGTAACCTTTTTTATAGAGAACAACAGATGGGAGAGGGAGATCAACCGGTTGACTTTAGGAGACGTTCTACTTCCAGCAACAATTGGCGTCGATTGAATGGCTTTTTGATAAACGACCAATTTGGATCGAAAATGTCTGGGTTGCTTACAAAACCAGAAATGATGAGAACAGGGCAATCCAACCCTTGATGTTGCCAGTCTGAAACATACTCCAAACCAGTTTTGGGCAATCGTAACTGAACGTCGCAAATGAGTAAATCACAGTTTTCCCTTATCCACTCGGTGTCAACGTCCAAAGGAGATTGAAAAGCATGTACTGTGAAGCCTTTTGATTTTAAAAACAGTTGCACCACTTCTAGGATGAGTGGCTCATCATCAATAACAACAATAGAGTTCATTTTAGAGGGTCCTTTCCTCAATGGTTTGAAGCATTATATAAAATTTAAGCCAATTTATTTATTTTATTTTTGTTTTTTGTAAATGCGATTTTTTGGTCAATGGTACCTGCGCACAATCCTTCGATTGACTTGTACAGGATGTGAATTACATTGTCGAAAATCTATATTTGGAGTGAATTATGTCTCTGGAACGATACAGTGTCGCACTGAAAAACGAAGTAGAAGCAATGGCGCTTGAGGGTAGAACCAAGCCACCCGAGCGGGTTATTGTAGATTATGCACCCGCCAAAGATGGCTTTGGTCCACGATACAAACTCGATGGCAATGATGATCAATGGTTTATGCGTTGCAATTCCAATTCTTATTTGTCTTTGTCACACCATCCTGCTGTGTTGGAGGCAGCCGATGCAGCTTCGCACAAATTTGGTGCGGGACCTGGCGCTGTACGGTTTATTGATGGTACCTTTCAAGCCCACGTCGATTTGGAACAGCGAATCGCGGCGTTCACCGGTCGACCAGCTGCCAAAATTTTTAATTCTGCCTACACCAGCAATTTGGGTTTGGCTTTGGCGCTTCAAAACAAAAAAACATTCTGGATTGGCGATGAACTCAATCACAACTGCATCATTCGTGCGATGCGGATTGCCAATGTGCCACGTAGCCAAAAAGCCATTTTTAAGCACAATGACATGGATCAACTCAAAGCCCACATCGAAGCAGTTCCAGAAGGCATTGAACGAGTGGTTGTAATCTTCGATGGTGTTTTTTCTATGCGGGGTGACTTCGCACCCATCGATCGCATCAATGAAGTGTTGGCGCCCCACAGAGAACGTTTTCCACAGGGGTTGATCACTGTGGTGGATGATTCGCACGGTATTGGCGCTTTTGGACTTACCGGACGTGGAACTGAAGAGATCGTTGAAACAAAAGCCGATGTCCTCGTGGGAACATTTGGAAAGGCCTTTGGTGTCAACGGTGGTTTCGTAGCTTCTTCGGTTGAGGTGATTGAAGCGGTGCGTCAAAAGGCTGATACCTATATTTACACCAACCCGTTGTCGGTTGCTGATTGTGCCGCGGCAACGGTTGCCATTGAAATCACCGACTCTGAAGAAGGCTTGGAGCGATTGTCGAATGTGCGTGCACGGATTGCCCAGTTTCGTTCAGGTTTGGACGAGTTGGGGTTGGAAAGCATTCCCGGTTTGCATCCGGTTGTGCCGTTGATGGTTCGCGATACAGAAAAAACTCGCTGGATGGTGGAAGAGTTTTACCGTCAAGGGGTGTTGGTTGTAGGGTTGAACTTTCCTGTTGTCCCGAAAGGGGATCAAAGCATCCGATTCCAAATCAATGCCGCCCATACGGAAAAGGACATTGAGCGTGTTTTGGCTATTTTGAAAGGAATGCAGGAAAAATAAAGTTCTAGACGTCTTGGAGGCATCATGATTGCTTGGATAGTGGGGGTGCAAATCGCAGTTGCCGCGGAGATCATTATCGAGCCATCTGGCACCAATGACGCGTTGTTTTCAGCCATTCAGTCGGCGAATTCGGGAGACTCAATCGTTCTGCGTCAAGGGTCTTACCAAGAGTGTGTCAATACACTGGGCAAAGACTTGGTCATCAAAGGTGTTGACGGGGCGCAAATTGTCGGCAATGGAAGTTGTGCGACACTCATTCAGGTTGAGGCTGGTGAGGTTTGGATTCAAGATTTGACTGTATCGCACAAGGGTACCTGTTTGGGTGTTGCAGGTCGGTCTTCCACTGTACACGTTGAGAATGCCAGTATTTTGCAGTGTGGCAACCTTCGACAAAATGGTGGTGGTGTCCACATCAGTGGTGGCACAGTACACATATCGAAAACAAAACTGTCAGGAAACCAAGGCCAAAAAGGGGCTGGAATCTATGTAAAAGATGGTGTGTTGACCATTGGGGACTCCTTATTTTCTGACAACATGGCGCAAATCGGTGGCGCACTGTTCTCTCAGCAATCTGAAGTGTCCATTCAAACAACTCGGATTTTGGGGAATGCAACCAAATCTGGTGGTATGGGTGCTGGAGTGGTGTTGCGAAACGGTGGATATTTGAAGTTGTCGAATACCGTCTTGCAAGGCAATCACGCACAGGGAAAGGGTGGTGCCATATATGTGGACACAAACTCATCCACGGCGCACAATCGTGTTTCTCTGAAAAACGTTCGATGTACTGGAAACTCTGCGTCCTTTGGGTCTTCTACGGGAGGTTGTTTATACAGTCGTGGTCATGCATCTCTGACCATTGAAGATTCAACATTTGTCGACAACATGGCGGCTCTTTCAGGAGGTGCGATAGCCATCCACGACGCCAGTGAAACTGTGCAGGTATCCACTTCAACCTTTCAGAAAAATCGCGCACGGAGTGGGGAAGGTGGGGCTGTACTCGTCGAGTCGGCTTCTGAAAAAGTGTTGACCCCACTGAAAGTCAAAGACAGCACTTTTGAAAACAACCGTGCCGAGACCTACGGAGGGGCACTGTCACTGGGAAACACCATCAACGCCTATGCCAGTCTGGAAATTTCTGGTTCTACCTTTTCCCAAAACTTGGCAAATTCATCGCAATCAGGAGCGGGTGGGGCTGTATATTTTGTCTCACAAGCGCCCCATACACTTAAAATTGTAGAGAGTACCTTTGAGCAGAACAAAGCAGAATTGGCGGGTGGTGCTGTGTATGCAGTGCGACCTCAAATGGTTTGGATTCAGCAGAGTCGTTTTCTCAACAATGCAGCGGAAGGGGCTTCAACAATTCAGCCGCGGTTTGGTGGGGCGGTCATGTTGGATGGCGCGACGGTGACCTTTGTTGAACGATCAAAGTTTTGTGGAAATGTTGCTACTTCTTTGGGGGGAAAGCGTGTTTCAGGAACTGGGGGCGGGTTTTACCTTCAAAATGGCGAGCGCCTTGTATTTGAAGACAATTGGTTCTGGGAAAATCAAGCACAGGAGCAGGGTGGTGGACTTTCCACCGATACGGTGCAACGTTTGGAACTGTCTCGTTCGATCTTTGCCGCCAATCGTTCGGCGGAAGGCGGAGCCTTGTATCTTCAAAATACAGATACAACAGCAGATGCGCTGAACGTGGTCTACACCCAGTCTGGAGTGGCGACGATGTCCGTCAATGGTGAGCACCAGTGGCAAAATGTCAATTGGTACAACAACGTCAATGGAAACGGTTCCTTGGGACCATCTGATGATGTTCCGCTATCCTTGACCAGTCACACCACGAACAACCCCAATTTTCCATCGTTGGTTGTGGACGGTCGATGTGAAGATGTGTTGACGTTGGACAAGTGATCATCATTAATTTGACTGGCACCAATTTGACTGGCAACAATGTGGCAGGGGTACCGTGTGATGTGCTATGTCATTTGCGCTGTCTATAACCCCTAATAAGTGGAGGATGAATGACGAAAAATGAATTGCTTGTCATTGACGGAACGGCACTGCTGTTTAAAATGTATTTCGCCAAATTTAATCAGGTGTCTCGTGAAGGTATTGAAGTTGGCGGTGTTGTCGGTGTGGCTCGTGCGGTTAGTAAATTGATTACAGAGCACAAATGTCGGTACGTTGCTGTTGTATTCGACGCGGGCATGAGAACCTTTCGCAACGAAATCTATGAAGCCTACAAAGGGCATCGTCCTCCGCCACCACCCGATCTCATTCCACAGTTTGACTTGAGTGTGGAAGCTGTGGAGCACTTGGGGTGTCAAACGTTTAAGAAAGTTGGGTATGAGGCGGATGATTTAATCGCAACCCTCGTAAAGAAAGCGAGAGACTCAGGTTTAGACGTGACCATGGTGACCGACGACAAAGACGTTTCTGGATTGGTGACCGATGAGGGTCCTCATTGCCATCAGTGGCTGTATTCAAAAAAGATGTTGTTAAATCAGCCTGCGGTTGTTGAGAAATTTGGTGTTGAGCCTTCACAGATGGTAGATTATCTCGCTTTGCTCGGGGATGCGTCTGACAATGTGCCCGGCGTAAAGGGTGTGGGCAAAAAGACGGCTGTGGCCTTGTTGAAGCATTTTGGCAGTGTTGAGAGAATGTTTGAAAACCTTGATGAAGTCTCTAGTTTGTCTATTCGTGGGAGTGCTTCCGTACAAAAGAAACTCGAGGCTGGAAAGGAAATCGCGGAGTTGGCCAAAACCTTGATTGCGTTAAAAGACGATGTGCCAATCCGAGATTTTGAGTGGGCAGATATTGAATTTAAGGGTGCTCGTTCTGACGCTTACCCATTCTTCTTTGATTTGGGACCCACATATTTCCTCAACTGGCTAGATGAGTATATGGCTCCTTAAAGTGATGCTCTCTTCCAGAACGCTGAAGTGGGGGGATTGGGGAAGTTTGATACTCATTGCCTGTTTCTTGCTGGGACCATCGTGGGGCGAGGGGACGTGGCCTGGAACAGGTGTTGATCTGTACGGTACAGTGTGGTTCTATGGTTGGATTCGATACTCAATCGAGCACTTTGTCGATCCGTCCTTTACAGATCTGTTCTTTTACCCAAATGGCAAAGACATTTTTGCCCACACAGGCAACAATTTTGTAGATGCGTATTTGTCGGTTCCATTTCAATGGGTTTTTGGAGAGTATTTTGTTGCGCCATTTATGACGCTTTTGTTGTTGGGAAATGTTTGGTCCTTGCGGGTGTGGCTTGCAGAACTGGGGTGTCGCCATTTTGTACTGTGGTTGTTCGGTCTGTTGTGGTTGCTGAACCCATACTGCCTGTCTGAACTGTCGATGGGACGTCCCACACAGTTGCTCATGTTGCCGACATTTTTGGCGCTAACCTTTTGGAATCGGATGTTGAATGGTGACGATTGTTGGAAAGGGCTTGGGTTGATGGTTGCTTTACAAGGGTGGTGCTATTGGTTCTATGGATTTTTTCTGGTCCAACTGCTGTGTGCACACGGACTGTTCGTCTGTTTTAGGACACCAAAGAAGGTCTTGAACACTTGGAAGAATTTGTTGCAAAGTGTGTTGTTGACATTGGTTCTTGTGTCTCCTGCTGTTCTATCCATGCTACATGTGGTGAATGGGCAAGATGTTCCTGGTCTCGGTACGCTAAACGGTACAGATCCACAGCAGATTCGAGATGCTTTGGTGCCTTGGGTTCGAGGTTATCAAATCGTTGACCCCATCGGTCATCCCATATTTCAAAGTGTCTTGTATGGCAGTGTAGCGATTCTCTCTTTGATGTGTTCCTTCAAATCCAGGCTTTGGTATGCTGTCTCGGTGGTGATGATGGTGGTTGCGTTGGGACCATTTCAGACAGTGGGTGAACATGAGTGGCTTAATTATCCCTATCTCTGGATGGTCTATTGGTTGCCTTTCTTCGAGCGATTGTGGTTTCCTTATAGGGCTTTGGGATTCGTCATGGTCGCTTTGTTGACTCAGTTGGCTCTGGTGTCCAAAGATTTGAAGTGGACACAGGAGAGACAATTTGTTGTTGGTGTCTTTGTGTTGTTCATGGGTGGGTTCGATTTATGGCGGGTCGACAGTCTTCCGCTTGTACACACCACTTTGCCGAAGAGTACTGTTGAGCAGTGCATAGACGCGCCAACAATTCAGTTGCCCAATGGCTTTGTTCATCCAACGATGACTTGGCAAGTACGCAATCCACAGCCGTTTTTCGGTGGGATGGGGGAGAATGGATTGCTGTTTTTGCCCAAGGGCTACAAAGGGAGATTGCAAAATCCGTTTGTGCAATATCTGCGGTCGGCATCGTTGATTGTCAATACTTCCAAGACCTATAGTCCATTTGACAAAGCACGGATTGTGGATGTCGGTTTTCGATATGTACTGTGGGACAGGGGGATGACAGAGATGGAGCGACAAAAAAAACTTCCTTCTGACAGTGAGCGTCCAGAAGAAGTCTTTGCCATTCAAGAGAACTTGATTGCCCATTTGGGAACGCCTGTTTGTTGGGATGGTCAGTGGCTGTTGTTTGATTTGTTGGATTCACCTTCGAACACAGAGATAGATGCCGACCTCTTCAAGTGGCAATGGTCACAGCCTAAACTCAGCGATTATGAACAACGGCTTAGAGAATTGGGGCGGGTACCCAAGCCCTAGGGATTTGTGGCAAACTCATTTCAGTTGGTTACATTGAGAACAATATTTTTGTAATTCACATTGTGAGGTAGCCATGGAAGAATATTTGGAAGAAATGTCAGACGATTTTGGAAAGTGTGTCACCGCATTTGAGAGTGCCTTGACCTCTGTGAGAACTGGTCGTGCAAGCCCCGTGTTGTTGGAAGGTGTACAGGTTCACATTAGTACATACAATGCCAACATGCCCATCAAACAAGTGGCTTCCATTACGGCTCCAGATGCTCGAATGTTGGTTGTCAACCCATGGGACAAGACCACGTTGACAGATATTGAGCGTGGAATTCGCTCAGCAGGATTGGGACTCAACCCCAACAACGATGGCAACTTGATTCGGGTACCCATTCCGCCATTGACCGGCGAACGTCGTCAAGAGTTGATTCGCAAAGTTCGTCAAATGGCTGAAGATGCGCGTATTCGTGCCCGTGGGGTTCGTCGTGATTACAACAACTTGATCAAAGAAGCAGAAGGCGAGAAGGAAATCTCCGAAGACGATTCACGGGGGTATCAAAAGCGCGTTCAAGATGCGACGAACGTTTGCATCAAACAGATTGACGATGTCTGTAAGCAGAAAGAAGCAGAGTTGATGGAAGTATAATGTCAGCATCGGGCAGTGCCACAACTGTTCCACAACACATTGCCATCATCATGGACGGCAATGGACGATGGGCGACCGCACAAGGCTTGGAACGGACGGCTGGTCACGAGCAAGGTGCCCTTCGAGTCCGTGAGATTACCCGTGCTTGTCGAAGAAAGGGCGTGAAGGTTCTGACGTTGTACAGTTTTTCCACTGAAAATTGGAAGCGACCAACAACCGAAATCAGTGTTTTGTGGGACATCTTGAAGCGATACTTGCAGATAGAGCGCGAAGAAATGTTGAACAATGGGATTCGATTAAACGCCATTGGACAAGTCGACAGGCTACCGATGATGGTTCGACTGCCTTTGAAATCCTTGATGCGAGAAACCCAACACAATGACGGCATGGTACTCAATCTAGCATTGTCCTATGGTTCGAGAACAGAGATTGTCGATGCGGTTCAAGGGCTGTGTCAGGACGTGTCCAATCGAAAACTCTCTCCGGAGGACATCACAGAGGCGATATTTTCCAGCCGTTTGTCTACAGCAGGAATGCCCGATCCAGAGCTGATCATTCGAACTTCTGGTGAAATGCGCTTGTCCAATTTCTTGTTGTGGCAGGCTGCATATGCAGAGTTGGTGGTTCTGGATATTCCATGGCCAGAGTTTACGGAAAATCATTTGGATTCCAGCATCGCGGAGTTCAACAGCAGACAGCGTCGTTTTGGCAAAACAGGACAGCAGATCAGTGGGCAAAAGTAAACGTCAACACTGAGCGACCCTTAAGAATACTCATCCATAAAACGTTTATACAAAGGCAGTTACATGTTGGAAAGATTGATTGCGGCGGTTGTCGCGTTGGCAATTGTGCTCCCCACACTCTTTTATGGGGGAACGATTGGGTTCTTTATACTGGGGCTGGTGATTGTCTTGATCGGCAGTGGTGAGTTGTGGAACATGTTTTCGAACAACAATGCCTTTCCACCGGTGTTGCGTTGGGTGTTGACTGTTGTGTACGGAGCTGTGTTTGCTGGATTGTTCCTGTGGCAGGTGGGGATGACGCCCATTTTGATTTCGGCACTGTTTGTGCTGTGGATGGTGGGGCTGTTTGGTGTACCAGACAATGATTTGGGAATGAAATGGGCTGCCTATAGCACGTTTGGTCTATTGTACCTTCCATTTCTATTAAACACTTTTGTTCAAGTGCGAGGGGTGGAGACCTATGGATTGCAGTGGTTGTTTTTGACCTTACTGTTGACGTGGTCTGCAGATTCGGGTGCCTATTTTGCTGGCAGATTTTTTGGCAAAAATAAACTGTTTGAACGCGTCTCTCCCAAGAAAACAATCGAGGGGGTGATTGGTGGGGTACTGCTCAGTATGCTTGTGGCGATTTTCTTTTGCTCACAGTGGCTCCCAATGGTGCCAGTTGCGCCGGCAGCCGTTGTGGGTGTTGTGTGGGCTTTGCTGAGCGTGGTGGGGGATTTGGTTGAGTCTATGATGAAGCGGGCTTTTGGCGTCAAAGATTCTGGCAACATCATGCCCGGACACGGTGGAGTGATTGATCGATTAGACTCACTGCTGTTTACCTTTCCGGCAACGTGGTTGTTCATTCAGTTTGGGTTGCCACTGCTCTAAGGGTTGATTCTATAAGGGTTCGGCAACTTTATTAGAGCTTTAGTAGGCAACACCCGTTCCGGTCCATCGATTGGAGAAAAATCCCCATCCATACGTCGTGTTGTAGCCATAATAATCGAGGTGCCCTACTGCATAGTTAAAGGTCGTTCCATCAAAATTCACAGTATCCATTTGGTTGATGGAGATGTTGTTGTTGATAGCAAAGGGTACCCAGGTTCCGTTTTCATACAACAATAGAGCTTGTTCTCCAGTCGAGTTGTAATTGCTGACGAATCCATACGGAACAACCATCGTTGAGGAGAGCATTGAACAGTAGCTGTCATAGTAGGACGAGGTAAAGTCCATGCTGATGGTCATATCAAAAGTATAGTCACAATTCGGGCATGTTACGTTGGTTGATGGGACGCCGCTGAGAGTAAACTGCATGTCACAGTTGTAGAGCCCCGCAAAATACCCAGCGAGTGCCATTTGATAGGTTTCTGTACCTGAATAGTAGAGGTTTCCACCGGTTCCCGTTGTTGCATCGATGCCATCGCAGTCTTGGTCGATGCCGTCGTTTGGTATGTCGTAGGCACCAGGGAAAATATTGAAGTTGCTGTCGTCACAATCCACAGAAGAATCAAAGCCATCTAAATCATTGTCGGTGTAGACAGGTCCACAGTCTCCATCGTCGTAATTGTGCTGTGCGCAGTTTAAGTAGATTGGATTTCCACCGTACGTAAAGTTTCCTTGGTCACACGTTCCGTCTCCCACCCAATAGTCAGGAGCACAACTGCCATTGCAGTCTACAACTTCAGTAATGAGACAATTGCCAGAACCGGTTGTTGCATCGACACCATCACAGTCTTGGTCGATGCCGTCATTGGGAATGTCGTAGGCACCAGGAAATACAGATGGGTCATAGTCATTGCAATCTGTGGTTGAATCAAATCCATCCCCGTCTACATCTGTCGTACCAATACAATCGCCATTTTCATAATAGAGTGGACCACAATTGTAATCGACGAGATTGCCATTCCAAGTGTCTATCCCAGAATTGCACACGCCATCTCCGTACCAAATACTCGGCACACAGTTGCCATTGCAATCGAGCATTTCAATGATCGTACAAGTGGATGTTGTTGCATCTATCCCGTCACAATCTTGGTCGATGCCGTCGTTTGGAATGTCGTGGGCACCAGGAAATACAGATGGGTCATAGTCATTGCAATCTGTGGTTGAATCAAATCCATCCCCGTCATTGTCAGGATAGCCCAGTGTCGCGTCTTGTCCGTCGCAGTTTTGATCGATTCCATCGTTTGCGACTTCTGGTGCCCCCGGATAAATCGATGGGTCCATGTCATTGCAGTCTGTAGTTGCATCGAACCCATCGCCATCTTGGTCTATAGCACCACTGTCGACACCGTCGCAATCTTGGTCAATGCCATCATTAGGGATCTCTGTTGCAAATGGAAAAACAGATGGGTCATAGTCATCGCAATCTGTGATTGGGGAGTTGGCTAGGGCTTCAGCACCATCATTTCCACACACGGGGTCTGAACTGATGAGGATTGTTTCCGTTGCGTATCCATCGGAATCCGCATCTTGATAGCAAAGTTCCATTCCATCACAATTTTGATCGAAGTCGTCACTTGGAATTTCCGTCATGTGTGGGCCAATGTTTGGATTTGAATCATCACAGTCCCCAAGGTTTTCAGAAAATCCATCTCCATCATCATCGCTGTTTAAATCACTTTGATCATTGGTGTCATTTGGATCGCTGCTGGGCTCAGAAGATGGTTCGGTGGATGTTTCAGAAGAGGGTTCACTGCCGGGTTCAATTGCGGGTTCGCTACTGGGTTCGATATCGCTTGCAAGACCTGAATCATAAATTTTGACTGTTGATGTTGAAAGTCCAACGTCACAGCCTGCTGTCATCAATAAACCAAGGGGTAAAGCAATATAAAAGTGGCGAACCATCATCGTGTTCTCCCAGAAATTATTCAATATATTAAGGTGTCTATATCAATAAGGGTATCAAAATTGATGGGGTTTGTATGTGAAAGAGTGAGTGGAAAGTCTAGACTGTACTGAATAAATTGTTAAACGGATCGTATATTGTATTGATATATGACATGTCTCGCTAACCAGGATGAAATCATGAAAAAGACGTTGACCAACGCACGAACAAAAATGTCCACTTCTCAAATGCTGACTTTTGCCTCTGTGTTTGTACTGGGTTCTGGTTGTACTGCAATCCAAGACAATCCGTATTTGTCTCAGTTTCTTCCAACGATTGCTTTTGACGGATTGCAGGTCAATCACGTGACGTTTGAAGAGGTGGATACGGAGTTCTTATTTGCCATCGACAATCCCAATCCAGTTGGTATCGACATTGAAGATTTTTCCTACTCTCTTGC
>CBFIFY010000043.1:0-37802 GCA_965661985.1 uncultured Myxococcota bacterium | reverse complement strand
AAGTTAGGTGTACCAACAAAAGCACCCACACCAACCGACACACTAGAAAACACACAAGTCACCAACAGTTCCATCCTACATCCACCCAAGCACCGAACCACAAGCAAACACACAAGTCACCCAGAAACTTGCAACAAGTTCGTAGTTTCAAAGTTGAGAGTGGATGATGGATTCACAGGATGGGTGAAGGATAGAAAAGTGAGGTGTACTTCTGTACCCGAACTTTTCTAAACAAGCCAAGCCGAAGAAGACAGCACCGCACATCAACTTTTAGTGGGAACTGTCGGTCTACAACCGACGGGGAATGTACGTCCCTACGGTACGTACGGGGTTTAGGGGGAATTCCTGGCGAGACGAAAACCCAGATAGTTGCTCGTGCCCGTCGGGCCGTTGTTGCCGCGACGCGACACTCGAACGTGCTGAGCGCTGTAGCTCCAACAACCACCGCGAAACACACGGTAAGAGCCACCAGTGGGGCCCCGTGGGTCCACCGTCGGTGAAACACTGTAGGAACCGTTCCAGTCCCAGACCCACTCCCAAACGTTTCCACTCATATCGTAGAGTCCAAAACCATTGGGCATCTTCTGACCAACTGGATGGATCTGACCACCACTATTTTTGCTATACCAAGCAACTTCATCTACATTGTTGCTTCCAGAGTATTTGAAACTTTGATTGGCTCGAGCACTGTACTCCCACTCTGCCTCCGTTGGCAATCGATATCCTTTCGAACTCCAGTTACAGGTCACCTCTTGACCGTTGATGGTATACGCTGGTTCCAAACCTTCCAGTTTCGATAGTTTGTTGCAGAACTCGACCACATCAAACCAAGTCACCTTCTCTACTGGTCTATTCGCACCATTAAAGTTACTCTGATTTGAACCCATCACACTTTCCCACAATGCCTGCGTCACCGGATACTTGCCCATCAGGAAATCTCGGGTCAGGGTCACCTTATGACGAGGCTTTTCAGAACTGAGAGCATCACCATCATCCTCCAGTGCACCCATCATGAAATCACCGGCGGGAACTTGAACCATATCCTTGGCCATTCGAACACAAAATGCTTTCTCACTCTCCGACAAATCTTCGATTGCCACATCACCCAACGCTCGAAACGCCATCGACTCAAAAGCACCACTCTCGTACAATGCCTGCCACATCGGTTCATCCTTCGCTGACTCTACCAATACTCGTTCGGTAAACAACGGAGCATTGAATCTTCCAGCATCTCGTAAGACCACCGATTCTCCATCCAGCTTCAAATACCGATACAGATACTCAGGTGCGATGGTGGTCATCAGCGTCAAACCGTTTCTGATGTTCTCAATATCGTCGCTGTAAACGAGCGAATCTACCTTTGCGAGTTGATCATCGGGAAATGTTCCATTGTTGTATTGGGCTTCAATGGTCTGCCACAGACTTTGTAAGGTGCTCATATTCTCTCCGATTGTAAATGAGATTCGATACATCTTTGATATTCCAAAACCGACGACATTTCAATCTTGCGAGAACTTCTCGTCAATTAACAAAGCACACAAACACCTGAAATGATTGATGTATTTCAGACATCACCAAATCAACTGCCAAAGCACTAGAAAGCATCCAAGTTACACACAGCATCAGCCTAAATCGACTCAATCCCCGACACACTAGCAAACAACCAAGTCACCCAGCAACCCACAACAATTTCGTGGTTTCAAGGCTGAGAGTGGATCTGAAGGGGCAAGAATCTCCGAAGGATATCAAAGTGAGGTATACAAAAAACAAACTGCTAATTCAAACCACCAATCGAGGCACTAGCATACAAGTCTTCAAAAAACAAACTGCCAAACCAACTGCCAAAGCACTAGACAACAACCAAGTTACCCACAACATCAGCCTAAATCGACCCAATCCCCGACACACTAGCAAGTACCCAAATCACCTACAATCTCCCAAGCCCAACACACAAACCAACCCATTTTCAAGGCTGAGAGTGGATCTGAAGGGGCAAGAATCTCCGTAGGATAGCAAAGTGAGGTGTACTCCATGTACCCGAACTTTGATAAACAAGGAAAGTCTTGTCTCTACAGACCGCACATCAGCCTTTAGAATTCGCCGACGTGTTCTTGTACCAACCGCTCCTGCATGTACGCGTTCAAACCATCTACCAGTTCAGTCACATCGCCTTCGAGGATTCTATCGAGTTTGTAGAGGGTGAGGTTGATGCGGTGATCGGTGATGCGGTTTTGGGGGAAGTTGTAGGTGCGGATTCGCTCTGAACGGTCTCCAGACCCCACTTGCTGACGGCGTTGTTCAGCCAAGCCTTCATGGGCGGCAGCCTGCTGTGCTTCGAGCAAACGAGCAGCGAGGACCTTCATTGCTTTGGCCTTGTTTTTGTGCTGAGACTTTTCGTCTTGACACTGTACCACAACGCCAGTGGGAAGATGGGTGATGCGTACGGCAGAGTCGGTCGTGTTGACGTGCTGACCACCTGAGCCACTGGCACGGAACACGTCAATGCGAAGATCGTTGGGGTTGATGTCCACTTCCACTTCTTCGGGAACAGGCATGATGGCAACTGTAGCCGCCGAGGTGTGTACACGTCCTTGCGTTTCAGTCAGTGGCACACGTTGTACGCGGTGGACACCTGATTCATGACGCAAATATCGATACGCCTCTCCACCACTGATCTGACAAATGACTTCTTTGTACCCCAACTGCGTTTTACCTGTTCCACCCACGGAGATGTAATTGGAAGACAAAATCTCCACTTTCCAACGGTGTTTCTCGCAAAAGCGCGTGTACATGCGAAACAAGTCATAAGCGAACAGCGCCGCTTCATCACCACCGGTTCCCGCTCGAACTTCCAAGATAATATCGGCACCTTCAAAGGGGTCTGGTGGAATCAATGCCAATTGAAGTTTCTTTTCGAGTGCAGGAATTTCTTGATTGAGACGAGAAATTTCTTCATTTGCCATCTCCGCCATTTCAAGGTCCTGAGCCAATTCTTTCGCCTCTTCAAGTTCTTCTCTAGAAGATTCCAACGTGGTCCACAATTCCACAATGGGCTCTAAGTGCGCACGTTCTTTGGTCACTTCTCGCAACTTTTTACCATCGCTTGCCACAGATGGATCCATCAAGGAACGATCCAATTCTTCCATCCGCATTGCCAACTGTTCCAAACTCTTACGCATACTTTCTCCTCTTGCCTTCAGTCCATTCAAATTTCAACACCAACCTGAAAGAGCCCTGTAATACAGACTCTTTGGTTTCACTTTCGATACAGGTTTCAAAAACCTACTGTACCAACACAGCTAAGAGTTCAACTGTACAGCACCATTTTCAACAGTGCCCCGATAGGCTGCGTCAAAGCCCAATCGCTCTACCACACGCTGTTCATAGTCGCTGCGGTCACTGTATGTACCCATCCAAACGGTGAGCGCACCTGTTGTCTCCAAATCTTTTGCCTGAGAAAAGGTGTGCGACAATTTTTCAAACCCCAAACTTTCAGCGCCCAGTTTCCCCTGCTGCTCAGCAGAATCTCGTGCAGACAATGCGATGTCATTTGCGCTCAACACCACCCAGTGCACATCTTGATACTGTTCTGCCAACCGTTTACTGCGTTGTAGACCAAACTCAAGCACCTGCAACTGACGGGCACAGCCACTGCCACGCGTGGCACACAACAAACGCCCTTCTGTAACGCCATTGGACCAAGCCCGTTTGATGACTTCAAGGTCTTCAGCAGGATAATTGAGCAGTGTCAGCACCAAACTATCGGATTGCTCTATCATGGAAAACAAAAACTGTGAAGGGTGTTCACGACCATCAAAATCAACCAATATCGATGAACCAATCTTCACATCACCATAGGGTAAGTCGGCGATGTTTCTGGAGTTGGTGGCCAAGGACTGAGCATCAAAAGCCAACCGCAATCGTTCATCTTCAGGTGACCCACCGTTGACTTTTTGAATTCTCAATAGCGCAAAGTATCGTTCATTGTCCCTTGGTGTTCGAACCAATCCTTGAATCCAATCCCCTGTGCGAAGGTTAAATCGACGAATTTGGGCTGGAGAAACATAGATGTCGTCTGCCCCAGCGGCAAACCCTGAAACTGGACTGCGCAAAAAACCAAATCCGTCAGACAGGATTTCCAAAAGACCGTCGGCCACAATCTCTACCTTACTGCCCGAAGACTGAACGTCTGCACAATCGGCACAGAGAACTTCGAAAATGAGTTCAGCCAGTGACAGTTGTCCTGCGTTGTCAAAGCCCTTTTGGTGGGCTTGTTCAACCAATGCTTCAAAGCTTTGGCTACGATAATCAGATAATTGAATAGACATGATGGCTGTAGGAATTACAATGAGGGTAGGATAAAAAGGTTTCATACACTGTAACCTTTTCAAGACACAATTCCAAATCGCCTCAAGCAGGAGACTCCACTATGTACACCAAACAGATTTTGTTCGCCTCCCTCATCTTCGCCACCGCTTGTGGAGAGAAAGGATCAGAAGAAGAAAACACGGACACGGCTTCTGACAGCCTCTTTGACAACACAGACCCCAGTGAAGAGGTCGACCCGGATGCGCCTACAATCAGCAACGCCGACGCGTGGTGCTTTTTGCCAGGGGGCTCCACTGAAGGAGAACAATGGGGATTCAAGTTCTCATTTGATGATCCGCAAGGGGTAGAAACTGTCCCACGACTTCAAATGGGCGCCATCGAAATTTTAAACAGTGCAGGCGTTGCGACCACCACCATTGATCCAGCCTGTGGTTGGGACACCCAAGAATGCACGTCGTACCCTTTCTCTACTCAAGTTGGTACGGGCTGTGAGGCCGCAAGCTCCATCTCTGTCAAGTTTACAGTCACCGACGAAGATGGCAACACCTCAAACAGCATCACGCTCGAAGGACGACAAGGTGAAGGCTTCGATGGGTAAACAAATCCTGTGACATCAAGAGTATGAGAACAATATGCAAAAAGAGTGATGGCTTTCATCACTCTTTTTTTATACCCACATTCTCTATCTAAACCCACATTCTCTCTCTAAACATTGTAGAAATCAAACAATCCCAAGACTTCTTTGGACTTCTGCGCTGAGCCCTATCAACACAGCAACCATCAAAATTGAGCAGACAGTGTGAGATTCTCGATCTGGGCACGGCCTTCCGCATGTTGTACGATGGCCAACTCAACGAAGTTTGTACCGATCGCCATCACGACAACACCATCGTCTGAAAGCATATCGCCCGCTTTAATGACCTTCTCTTCACCACTGGGCAGTGCCAAAATGGCTCTCGGTGTGGGTCCGTCCATTAGTGTGCCAATCAATGTGGGACGCCAACCATCTTTGACTGTGGCGGGTTTGAGCGTTGAAGTGGGTTGTGGGACTGGTTTTGCCACAACAGATGGTTCCGCCACCACCTCTTGAGCAGATCCAGAACGAATAGAAGTCGGACCAGACGCTTCTTCCACTGGTACCTCAGGAGATGAGGCAGTGGGCTCCACACCTGTGGAATCATCCGCACCCATTTTGATCACATCTTCTTGTGGGTCTTGAAACAGGGGATCGGACGGTCCTTCATCATAGGCATCCAATGCTTTTTGCAACTCGGCATCTGCCAATTTCGCTCGCCCTTCAGAGGATTCACTCATGTTTGAATCTGCCGATGTCACTTCAACAGACGAAAATACCTGACCGGGACTGTCCATAACCTGACAGGCCAACAGAGAAGATAGAAAAATTAACATAGCAAACCCTTCAATTGAAAAATACGTGGCTCATTTGGCTCAATGACTACCTGTAATATACAGCAATCGACCCTATCGCGCCAACCAAAGCATCTTGTCTCAACCTTTTGTAGAAACTGTCGAATCTACTGGATCAACACCGATCGCTTTCAACCACATTGGAGGGGGTGGCACCAGTTTACGGGCGCGCAAATCCATCACGCCATAGGTGACGGTTGCCGTTGCCGCTATCTCGCCATTTTCTTTGCGGATCACTTGGTTCAATGTGCCAATCTTTTCTACGCTGTGGGTTGTGTGGGTTTCAATGGTAATCGTTTCTCGATTTCGAATCTCTTTGCGGTACTGAATATTGACGCCCAAAATGACAGGAGAAATCATCGCTTTACGCAAGGCATCAAAACCAAAGCCTTGGTCTGCAATCAGTTCCCAACGCGCCTCTTCCAGTATGGACAAATAGTTTGCATGGTTGACATGCCCCAAAAAATCCAGATCGATCTCTCGAATGACACGTTTGTATTCAAAACTGGGCATGGTGACTCCTTCTCTACCAGCAAACATTGCTGACTCTGTCGTTTAGGTAGTCCCCTCAGTCGACAATTCAAGTGCTGTCTATGCTTGAGGTGGGGCTTTACCAGTCAAATCCTTGAATACGGACTCAACCTCTCCTTTTTCTCCCAAGCCCAACAAAATTCGAGTGCTGGTTGGTACAGCGTCGATGATCAAATCCACTTTGTCCTCTGCATAGACCAATGCAGGATGACGATAACTTTCACCACTGATGAGGACTTGAATCTCGGATACTTGAACCCACTCTACGTGGAAGTCGTCTTCCCACAACTGTATCCCACGACTGCGGTCCTCTGCGATAATCAGGTTGGTCTGGGTATCAATGGTGACCACGTAGCGTTCAGACTGACCACTGCCCAACCACCAAAAACATCCAACAATGGAAACGATGTATGCAGTGCCACCGATCCAAAAGCCCGTATCTCCGAGCCACCAAATCAATGCGCCCAGTACAGGAAGCAACCCCAGTGCAATCCAAAACAAGCGATTGGTGCCTCTTTTGTCACCACCATGGATGAGAAATTGATGCTGGGTGTTCTCTTTAGTGTGATTGTGCATGGCGTCCTTCAAGTCAAGTGCATACTTGTACAAAAAACACGTTGCAATCACCACGTGTTTTTCGTAATAGAGTAATAACACCTATTTCGAAGCCTGTGCTATAGTGTTTTGAATACATCTTTTTGGAGTTTTTCATGTCTGTTGAATCTACCCGTTCTAATTCTGCTACCTCTCGCCATTCTCTATCTCCACGTCGTTGGATGACACTGTTGACGGCAAGTGTGGCTGTTGGCTGTACACCTCCACCCGATGCTCCTGCCGATTTGGAGAACTTGTCAGAGTACATTTTTGCACACATGGGCGATGAAGACACCGCTGAATTGGAAGCCGGTTTGATAAACCTTCGAACTTGGTTGGAAACGGGCACCAACCTTGAAAGCACCGAAGAAGGGTATACCGTAAACGATCTCAAAGATGAATCCGTTAATGCATTGGACGACGTTGAACGCAGTATTCGGGACAGTCTCTATGGGGCTGCGTTGGCGCACAAATACGACCACAGTATGAAGGAACTGAAGCAAACCATGTTTGTGGACGACTGGTCTGCAGTATCAGAAGGCACCTATGACTGCTATGAGCGGATTTATGAAACAGCCGATCAGCCTGCTTGCATTGTTGATGGTTCTTGTATGGCACTGGCCTATGAAACAGACTCTGTATCTAGCTGGGCAGGTGCCGTAGATGTCATTTCAACCAGTTTGGGAGAGGTACGCCGCATTGACATCGATGGTGATGAGGTCATTTTGCAGCGTACATGGCTCGAAGGCCCTTCTGAGACCAGTGGAATTTTGGGAGATCAGGTCGAACTCTACGCGCAGTACTTTGTCAACATCATGTTCCCCAGTTCCACGAGTGGAATTCTTCGAACTACAGCCACTTGGATGGATGTACAAGTTGGCGACATCGACAACCTAGATTTGGTCAAGAATCAGATTGTGAGTACAATGAAAGGCCAAAATGATACTGTCACAGAATGGATCACTGGTGAGAAAGACAATGAAGGCTCTTGTTTCTGTTCAAACTTTGATTACGAAGAAAGAGAGTGCTTGAGCGAATGATTTTCTAAGAAATTTTTGAATGGCAAGTATCTGAATGCACATTTTTGCATCGAATTTAGATTTGGGACGCGTTTGAAAGTCAATCCATTGAACATACGAACAATACAATGGTCACCCTTCAACCAAGAGAAACCCATGCCTACAGAAAGCACAATTGCCAAAAGTTTCAAGAATGTCAACACCCTCATCATCGGCGCCGGTGGTGGAATGGATATCATCTCCGTCATCGGCGTCATCTCGAGTGGAATCACTGGGATTGCTCCAGAGAAATGCTACCCAGCGGTCGCCAAATCCAAGCGAACCAACATCACAGGACCGTTGTCCGGTCTGTTCTCAACGAATCCAGCCCGACAGCGACATCCGTCGACGCGATTGGGCATCCATCTGATTCAAACCCACCCCACCGAGATTGAACCGTCGAAGAACAACAAAGGGGGTATCGTCAAACGGTGGAAGTCACCGTTGATGGAAGAGTGCTTGCCCAGAGTCGGTGCGGAACCCTATCTGATTCTCCATGGCTTAAAAACACAAGAAACCATCAGCCAAGCCAGCCAAGAGTTGCGAGACTTTTGTGAGTCCAAAAATATCGAACAAATCATCGCCGTCGACAATGGTGGGGACATCTTAGAGGGGTTCGAAAACATCGAAAATGCAGGTCGAGATCAACGGGTCTTGGAGGCAATGAAGTCTCTGTCATTGCCGATTCTGGTGATGGTCATCTCCCCGGGGTCGGATGGGGATTATAGCCAAGTAGAACTGGCCCAGAACCGCAACCAATTTGTCGAAACACATGAGGATTTGGGTATTTTTGCACTTGAAGGTCTCAAACCAACCTTTAGACAATTTCAAGACTGGATGGGTGCAAATCGCACCTGTAGAATCACCTTGCGGAGTTATCAAGAATCTCCCACCGGTTCCGGTACCATGACCGTGGTACGGGGCACAGGAAAGAGACGCAAAACACAAGACATCCCCCACAAGTGGATTCAATCTGGTTGGCTGTTCAAACTGAACACCTAAGATGCCAAAGAACCGATGGTGTTGGATCTTCTTGGAGGCAATGCCCTATTCTCTCATGAAGACTAGAACAGAGCCTAAAACAAAGGCCAAAACAGAAACTAAAACAAAGACCCCATTGAAAAGTCAAAGACCATCTTGCGTTCGTCTTCGTATGGGTTGATGGGGAAACCCCACTCAAATCGCAGTGGTCCCATTGGGGAAAGCCAGCGGATTCCACCACCATAGGCCATCCGCAAATCCGCAAAATTGATCGACCCATTGCCCCACGGATCCCCAAAGGCATTTCCAGCATCAAAGAAAGTCACTGCGCGGATTCCAGCAGCAGGAATGATGGGGATTTCAATCTCAACGTTGTTGATCCACGTCTGGGTTCCCCCAACCACCAGTCGAGCGTCGGAAGCCGCTGGGTCATCGGAGCCAACAAAGGCAGATTGATTGGATGGCAAATAGCCCTGCGCTCGAATGGAAGGACCCAAGGTAAACCAGCCGTAGCCACGAATCGAGTTGATTCCCCCCGCACGATAACGGTGAATGTAGGGTACAATCGAGCCATCGGTAGAACGAATCGAGCCAATGGTTCCATTGTATCGAAAAATCAACCGTTCGGATTCAACCAGTGGCTGGTATGCACGGATGTTGAAACGGGTTTCTAAGAAATTGAATTCACCACCAAAGACTGAAAACACTTCGTCGTTGCTGGTTCTAAAGCCACCTGACAGATTTGCACTGGCAATCGCGTAAATCCCTTGTGTGGCGTTGATGCGATTGTTTCGCTTGTCGACCAAAACCGACAGTCCACCCGTACTGGTCAACCCATTCCGATAGAGTTGACCACCCAGGACGCGTGCCTTGTATGCGTCAATGCTGTTCAGACCAGTATCTTCAAAGGTGTAATCAAACTCCATCCGCCAATCGTCTCGACGATCCAAATATCGCCCCAAGGCAACCGAACCACCCCGCTGGTATTCCTCTTCAATGAACTGTTGTGACAGCGAGTACCCATTGACGCGCAATGTCCAACGAGAATCCAAGAAATATGGGTCGAATACCTGAAGGTTTCCTTGTTGTCGAGCAGAGGATACATTGGCTGAGAGACTCATCACATAGCCCAGCCCCAAAAAGTTGTTCTTGGAGATGTTGGCTGTAAATACAAAATTCTCCAAATTGGAAAAGCCCATCCCAACGGAGAACGAACCCGTGGGCTGTTCCGTGACGTCCACATTCATGCGCAACTCGTTGGGGTTGTCTTTGCTTCGTGGAGTCGTAATATCGACTGTTTCAAAGAACCCAAGACGTTGGAGTCGTTGCCGAGATTCATTCAAGCCAGACCCTGTATACAAGTCTCCTTCGTTGATTGGAATCTCACGTCGAACAACCTTGTCAAAGGTTGGATCGTTGCCAGTAATGTCAATTCGACCGATTCGAACCTTGCTTCCCTTTTGAATGTCAAAGGTGATGTCCACCACTCCCGTTTCAGGATCGGTGTCGGTCACTGGGAAAACGTTCACAAAGGCATACCCTTGATCGCCGTAGAGGCTGGTGATTTCTTGCATCGCCAACTGTAAGTGGGACAATTTGAAGGTGTCTCCGGTCACCAAGGGTGGATGTGACGCTCGAAAATCCAACGCCCCAAACTTTGACTGTTCCCACCCTTCAGGGGCTTCAGCCTCTTCTTCAAGATTCGTCGACACCTTTTGCCAACGCTCAGAGATGTCCTTGGCCATCTCCCCATCAATGATTTGACGAAGCGCTTGGTTTGTCAGACCTTCTTCTGGCACCAAATCCCCACGCACTTTGACTTTGCCAATCTTGTACTGGGGTCCCTCTTCGATGTCAAAAGACACCGAGATTGTTTTCTTGTCCAGTGCCAAATAGGTTCGAGGGGGACTGACCTTGGCATCCACAAAGCCTTCTTCCATAAAGACAGACCGCAGTACTTGAGAGTCCGCTTCCAAGGTCACTTCGTTGAAGGAACCCCCTCCCATAAAGGGCAATACCCCCGCTTGACGGGTTTGCAAAAATCGACGAAGTTTGGATGAACGAATGTTTTCATTCCCAGTAAAGTCAATGTTGCTCACCAACACTTTTCGGTTTTCAACAATGTCAAAGGTCAGTTCTACGGCATCGTCGTCAATTTCTTTGACTACCGGCTCAATCTCGACCAAGTAATAGCCCTTCTCAATGTAGGCTTCTCGCAGACGCTGAATATTTTTTTGGATTTTACTGTAATTGATGATGTCAGAATCGTCGATGGTCAGTTTTTCTTGGAGCACTTCATCGTCGAGTTTTTTGTTGCCTTTGATGCTGACAGAACGTATGACGGGTTTTTCCTTGACCGTCACCAACAAACGAACCCCATTGGGCTGTGTATCGGTGGCTTGTCGAAACGCCTCAATTCGAATGTCGGCAAAATAACCACTGCCGTATATCGCTTCAATGGACTGTCTGATTCGAGTGGGGTCAGCCTCATCGCCAACAGCAATGCGCATCGCTGAACGCAAAACAAACTCATCAATGTGATCTTGACCTTCGAACTGAACTTCCGTCACCACCCCACCGACCACTTGCAGAGGGCCAAAGGGGTCAAACTCCGCGTCGGAAGTAATCTCTGGCAACTCGGGACCAGCGCGCAACGCCTCGGGTATACCGTCTTCACCCACCTCATTCAACAGGGGTTGAGCCATCGCCAACGAGCCAAGCAAGCTGCTCCAGATCCACATCATCATGCCCAACTCTCCAAAACTCCGTTTACCAACTGCAACCGTTTGGAGCAAGAACGCGCCAAATTGTGATCGTGGGTGACCATTATCAAAGCTCCCGTAACTTCTGTACGCAATTCCAACAAGAGTTTAAGGATGGATTCTGCCGTTTGCGGATCCAAGTTCCCCGTCGGTTCGTCGGCCAAAATCAAGTCTGGTTGATGAATCAGTGCACGGGCAATCGCAACACGTTGCTGCTCTCCACCACTCAATTCGCCTGGTTTGTGGTGAATCCGATGTCCAAGTCCTACCTTTTCGAGCAATGCTTTTCCTCTAGGATGGGCTTGTTGGGGAGATATCCCAGCGATGAACAACGGCATGCACACATTGTTGAGTGCATCGTGATCGGGCAACAAATGATGAAATTGAAAGATGAATCCTACACGACGGTTGCGAATCTGATCAATTTGCTGTGCCGGCAAGTCAAATACATTGCGCATTTTGCCACTTGCATCAGCCAACCACAACTCTCCAGTACTGGGTGTATCCAAAGCACCCAACAACTGTAGCAACGTTGATTTCCCAGACCCAGACTGTCCGACAATGGAAATGTCATCGCCACGCTCGATGGTGATGTCCACGGCTTGAAGCACCGGTATCTCCGCTCCACCTTTGTGAAAGACTTTGGCCAACCCTTTTGCTTCTAGAATGACGTTATTCATAGCGCAGCCCTTCCACCGGATTCATTTTGCTCGCAACCAAAGCTGGATAAATCGTGGCCAAAAACGAAATTGCAATTGCAGTCAAGACAACGGTGACCACGGTTTGTGGCTCTACCACGACGGGCAATGTGTCCATGTAATAAACATCCGTATCGAGCGGAAACTGATATTGGTCCAAGAAGTGACACCCCAGCAATCCGAGTATGGTTCCAGCAACCGTACCAATACAACCAATGATGACCCCCTCCAACATGAATACGTGGAGGATTTGTCTGGACGATGCACCCATCGCTCGAAGAATCGAGATTTCTCGTCCGCGCGTCAGCACCACCAAAATCAATGTGCCCACAATGTTGAGAGACGCCACCATCACAATCAGGGACAAAATCAGCCCCATCACAATCTTCTCCATCTTGAGCGCGGCAAACAGTTTGCTGTTCAATTCCATCCAGTGTCGCAAAAAGAACGGATAATCCAGTTCAGTTTGCACAGCAAATGCCAAGTCTGGGGCGTTGTCAATGTCGTGCACTTGGATTTCTATTCCGTTGACCTTGTCGTCAATCTTCAGAAACTGTTGCGCTTCGTCCATCAGAACATAGGTCCATTTGGTGTCGTATTCATACATCCCCGTATGAAATATCCCTGCAATACGAAAGGAACGAACGTCCGGCGTTGGCATACCGAGCATGCCGATTCCACCACCTACGGGATTGATGATGTGGACCGTGTCTCCAGTGGTTACATAGAGTTCTTGCGCCAATTCCTTTCCGATAAAGATTCCGGGTTTTGGCTGTGGCTCTTCATCGGTGGTCTCGGGTTTGACAAGTCCATCGAGCAGAGTAGCCTTTGCCTCTGGGGTTGTCACAGGGCCGTCTGGACCGACTTCCAAGGACGATACAATATTGGTCACTTTGGGCGTTTGTACTGGGTCGATGCCTTTGAACACAACCCCAGCGGCACCTTGACCAGAACGAATCATCATTTCTGAATAGACGAAAGGCGCTGCTGCATCAATGCCCTCTACTCCTTCTATTCGAGCGATGGTGTCCTCTTCAAGTTCAAAGTTTCCATTGTAATTGAGCACCACCAAGTGCGCATTCGATCCCAAAATCTTGTCTCGCAAATCGATTTCAAACCCTTCCATCACCGCCAACACCATGATCAGTGCGGTCACACCAATCGTGACCCCCAAAATGGAGACCAGCGTGATGACGTTGATGCCCGCCTCCGAACGTCTAGAACGTAGATGAGACAGGGCGACTTGCCAAGTGAATCCCATTTAGTTCTCGCGGGGTTTGAGCGTGGGGAACAAAATGACTTCACGGATGGACTGAGCGTTGGTCAACAGCATCACCAAACGATCAATGCCGATTCCTTCACCTGCGGTGGGTGGCATGCCGTAACTGAGAGCCTTGATGTAATCAGAGTCGAAGAACATAGCCTCATCGTCCCCTGCGTCTTTGGCCTCTACCTGTGCGGTAAATCGACCCGCTTGATCGATGGGGTCGTTGAGTTCGTTGAACCCATTGGCGATCTCACGACCAGCGATGAACAGTTCAAAGCGCTCTGCAATTTTGGGATCGGCGTCAGAACGACGAGACAAGGGAGAAATTTCTGTGGGGAAATCCACCAAGAAAGTCGGTTGAATCAAATTGGGTTCAACGTATGCATCAAAATAGTACTCAAACCACTTGCCCACACTGGTTGGCAAATCGTCTTTTTCAGCGTCTTCTGGATGCATCTCAATCCACTTGTTTCGCAACGCATCGGCATCCCAAACGGCATCTTCAGAAAGGCCTGAGGCCTCCGCAACCGCTGTTGCAAAGGGCAAGCGACGCCACGTGCTTCCAAAGTCCAGTTCATGTTCTCCATACACCACAGTTGTACTGCCACACACTTTTTGAGCAAGTTCACGAAACAAAGTCTCGGTGGTGTCCATCAAGTCGTGCCACGTTGCGTAGGCCTGGTAGAACTCCAACATTGTAAACTCGGGGTTGTGCTGAGTGGAAATCCCCTCGTTTCGGAAGTTTCGATTGATTTCAAAAACACGTTCAAACCCACCAACAATGAGGCGTTTCAAAAACAATTCAGGAGCAATGCGCAGATACATTTCCATGTCGAGCGCGTTGTGGTGCGTCACAAACGGTCGAGCTGCGGCACCTCCTGGAATGGTTTGCATCATTGGAGTTTCAACTTCCATAAACTGGCGTTCCTCAAAAAATCGACGAATGTGAGAGACCACTTGGGAACGTCGACGAAATACTTCTCGAGAAGATTCATTGACAAACAAATCCACATAGCGCTGTCTAGACCGCAGTTCGATGTCGTTGAAGCCTTTGTGCTTGTCGGGCATTGACTCAATACATTTTGACGCCAGTCGAAACGAGGTGGCTTGAAGCGTCGCCTCGCCCATTTTGGTGCGCATCACACCGCCTTCGACGTGCACCCAATCGCCCAAAGACGTGGCTTTCCACGCTGCAAAAGCATCGTCTCCAACATCATTTTTGCGCACATAGAGTTGAATGGGGCCAGTTCTGTCCTGAATCGTCGCAAATCCGGCTTTTCCCTTTCCACGCTTGAGCATCATTCGACCGGCGATGGAAAATGTTTGCGTTTCTTCCTCAAGTTCCGCTTTGCTTCGATCACCAATAACTGTCAACACCTCTGAGATGGTGTTGCTCACCGATAGGTTGTGAGGATAGGGATCGATGCCTTGGTTGCGCAATTCCGCCAAACGGGCTTCTTTATCTGAATCAAACGTATACATGCTGCGTTCCAATGAGTTTGTGGTTCGAATACTTGATCTATTTGTTGAACGATTTGTTGAACGATTTATTGAGCGACGTGGACACCCTGTTCACATGAATAGCATCCCGCTCAAAGTCCCCTACTTCTATCGCAAATTGGACTTCTTTGCCACCCAAAAGCCTTAGAGGTCTGTCTGCATCGTTGCCACACCTTCAACAGGTCCACACAATCTCACAGCCCACTCATCCGTCATCGACACTTGCAACACGCCACCCGGCATTTTCATTTCCACCATCGAGTTCACCAACCCTCGTTTGCGGGCAACACAGGCAACCGCGCAAGAAGATGTCCCGCTCGCCTCAGTCTCTCCAGCACCCCTCTCCCAAATTCGAATCTCAATGGTTTCGGCATCCAACACACAGGCGAATTGAACGTTGATCCGATTGGGAAACAAAGCGTGACTCTCCAACCACGCCCCCCATTGTCGCCACGGAATCTTGTCAAAATCCGTCGGTGAGTCAACGAATACAACACAATGTGGGTTTCCAATTCCAGCAGTGTACGCCCGAACAGTTTGACCATTTGCAAAGACGATATCCCTTGCCCAAACCGGTTCGGTTGTTGGAATCTCCCTGTCCTCAAAAGTCGCCTGCCCCATATCCACAGTCACCAACCCAGATGCCCGTTCAACAATGCACTGAACGACATCGTACCCCGTATCCACACTAAATGGCTCTGTACCATCGACCTTGCCTTCGATCACTGCCCACCACCAAGCAAAAATACGGATGCCGTTGCCACTCTTCTCTGCGATGGAGCCATCTGGATTCCAAATGCGAACCCCAATGGTCGCTCGTGTTGAGCGCATTGGTTCCAAGATGCCATCCGATCCCAGTCCACGATGCCGATCGCAAATCTGTACTACACGTTGTCGCGTCAATTCGTTACACTGATCAGACAGAGCACTGGTCCACACCAAGTAATCGTTTCCCAAACCGTGGGCTTTCCAAAACTGTTCCATACGAATACACTCCGAGTAAGTCAAGATGCTGTTAATAGACCCGCACAACCCAAAAGCGACTGCACTGTATGAGCAACTATCGCATCTCGTAGATTTCTCCACCCTTCCCTTTCACCTTGTCTTTGGTGGGGATGGCTGGATGCTGCAGTGCATTCGTGAACACGGCAATGACACACCCTATTTTGGTGTCAATGCAGGCACGCTGGGTTTTTTGTTGAATTCCAGTACCGAACTAGACGTCATCGCACAGTGCTTAACGCAACAAACATGGGTCTTACACAGTTTTCCGATGCTTGAACTGACAGGCACTTCGCCACACGGCAATCAGATTCATGGATATGCACTCAACGACATCTACGTGGCTAGACTGGCGGGTGTTGCGGCAAACTTGAGGGTGGACATCGATGGACAGAACATCGTCGAAAAACTCATCTGCGATGGACTCATTGCGGCAACGTCTTTGGGATCGACTGCCTATTCGGCATCGGCTGGTGGCTCACCCTGTCACCCACTGATGCCCGGCACGCACATCACGCCAATCTGTCCGCACACCCCTCGACTGAGACCGTTCATCATACCCAGTGAGGCAACCCTATCCATCGAAGTGCTGCACGCCAGTCGACGCCCCTGTCAGATTGTCGGTGACGGTTTTTCCTACGGCGAAGTCCAACAGTTGCAAGTCACCCACTCTACCAAACAAGCACACATTGCCTTTGTGCCTGGAAACAATTTTACTGAAAGAATGGTTCGCAAAATCTTACGCGCCTGATTGCGCCCAATCGATTTTATTTGCGCTCTCGTTGAAGTAATTCCTTCATTTTCTTTTGGGACCGTTGCTTTGATGAAGTGGCTCTTCCATCCAGGGAATTCCAGTCTGATGTCGACATGCCCGTAGACAGAGCAAAAGCCAATGTATGAAACGCCTCAGTAATCTGAGTCACATACTCCGCATCGGTTGCATCTTCGCCCCGTTGAGGAAAGGAAGCACAAGACAACTGCTGTCCCATCCGACCATTGATGCAAACCTGTCCAGACTGCACTCGAATGGCGAAGCCTTCTGTTCGCTCTACAAAACGTGGGGAACGCCTTAGGGCATCGATGATATCTTGGTTCAACCCATCGGAAATGGCAAAGACGGCTGGAACTGTAATCCGCAATCGACGAAACACGCTGGGGTCCATTTCCATCACCTTTTCAAAATGAGAAAGTTGCTCCGACTCTCGACCAAGTTTCCCCAGTGCCACACCTTCCAAAGCCAATAGTCGAGCCCGCATCAGGTGCTCAATCTCCGGCAATCTTTGTCGCGCCATCGCTCCAATCTCCAAGACATCAGACCAATCTCCTCGAGTGTAGGCAATCTCTGCTTCCAAAGCCTGATAATAGCCCTCACCCCCCTCAAAGGAATCGATCTCCCGAGCCTCAACAAGAACACGCTCAACCACGCCCGCGCCCAATACGGTCACCAAATCGGGTATCAACCAACTCGGCACACCCGTGAGACCCTTGTCTAGATAAGGTCGAATCGTAGACAGCAAATACTCGTCCTGCTGTAAAATTGTTCGAACGGCTACCTGATCAATTTCATCTTCTGGATCGACGAACCAAGATGCCCACCAGTGTCGAAAACGTTCCCACCACCCTTGCGAAGCAACCTTTTCGGCTTCTCTCTCTTTGAGCATGCGTCTGGCAATCCACCGTAGCAACGTGTGAGACCCTTGTGATTGAGCCTCAGAAGTCGATATCACCCCTCGTCTATCGGGAAAACGCAACGCTTTGTCTATCTTTTCAAAAGCCGATTGCTCTTGACCACCCACCAACAGCACCAACGCAAATGCACCATCGACATCGGCGCGCTTCTGCAACCGCATCGCTGGTTCTTCAGACGCCAATGAATCCAACGAGCCACTGACAGCATCGATGGCAGCGTCCGCCCTTCCCTGACTGAGATACAGATGAATCAAATTGATCCAAGCGGACACCGTGGTGCCGTCTCCAGAACGGGTTGACAACCGTGCGAACTCTTCAACTTTTTCAAAATCAAACACCGCCATCGCAGCGTTGGAAGCATTGCTGGCATCGACAGCAACACCTGCACCACTGTCCAAAGCATGATCGAGGGCAGAAGAACAAGCGTCCATGGCCTCTTGACGCAACCCCTCCTCTCCTGCAGTCGCGCACAACACGTTCCAACCCAAAGATGTCTGCCACTCACTCTCCGATGCAATGCCCTGTTGCCCCCAATATTTGGCTTCCGAAAATCGCCCCAATTTCATCAGAGGCCAACCACGTTCTGCCATTAAATAATTGTAGGAGGTTTCAAATCGAGAAGCATATCCAGATTGCTTTTCGTTGTAGACATCAATCAGGCGAAGTTCTTCTTCAAACTCCCCCATGTCCCCAGTCACAATCCGCAACGACCACCACCCTTCTGATTCCAGTCGCCACGGGGGATCATCGGTAGACTCGTAGATCGTTGCGTAAATCTGCAAAGATTTCTTCAAGTGAAAAGCCGCCCGTGCATAGTCGCCTTCTCCCAACCAAAAAGCCCTGCCAAGAACATGGTGCCCAACATAGGATTGTGGTTGTTCCTCGAGCAGTTCCTGCGCCAGTCGACGGGCTGTCACCCACTCACTGCGTCCATCGGCAACCAACACCTGATCCGCCAACGCCCCCTCGTTTGGATTCCAAGGCGAGGCCGAAGCCACATCAAACAACAAGGACAAGCACAGCAGATTCACTTGTATACACTCCGAGCACAGGTTTCCATAGGCTCTCGAAGACACTCTTGCACAACGCCCAAAGCTGACTCTGCCGACGTTCCCATCATGAGTCGATGGGCAAAGATGTGCCCAGACAAGGCCTCAATATCTGATGGCGCAACAAATTGACGTCCCTGAACCAACGCCCAAGATTGCAAAGCAGGCATCGCCAACACCAAAGAACGGGTAGATACCCCCTGGAGCGCCAAAGGATGTTGACGGGTTTGATTGGCAAAGGCAACCAGACACGCTTTGATACTCGGAGCCAAGGTGACAGAGGTTTGTAGCCACTCTCGCACCGATAGCAACTCTGCAACAGAGACTTTTGGAAGTGCATCCGATGCCCCTTTCTTTACCGAATCAAAATTCAGCAGAAGTTCCAACTCTGACTGTGCGTCGATGTGGGTCATCCGAATCTTAAAGAGGAAGCGGTCCAGTTGCGCAGTCGGCAATGGAAATGTCCCCGCCAAATCCAATGGATTCTGAGTGGCGATCACAAAGAAGAGATCGCTCAACGAATGGGTTTGGTTGTCGATGGTGCACTGTTTTTCCGCCATTGCCTCCAGCAAAGCCGACTGCACTTTGGGAGACGTTCGATTGATCTCGTCGGCCAACAGGATGTGTGTAAATACAGGTCCCGGTCGGAACTCAAACTGTCGAGCATCTGGATCAAAAATGGTTGTACCAGTGACATCTGAGGGCAACAAATCAGGCGTAAACTGAACACGTCGCATGGACTGTAGATTCGTGTGGTTCGACAGTATAGATTCTCCAAGAGCCTTGGCCAAGGTTGTTTTCCCAGACCCTGGATAATCTTCCAACAATACGTGCCCATCCGCCAACAGTGCCACGATCAACAAATCGATGACTTCATCTCGTCCTACAATCGAAGCTTTCAACCGATTCTTCAAGCGGTCTATCACATCTTGTGCTGTATTAAAATCCATATGCTCTCCTCTTCAATTTCAATCTCTTATTTCGATAGCCACGGACTGAATGGATTGAGCCACCCCACCCATCTCCACCGTGTTGTATTCTGGACTATTTCAACGGACAGTTGAACCCTGTGGGTACGCAAAGCATCGAGTGTCGACACCGTCATCGAGCGTGTATCCGATTCATCAAACACCGCCTCTATTTGAGCCCACACAATCGGTGTCAGGCTCGGAAAGTTGGATTCAAGGCGTTTGGCAAACTGCTCAGGACTCTCCCCTGTTTTGCGCACCCAACCTTGCTCGGACAATGCGTCGAGTGCCGAAACGTAGAGCCAGTACACGTCCCCGCTTTTGCGATATCGATATCTTCGATCCCACTTGCGAAAGAACAATAGGACGGTGGCCAACGCCAGCAAACCGTTGAGGGTTGTAAACACCACCCCTCGATATTCCAACCACAAACTTCGCCAGTTGATCGCTCTGCGAAACTGTGAATCCGGCTCTGCCCGCGCCAACTCTTCCAAGGCATCCAGCATTTCCAAATCTGGACCTTCACCCATTTCATCGAGCACCGTTTGGGGCGCTATATCCAATATGACCCACCCCAACTCTTCGATGTACAATTCAGGCCATGAATGGGCATCGGTTCCCAAGACCAAAATGGCAGAGCCCTTCTGTTGCTCCATTGGGGTTGCGTAGCCCACACCGACCCGAGCGGGAATCCCCAACGCGCGCCACAAAAATACCGCTGCATGCGAGGTGTGTACACAGTACCCAGTAAACTGTGCATGGGGACCAAACAAAAACTCTCCGGTCGGGTCTTGGGCCGTTTCATGACGCTCTGACATCGTATATTTGGTTTGCTCGTCCAAATAGAGTTTCACAGCAAAAGCCTGTGCCACCAAGTTGTCTCGATATTCCAAGGGCAAGGTCGAAATTATCTCCTCGGCCAATTCTGCATACCGCTGATCTCTTGGACGATCTGTGAGATGTGACCAATAGTTTGGACTCCACGTTGGATTGCCCACATGCAACTCAAGAAACTGTTCATATCCAATGTTCAAAGCCGCAGACTCTGTCCGATAAGTACGGTTGAACCGTCCTGGTCTGGGATTGATGGTCGGTGTGTAGGACAACGGACTTTCCAGCATAAATGGAGACGTGTGTTCCGTAAGCAAGGCCACATCTGCCAAAACTCTTTTTCGATACTCATCGATGGACGGTGGGACTGAGAATTCAACCATTCTATCTGGAAAACCCTTGGCGGCTTCGTATGGAATATCTGGATCCGTTGGGGCAACCAAGCGAAATCCATTGTACCAACTTTGAATTTCTTGGCGAAAATAGAACACTTCGTTGGCTGGTTTGTAATCATCGCCCAACAGCACCACGGCTACTGGAGGAGGCTGTCCATTCGCACTCGACTGCTTCTCCTGTTGACCACTGTTGACATTCTGTTCATTGTCGTCTCCACCGTTCGACCCACCGGCGCCTTGACCTTTTTCTGCTGATTGACCACCGTTCAAAATGTCTTCGAGTTGCTGTGGTGGTGGCGGTGTATCCATTTCCAATGGATCGACAAAGATCAACGCCAATAAGGCCAACAACGGAAACAACACCACTGAAAAGTGTCGACGATTGGACTGCTCCAAAACCGTCAGTATACTTAATACGGTTGCCAAAACAGCCCCAATCAGTCCGAGAGCAATGGAAGGCTCCAGCCCCATCGACCACGCCAAATCACTGAGCCAAAGAGGACGCATGATGATTTTATACTGATGGGGAAAGAAGATCACCGCGGTGCCCAACGCAATCAAGGCAAGTTCTACAAAGAACCAAAATGTATAGCGCTTGGCCAACACGCGAAGTGTCAAAACCGTTGAGCCAAAACCAATACCGACCCACAACACCATATCCAACCAAAGTGCACCAACAGATCCAAGCAACGTTGGAACAATCGACCAATCCAACACAATGTGCCTGAACAGGGCCACCAACAAAAACAAGAGGACTGTAGCAGCACCAATCACCCGCAAACGCAACTTTTGCCACACCCGATGCTCAGCCAGAACGATGGCGATCCAAGATGCCACAATGGCAATCGTCAACCCCGCTTGTGACAGGACAGTCCAAAACAACGACAGCACAACCGGCACCATCGTCAGCATTCGAACAAATACAGTCCATCGAAGAAGCGTCATGCAACACCTTGAACAGTGTGTGCGCCAAACTGCTGTGCAAAGGCCTGTCCATCGAAGATGCGTCCACTGTCGATGTGAACAATGCTCATGGGGATTTGCCGAGTCGACAACCGTCGCGCGATGCCCAATACGGTATCCACATCCATTGTTGATGGTGCAGCGTCCGTCGGACTGTACAACAGTGTCTCAATCGTTGAACGTTTTTGGGGAGCCAAGCCCACCAAGCACACTTGTACAGAGAGCGTGTGTGAAATCGCTTCGACACGCTCAATCCATTCCCCAACTTGAGGTGGTGCAAAGACCAACAGAGACCTCGCATCCGACTCGAGTTGTACAAACTCACTCATTCCGTCTCCATCTTGAACAGCACTTCTACCGCTGGCCACAATGGCCTCCATTGCCGTAGCCGAATCGTGACAAGCCTCAGAATGGCCATCGACACCGAAAGCCCAATTCTCTCCCAATCTGTCTGAGTCCACCATAGCCATCGACAAGGCAGCCGCTGCTGAATCTGCAGGATGAACAACCAAGTATGCCAACAGACGCTGAACGGGTTCAAAGGCTTTTTCAGGCGTTCGAACCACCAACTGTCCTGTTCTAGCATACACTTTCCACAAGATAAAACGAACAGGGTCTCCGTGCGCGTAATTTCGAATGTCTATGCGATCTCCACTCGCTGATCCAAGTGGGTGCGCCTGTTCTCCTCCTTGCTGAAGACCTTGTAGAACATTGGGCAAATAGACTGGAGACACCTGAGGAAGCACTTTGAGTGTACAGGGCTGAAAGGAATCAAACTCGATGGCACAGATGCCAAAAGCATCCCCAACACGAATCACACGGTGGATAGAATTCCAAACGCCTCTCCGCTTGGGAGTCAAGCGTTCATGCCTTCCTTCGATTTCAGATTCCAACTGTGGTGCACACCACGAAACCGATATTTGAACCAACGGCAACCACCAGCCGACTTCAACGGGGGTGACGATTGAGTGTGGGACGCCACACCGCAACTGCATAGTACAAGAATCCAACCGACGGTAACGGCGATAGAGAACAAATCCAGACAGCAGAACAGTCAACATTCCAATCAATGACATCAGCAAGCCCATCGAACCGATGACGATAAGCACAAAATCACTGCGTTGGACACCAAAAAACCATGTGGCCAGCCCAGAGAATCCACAAAAAACAGCGCCACCAAATGTAAATGGAAGCCACTGTCTGACCGTGCGACCAATGCGCAAAGCACGACGATAGAAATCTTGGGACTGTGTATACAAGGACATGTAAATTCCAAAGTCAATCAATGGCTATACTATAACGCAAATCGATTGGACATCCGATTGACCATCAATATACAAAAATAATTTGTCAATTCGGACAATTTATGACTTTATGACACACATCTGTCACATTTGATGTAGACTGTAATTCGTGGTTGAATTTAATATTCGTTCAAATTTATATCCGAAAAAGATTCAACCCATCGTCCATACTTAGAACCCAAATGACCATTAGGAGGTCCCATGTCCCATCGCAACTCGTTCAATCGAAAAATGAAAAATCACAATCGCTCTAGAAGAAAAAGACGTCATTATACTGCAACTTCTTGCAAAAATATGATCGAAGCTTTGAGAGTACCCGATTATGACGATCGCATTTCCTGTGATCAAATTCACTTTACCAACATCGATCCGCTCGAAGAAAGAACCTATGGTCTGACCACCCATGCCAAACTCAGAATGTCCCAGCGTGGCATTTCTAAGGATGCCATGGCTGTGGTGTTGCAATATGGTCGCCGCGTTCACGGTCAAAATTGCATTGTGTACTTCTTTGGGAAGAAGGAATTCAAGCGACATTTACATTCAAAACAAAATGCCGGTAAATGGGCAGATTTCAGAGACATTCACGTCATTGTCTCTCCCAACGACAGCACCATTATTACGACGTACAAAAATCAAAAAATCACCATGAAAGCCGATTTCTAAGAATCAAGTCTGGAAACTGTCTTGAAAAAAGTCTTTGATACTTTTGAAAAGTAGACAATGACAATCAAACAGTGAAAATCAGAAAGGTCTCGATGTTCTACAGCATCGGGGCTTTATTTGTTGTTCGTAGCTCAAAACAGTGTACTTGATGACACCGAGTGGCCGTGTCGCTTTCAGATGGATGCTAGGAATTTAGAGACTAAAAGGTTAGGAAGAATTCTTGGCAAGTCGAAGACCCACCCACCCTTTGTATTGAGCTGGATGTGAAAACCGAGACGTCACTGCCGCCCATTGGACATCGTGTTTCCAAGAACCACCACGACACACTTTCAAATCCACACTGGATTCTTCCCCGTCTTTAAATTCTTTAGAATCGGCAGATATCGCCTTGGAATATGGTCGATGGGTATCCCAACACCACTCAAACACCAAACCACTCATATCGTGAAAGCCCCAAAGATTGGGTTCTTTTTGACCCACATTTGGCATTTGTGCAGATTCACTGGACACATTGTTTGACACCCAACCAACCTTGTCGATAGAATCACTGCCGGCAAAACGCAAATCGTCCCGTGTCCGTGCAGCATATTCCCATTCTGCCTCAGTGGGTAAGCGATATCCATTGGCGTCACGATTCCAAGACACTTGACCTTGACCATCGTCAATGATGTATACGGGTTCTACACCCAAGATTGTTGACAATCGATTGCAAAAATTCACAGCATCCAGCCAACTAATTTGGTGCACTGGTTTTTTACTGCCCGCATCTACCGATGGATTGGTTCCCATAACGTGCCGCCACAACCCTTGGGTCAACAACACCGAGGACAGTTCAAAGGCTTCAACTTCAACTTTGTGCCTAGGCATGGCGTCTGTTGTGGGTTGACTCTCTGGCATCGCGCCCATCCACAAGACACCACTCGGCATCTTCACCATGGCATTTTGAAAAAATCGCTGCAAATCAATGAGTGGGTCCACCGACTCTTGGGTCAACTCCGTTAGTTGTTTCGCCAATACCGTAGCCTGTGCTCGATCCACCGGCATTTGCCAGACTCCAGAGGCAGATTGAATCTCAAGAACCAACCTATGCGCATCCAGGGCTTTGGCGGTGACCGTCATCGACGGGCTGGCTACAGTTTCAGACAAGGCTTAATACTCCCTTCGTCACAGTGTCATTTTTAGTCACAGTCTACGCTGATGCGAAACCATTCTTCGGTGGGCTCAGGCGCATCTACGATGACCAAATACAACTTTTCTTCTGTTGAGTTCTCATAGAGCGTCAAGGACTCTGTGCGCCCTGTACCACGTTTGGAACTCATTTCACAACTGTACTCTTGAGGCAATGGATTCCCTGCGATTGGACAACCGTCTGCCTCTACGTTGTAGGGAAAGGCCAACAAGTCAAAGTCACCACATCGGGTTTCCACTTCGATGTTGCAAAAGCCTTGGGCAGGATGAACAAAGATGAAAGAATGCTCTGGACTGTCGTAATTGCCATCAAAACTGGCGTCACAGCCCCACTCACGAGAATTGTAATGGTCTTTGGTAAAATAATTGGTGGCGCCACTCGTTGTCGCGTCGAACACATCACCATCAAACAACCTTGCTGACGCACACTGAAACTCGGGAAGGTCGTTGGTGTAAACTGGGTCCCACTTGCAGTCCAAGTCATTCGGATCTACAGTATCTTCCGTGTCGGTTTCACTAGAAGGTTCACTGGATGGCTCGCCCGATGGCTCTCCAGATGGCTCATCTGATGGTTCATCTCCAGGCTCCACCGCAGTCGGACCAACTGCCGCTGTATCCACCACATCTTGCTGACCTTTGAAAGCCTCACAAGCCGTCAACAAGCCAATACTACTGAGCATCACTAATTTTGTGTTCATACCATCTCCATGTGCATTCCTACTAACACTGTAGCACACCTTGTCACAATTATCCGACCGCCGCTTTACCTGCTTCCACCAATTCAGCATATCGACCGTTTAGGGTTAGCAATTCACTATGAGAACCGTGTTCAACGACCAATCCTTGTTCGAGTACCACGATGACATCAGCCTGTTGTATCGTACTCAAACGGTGTGCGATGACGATCACTGTTTTTTCTGCAAAAATATTTTCGATGGCCTGCTGGATTTTCGCTTCGGTCACTGAATCCACAGAAGCCGTTGCCTCATCCAAAATGACAATGTTGGCATCGGTCGCCATCGTACGCGCAAAAGTCAACAATTGCCCTTCTCCCACACTCAAATCTCCACCGCGCTCTCGCAGGACTTTGTCCCAGCCCAGACGGTCAATAAAACCATCTGCACAGGTCAATTTCGCCGCTCGCTCAGCCTGCTCCATCGAGATGTCTGGGTTTTCCAACAACACATTGAATCGCAAAGACCGACTGAAAATTTGCAAATCCTGTCGCACGGCAACAATCTGTTTGCGCAACGAAGGCACAGAACAGCCGGACAGTTCAGTTCCGTCCAACAAAATGCTGCCTCGATAGCCCGTGTAAGATCGATCCAAAATGCGGGTCAAGGTTGTTTTCCCAGAACCTGAAGACCCCACAATGGCCACCACTTGTCCAGGTTTGATGTCCAAACTAATTCCCTTGATTACATCGTCTGCAGACTCAGAATAGGCAAAACGCAGATCAGAAATCTGAATGTGCCCTTTCGATGTGGGCACCTCTACACCCTCTAAAGACATCGGTTCCTGTGCATCCACCAATCCAAAAATCTTACTGACTGCCGCCAGTGCTCGTTGAATCACCGACATCTTTTGGGAGATGTCACGAACGGGTGTCAACAGACGGTTGAGGTAATCAATGAATGCCACCATCAACCCAGCACTCTGTACTTGAATTCCCTCGAGTCCCAACCACTCGCCCATTTGACCGCTACCATACCAGAGCAACATCGCGATGAACACCGAAGACAACCCGTCCACAAGTGCAAACATCAACGAGTCATAGATGTTGGATTCCATGGAAGCGTTGCGGTACTTCAAATTTCGAACATCAAATTGCTCTTCTGCTCGATCTTCACCACCAAACAGTTGCAAGATTTCCACACCATCAATCTGTTCAGACAAATAGGCATTGACACTGGCGATTGAATCTCGAATGGTCAAATAGAGATTTTTGAGCCTTCGACGAACCAGTTCAATGAGCCCCATCAAGACGGGTGAAGCGATGAGCGTCAAAATGGTGAGTTCAACATCCAAATAGAACATGGCCGCCAAGCAACCCATCACCATTAAAATATCGAGCACGATCGTCACAATTCCGGCCCCGATCACTTCCCCAAGGGCATCGATGTCATTGGTCAAACGGGTCAACAACACCCCCGCAGGACGTTTGTCAAAGAAGGACAACGGCAAAGACAGCACACGCTCATACAGCCACTCGCGAAGACGAAGCAACATCCTCATCCCAGCCCACGACAATACTAACGCATAGCCAACAGACAACACATAGGAACACAGGGCGACCCCCAAATACATCCAAGCGACTTGAGTCAACCCCGCAAAGTCTCCTTTGGAAAAATGGTCGTCAATCGCCACCTTGATCAAATACGGTTGAGCCAACGCGCAAACAGAGATGATGGGTGTTGCAACCAACGCCACCCAAAGCACCCACTGGTCTTTTCGAATGAAGGGCCACAAACGTTTGAGTTGAAGGACCTCAACAAAGAAGGACTCTTGTTCTGATTTAGACATTCTTGGCCTCCTTAGTATCCTTAGTATCCTTAGTGTCCTTGCTATCCTTGACTTCTACACTCACCACACCATCTGTTGGATCACCGTCCGTTTCTGTACTTTCGCGCTGAGCCAAATAGGCGTCTCGGTACAGTCCTTCTTGGTCGATGAGTTCTAGGTGGGTACCCCGTTGCACCACACGCCCTTCGTCGAGCACAACAATCTGATCGGCATGGCGAAACGCCGAAATTCGGTTGGAAACGATGACACAAGAGGGTTGGGAACGCTCGTGAAAACTGTTGAGGGCCTTCACCAGTCGTTGTTCATTCTCGTGATCGACAGCACTGAGTACATCATCCAGCAAAATGACTTCCCCACCTTGATACAGCCCCCTTGCCAAAGCGACACGCTGACGTTGCCCACCACTGAGCATGATGCCCCGCTCCCCCACGATGGTGTCCAGTCCATCTGGCAAAGCCGGTAAGTCTTGCGTCAAAGAAGCCAACGAGACCGCTCGATCCATCTGTTCGCCAGAACCATTTTCACCAAGGGCAATGTTGGAACGCACTGAGTCACTGAATAGGAACGGTCGTTGTGGGACCGTGCTGAGTTTTTGTCGCCAACCGTAGATGTCCAAATCACAGATATCCACCCCATCAACGGTCACCATACCTCGTTCTGGAGCGTACATTCTAGACAGCACCCTCAACAAGGTCGACTTGCCCGACCCAGTTTTGCCAAATACCCCCAAGGTCTGTCCAGCAGGTAGTTCAAGGGACACGTCTGTTAAGATTTTGGTCTCAGGATCGTCGGGGTACGCAAAGGATAGCCCTTCCACTTTGATGGTTGGCACGACCTGTTCTGGCAACTGAATACCGTTGTCCCCTTCTGGGTGATCGGGTTTTGCGTCGAGCAGTTCCAACACACGATCCGCTGCAGCCCGTCCGCTTTGCCAAGTCGACAACATCCAACCCAAGGAACGCATATAGGGGACCAACGCCGCGAGCAAGGCAATGAATGTGGCGATGTTTCCAACCGTCAGCGTTCCGTTTTCCAGCAACGGTGCTCCAAAATAGAGCAATAAAAATACAGATGTTGCACCCGCCAGAGCCACCAGCGGCAAAATCGTAGACTGTACCAACTTGAGTTGAATGTTGTTGTCAAACCAAGTTTGATTTCGCAACTTCAACTCTCGAATGAATGCTGGGGCAGCCTGAAAGCCTTGGATGGTGGTCACACCGTTGATAGACTCCAACACGTGTTCCGAAATGTCGGCCAAGTATTCTTGGTTCTTCTTCATCATGGGGTACCAAGAGCGAATGGACCCTTGAACAATGATGGTTCCCAACACAATCGGCGCCAACGTAATGCCCGTCAGTACCCATGAAATACTGCCCATCTTCCAAAGCGTAAGAGACAGCGCAAAAGCCAAGTTGATGCTTTGCAACCCGCCAAACCCAATCAGGGCCCGTACCCAAGTGATATCCGACGAAGCGCGAGAAATGATGTCGCCTCGGTTCTGCGTGGCATAAAACGCCGGAGGCAAATGCAACAGGTTGGAAAACAGGTCTCTTCGAATCCGATATTCCACATCTCGACCAGGATTGAAAAATAGCACCCGCGACAATGTACGAACCACCACCACTGCAACGCCCATCCAAGCAATGTTGACGATGTACGGCTGGATTGCAGCCAGCGACTCTGGTGTAGTGAGTACATCCACCGCCGCCCCAATCTGTTCTGGAATGGTCACAGAGAGATAGTTGGTCGCCAACAAGCACAAAGTCCCACCAAGATAGGACGGGAGATTTTTTCGCAAGTAGCGTTTGAACAATGTTTGAAGCGCGCCCATAGTCTAATCCCGTCACAATGAAACTCGTCGACCCACTCTGAAACATGGAAATCGACGTCCTATCTATAACCCAACCTGTGTGATCGTCGATTGAGTATCGGCTTGGCTATGAAAAGCAATCGAGATAAATACCCTGCATGAACACAGACGCACTGACACGCATCGAAGCAGACATCAAATGGCTCACCGAAGAGATTGGACCTCGACCTGCCTTTTCTTCTGAGGCTCGATTGGCCACCCTTGGGGTGCGCGATCGCTTGGTGGAATACGGTTGGAAACCACAGTTTGTACACTTGTCCAACAACTTGGTGACCTGTTCTGGTACTGGCAGAATCGTCCTACTGGCACACACCGATACAGTCACAGGGTCCCCTGGCACATTGGACAACGCAGTGGGTGTCGCAACGCTGATCGAATTGGCGCGTCAACATTCTGGCAAGGATTTGTGTTTGGCGTTTCCCGCCCAAGAAGAGATTGGTTTGGTCGGTTCAACGCACTTGGCAGAGCAAATTGATGCGTGGCACCCCGACAGCAGTCAAGTAGAGTTGGTTCTCTCCTTGGACTTGGTGGGACATGGAACGTTGAGTGTGACTGGATTAAACCGAGACTGGGATCACCCATCTCTGCATACATTGCTCGACCACACATCCATTTACAGTGAATACGGCTACCAGGTTGTCAGTCGACTGCTGCCTTCTATGGAGCGCAGTGACCACAAACCCTTTGCGGATCGGGGATTCCGAAGTGCTCATTTGTTGGGACGAAACGAGCACGGCATCACCCCCAATTACCACCTCGAAACCGATACCGAGTACGACATCCAAAGCATCATTGAACTCGAGAGTACCCTCAACACCATTTTGGAAACACAGTGGAATGAGTCCACGGACAATTCGACGCTCTATGGCTCAGCAACCTTGGGCAACACCATCCTGCCGTGGTGGTTGCTGTGGAGCATTCTATTGGCATCGAGTTTCGTCGGAATGCAACGACTGTGGACCAAAGGCATCCAGTTTAAGGGCACACTGTTGGCCATACCCGCGGGCTTACTGGTTGGAGGCATCTCAAGTTTGCCTGCCATACTGCACATCTTCGCACCCCATGACCAAGAGATTGCAACCGCACAAGTCTTTGGTGCGTCACACGCTGACTGGTTGTCACCCAGTGGATGGTGGACTGGCGCTTGGTTCCTGTTGCCTTGCGTGATTGCCTTGGGTGCGCCCAACCATGTCAAAAAGTGGTTGACTGGAAATGCAACTGGATGGTGGGGACTGTGCACACTTGGACTCAGCGTTGTGGACCCAATCCTTGCCTTGCCGTGGGCTGTCGGAACCCTGTTGAGTCTGCTCCATCCAATGTTGGGTATGGTGGGTGTTGCCTACTGGCTACAACCAGACATCCTACGAGAGTTGAGTACCCATGGATTGCTGCCACCGATGATGTGGGGTCTACTCGGACTGTTGGTCTTTCCTGCGTTGTTGGCCAACAGAGATACAGAAGGTCGATAAACACCAATAGAAATGATAACTCTCGTTAACTCTTTGCCAAAACGGCATAGCGTCTTTTGCGATCGCGACTGGAAGGAATTCCGATGGACTCTCTGTATTTGCTGACCGTTCGACGGGCAATTTGGATGCCTTCTTCAGCCAACCGATTTTGAATGGTTTGATCGGACATCGGCTTTTGTCGACTCTCGATCTCAATGAACCGTCGAATCTTAAATTGAATGGACTGGGCCGCATACTCATCCCCATACAGCCCTTTCACACCAGAACAGAAGAACCACTTCAATTCAAAGATGCCCATGGGTGTTTCAACGTACTTGTTGACCGTGGAACGAGAGATTGTAGATTCGTGCAATTCTGTATCTTCCGAGACGTGCTTCAATGCCAGAGGTCTCAGATATTCTTCACCAAACTCAAAATATTCCAACTGACGAGAGACGATGGAGCGCATCACCCGAACGATGGTTTGTTCGCGTCTCAACAACGCATGCATGAAGAACTCTGCTTTTTTGCGAAAATCTTCCATGAACGATTTGTCCGAACGCTCCAGAGAAGCAGCTTCCAACTGTTTAAGAAAGTAGGGGCTGATGCGCACTTTGGGCACACCGTCATCGGTGGAAAGCACCGTCCATTCTTCACCGTTTCGTAAGACTTGTACATCGGGTTTCACAACGGGCTTGGGCGATCCACCCAATGCATTCCCTGGACGAGGGTTCAGTTCCAACAACATGCTGTGGTACTCTTCCACATCTTCAGGGTGCATAGTTGCGGCCTTGGCGATCTCAGCATAGCGCTTGAACTCAAAGTCTGCGAGGTGATTGCGTATCAAGTCTGGAAAGAAAGGGTCTTCTGGATGGGCCATCTCTGCTTGAAACACCAAGGACTCTACCATGTTTTGGGCTCCACACCCCACAGGCTCCAGTTCTCGAATGATCAAAATGGCACCTTCCACATCGTCGATGTCCACGTCGGTTTCCATGGCAATTTCTTCAAGGGGGGTGTCCAAAAAGCCGTTCTCATCCAGCGAAGCCAAAATAAATTCGCCAGCGATCCGCTCTCCATCGGTGGACAGTTCCAGTCGAAACTGCTCCATCAAATGCTCGTACAGCGTCGGTCCACTGGCATAATTCTCTTCCATGGCTGGCATGTCTTGCTGCCCATAGCCACCAACCACACCGCTTTTAACGACCACACGCCCTGCTTCGATCAACGTGTCCCAGTCGATGTCCTGTGCATCCCCTGCCTCTTCTCGATTTTCTTCCACCTCACGCTGGCGTTCTTTTTGAAGTTCCAACTGAGCCAATTCAGCCTCTGACAGGGACCGTTCTCCATCATCCAACTCCAAGGCTGGATTTTCACGAACTTCTTCTAGCAGAGCCGATTCAAGATCCTGTCCCGTCAGTTGAAGCAACTGGAAAGCCTGATGCATCTGCATCGTCATGACCATCTTTTGTTGTTGCTGCAAATTGAGAGAGAGATTGAGTGACATAAAATCCGTGAGTGTGCTGTTGGAATAAATACTCAGTTCTATACGATCAGTGTAACAGATGGGTATAGACGTATGATGAACTTATAACAAATCTCTAGCAATTTTTATGCCAATCATGACTGGGGTACCTTCTCTCAAAAGAACCTGCCTTCTTTTCACTCAGTCACAACCAGAAATACAAATGCTGTAGGCAGTTACCAACAGTCAGACTCTCAAAAACGACCTTACTTCTTAGACTTTGCCGCTTGCAAAAAGGCCACAAAGAGCGGGTGTGGATCCAATGGACGGCTCTTGAACTCTGGATGGAACTGACAGGCCACAAAATATGGGTGCTTGTCGGCAGGAAGTTCGACCATCTCCACCAACTTGCCATCGGGAGACCGACCAGAAATGTGCAGTCCACCCTCAATCAATTTGTCCACCCAATGGGAGTTCACTTCATAACGGTGACGGTGACGTTCAGAAATATTGGTGGCTCCGTACACTTTTTGGGCAATCGACCCCTCTGAAAGAACACATGGATAAGCACCCAAACGCATGGTTCCGCCCTTGTTGGTCACGTTGCGCTGTTCATCCATCAAGTCGATCACCAAATGCTTGGAAGCATCGTCAAATTCTCTAGAGTTGGCGTCTGCCCACTTCAGTACCGACTGGGCATATTCAATGACTGCCAATTGCATCCCCAAACAAATTCCAAAGAATGGAATCCCATTTTCTCGAGCGTGCTGAATGGCCAAAATCTTTCCTTCTACACCGCGCTCACCAAATCCACCGGGCACAAGGACCGCATCGACAGAAGCCAACTCCTTGGCCACACTCTCTGCTGTCAACGCTTCCGAATCCACATAGTGCAGTTTGACCTTACAATCGAGTGGGATGGCCCCATGGTGCAACGCCTCATTGAGGGACTTGTACGTGTCGGTCAAGTGAACATACTTCCCCACAATCCCAACCACGATTTCTTGCGTCGCATTGGACCACCGTTCGAGCATCCCACGCCAAGGCGCCAAGGCTGCTTTGCCGGTCCAAATCTTCAAAATGTCCAAAAGTTGAGTGTCGAGTCCTTGTTCAAAGAACACCAGTGGCAACTCATAAATGTTGGACACGTCTGGTGCGGAGATGACATGCTCCATCCGAACGTTGCAAAAGAGGGCGATCTTTGAACGAATATTATCGGGAAGAGCGGTTTTGGCACGGCAAATCAACATGTTGGGCTGAATCCCAATCTCACGCAACTTTTGAACAGAGTGCTGAGTCGGTTTTGTTTTCAATTCTCCAGATGTCGACAAATGCGGCACCAAGGTCAGGTGCAAATAGAGAACGTTCTCTTCTCCAGCGTCGATGCGCATTTGACGGATGGCCTCCAAAAATGGCAAGGACTCGATGTCTCCAACGGTACCACCAACCTCTATGATGCCAATGTCGTAATCTTCCACCGAAGCCCAAATTAAGCGCTTGATCTCATTGGTGATGTGTGGAATGACCTGTACGGTTTCCCCGAGATACTGCCCCTTGCGTTCGCGGGTAAGGACATTTTGATAGATTCGACCCGTCGTAAAGTTTGAACTCTTGGATGCCCGCACACTGGTAAAGCGTTCATAATGCCCCAAATCCAAATCGGTCTCCGCCCCGTCATCGGTCACAAAGACTTCTCCGTGCTGGTAGGGACTCATCGTTCCGGGATCGACGTTGATGTACGGGTCCATCTTCACATTGATGATGCGAAGATTTCGCGCCTCCAATAAGGTACCCAAAGCTGCAGCCGACAATCCTTTGCCCAAAGAAGACAACACACCGCCCGTAACGAAAATGAACTTTTTATCGCGTACCATACTCCACCTCAGCCAAGAATTTGACCACCATTTAACCGATTTACATTGGAATTGACAGGTGGAATATTGTCTCCCGTTTCAGCACCCGTCGACACACCCACATCAGTTTGCAATGACCCAAGAATCAATCAGGTTCTCATTGAGATCATAGGTTTCCCACCGCAACTGATTGCCCTCTCGCACCATGAGCGTGTACTGGTAGGTCAGGTTCAACCCCAACCAATCCCAGACATCAAATTCTTGAATGAGCAATGTCGATCCACCACCCCCCGTCACCAAGTACTGAATGCCGTTGAGTTCACCGCGTTGATAGGAGTGGTAATGCCCAGAAATCACCGAATCTACATCATATTGTTCAAAGAGTGGAACCCAAAAATCTCGAATACCTCGGTTTCCATACATTTGATCCGTGGTAGACGATGCCGATGAGTTGGAGTACGGTGCTTGATGAAAGGTCACCAATCTAAAGGCGGCATTTTGTGCCTCGTCCGATTGAAGTTGCTCCTCAATGTACTCATATTGACCGGGAAATTGTTGGTTGTTCGTTGGAGCAAAATCCGCGTGGCTGTTCAAGACCAAAATCCACACGTCCCCGTACATGAAAGAATAGGACGAACCATTGCCCGGCAAATCAACATAGGCATAGGAATAGGCATGATCCATGTCGTGGTTTCCACGCGCCGCCAAAATGGGGGTGGTCTGTGCAAAGTTTTGAGTTTGTAGCGGTTCCCACCACATCGAGTCCCACTCTTCAAAGTTGGACCCCCACTGGAGCAAATCCCCCACCACAAAAAGCATGTCTGGTTCTTTGGGTGCAAAATTGTTGATGTGCTGGGTAAATCGATTGTAGGCTTCTTGGTTGTCTCCCAGCCACACCATCGAAAAATTTTCTCCAACAGCGGGGGCAGTGTGAAAAGTAAATACAGGGAAATCTTGGACGGGTACTTGATACTGCACTTCTTGGCCTGCTTCCAAGCCTTCAATGACGCCCACGTGGACAATGTGGTTTTCGTCAATCCACGTTGAACGGATGTTGGTTACTCGATTCTCAAGGTTGTCCCCCCACAAAATGACGGGGTCGTGGTCCACACCGTCGGTTTCCCAAATGATCTTCATCGCGTCCTGTCGATGGTCTTGCAACATCGGCTCTTTGATCAACAACGGTTCGGTCGGTGTTGCTGGCTCTATGTTGAAAGCCAATTGATCGGCAAAAGAGTCGTTCCACTGATCGGCTCGCCAGTCGGCCACCACCTGCACATCCAAATACCGCGTACCAATCGGAAGCATCCGCTGGGCATCTCGATACAACCAATAGTCAACACCAGCAAACAAGGAATCCAAAATCCCCAATTCCTGCTTGTCTTCGTCGAGAAACACCACGCGCAACCGAACTTGATCATCGTAATCGTCGTCGACACCGCTGTTCGCCAAATACCCTTCAACGTGCACCCTCAACCGAGAGGCATCAATGTGTTGCGCAGCATAGCCCGCTTCAATCAGGTCCACACGCTGGCGTGCCAAGCAGTCATCCTGCTCGCCAAACAACATCCATTCACCATCAAAAGGCACCATGCCTTGATAGTTTTGTATGCGTGTACACCCTTCGTATTCCCAACCGGCAAACTCGTCTTCAAAAGAAGTATTCTCCAAAAATGGCGATTCATTGGGAAGGTCAGGCAGTTCCACCACATCCACCGATATCGAATCGGCAACCACTCCAAAACCGTCGTCTGCCTCAACCGTACAGGTCCACGTACCGATGGTAGACTCTGCTGGGGACAAGCTGGGTGACTCAATGTGTACACCTGCTTGATTGTCCCAATATACATTTACATCAACGGGGTCATCATCGGCATCGCTCACCGTCACGTCACAGAGTACTGGATAGCCTGCCGTCGGAATGCTGGGCACAATCGATACCGAGATTTCAGGCAGGGCATCCACAATGGATACGGGCTCAGCAACCAACACCGTTCCATTGTCCAACGTCGCCTCTGCATGCCAATTTTGTCCCCTGCTGGTCCAATTTGGACTCAACATTCGAGACTGAACAGTCAGTGCACCATCTTTGTACCATCCAACGTCCGATACAACCTGCCTTTCGCCGTTGCCGTCCTCAACGATGACCTCGAGTTCGTCTGTCGTATCGGGAGCTATCGGATTCAGATAAATGGTTGGTTCTGAACAAGCCCACACGGTCAACCAAAACATCGGGACTCCTTACCTGTTGTTCACCAAGATTCAGTGATTGTCTTGTGCGTTGCTCTCAGATGCTTTCTTCATCTGCTCTTGGAGTTTCTGTTCATCCTGTCGACGTTCTTTGGCATACTCAAGATAGCGTTCAGACTTTCGAGTTTGCAAAATGCCGTCGGCACGTTCCGCTTTCTTGACCATTCGATTGTACTCACCAAGTGCCTCATGCAAAATCGCCATGTTGTGTAGGGCTTTGCCTTGTACCTTGTTGGAAAAGCCATCCATGTTGTTCTGGTATACATCCTTGGCTTTGTCATAGCGTTGTTCTTTGGTCAAGTCGACTGCTGTGCGGAAGCGCTTGCCTTTCTTGCCAATTGGACCACGATACAGTCTACGGCTCTCAAAGGTTTCAGATGGAGATACACGTCGAAAATATGCAGTACCCAATTCATCAGCCAGTTCCAGCGCCAGTTTATCGGTGTCGCCCACATTGGACTTCGCATCGCCCGGAGTGTCTCCCTCACCAGACCACGTTGCTCCATTTTGAGACATAAAGGCGTCATAGGTTTGCCCACTGCATCCACGGAATCTCCAATCTGCTTCCAAGTCTGCACGGTAACTGGCGGTGTAAACATCGATGGTTTGTTGTTTGCCATCCACCGTACGGGTTTGCGTTCTTTTGTCTACCGACAAGTCGTCTTCATTGCGAAAACGATGCAGTACAAGCGCCCCTTTGACATTGGCCTTTTGACACAGTGTTCGCATTGCGTCGTTGGGAATTGGACCATTTACTGGTACAGCCAAATCTGCGTAAATTTGCTGGGCATCAACCACTTGAAAGCGTACCAAGTCCACTTCTTGCGACTGTTCCAAAAAACCTTGAATGGCACCTTGTGTGTACTCGTTGGAAACACGGTCCACCACAGCAATCTTGGTAATGCTGGGATCGATGGTGACATCTGCAGGGTGTGTGATTTTCAACGTAATGGCTGGTCGACAGGCGACAAACAAAGACAACAGTGCAAACATGATTCCTCCAAGACGGCAAGATGCAATTCCAAATTACATACTGTATAACACGATTTATAAGAAAATGGATACCCTTGTATACACCCTTCCAATGGAAAATATTACATTGTTTCGCACAACCATCACAGGAGCCATCATGGACGCTCTAGAAATTGACAAGCAATTCGCTTTTCTTCAAACTGCACGACACTCCATCGAAA
>CBFIFY010000042.1:0-38608 GCA_965661985.1 uncultured Myxococcota bacterium | reverse complement strand
CAATTAGGGCGTACAGTTCTTCGGTTTGCAGTCCACGGGGGTTGTCTGGATTTGCCAAGACATATTTCCAACCGTTCATGCGAATGGAAGAGAGAATGTTGCCTTCAAAGTCATTCTCAGAGATCGCCAAGCGTGCCATTGGGTGTGGGGTGCACTGAGTGGTATCGTGGGGTTCGTCGACATCGCCCAAGTCAGGGAGTAAAGATTCTCCGTCCCAAGATGCATCAGCTTCCAATCCCATCAAATCTGTGATGGTGGGTGCAATGTCAATGGAGCGAACTTGCCAAGGCACTCGGATTCCTTTGCGGGCATCTTTGGCTGTTTTGACAATGAGTGGTACGTGCAACACTTCGTCGTACAATGTTGTACCGTGCCAAAAGCCACCGTGTTCGTTGAACTCTTCTCCATGGTCAGAAACCACGATGATGACGGTGTTGTCGTAGCGTCCACTCTCTTTGAGCCAACTGATCATACGTCCAATTTCCAAATCTAAGAACTCAATCTCTTGCTTGTAAACATCTTTGAGGTACTCAGTATCCTTTGGATCTGGGTGTTCGTGTTCAGCACGTCCATAAGCCACACCATTGTACTCTTCTTTGGTGGGGTCTTTTAGACTTGGATGCTCGAAATAGGGATCGTGTGGTTCCATGATGTGGGCGTACATCATCCAGCGACCATCGTCGTTGGCTTCGACGAAGGCTTTGACATCTTCAAAAACGACGTCGGCAGGTTGATAATAGTCGTGTACCACCCGGTATTCAGGAGAGAGACGTTCTTTGACTTTTGCCACAACTTTGTAAAAGGTGAGTCCAAAGACGCTTTCTGTACCGGCAAACGGGTAATTGGGTGCCTCGTACATAAAGGTGTCGAAGCCTTGGTCCAAGTTGAACGTGGATGTCAAATTGATGTTGTTGGCCAAAGCCCCAGTTGCAACACCATTTTCTTGAAGGATTTCACTGAACAGTGTCGCTTCATCAGGAACGCGCGCGGCTTTGGTTTGTGTGGCGTGGCCCGAAGGAATCCGTCCGGTGAAGATGGAGACACCGCTTGGGCGGGTCCAAGAGGCTTGAGAAATGCACTGTTCAAAGAGCACACCATCGGTTGCCAAAGAGTCTAAGTGTGGGGTATTGATGTCCACTTTGTTGTATGCGCCAACATAGTCCGCCCGCAATGTATCAATCATGAGCATGAGAACATTGGGTTTGTCTTTGAGTGCGTCGGTCATCGCTTTGTTGTGTGCTTCGGCAGCAGGGTTGCCACCAGCCATCGATGTGGCCGATATTGCCCCCATAAACAAAATCAGTTCTCCCCAAATTAGAGCGCCTTTCTTGGCATTGAGTTCAGTCCATCGACAGAGGGCTGCGAGCAGGATGCTGATGACGCCAAGACCCACAAGCACAACAAGCATCGTGGTTAGAGGTACACCTTGTTCTGCATAAACAACCTTGTTGAGTTGGTAGCGAAATACAAAAGCACCCATCGGAAACAGTGCGGCAGTTCCACCCAGTGCAAAGTTGTAGGCGGTCCATTTTTCAAGTGAAGGGAGTACTTTCAATAGAATCAGCCAAGCAATCCCAGCACCAAAGGCAATCCCACCTCCGATGAGTCCGTACAAGATGACTGAATAGACCAAAGAGACCAATTCAGGAGCTCCCGTGGTGTTCAACAACCAAATGGCTTCAAGGTTTCCAAATACTGCGGCGGTACAGGCGCCACCCAATGCGGTGGTCGCGATCAAATTTATCGGTTTCATGACCGCGAATGTATCCGATTGTAGGGGAGATGGCAACTGGTCTAAGGTATTGACTTTTTAGTCTTTTTCTTGATCATTCTTTATGAATCTTTTCCTAGAGGAATCGCTTGGTGTCCACACTTTGAGTGGCTTCCGGATCGAATCGGTACTCTTCATCGAGTAGCAAGTTGATTTCGTCCATCACCACATCGGTGATCTTTCGGAATCGCCCACCAAATTTCAGTTGGGCTTCATGGCTAAACGGGGTGAACTGCTCTTGAATGTGGTGCGGTCCTAGTTTGTCGCCCATGATTGTCAGTGGTTTTCCAATTTTGTAGCGAATGGTCCCACCTTTGGCCAATGGGAGATTGCCGCTGTAACATTTTTCACTGCCCATGCAGGCGATTGGGACAATATCCAAATTCAACCGTTGTGTCATTTGAGCGATGCCCGTATGTCCCGCCAGCAGTCGTTTCGAACGGGTGCCTTGAGGAAATACCAAAATGTGGTGTCCCAAATCCAATGCCTTTTGGTTTAGGTTCACCACTTCTTCGGAGAGCGCATTAAACTCGGTGCTCAGTTGCTGGAGTCTTTGAGACGGTGTGGGGGCCAAAAACTGACGACATTCTGAGGTGGTCTCTACCATTGTGTCTTCGTCGATGTTCAACCGCCCATCGAGTAGGTTTCGAATGAATCGATATTCTTGACTGGTTGGGGCGCGACCCACACAGTCTTTGAAGTGTGCGCTGATGACATAGCCCCTTGAAGCGAGGGGGATATTGCTTGTACTCAGCAAAAAGGTTCGAACAAAAGGGTTTTGATAGTACTTGGCTTTGACCCAAGTGACCGCAAACTCTTTGCGTGTACGAAGCAAATACCATTGGAAGGGCCAACAGTTGTATCTGTCTGTGTGGTTCATCGCAAAGCAAACCGGTCGATCTGTGGGAATGTTCTCCATTCCTTCGAGTTCGACCTTGACCGTTGGGGGCACAGAGTAGTTTAGCGTGAGAAACTTTGCCCACCATACTTGTCCCCATGGACGTGGCTGGATTGGGCAGTTTTGCAATAAGTCAGTGGTGATCATGCGATCTCGGTTGTTAGGACGCTTGAATCAGTCTGGACAAGAACAAACGACGGTCTTTCTGTATGGAGCCATCGACACGACGAGAAGATATTTCCATCGACACACCCATGTCTTCAAAACCCATGTCCACAAACATCTGGTTTGCGAGGTTTGGCGCGGCTGATACACGCATGAGTACGTGATTGTAGGGTTGTTGGTCTACCCAATCTAGATAGTGTTGGGTGATTTGCTTGCCCAGTCCCTGTTGGCGGTGTTCAGGTAGTACGCCCAGTTCGGCAAAGTAATGGGTGTACTTTGGCGGAAGCAAGCCGTGAATGTGTCGAGATATCTCAGGGTAATTGCGCAGAGCACACCCGAGTCCAAACCCAACGACTTCACCATCCAAGATAGCCAACATCGTCCAGCGTCGTTTGCTATCGAGTTGAAAGTCCATGATTGCCAAGGCCTCCGACAGCATAAACTGTTCTTGATAGGGAGGACTCGTAAAGACAGCCTGAAAAGTTTTTGCGAAGGAGTCTGCATAAGGAGCAAACTCTTCAGAGTCTTCAATCGTGATGAGCTGGAAATGTTGATATTCGGTGCGCATACGCCCTCAGATGCTTGGAGAGGTAATTTTCGTTCAATAACTACTCTGTTTCATGAATTTTAGCAAACAATACGGACATTTGGGCGCGATACTGTCACAAAACTCAGTACATCATTGCCCAGTTGCATCCAACGACACTGGAGTGCTCCGACTGTTGGTAGGGTTTGCCAGGCAGCGTCGGCGGTTCTATGAAACTCAATTTGACAAGTATTGGTTTTGGTGCAAATGCGCATGATTTCAAAACACGTAGGGTGAAGGGTAAATCCCGTGCCCAACAACTTACTCAAGGCTTCTTTGGTTGACCAAACGATGGTCTGGTAGAGAGAAGAACTTCCACATAATATTCTTTCTCCTTCGGTAAACCAATCCATCAGAAAAGCATCTGAGCGTGTTTCAATACGTTCTGCATCGAGACCAATCCACCCAGAACGATGCAGTCCAGCCCATCCGATTCCGTGGCTGTGGCTGATCGATATTTCAGCAGTTGAATCCACCAACAGTGGCTTTCCACTTTTTGTATGCTCCAGTCGTGATTGAATATTGCTGTGTCGCAGGAGATGGTGTAGTGCAGAACGACCGGCCAATCTGTCTTGCTTTCTCTTTGCACTGCCACGCTCTTGCAACTGAGATTGCTCATTGGATGGTACAACTTGAAGATCTGCAGGGCTTCGAGCGATGACCACGTCTGGTGTTGGTGTCCAAAAGTCTTTTCCTTGTTGGGTCGATGGAGGGGCTTCAATAAACTCCAACCCTCTGAGGGTCATGACAACGGCACTGTTTTGAAAAACGTCGACATTGTAGCATCGCGGGCGCTCTGGAACTGTCTGCGCACGGATTGTCAGCCCTTCCCAGTCAGTCGGAAAGTGGAAAATTTGTAGACTACCGATCGATTTGGGGAGTACCATCTCTTGTGTCTGTGTCCAGTGGTGCCATCCAGCCGCCTGAAAAGCCGATTCAATAGTGAGCGGGGACAACAAGTTGGAAGGGGTGAGGCTGGTGTGATCAATGAGTGCAGAAGACATCGATTCTACAGGGGTCATCGAGATGATTTTTTCCAACACTTGAAAGGAAGGACCATGGAAGAAATGTCGATAGATTTCTTCAGTGCCTGTATCACACGGCTGTGGTGATTCTGCAGAGAGTAGCGTATGTTTGTGTTGCTTTACAAAAGAGAACCTTGCTTTGAAGTGTTCGGTGCGTTGCTCTCTACCACCGGCCAACTGTCGTACTGACGCAAGTGTACAGGCAACCGTCTGATTGTCCATAAATCTTGTTTCTACAATCAAATCAATTGGCATGTCGCGGTGGAACTTAACGGGGCGCAGAAATTGGACATCATCTACTTCTACAGGTTGCTTTGGGTGAATGGTGGCAATGGTTTGCATCATCAGTTCCAATCCCATCACACCCGGCAATATTGGTAAGTCACCGATGCTGTGATCTTGAAGCCACTTATGGTTTTTGGGACTCAGAGATGCCACACCGTTCAACCCTTGAGAGGTGAGTGTAGCCGAAGACAGTAACGGTTGTACACACGGAATGGGCAGTTGGCTCAGAGCACCGCTGATGATCACTTCGCCCAAAAATCGATGACCAACCAGGCCAACACATTGTGAGACTGCGAACTCTACCGGCAGTAAATCAATGCCTCGCTGTGTCAGCAACTGTTTCATGCCTCCACGGGCAGCCATGCCCACATCAGCCCAGGCAGACCAACAGACGTGCAGGGCATTGTTCCGTCTTTGGCAAATGTAGGCAACAGCATCGTTGGCGGCTGCGTAGTCGGTTTGTCCTTGGTTGCCAAATCGTCCAGCGATTGACCCCATCGATAAGAAAAATGTAGACTGGGGGATGTTTTCCAGAATGTTCAGTGCCCCTTGAACTTTTGGATGATAGACCCGTCGGAATCCAGCGATGTCCTTTTGGGCGAGTGGGCGACTTTCTTCTGAGCCTGCTCCGTGAACCACAGCCTCAATGAACACTCCTTGGTTCAAGATGTGCTCGAAGGCGGTATCCACAGCTTGGCGACTTGCGATGTCTGTCTCGATAAATTCAACTGTGGCACCCAGTGAGCGCATCTGCTCAATGTTTTGACGCACTGTGTCAGCATTGCGCAATTGTTGGATTCGCTGTTCAACCATGATTGGCGTGACGCGAACACCCGTTTGAGACAAGTCTCGTTGAATTTCTGCTTTGGCCTCTACTTCGTTGAGCACTTGTGTCGCTGGTGCAGTTCGTCCCAAGATGAAGACCCGTTGACAACCTGCGCGGATAAAGCCTTTGGCGACTTCAGCCGTCACACCACGCCCACCTCCACTGAACACCATTGTTTCTGGTGCGCCAGGCTGGTTGGTAGGCATGGACTCTTTGGTGAGTGTGAGAGCATAGCGCTCCCCTTGCTCGTAATAAATTTCATTGACAGAGTCGACACTGTACAACTCTTGTTTGACAATTTTGGCGACTTCACGCGGCGTGATTTTTGAAGAGACCCAGACCACCTTGCTGTTGCAGTCCGGCCACTCTTGTGCAAGGGCTTTTGCCAAACCAGATCGTCCTCCTTTTAGGGCGATGTGTGCAGGGTGAGAATCAGGCGTGATGACTTCGAGTAAGCAAATCCAGTGTTTAATGCCTTCTGCATCCAACCGTTTGGCAGCGGCAAAGACTTCTTCGACGTTTCGACTGCGTTCGATGACAATTTTGCCATCTATGGCATGGGTGAATCCATTTTTCTCCAATGCGCGGGTGAGGTGTCGATCGTTGATCGTATTGCCTACCAGTCGAAAGGTTTTGACTTGTGGAGGCACCTCTTGGAGAATGGGGCTTGCAACCCACTGTGTTCGAAACAGATGGGGGATGAAGTCAGTGGAAGCATCTTGGGGCGCATCCGCTTCTACTTCTACGGCGGACGCTTCTTTGATGGACGCTTGAGTGGAAGTCTCTTGATCATTGACCTTGGCTTTGACATTTTTGTTGCTGTGTGCTGCGAACCATTCAGTGAGAGACTGTATTGTTGGCGCCGAGTCAGCATCAAACTGTGTGTCTTCTTGAATGTCAAAGGTTTCTCTGAGTTCGGAGAAGAGTTCAGCCTGTTTTACAGTGTCGATTCCCAAGTCCGCCTCGAGCTCATAGTCCATCTCTAGGTCGCTGATGTCGTACCCTGTTTGATGGGCTATCGTGCGTAGAACAATTTGCGAAATCTCAGAGAGGGCAACAGAATCAAGAGTATACGTGTTGTGGAGTCTTTGGTTCGTTGAACTGGGGGTGTTGGTGGTCGTGTTGACATCGGTGTTGCTGTCAGCGACTGTGTCCGGCGCTGCTGGGATAGCAGACTCCTCAGTGTCAACAGGTGTTGGTTGTTCGACATCTATTTCCATTCCCCATTCCAAAATTCGCTCTATCCATTGTTGACGTTTGCTAGGGTCAGCGTCTATCGTGCCACGTTCCCATGCCAACAAGGCCAGTTGAGAGCCAAATCCAGCCGCCAACCGAAGTGCAAAGCGACCACTGAAAGCACCACCCGTCGAAAAGTTTAAGTCCTTGGCGCTGTCATCAGGTTCAACTAAGTTGGGTACTGGAGGGGCAAGTCGGTGTTGTAGTGCTTTTACAGCGATGACGTCTTCTATTCCAGCTCCCATCGCGTGACCGGTGTATCCTTTTGTATTGGTGATGAGGACAGACTTTGCCGCGTCTCCAAATGCAGAACGCAACCCTTGAATTTCGGCCTCGGCAGAACCGCCACGGGCAGGGGTGAAGGTTTCGTGGCTGATAAACAATGTTTCCGTAGCCAGTTCTGATACTGATAGACCTGTACTTTTGGAGAGGTTGTCTACCAAATGACGCATTTCAGATGCAATGTGCTCGACATCTAGGCGGGTGCCGTGAAACGCAGAATTGCTGATTCTGGAAGCCTTGAGTTCTGCCAATACAGGAGCGCCCCGTTCGACGGCATCGTCTTTTCTTTCAAGCATCAACCCTACGGCACCCATACCCAAAATCATGCCATTTCTCGATTTGTCAAAGGGCTTGGCTGCATTGGATACTTCGCTTTCCGTACTTGCTGCGCCCACAGCCAAAAATCCTGAACCAATCCACTCCATCATCGTGTCGTTTGTGACGTCGTCTGCCCCAATAACAATGACTCTTTTGGCACGCCCGCATCGAATCCAGTCTTCAGCAAGTGCGATTGCTTGGGTTGTTGAAGCACACGCGGCGTTGACATGCGTATTGGGTCCTTTGGCACCGATCAACTGGGCAAATTGGGCATGCCCCATCGCCAGAACTTGGAACAAAAAACGACGGTCAAATTGCCCTGTGCCGTCATCGCCATCGTGCCCAATGTGGTTGGCAAAGTTTGTGTGTCCAGCAAAAGCTGATGCGAAAATGACGCCGGTGTCCGCTTGAAGTGATTTTGGCAGTCTCCAGCCGACTTTCTTTTCCAAACCGCTTCGAGTGAGTTGTGTTTCTTCTACCAATGGGATGCCAGCATCGGATAGAGCCTCTAAACCTGCGACGATGGCAAGTTTTGAGGTGATGTCCAATGTGGCAGACCACTTGGGATCCATGCCATATTCCACAAAGTCAAAGTTCTGTGCTTGACCTGCCCACTGAATACACTCCTCAGGACCCGAAACTTCTTTAAATTCTCCTTGACCAGTTTCAGGATTTTTGTGGACTCGAACGATGTCTTTCATCAAAAACAGATTTTTCATTTTTGCCGAAACCGGTGATAGACAATTCTCTCCTCGAAAGATTCTAAACTCGTTGTCTGTACCAAAAACAGTCTCTCCACCAGGCAAGCCCACCGAGGCACCCGTACAAACAATCTCTGTGTTGTAAGTTTGACTGTCTTCTGTTGATCGAATCACCTGTTGCGTTGTGAGCAAGGCTCTCAGGTCTTCGATCTCTTTGACCAGTGCCCGTTCTCTCGCAGAGGGTGTGGTTTCGCTAGATGATCCTTCGATGGCACCCAAACTGAGAAGGTGTCCAAGGCAGTCAATGAAGGACAGTACTTCGCCACGACGTGGATGATTGGTGTGAATGGCAACGTGCTCTCGCCCTTTGAGTGTTGTGCTGGTCAATCCTGTCAAAGCTCTTTTGGGACCACATTCAATAAAGATGCGGCACCCTTGTTTGTATAGACCGTTGATTTGTTCGATCCACTCGACTGGAGATGCGATTTGTTTGGACAAAATGTCGATGATGCCGTCGGGAGAATCTGGGTACCAATCTCCAGTAACATTTGTGGAGATGGGCAAATGTGGGGATTGAATGCTTAGACCTTGTAAAAATTTCTTCAAGGGCTTGGCAGCGGGCGCAACAATATTGGAATGAAATGCATGAGAGACTGGGAGTTCCTGACAGCGAATACCACTGTCCTTACAACGTTCGATCAACTTTTCTACGCCGATTGAAGAGCCAGCAACGACTGTCTGACTTGGACAGTTCTTGTTTGCGGCGATGACATAGTCCTCTATTTGTTCCAACAGAGGCTGCAACTTGTCCATTCCAGCAGCGACACTGGCCATTTTCCCTACATCCTCAAGTTGAATGCTCGCCATTTCACGTCCCCGAGCAGAGACCGCTTGGATTGCATCGGTGAAACTCATGATGCCGGCGACGACACAGGCAGCATATTCTCCAAGAGAATGACCGGCGACCATGTCGGCTTCTACACCAAACTCTCTCAGCAAACGTGCAATGGCGATGTCCATTGCTAGGGTAGCGGGTTGAGCGATTCGCGTATCTTTCAATTGTGCTTCGCGCTCCTCTGTTGAAAGATTGGAATCACCAGCGATCAATGCGAGTAAGGACACACCGACCTCTTGTTTGAAGATAGACTCTGCTTCTTCAAAAGTGCGTTGGACCACTTCAAATCGCTGTGCCAACTCCATGCCCATGTTGAGGTACTGGCTTCCTTGTCCAGTGAACAGAAAGGCCTTTGTTTGTTGGATGTTGCGTTGTTCTTTGTTCGTGTAGAAAATGCCTCGTCCAGTGAGTTGCTGTGGTGAACGACCCTTTCGAAGGGTTTCCAATAAACGATCAATTTGAGTAAGTCGCTCTTGATGGTCTTCACTGGACAGTACAACATGGATGGTTTCACCAGGGCTGTACAGAGTCGTTTCGTTTTCTTTGTAGGCTTCGAGTCTTTCAATGAGCGTGGTCTCGTTGTTCGCAGAGATGCACAGCAGTTCTGATGGTAGGTCGAGTCTACGTGCAGATTGAGAGCGAAGGGTTGTGGTTTGCTGTTCTTCTAAAACCACGTGGAAGTTTGTTCCCCCAAAGCCAAACGCAGAGACCCCAGCGCGTCTTGGGGTGTTGCTATCCCACTTCTCGGTTGTGGTTTGTATGTGGATTTTGTCCAGCGGGATGTCGATTCTTGGGTTGCTGACATTGACGGTGGGGTAGAATGTTTGGTGATAGATGGAGAGCGCACCTTTGAGAACAGCTGCGGCTCCAGCAGCACTTTTGAGATGTCCAATGTTGCTTTTGATCGATCCCAGTCGGGCTTTCTTGTCCGTTTTGGAAAGGGCATTGGCGAGAACGGTAGCCTCAACTTTATCGCCTACTTGAGTGCTCGTTCCGTGACACTCAAAATACTCGACCGAATTGATGTCGACATTGGCCTGTTGATAGGCGCGCTCCAATGCGAGTTGTTGTCCAGTTGGATTGGGGGCGGTAATCCCTTTGCCTTTTCCGTCACTGGAAGCCCCGACGCCACGGATGGTTGCATAAACTCGATCACCGTCTTTTTGAGCGTCCGACAATCGTTTCAGAATCAGGATGGCACATCCTTCACCCATGACAAATCCGTTCGCTTTTGTGTCAAAGGGGGCTGAAATGTCAGGAGACAGAGCACCGATCTTGGAGAATTTGACGTAGGTGGGCACTCCCATAGAACGGTCTGCACCACCGGTCACTGCCATATCGAATTCACGATCTCGCAATCCTTTAACGGCGGCTTGAATGGCAGCCATCGAAGAGGCACAGGCTGCATCGACTGTGTAATTGGGACCATTAAAATCAAAGGCGTTGGCAATTCGTCCAGCGATGACATTTGCCAATTCACCGGGCATTGTATCTTCATTGATGGTGGGCAAGTGTGCTTTTACCTGCTCAATTTCTCGACGCAGTGTTTGTTGCGTTTCAGAGTCAAGGGCAGAAAAGGTTTCGCCCGTTTCTAAACTGTTTAGTACTTCTGGAAGGCGTGTCCGCACTGTGTGATCATCGGAGGATTCACCACCCATCGAATTGCCCAAAATGACAGCCACACGTTCTTTGGAAACAGAAGACTCGTCGGTATAGTCAGCATCTTCCAAAGCGTCTGCCACACTCATAAGCGTAAGTTGTTGCACCAAGTCAATCTGTTGAGCCACTTTGGGAGGTATGCGGAACTTTTTTGGGTTGAATTCAAAATTCTCGATGAAACCGCCAATTTTGCTGTAGGTTTTGTCTTCGGCAGACCGATCCGATGACCAAAACAAATCAGGATTCCAGCGAGCAGTGGGCACTTCTTGAATGGCATAGGTACCTGTTCTCAACAACTGTTCCAACTCAGATATGGATTGCGCTTTGGGCAGTCGACACCCCATTCCAACGATGGCAATGGGTTCTGGTGCATGTGTGGGTGGTGTGACAATGGTGCGCGGGTGTACCACGGTCGGTATTTCAAGTGGAATGTTGGATGTTTGGTCTGTTTCTTCAGGTTTGGATGGCTCTGAAGAGATTGTGGTGTTTTCTGAGATGTCAACAGAGGGTGTTTTTTGTGGGGGTACCGATTCTGTTTCCTGAACGGCATACTCTTGGTACCGGCGCAGAAACGTATCCAAGGTTCCATAGGTTTGCGCAAGGGTGATGGCCGTTAGAATCCCACTTCCCCAAGGGGCCAGTATGTCTTGCGGATTGTCTTCACGCAACCAGCCATCACATACGCGCCACCAGTCTGTATTGTTCAGTGCATTTTTTAATCCCGCACTCAATGGGTAGGCGGCGATGGACAGTTGATTGTGGTGCAGCAAATGACTTCCATTGATTTGTTGCAACAACGCAAAGAGGTTTGGGGGCAAACCAAATTCGGAGAACCCCATCATCTGGGTTGAGACAACGGTGCCAGCAAAGGAAAGGGCTGAATAGTGGTTCCAATCTGTGGGAGACAGTGCGGCATCTAAGATGGTTGTTTCAGGGTTCAGTTTGTCGAGTTTATCTGTCCATTCTGACAGTGTTTTTTCCGAGCACCATCCGCCACTTTCTGTTGTCTTCAGTATGATACCTGCAAAACCACGGGGGACTTTGCGAGGTTTGGTCACTTCAAGCCACGTTTCTCGACCACGAATCGGCGAGCGGTGCTGTCCACCAGCCAGAATAACGGGGCCTTTGCCAGGTACGTCTCTTTTGCTTCGAGTGCGTACCCACGCTCCATTGGGTACCCTAGAGCGGTCTGAGAAGCAGAGGTCGATGACCGGAATTGCTTGAGCGGCAAAGACGATTGGGCACAAAGAGACTCTTTCAGCAGGGAGGTGGCAAAGAATTCGTGTTGTCATGGTCGATTTCCTGTGAAGACGATAGAACATCTGTAGCTGTCAGTCTGTATAACAAGACCTTGATGGATTATCTATGTCTAAAACTCGAACAGTGATCGGATTGTTGTATGCAAAATGGGTTGTACATTCAGCGCAATAAATTGTTGTGGGTACACAACGGTGTTCGAAGCAGATTGTCCATGGTTGAGGCAGCAAGATTGCAAGAACAATTGACGCAGCATTTGTCGGTGTTGAACAGCCAATTAGAGCAGTCTCGCATTCAGTGGTTGGCCATCGAAGAATTGGACACTCAATTGAGGGCGTTGGATGTACCGTGGCGTGAGCAATTGGCGCTGCACAACGGTTCCTATCATTTCAATTCTCAGTGCAGTTTACCCACCTTGCTTGAATCGCTTGACGCGACGGTCGATCCAGCAAGAGAATTGTTCCTTCAACTTTTGAAACTGGGTGCTTTTGATGAATTTCTGTGGTCGTCAGAGATGCTGGTGCAGACTGGGGTATTGGCTACTCGGTTGAGGGAATTGTCAGAGCCTATGGAGTGGTTGGGTCCCTGTCGATTTTCAATGGGGGATGATTCTTTGGAAGCATGGGATTTTGAAATGCCGGTCCATGAGGTTGAACTGTCGAATGGACTTTGGGTCGGTAGATATCCCGTAACACAGCAATTGTTCTATAGCGTGATGGATTCAATCGAAGGTATAGAGCGCATCGATCTGCAAGATCGTGGGGCACTCAAGCCGATGGTCCACATCACTTGGTTGGAGTCTTTGTTGTTTTGCAATCGCTTGAGTCAACTCACCGGTCGTGAACCTGTGTATACAATCCACAATGAAGTATTGATGGCCGATCATGTTGAAGGGGCTTCAATCACGGATATTGTATGGGATTCTGAAGCCAATGGCTATCGGTTGTTGACCGAGGCAGAGTGGGAATGTGCTGGTAAGGCTTTTCAGCCCTTTGCTTTCTCAGGGCATGAAAACGTCGACGAGGTTGCGTGGTTCGCAGACAATTCATCGGGTCGATTGAGCACAGTCGGTCAGAAACTGGAAAATGCCTTGGGGATTCACGATATGAGTGGTCTGATTTGGGAATGGTGTTGGGATGGATACGATTCCGAATATTATGCCAGTTCACCCAGTGTCGACCCCAAAGGTGCAGACCCAACGAGTGCAGAACCCAATAGTACAAATCCAAACTGTACAAACTATATTGAACGTGTTTGCAGGGGTGGGTCATTTTTGGGTGCCTCACTCAATGCGCGTGTGACTCTTAGAGGTCGAGCTCAGCCCACCGTAGAATGGAACAATCTGGGTTTTCGCATTGCTTGTTCAGAATAAAAGATCGGAGGTGCTCTGTGTTTGAATCATCCGAGTCACTGTTGTATTTGGTGACCCATCCACATCCCACGTGGTTGGAACAGGTCACAATGTTGATTGAGTCGGGCATTGGAATGGTGCAGATCCGAGACAAAGAGGCGAACGACAGTCAGTTGGCACACCAGGTGGAGGCTGTACTTGAGCACATTGCCCAACATGACCTCTCTTGCACGATTTTGTTGAACGATCGCGTGCACTTGGCGCGTAGATTTGGTTTGGGGGTTCATCTGGGGCAGTCCGACATGTGTCCTCTACTGGCTCGAGAACTGTTGGGACCGGATGTTGTCATTGGCTGGACGATACACGACGATCTGTCGTTGATCGAATCCAAACGGACAGCGATACAGTACGTGGGCGTTGGACCGATTTTCCCCACCCAAACCAAGTTGGATACCAATTCCGTACTCGGTGTTGAGCGGTTGAAACAGGTGTGTGATGAATCACCCATACCGGTGGTGGCCATCGGTGGTATTGATTCCACAAACATCGGTCAAGTACGCACAGCCAATCCATGGGGTATTGCCATTAGTTCAGCGTTGATGCGCGCAGACAGAGACAGTTTTGAAGACTTTGTGTGCTGAAACGGATTACTCAGAACATTCCGCATCTGCGCAAGACTGCAACACCTCAAAGCCACTGAGATCAGACGCAAAAGACCACAAATCAACGGAAGTGGTCAGTTCCTCAGTTGTTAAGTCATAGTCGAGATTTCCAGATGTGCCAGAGATATTGACGGTTTCTCCAGCTTCGAGTTTATTTTGTAATTGGTTCCATCCATTGGGCGTCAGAGGAATTTCGACACCATTTGGGTCTGACAGTTGTCGAAGACCACGAGCCAGTCCATTGATGTCATGGGCCGTTTCATGTTGGTTTGACCACAGCAAGGCCGTTGCGGCAAGCCAAGTCGCGTCGTAGGTGTGGGCCGCAAACACACTGCTTGTTGCATCTTTGTCGAACAGGGTTTCCAATCGATTGGCAAAAGTTTGGAAATCTGTTGTCGTCGGTACGGAAGGTTTTGTGCCTTTGACTTGATTTACAATTCTTTCTAGTACCTCGGTATTTGAACCAGCATAGCTCAGCAAGTCATCCAAGAGTTCTTCTTTGGCCGCAGCATCCGTTAAGTACAATGGGATGTTCTCATAGGTTTGCATCGCTTCGATGGCTTTCAAAATGTCAGATTTGTCAGAGGAAATAAAAACCAATGCTTCGATGCTTGTGTCCGCCAACACTGTATTGACAACGCCCGATATGGCATCCGAGTTGTTGATTTCGATGGTTTCATACGTCGGAGTGATGCCGGTACTGCCCTTGTGTGCATCCATTAAGGTTTCTGCAATGCCGAGTCCATAGGGTCCATTTTGACCAATGATGGCAAAATTGTTCAAGCCGTTTTCTTCCAAGTGCCACTGCAAGACTGTACTCTGTAATGTGTCCGGACCAGTTGTACGCCAAAAGAGTCCGGGCGATTCATCGCTGTAGATTTCACCAAGTGGTTTGAGAGATTGTGCAGTCGCCGAAGGTGAAATAAAGAGGGCTCGCCCATTGCTGAGGTTGGTGGCGTGTGTCGCATCTTGTGAACCAGCGGGACCAACGATGACTTCTGCTCCAACTTCATCTATCAAAAAACGCGTTACCGCTTCAACAGCATCTTTTTCTTCCAAGGTATCCCCAACTTGGTTTTCGTAATTGCAAGAAATCTGCACAAGAGGTCGGTCATCCAGCCAATTGCCATTGGAGCCCGTTCCCATGATGTCTTGATAGGCCATTTGACTGGCGGCGACTTTGGCGTCGTCTGAAGTAAAGTCAAACAGTTGTCCGATGATGAATGCATCTTCGTATTTGTCAGTATTGTCCCAGAAATCTGGAGGTTGTGTGTTCATACAGCGTGGAATGGGGGTTAGTTCTGAACACAAACCATCTGCTTGACAGGTGTATCCAACCCCGAACACATCAGAACAGTCGGTTGGTGCGTCACAGGTTGTGGTATCTACAGTTTGAAAGAGTACACAGGCTTGTAATATCCAAAACATTAGAATTGTCCTCCGAGCATCAGTCCACCGTTCCATGGTTGGACAGTGACAGTCGACGAGCGCTGTTGAACTGCAACAGTCAATCCGGCGCCAATCAGTACACCACCCCACAAAGACAGGCTGGTCACTTTGGATTGATTGAATTGGGAAAGCAGGTCATTTTCGGTGAGACCATCCATGCACAAGCCACTGTTGATGTCACACACAGCACTCAGTTGAGTGTATACATTGTTGGTTCGAATGGTGGAAATACTGGCTGTAGTCGCCAACAAGGCAGTGCCCCCAGCCAAACTCAAAAACATGTTGCTTGGTTTGTCCTCACTTGAGTTGTTGGTCGATGAAGATGGTTGGGCATTGCTGGCACTGTTGGATGCCTTTGAAGTATCCGCATTGTGTGTAGAATCCGCTTGGTCTGTATCGACGGTGGTTGTTCCATCGGTCTCATCGGTTCCATCAGTCCCATCGGATGTAGAACTGTCATTTTTCTCATCGTTTTGCTGACCATCAGCGCTGTTGGCTTGCTCTTCTATTTGTGCGGACTGCAAACTTTCCAATTCTGTTAGCCAACTTTTCAATTCTTCCTGTTCTTCAAAAGGCGCAAAGGCTCTGTATTGTTTGAGAAAGTCAATGGCTTCTGTGTACTCTTGGTTTGCCTCATATGCCAAAGCAATGTTCTTGAGAAAAGCCGGCAGTTGTGTGATTTCGTATCCTTTTTGCCAAGCCAAAATCGCAGACTCAAATTCCTGCTCTTCGTATAGTAACTGACCATTGTAGAACAGTTCCTTCGCCCGTTCTTTTGATACGGGGGGTTCAGCGAAGCAGAGTTGGTGCAACCAAAATAATACAAACATATTCAATTCTCACTGGCCAGAACGGCAATTGTGGCAATTATTCAAAAGGATTGGTGACCTTTTTCACACCCTTCCCTTTTTTGGGTGGTGTTGTGCTTGTATTGTTTTTCTTTTCTGTGGGCGAATTCTTAGGGGTGACAGACGGAATGCGCTCCTTTTGCTTGATGAATGTCGTGTTGACGATGCCACTTTGCTTTGGCCACTCGACGACAGCGTCTTGAAATCCTTGCAATTTCAATATTAGGGTGTCGGTTTGCTCGTCCTCGTTTACCTCAATGGCGCTGGGGGTCGTTCCCATATACTTGTTTCCGACAAAGATGGATGCGCCAGGTGGTGTTGAGCGAAGGTCGAGTGCCAATACTTTGCTTTGAGTCACTGTTTTGGGTGCAGTCACAGTTGTTGGAACGACTGTTGTTGGTTTGGAGGGCGCATTTTTTGTTGCGTCGGACCCACTTGGCAACAACGCAGATGCGATGATTCCAAAAACGGCCAATCCACTGAGTAAGAGGAGAGGGGTTTTATTGGAGCGGGCTGTGGTTGTGGACTCTGTGCCTTCAACCAATGTTTCCGGACGTTTCTGCTTGATGGTCGCAACGTGCTCGTCTTGCATGGCGTCCACCGCCAAAGAGATATCTTGCAATGACAGGGAGGTGTAACTTTGGATGAATTCTTCATCACAGAATAGTTCATTGTCTCTGAGATTGAGCGTGGCTTCAGGATTTTGTAGAGCCAATTCAACAGCCTTTTTCATTTGGCTGATTGAGACGAAGCGGTCTTCAGATTTCTTTTGGATTGCAGTTTCGATAATCCAGCACAATGCAGGTTCAATTTCCAACTGAGGGTTGACTTCTGTCAGTGGCGTTGGGTCTTTAAACAATTGACTGGCCAAAATGCTCGACAAGGATGCGCCAGTAAAAGGCTGTTTCCCAGAAACCATCGTGTACAAGGTTAAGCCCAAAGAATAAATATCGGTTTGGGCTGTCAGTTCGTCACTTTTGCTTTCAATTTGTTCTGGGCTCATGTACATGGGACTGCCCAATACCATACCGGTCTTGGTCATTGTGGGGTCGTGATTGTCGGCACGTGCCAGACCAAAATCCAAGAGTTTACATTGGACGCCACGCTCAGGCGAGTCGATGAGCATGATGTTGCTGGGTTTGAGATCTCGGTGCAAAATGTTTTTTCGATGAGCCTCAGCGAGAGAGCCACAGAGTTGAATGGCAATGGACTTCGCAATGGTTGGGTGGATGGGTCCATTGCTTTTGATGTGCTCTTTTATATTTTTTCCTTCCAAATATTCGATGACCTGGTATTGGTAGCCCTCTGTGGTAATCCCATAGTCAAAGAGACGAATCGTGTGTGGATCAGAGAAACCTGCCACGGTTTGGGACTCCAGTTCAAAGCGTTTGTTGTCGCTGTCCTCTTCTGGATGCAACATCATTTTGATGGCTACCTTGCGCTGTAATTTTGAATCGGTTGCCAAATAGATTTCGCCCATGCCGCCTGTGCCGATGGTTCGCTCTATGTGGTAACGACCAGCCAACACCTTTGTATTTTTTGAATCTGCAGGGATGCTGTTCGGTCGAGCAATGGCAACGGTATCAGAATTGTCGTTGTTTGTAGTGGACATGGTGTGATCTGGGTTCAAGTGTGACTGTTGATCTGAATGGATCGATTTTATCAGACTGTAAGGTTAATCAATCGTATCACAGAATGTGTTCTTTGGCATGATTACCGTCATTTCGTAAATGGAACAACAGTGTGAGGCAGTCCAACCTTTCGACGCGCATTGGTGATTGCCGCCATGGTAGCACCATTGACTGTGGTCCAACCAGTCGGGGATGGTGAACTTTCAATTGTAGTCCAATTTAAAGAGATGGCGTCTTTGCTTTTGAGTGTATGGAGATCCTTAAACAATCCAGTGGGTGTTGGCCCAGAGTGCCACAACTGTTCTCGTCCCAATGACCGCATCCAGCGTCCAGACAGTTCTGCTTGTGTTTGTACGAGAGGGGTGTACTCATCCAGTGGTATCGAAATCCATGTGCTTGAAGGATTGCCTTTCTCATCAATTGTTAACAGCACACTGCATACACTTGTTGGCATCTCTAAAGACTGGTGAGCGTGCTCATAGGTTTGTGTATCGTTGGATTGTGTGTATTGTTTGCAAAGTTCCGTAACAGCGTGAATGCAGTGTGCTCGGAGTGTACTGGGGTCGTCCATTGGGGAAGGGTGATCTCCACCGCATGTGTAGGTAATTTGATCCATTGGAATGTTGGTCAGCCGATGCACAAGAGATTGGATGGTGGTGACCTGTACATCATTTGTGATCGGTACGCCCAATCCCACTGTTGCCGATCTTCGCGAACCCTCGTCAGAAATGCTCTCCTCAAAAACGGTGAGTGTACCAGTCATTGGTTGAGCCAAGGTGTGTGTTTGTTGGGGTACAATAGACAGTCCCCAACCCAATTCGGTATTCTCTTGACACATCTGAGCATGCGCTCTTACGGATTCTAGCCACTCGGTGGGCAAATTGTATGTTGCAACAACGTGATCCAAAAATGACAGTCGTGCATCGATTGGGTCAGGTTCTCTTTCAAAGAGACTTTCCAACAGCAAGGCGCTGACTTGAGCCATTCGGACTTCAGAGGCTCTTTCTTGGATGTGGGAATTGGGCTGTTGTCGATGAGAGAGTGACACAGTCATACCAGAAGGGCTGTTTGGGTGAACCGCTTCAGCAAACAGTTCTGTCAGTTGTTGTACATGCTGTTGTAGTTTTTTGGTCCAAGAAATCAGTTCGGTTTCTGTTTTTTGTTCGACTCGAAGAGAAATTCTAAACGGGTCGGTGTAGGCAAACTCGACAAAGGGGTGTTTGGGTCTCAATCGCAACATTTGGGCCATACTCATTTGCAGCGACACTGGTACATTGACATGTTCATGAAGCCAGACCGCCCAATCGACGTGGTCACTGAATGAACGCGATCCAAACGAACCTCCAACTTTCCACTGCTGGATTCGGTAACTTTTGAATCGTTTCGATAGGTCACTCGACTCTACACCATTGAGCCGAATAACGCCTTCGGCAACGACGCAGACTTCTGATTCCAACGGCGCATCGTCATAGGGCAATAGGATTTTCGAGTGCAGTTCATTGCTTTCGATTTCATATGGAGAAGGGGAGGTCGGTGCACGACCCAGCGCGTAGGTTTCTAGGGTTTGTTGTGCAGTCCATTTGTCCGCGGACAGTAGAAATCCCAATAAGGTAGGGTGAGAATCTCGAATCTCTTTGGGAATTTCTGATCTAGAAACAATGTGTACATCTTGAAGGGCATGTGATTCAAGTTCAAAAATAGCGTGCTGTGTGTCCCAAGTGAATAGGGGATGTGCAACGTGCATCTCGGGCAACGTGAATTCTTTAAGGGTGTGGCTCAGTCCAAGCATCTCATTGTAAAAAGGAGATGGTGCTGGTGTATGTTCTGTCCGAACCTTTTCTATCAAGTTGTTGACTGCGTCCGTAAGGAGGTGTGGAGACAGGCATCGACAGGAATGGAGGCTGAGTGCTTTGTTGATTTGTTCAACGGTGGGGTGTTCGATATTGCTGAGCAATGTGTGTACTTGAGTGATGATCCCCGGCATGCAGTACCCACATTGTCCCGCGCCAACATTGAGAAAGGACTGCAAGATTTCTTTGCGTCGTGACAATGGGATGCCCTGTAGCGTTTGGACGACTTTTCGGTCTAGGTTTTTGGCTCGAAGTGTACAAGACATGCGGGGTCTACCTTTGACAACAACCACGCATGAACCACAACTGCCCTGAGAACCACAACCCAACCGCACACAGGAGTCCTGTTCTTCCAACAACAGGGATGCTCTTTTGCGATGGGGAGTGATGATGTCTTGGCTTTGACCATTGAGTGTGGTGTGAATCTGTTCCGATGCACTTGGTGACGTCATTGCCGCGCCTCACTTGCAAATTGCAGTGACATTGCTGTGACGCGTTCGATGCTGCCTTCCAAAGACATATCTAAGCGAGCTCCAGCAGCCCGCGTGTGTCCACCACCTCTATTGGACAGGGTTTGAGCAAGTTTTGCACAATCAATACCTTCGCATCCACCAAATGTGGGGTTTGATCTCAATGAAACTTTGTGGGTACCATTGGCCAAGCCAACGATCAGAGCCGCAAAGTCCACCCCACTGGTACACCGTAAATCATTGACCAGGCCTTCGATGTCACCATTGTCGCAACCGAGTTGTTCCATCGTTTCGTGTGCAATCCAGGCTAAGTGTATTCTTCCTTCGTCCAACAGTTGGCTGTGTTGAAACATTGCGCTTTGCAGTTTCCAGCCTTGTGGTCGCTTTTCTTTGACGACTTTGATGTAGGTGCGGTTGGCGTCAAAACCTTGTTCCATGAGTGTCGCAGCCAGTCTATGTGTTTGTGGATTGGTGTTGCTGTGCTGAAAACCACCCGTGTCGAACAGTAGACCAACATACAAGGCTTCGGCAATGGTACTGGTCAGGATCAGCCCCCAATCTTCTAAGAGTTGATGAACCATTGAACAGGTACTGACTGCAGTCGCATCTAGCCAACTGAAGGTATAAGATGACGTATCTGTGCTTTTGTGGTGATCGATGATGGACGTTTGCTCAGCCGCATTGAAAGCAGTCTCAACGGTCGAATCCAAGCGATAGCGGTCACCATCGACAACGATTGCGAGATCATAGTTGGGGTGTAGGTTTCTGTTTGCTTTCCAGCTTTGCAACCCAACCAAGTGTGTGTACTGGTGGGTCGGTATACCACACACATCAATTGTGGCATCTGAAAACTGCCCAATCATCTCTTGGAGTGCGAGACAGGCTCCAATGCTATCACCGTCTAGAGACTCAGGACCGGTCAGCAATATGTTTCGTGCCTCTTTACAGGCTTTGTATAGTTGTGTTGAAAACATCATAGATTCCCATTGTTGTTGCTTTGATACTGTACATAACCGAGAATGTATTCGGGTTGTAGGTCGTAAACAGTCTGTGTCATTGTTGTGTTACATTTTCTTTTCACGTTTTGTTTGTGGTGTTGAATCGGTTATTGTTTGCGTTCTACTTTATTTATTTTTGGTGAGCACTATGGACAAATTAAAGTTTCTTGTACCCAATAGTTGTACCGCGTTCTCTTTGGTCTTGGGATTGGCATCGGTGGTCAACTCCATTCACGGCAATTTTGAATTGGCGGCTTGGATGGTTCTGTGGGGTGTTCTATTAGACAAGTTGGACGGAACGTTTGCCCGTTTGTTGAACGCGAGTTCAGAATTTGGGGCACAGCTGGACTCCTTTGCTGATTTTGTGTCTTTCGGCATCGCACCTGCAGCGCTTTTCTATTTTGGATTGGCAGACAATGAAATGGTACACGCAGGCTGGCTACAGGCTGGCTGCATGGTGTTTGTTGTTGCGACAGCGGCCAGACTGGCCCGTTTCAATGTGTCTGAGCCACCACTTGGTCAATTGATGTTTTACGGAATTCCCACAACGTTTATGGGTGCCATCTTTGCATCTGGATTTTTAACAGCAAAGCAGTTCCAGTGGAGTGATGAATCGATGGCATTGGTTCCATTTCTGTTGTTTCTCGCCGCAGTCGCGATGGTCAGCAGTGTGAAGTTGCCAAAGATTAAGCCGAGAAAGGGAATGGCTCTCAATATTTTTCAAGCTGCGAATGTGCTCACAGCCTACATCATTGCCCCACTCCAAATGTTTCCACAGATACTGTTCATTCAAGGAATATTTTACGTGACGGTTGGCGTGATTTGGTATGCTCTGAAGCCACCAACGGAAGCCGATTTGGTTAGTCCCGCTTCTCAACCCGTTGTTCATTAGTATTCGAAAGGGTGAATAAATAGTGGATATGAAAAAAGGCAGCCAACGGCTGCCTTTTTGCGTTCATGTTCACGGCGGTAAACTCAATTAAAAGCCTGGGCTTTGATTCATCTTTTTGTAGATGTCTTCGCCTTTTGCTTGATCCAATTCTTGTTTGCCCATGAGTTGTCCTGTGTAAGGGTCAATCTGCATCAAGACCCATCGAGTGTCCACTTTGGACTTGAATAGAACCAATCCTTGTTGTGGAACTTGTGCCATCATTTGCAACTCGGACTCTCTCAATTCTCGTTTGGTGGGGTCGTCTTCTTTTTCTTCTTCGACAATGGGGGGGATCAACTCGTCCAACACATCTTGAATTTCCCATTGAACGACAAGCAATTCACTTCGTTTGACGGATTCAAGGTGACTGTGCAATGTGCGTGCACCAACTGTAGGAGCCAACTGTAGCAAGTTTGCTTTCGCAGCTTCGATTCTGTCGTCGTCGTCACTTCGAAACTCGACGAGCATGTCGTTGACATATTGTTCTAATTCTTCACTGGTCATCTCTTCTCCATTGCTGTGGTGGATGTTCTTTGTTGAGAGGTGCTCTTTAGTTTGGAAAGCCTGTTTTCTTACGTTACATTGCTAGGCAAACCACAGAATACTTGTAAGCACAAATGGATCATTGTCAATGTTTTGAAGTGGTAGCAATCAAGTGTGTGCAGATCTGGGTGACTAATTTATTTTGAAAATTCTCGAAACTTGAGAGTTGGGATGCGTCATGTCAGCAAAAAATACATTGATCGCTGTTTTTGAAGATATTCATCAACAATATGACTGGGCAATTGCCGAACACCATTTTGCTCCCAAGCAAGATATTCTGGTGGAAGACGATGAAGATGACGACGATGTATATTTGATTCGTAGTGGCAAAGCGACTGTCATCATTGGTGGAGGGAGCGAGATCATTTTGGGCCAAGGGGACTTGATTGGGGAGATGTCATTTTTGCTGAGCAACAAACGAACAGCCTCCATTGTTGCCAAAGAACCTGTGCATTGTTGGTCGGTGAGCGTGTCCAGTATGGAGGAAGTGTTTCGACAGGACCCTCCATTGGCAGCACGTTTTTACAAGGCTTTGGGTGGCTTGCTGGCTTTGCGATTGGTCAACTCTTCCAAACGAGCCATACAGAATCAAGTATTTCAAGACAACGACGATGCGCTCATTTCACTCATGGAAGTTCAAGCTTCTGAAATCCAAGATCGACTTCAAAATTATGTTCGCGTTTTGAGGAATGAGGCGGTGTTGGAGATTGACCGAGTTAAGAAAGAGATCGGTCGGTTGGATGTGGAGACGACAGAAGGGTTTCAAGAAAGGCGGGAGCAAATTAATGGCTTGACCAGTGAACTGCGTCGGAAGCAACATCAGCATTTTGAAAAAGCACGTCCAAAATTAGAGCACTTTTTTACTGAGATTCAGCAAATGTTGATGGAAATCTTGGATTTGGAAAAGCGAAATGAGGTTGGTGCTCGTGCTTTCGCGATATTTGCCCGCTCAGTATTGGGAGAAATACCATTTTTGCAATTGCGGACCGATCAGTCTTTGGAAGCGGTCGATGTGATGTTGCACATCTTTCATCGGAAAGTGGCATCGGAAATCTGGAGTCCGAGGGATTTGATTCTTGATTGGATTGATCGTGTGTTGTGGGAAATGCCAACCTTTGAAGCCTTTCGAGCCCGACACGATTTGACGGCGGATGTGATCAATCAGCATATGTCTATAGAAGATAGCGCGTTGAACATTACGTTGGTTTATGACTCTATTGGGGTTGTGTTGGCCAAGATCATCAATACGGCAGCCCGCAGCCAGAGTCGGGTAAATATGGTGTATACAGATCCCAAAACGGTCTACCAGATTCAGTTTGCATTGACAGGGAGGATGGGACAGGTCGATATCAACGCTCATCGATTGCCATCGCTGCTGTCTACCGTTATCGGAGAAGCGTCATTGTTGCCCAATGATGTGCCATTGCATTCGCAAAACCTGATCGTGATCAGTGGCTTAATCAATTATCTTCCGGATCGGTATCTTGTACAATTGATGTCTCGCGCCGAGCAATTCCTCAGCCCCACAGGCAGCATTCTCCTGTCTGGTGTTTTGCCTACAGAGGACCAGGCTTTGTTCAATGATTTCTTTCAATGGCCGATGATTCGAAGGAGCGACGAAGAAATTAGTCGACTGTTGACGTCTTTGGGTTTTGTGGTGGACGTGCACATTCGAAAGAATGGAGTGGTGGTACAGGCAAAAAACAAGCGTTCGGAACATTGAAGATGTTGACAACGTCGCAAGGTGAAGCCCTTGATTGGTTTGCAGTACAGGTTTACAGAATGGCAATGCCAACTTGCTTCGAATCGGATACCATATACATCAATGTATAATTTCGTTCAGTACAACATTCACATGAGGTCAAAACACAATGTCAAATAAATGGTTTGCATGTTCGTTGATAGGGTTGATGATTGCCTGCTCTGGTGGCGATACCCCCACAGATGAAAAGCCAGTAGAAGAGAAACCTACTGCCGAAACACCTGCCAAGAAAATGAAGAAACTCGATCTGGCAGAACTTCAAAAAGCGGCAGAGGAAGTGGCGTTGGTGCCCTCTCCAGCCGAAATGCAAAAGTCTCTAAAAAATGCAGGATTGACAAGCGACTTGGCTGCTTTGGTTTCCAAAGACAGACAGATCACAATGCAAGTTGAAGACAAAGACAACTTGGCGGTTCGTACAGGTGTAATCTTGGCAGATTTGGTGTTGACTGTGAAAACTTCGACCAAAGAGTCCAAACTTGATCGCCTTGAAAAGTTGAAAAAAGGATTTGAAGGTTTGGGAGCAGGAGACGATATCCAAGCTACGATTGCTGACTTGAGCACACAAATCACCAATGATGCAATCAACGAAGATGATTTGCTCAAGGAAATGGACGAACTGTCAGGCGTCATGGTTTCCGAGTTGGAATATGAAGCAGGAGAGTGGGTTGTACCGTTGATTCAAGCAGGTTCATGGCTTGAAGGTGCAAACTTGGTTTCGGCTGCAATCGTCAAAGAAAGCAAGTTTGACAAAGCAGGGCAATTGCTTCAACAGCCTCGTGTTGTAGAGTACTTTTTGAAGTATGTTGAGCGAGAAGGACGCACTAAGGCACCGGATCAAGTCGTTACAAAACTGACAGAAGTGCTCAACGGTTTGAAAAAAATTGCTGAAAAACCAACGATGGCTGCCGAAGATGTAAAAGAGATCAACTCTTCTACTTCTGAAGTCCTTTCAATGTTATAGGAGACATCATGCGATTTACATTACCGATTTTGGCAACCAGTCTTGGTTTGCTTTTCGCAACAGCAGCGACGGGTGGCACGGCGACAGAGGATGCTGCAGAGAGTTGTCTTACGGACAAAATCTGGGCTGGGTATTCCGATGGATGGGCCGTTCGTACAGCCACAACCACCACGTTAAAGCAAGAAGAACATCGAGTGTATTTGCTGACATTGTATGCTGGCAACGAATACAAACTACAAGTGTGTGCGGACAAGGGTGCTAAAAATATCGACTTGATCCTACACGACTTGGATGGCAAAGAGCTGCTTCGAGATGAATCAAACTCCCGAGAGCCTGTTGTTATTTATAAGCCAGAAGAAACACAAACTTATTATGTTGCCGTTCAAGCTGCCGAGTTGAAAAACAGTGCAGGAGATCAAGGTACAGGTGTTGCTTTGGCTGTCACGTATCGCTAATCGTTTGAGGTGAATGGTGACCGTGCAAACGGAAGAAACTCAAGAAGAGCTGGCATCAAGGATCATTGATACGGCTCTTTTTGTCTTGCAAACGCGTCTGCTGAACGCTCGACAGCAGCAAACGTTGATTGCTTTTTTACAAGACACGGTCCAATTAGATCTAGAACAAGTTCAAAGGGTTGTTGAACGAGAGTTGCACCCAAAATTTCGCAATGTTCTGTCCTTTGAAGAAAAACTGGCTTTCGAATCTGCAATTTTTCAAGAGCACCACCTTCAATTGTTGTCCAGAGAATCGGAGCAAGTTGCAGACGAAATTCGACAAAAATACCAAGAAAATTGGTCTGTTGAGAGTTTGGCTGACTTTATGGGTACCCATGGACAGGATTTGTGTCTTGCTTTAATAGAGGTCTTGCTCAGTTTGGTGCTCGAAGAGCCAGAGCCCACTCGTCGCCACATGCAGCTCATTCGAATCTACGACGTTTGTCAGTTGTTGGGCATCGACAAATGGTTGGCGTCTGCATTCTTTTACAAATATGGGTTCTTTTCAAGTGCTGGGCACGGTCGAATCAACACCCATGACGATGACTTGTTGCTTATCGGGTCTGGGGGCGCGTGTGATCTCGTTTTGTTTGATCCTCGTGTTGAGCCGTTGCACGCGTATATCCAAAAAGAAGGTGGGCAACTCGTTCTATTGGCAGAGCAGTCCAAAAGACCGGTTTGGTACAAAGACATACCTGTGCAAAGAATGGTGTTGTCTCAGCAGGATCAGTTTCAAATTGGTTCAGTTTGCTTAACGGTCGAACGCGAATCGTTGTCGATTTCTGATCCAGAAACGATGCTCACCTTGAGTGTGCAAGACGTTCAGCGGAAAATTGGACCTGTGACACTGTTGGAAGATGTTAATTTTAGCATCTTTGGTGGTGAGTTGATTGCCTTGATTGGTCCATCTGGATGTGGGAAGACGACCTTGTTGAATGCCATCAACGGTGTGGCGCCCGCAGATACTGGACGCGTGGCTTTGAATGGACACAATTTTCATCGTTTGCTTCAAGCAGATCGGTCCTTGATTGGCATCGTGCCTCAAGATGATTTGGTGTTGCCAGAATTGACCGTGGAAGAAGCGTTGTATTACTCTGGAAGACTGAGGTTGTCAGCGGACAGTACTGAAGAAGAAATTCAAGCACAGGTGGAGCGCGTACTTCAAGAGTTGGACATTCTTCACATTCGAGGCTCAAGAATTGGCGATGCTTTGAAACGGGGAATCTCTGGTGGACAAAGAAAACGAGTAAATCTTGGGCAAGAGTTGTTGTCTCAAAATACCAAGATCCTCTTTTTGGACGAGCCAACCAGTGGACTGGATCCAAGAGCCTCTCAAGAAATTGTCAAGTTGGTGCGTGGTTTGGCGGACAAGGGGCGGATTGTATTTTTGGTGACCCATGATTTGACGGACGGAATCATCAATCAGGTGGACAATCTTCTGGCTATGGTCAAGGGGGGTAAAGTTGCCTTCTTTGGAAAGAAAAATGACGCCTTAGAATTCTTTCAAGTGCCAACCACCGACAAGATTTTTCAGCAGTTTGGGGAAGATCAAGACAAGTGGGCAAGTCAATTTAAACAGCGTACAGATTACAACATTCGTCAGCGCGCCATTGATAGTTGTGAAGTAAGCGAAACAGAACCACCCGTTCCTCCAAAGAGTGTGGGTGGTTGGAAGAGTTTTTGGCGTCAATTGACAACCTTGATTGAGCGCTATCGAAAGGTGAAGCTGCGCGACACAACCGGTATGGCTGTCATTGCACTGCAACCCCCATTTCTCGCATTGGTCATGTGGATTGTGTTTCAAGAAGAAGGGCAAGCGGTACCCACAGAATCCATGTTGTTTATGTTGGCATTGTCTTGTTTGTGGTTTGGCATGTCGGCATCGGTGCGTGAATTGATTTCGGATCAAGTCATCTTTCGACGAGAACGTCGTGTTGGGGTTGGTGTTTTGCCCTATGTGCTGAGTAAGGTTGTGGTATTGGGTATCGTGGTGTCCTTGCAGACTGTATTTTTGGCTGGTTCAATGTATTGGGCAATGGGAATGGGTGATCCTGAAAGTTATGCCTTTGTGCTGCCTGATTTGCTTATGGTTTCGACATTGACGGGACTGGTTGGCATGGGGCTGGGTCTGTTCGTATCGTCTCTTTGGAAATCTTCGGAGGCAGCAGTCGGATCGTTGCCGTTGATTTTGATTCCTCAGATTGCTTTTTCTTCGGTCATGTTCGCCATTCGTGACATGGGCTGGCTGTCCAAGGCCATTACTTGGGTCGTCATTCAACGGTACACTTTTGATGCCTTTCTCAAGTGTGGTGAAAAGATTGCCGTTCGGTCAAGGCGTGGCGACTTTGAACCGCAACTGATCAATGGAACGCTTTGGAAACTTGGTTTAAAGATGAGCGATGAAGCAGACGACATTGGTTTGACCCTGCTCGAATTGAATTGGATTTTGTTTGGAATTACGGGGTTGTTGTTGGGGTTGACTTTGCTTCGTGTCTATACCCGCAAGTTGGATTGAGCGTGCTTCGGTCGATAAAATGTCCGTAGTAGATTAGATACTTTCGATGTGGAAATTGTTTGGGCTCATCATATTTGCTGGGGCGTTGGCTGGTAGCATAGTAGGGGTTTCAGAGTCCCTGCAGTTGCTTCTTGCAGTGGGGGCAGGAGAGTATGATGCTCTTTTGTGGGGTGGTGTTGGATACTCTGTATTGGGTGGTCTGATCGCAATTCCGATGATTGCAATGTCTTGGTGGGGTTCAACCATCCAAATTTTCGTGCGAACATTGGTGGGTGTTGGAGCATCCTTGTGTATCTGGATCTACGATGCATCATTGTGGTGGTTGGTTGGCACAATACCAATATACTGGTTTTTGACGATCCTTATTGGTCGAACACCACTGCGGGCATTGTTGAATCCCAAAGGAGCGATTGGATTTTTAACGTTGTGGTTTACTTTGTTGACCATTTTTTCCTTGACACCAGGACAACGGATTTATTCGGCACCCATACACCAACGTTCATCCACAGGAAAACCCAATGTCTTGTTTGTGGTTGTTGATGGTTTGGCACCGTCGATGATTCATGAATCCACTCTCCCTCAGATTCGTGCTCTGAGTCACTCTGCAATCGAATTTGATCGAACATTGTCGAATGCTCCAGATCGCTTTGGAGGCGTGGCGGCTTTGCTTCGAGGAAAGGGTGACTTCTTGCCCAGTCCCATCCCAGACACTGTTCAGACCCTTCCGGAAGTGTTGGCTTTTGAGGGGTATCAAACCTATGGAATGATCAGCCATTTGGACGTGGGTAGATTCAGCAATCTGCATCAAGGTTTTGATAAATTTCGATACATGCCCCCCAAAATGGATTCTGTTGGGTTTCGGATGGGACTGGGCAGTGAAGGAAGTCGACATTTGAAACTGGCAAAAATACTGTTGAGATGGATACCGGTACAGCGTCGACCACTGAACGAAATTGTGCAGATTTTTAACCACGACATCACTCAATTCAAACAATCCAGTCCAGAGCCTGTGTTCGCATTGCTCCACCTAACGCCCATTCATCCAGTTACACAGAGGAACTTAGAGCAACTGGATACCAGCCTTCGCTTTCTGTTGGACGATTCTATTTTTCGGGATGGACTGGTTGTTTTGACATCTCCGTTTCAATATTTGAGTCACAATCAGATAGAACAATCCATTGACCGTATATCCGTACCTTTGTTGATGTGGCTTCCAGGGGTATCTGGCAAGAAGGTGTCCAACAATGTTTTGCTCAGTGACGTTTCCACAACTGTGCTGTCTATACTTGGATTTGACAGACCATCGAGTGGGTCTGGTCGAAACATGTTGCGGTTGCCACCGATGAACGATTCTAGGATCATTCAAGTGCAGCAACCGGGGTGGGTGTTGAGACAACAGGGGAAATGGCGTTGGGTTCGTCAACAAAATCGTGAAGCGCTATATGATGTGGTGATGGATCCTCACTTGACGAACAATCTGATTGAGGAGCACCCTACCGTGGTAGAGCAACTGCGGTTGAACAAACGATGATGGGTGGAGAATAGGATGGCGACAAAAGCATTGATCATTGGACTGGATGGCGCTGAATGGGCTTTGGTACGGCATTTTCAAAAGGAAGGAAGGTTGCCCAATTTGCGTACGTTGATGTCTCAAGGAGCACACGGTCCTTTGAATTCAACGACACCTCCCATGACGTTGCCGTCTTGGTCGAGTATGTTGTCAGGATGTCACCCAGGGACCCACGGTATTTTTGATTTTATACATCGAGATTCAAGAGGGCATGATTGGAACCTAGAGTTTACCAATGCCACCCATCGAGCGGTGCCCACCATTCATGAGTGGTTGAGTATGTGTGGCCAAAAAGTGGCTTCCATTGCCGTACCAACCACGTGGCCTCCGTCCGTCGTCAACGGTGTGGTGGTGTCAGGGTTTGACAGTCCTGTATCTACAGGCATCGATGGGTCTTTTTGTCACCCTCCAGAGTTGTACGATGAACTGGTGGAAAAGTTTGGGGGCTTGAATTTTGCCGATTTTCAAGAGAGTGCTGTTGGAGAAGGGTGGTTGGAGCAGGCAAGGGAATTGCTGTTGTCGGAGATTGAACGCAAAGAAGCGATCGGTGAGTGGTTGTTGAATCGAGAAGACTGGTCTTGTTTCATGCTGTTGTTTGGAGAGTCGGATACAGCATCTCATCATTTTTGGCGGTTCTTTGACGTCAATTCTCCACGGTATGAGGCGCACGCATCCGCAGACATTCGACATACGATTCGCGATGTGTACGAACGATTGGATCAGGCAGTGGGCAAATTGATGGATGTTGCCGATGCGGAGGTGGTGTGCATTTGCAGTGATCACGGATTTGGTGGGGCTGGAGACATTGCGTTGTTTCTCAACAATTTTTTGGAATCCAAGGGATGGCTGTATACGAAAGCGGATCGCCATCAAAGTCAAGGCAAGTTGCTCGATTGGGTCCGAAGAGTAGGATTGAGTCGAATCCCTTCTCACTTGCAAGGAAAATTGTTTCGTGCGTTGCCTTCTACCATCAAGAATCGTTTGGAGAGAGAGAGTCGTTTTGGCAATGTTGACTTTACCAAAACCATTGCTCTGTCCGACGAGATGAATTATGCCGCGACAATACGTCTCAATACTGCTGACAAAGGCGTTGCAGAAGAAACAAAGATCATTGCCCAGTTAACCGAGGATTTGTTGTCTTGGCGCGTTGATGGTCATGCACCCGTGTCGAAGGTGGAGCATCGGGATGCGTTGTATTCGGGAACTCAAGTGCATCGCTCTCCTGAATTGATTTTGACGTTGAACTTGCGCGATGGGTATACCTACACTCTTTTGCCTTCGGTTCGAGTAGACAAAGGTGTGACCTGGAAGCGACTTCAACCATCGGAATTGCAAGGGGGCAAAGGACTGGGTATGAATGGGTCGCACCGTCAGCACGGTGTGATCATTTTGTCTGGAAACAATATTGCGTCCAAGACTATTCGTGCGGACATGGCAGACATCGCTCCAACGCTCTTACAGGCCATTGGGGCAATTATTCCATCCTACATGGAAGGCAAGATCTTGGATGTATTTCAAGCGCCAACGTCCAAAAGAACGATTGAGTATGAGCCGAGCAAGAGGGATACAACAGCGAACAGCGCAACAGAGCACAGCGCCATCCGTCGTCGACTGGAACAATTGGGGTATTTGTAAATGCGAATCCTTCAAATTGGGACCTTTCCATACCCCAGTCCACAAGGTTCACAAGTCTATGTAAAAGGCATCATTCATGGACTTCTTGATTTGGGACATGAAGTCGAATTGCTGTGCTATGGGCACGGTCAAGGAACGGTGGTGGAAAGACCAGGCTTTCGAGTACACAGAACCCCAAACATTCTTGGGTACCAGAACATGCGGGCTGGACCGGATTTGATGAAACCCATACTGGATTTGCTCATGGCACTCAAAATGCGTGGACTCAAACCAGATGTCATACATGTACACAATTATGAAGCCCCATTGGTGTCTCTGTTGGCAAAATTCTTCGATCGTGCTCTTCGCGGTGTACCGATTGTATATTCAGCCCACAATCTGATGGGTCAAGAGTTGGAAACGTACTTTGAGTCACGTCGAATGCGTCGAATATCAAGTGCTTTTGGGAATTTTTTGGACAATACCGTTCCACGTACTGCCAGTCATGCAGTTGTGCTCAATGAGCGGGCTGTTGCCACTCTTCAACGTCTCGGCTGTCAAAATGTGTCGGTGGTGAATCCGAGTGTGGACTCCAAAGAGTTTCTTAGTCTCAGCGAACTGAAAGAACATTGTCCACCGGCATTGCAACGGGGGCAGTGGGTTGTCTATGCAGGCAATCCAGATGCTTATCAAAATTTGGAGATACTCATTTCGGCAATGAACGCTTTGCCCACCGTGGGGCTTGTTATTGTATCCGCGTCAGACACACGACACATACAGCGTCAAAATGGCAATGTCTTGCACATGCAAACTTCAGATTTTCAGCAAGTACAAGCGGTCATCGCCAATGCAGACTTGGCGGTCATTCCCCGTATGGAATGCACAGGCTTTCCGGTGAAACTGCTCAATTATTTGATGTTGGAGTGTGTGACATTGGTGTCCGAGGGCAGTATGGTGAACCTTCCCGGCGCTGTTCCATTCCAAAATGGAAATGTTGAAGAACTTGTTTCGAAGATTTCCTATTGGCTGGTCAATGAAAAGGAACGCACAGAACTTGGACGATTGGCAAGAACGGGTGTGTTGAAGGACTGTTCTTCTATGTCTCAAGCGAGAAAACTGGTTAAGATATACCACTCTGTGTTGAAAACATCAGATTTGTCTGCTGTTTCGGTATGAAGTTTGCTAAGAATTTGCTAGATTAAGTGTATAGTGCAGAGGGTATATCCCCAAACGTTGAGTATGGAGAATGTCATGACATTCAAAAGTTTCTTCACCCCTATGGTATTGATGTTGTCACTTTCAGGTTGTACAGGAGACAGCAAGGATGGTTTTGGCATTTCTACAGGAGATGGAACCTCACCAGATATTGAAGACACCGATACAACCGATACTGATTCAGATACCGATACGGACGATACGGATCCAAATGACACGGGTTCGGATACCGATCCAGAAGATACCGATACAGATCCTGGAGATACAGGTTCCATGGAGCCCAGTGGCGAAGGGCAAACCTTTGACGAACCTGGGGATGTTGTCATTGTTGAGTCTCAAGATGGGGTCGCAACAGTTGATTTGACGGACGCATCGGGAGACAGCAACACAGATCAGGACTTCTACTTGGTGGTTGTCAATACGAGTGAAGAAGAAGAAGATGTTGGGTTTGCGTTGGAATACCATTTGAGTTCAGGAGAAGGCAATCCAGCCGCACGTCCCACTGCGCCTCAACCAATCCAGAAAAAAACGTCGATACCAAAGAAGAATCGTCAGCCTCGTTTCGTAAACGCACAGACGCAATCAGAGACAGATGCCGTTGCTCCACCAACGATCTACACCAGTGCCCACATTGGGATCGCACGTCAAGATTTCAAAATCCGCGATTCGATCACGGATGAGAACTCCTATGAGCGCATTGGGGCTGTTCTTTGGGCTTTGGGCTCAAGCGTCTCTATTTGGGTAGACGAATCTGTCGCTGTTGATTGGGACCAAAACTGTGACGGCACCATTGATGTCCCCGCATCCACAGATGCCTACGGCTTTGACAACTGTGATTTGGATCAAATTGCCAGCATTGTTGATTACAATATTTTTCCCAATCTTCGTTCCTATTTTGGCGACGAATCTGATGAAAATGGGGATGGAATGGTTTCGGTTGTCATCAGTCCAGTACTGAATCAGATGACACGCAGCACAGAAGAGGATTCCGATATTCAACTCGTTCGGTCCTACGCTGATCCGACGGTGGATTTGGAGACCTTTGATCCAGACCAAAATCCAGGTTCTGACGAGCAAGAAGTCATCTATGTGTTTGCCCCAGACCCTTATGGGTTCCACAATCCCTATGCGCTCACCACCATTGAAGATTATACGAGTGTGAACCTGAGTTCTGAGATTGCCAGTGCATTTTATAAACTCATTTCCTACAACCAGCATGTCATTCTCAACGAGGGTGAAGAAGAAGAAACATGGGTGTCGCTTGGGTTGGGGGCGTTGGCAGCAGACCTGACCGGTTTCGGTGCTTCCAATTATGTCAATGCTTGGAATTATTTGGATGCCAGCCATCTGTCTTCTTTGATTGATACCGAAGACAGTGGTGCAATCAGTACTTCTCCATTTGGAGCACAATATCTGTTCTTTAGATGGTTGGTCGACGCCTATGGGGATACTGTGTTGTCCGGTTTGGTCCAGTCGGCTGATATCGGCACTGAAAACATTCAGAATGTGATTGGTGAAAATATGGAAGACCTCGTGTTAAAGTGGCAAGTTGCTCTGATGTCCGAGTCTTCAACACAAGGATCTGGAGGTTTGGCTGTCGACACCTCGACCTATCCGCCGTATGCATCTGTCAGTACCATTACAGCGCCAACATCGAATCCGGCAACCGGTGACCTGTATGGTGCCAATGGCTATCAGTTGGGCGTCGATGTGGGCTCGGACAATGTCTATATGTTTGGTGGAACCGATGTGCCGGTTGAAAATGTTGACAATCGTGTGCGCATGGGTCACACCGACTTTTCAACAGCTGTATTTGGGCAAGATTTCTATGGGTATGTGACACCTGGGTATGGCGCACAAGTCATTCGCATGACAGACATTCCATTTGAAACCACCCAGATCGAAGTTCGCTCACCTTCTTCAGCGTATAAAGTGGCTGTAATTCGAGGCGACGACGAAGCAGCTGTCAACTATGCACGAGATGTGTTGTATTCGCCAACCGACGTCAACAATACAGTTCTGCCAGTATTGCCAACCGATGGCTCTCCAGTCTTTGGTATTGGGGAAGTCTCGGCTGAAGGGGCAACTGTCACCGTAGACGCCGACGGGAATCAAACCAGTCAAACTGTGTATGATACAGATCGCTGGTTGGTGGACTTGACCAATTTTACCAACGGTGCAGCGGTGCGAGTTGTGGCTTGGATGGACCATCGCTACGAAGATGTGAGTGGGACTGTTGATTTGACAGATCCATGGTTGGCGATGGTGCCTCGTTCCTATGTGCCTGTGCCAACAGTGTCTGGTACACAGAGTGGATCGTGTACTGAAGCTGAAACGTTTGGGTATCCATTTTTATTGTTGGAATACTTGTATTCTCAGGTACTGCTCTCACCAGAGTCTTACAATGAGTCGGAAATCTTCTCACTCGATACGGAAGAAGATACAGCGAGCACAGAAACCATGTTTGATCCATGTGGCATGCTAGAAGCAGATGCAACGACATGTGGCGAAGATTGGGATCGCGATGGGGTATTGGACGAGAATGAACCAACGCCGACCACGTTCTTGGGGCAAATGCAGGTGATGCAATGTACCCTCGCTGGAAATGATTCGAGTGGTTTTGTACCATTGGACACTGAAATCTTTGATCAAGACCAGACCGACGACGACGATTCTGTCTCGTTGGACCGACAACTCAACTTGGGTGGTGTGTCTGTTGACGAAGAAGAAGGTGCTTATTTGGACATGACGTTAACGGGAGGCCAACAATACATTTTGGTTGTTGGTTCTGAGGGAACAGGTCCTTACGAATTGACTGTACAAGCCCATGTTGAATAGTATCGTTGGAATTAAAGTTTCCCAAATCTAATGTACTGGATGGTATAGTCTATACGTTTGTTTATCTTTATTAGGGGCTAAATGTCTGTTCCAACACCAGATGAAGACAGAGATGAAGACAGGGATGAATCTCCAAAGGTAACTCGATCAATCGTCATGTTTGTCTTGACGTTGTGCTCAGTCTATTTGGTTTATGGTTTTCAGTGGACGAGTGGAAATCCTTTGACCGACGCCAACACAGCGTGGGAATCTGCACAATTTTCTCTTGCGCTCATGACCATCTTGTTGTGCCATGAGTTGGGGCATTACTTCATTGCAAAAAGACATGGCTTTGCATTGTCTGTACCTTACTTTCTCCCATTTCCGTTTGCCTTTGGCACCCTCGGTGCTGTGATTCACCTGAAGTCTCTGCCACAGAATCGAACTGCATTGTTGGAGATGGGTGCGGCCGGTCCAATTGCAGGTTTTTTGGTGACAATTGTGTGCATAGTGTGGGATGCTCCCAATACTATCAACAATCACACTCTTGAAATTGTCGGCAGTCATGCGGAATATTTAGAAATGGTTGTCGAGATTCCCGAAGAAACAGGTTTTTGGTCCTGGCTCAATGATTTTTTGGGCGTAATCCCGACAACATCAGAAAGTATGGGGGTGTTGATAATGGAGGACCCGTTGGTGATGCGATTGGTGCATTCTGCAGTGCTGGGAGAGCCTTTGAGCCCCTATGCGAACTTGGGTCCGATTGCATTTGCTGGATGGGTCGGGTGTTTAATTACGTCGATAAACTTGTTGCCAATTGGACAATTGGATGGTGGGCATATTTTAAATGCTCTTTTTCCGAAGTATGCTCAACGTGCATCAAAGGGAATACTGGTCGCTGTATTCACATATGGTCTGTTGACGTGGAAGGGTTGGATGGTGTGGGCAACATTGTTATGGTTTATGCGTGCCAATGAGCCAATTTGGGTTCCTCGTGAAGAAGGACTGACCAATCGGGCAAAGGCAATCGCTGTGCTGTCCATATTGGTTTTTGTGTTGTCTATTATGGCAGAGCCAATATACAGTCAGCAAGTATTGATTGAAGATGTGATTTGGAAGGCGGAATAAAAGGGGCGTTTGTATGTGGTGGTTGTCAATGGCGATGGCTGAGGTTGTGTTGCTATCTTCGGATCTAGAAAAGGCAGAGGGTGAACAGTATCGCCAGCAGTGTCTTGAAATTGTAGGGGATGAGTATCGTGTGAAAAATTCAAGATATTTCATTTCAGGAAAGGGGTTTCGTCATCGGGTAGCTGTTGAAGGCATTGCAAACAAAGAAGATGCAGAGGCCATCCTACGTTCTTTGGAAAGTGTTCCGTTGGACTTTGTTGTGTCCGTTGATGGCAAGGTTCAATCACAGAGTGTGGTGGAGAAAACAGAAAGCGACACCACTGTAACTCGATCGATTATTCCAGAAAGGATCGTTGTAAAACAAGCAAAGACTCCAGAAAAAGAAAAGAAACGCAAGAAGAGTCGACATACGCCAACGGTGGACGACGTACTGATGCACGCTCAGGAAGCACACTCCGCGGTAGTGACCAATTGGTCTGGTATAGAAAGAGAGATGTTTGTATTCTATAGAAAAAGGCCTCAGGAGGGGTCTCTGATTCAGCATCACTTTTATCGAAAAGGGCTGTCCATGCGTTTGGATATAACGATTCAAAAGGGTGAGGGTATGAACAGTACCGTCGTGTTGCCAGATGAAGACGAGGCTTGGGTTGGTGCAGACGAGAAAAAAGTTTCGGGTGATGCAATTCGAACCAGAGAACTCTTGGAGCGCTTCTCTTCAACAAACATCTTACATATTCCATACAACGTAGCCGAAGATATAGAAAACAGTTCTGAATGGGCTAAACTAGAGTTCGTTGAACGAAACGATGATGTATGGGTTGTAAAAGGGGGAGATGGCATGATTGTGCAAGCAGAATTTTTTGATGCAACGTGGTTGTTGTCTTCGCTATCCGTACGAAATGGAGATAGAACGATGGAATATGCTTTTCGAGATTACAGAGAAGTGAATGGTATTGGAATGGTTCCACACGTTGTTCAAATCTATGATGGTGAGCAATTGGTGGAAGAAATACAAGTTTCGAAATTGGATGTGTCAAACGAAGTGGACAATGCTTTGTTTGAAAGTGAAGGATGAGCAATCTGATCTCATCAACCGAAAATCTACATCAAGATATTGACAGTCTGAATCAAAGCGATTAAATATAGTCCACTTGTAGAGTTTTGCCTCTGTAGCTCAGTTGGTAGAGCACCTGATTTGTAATCAGGCGGTCATCGGTTCGACTCCGGTCAGGGGCTCTCAAGTCAAAGCAAGTTGTTCTTTTGACATTGTTGGTAAGATTTCTGGGAGTGTGTCCGAGGGGTTAAAGGAGACGGGCTGTAAACCCGTTGGCTCAGCCTACGTTGGTTCGAATCCAACCGCTCCCATTTTCTTACTTTACTACAACCTTTGCGGGAGTAGCTCAGTTGGTAGAGCATCGGCCTTCCAAGCCGAGGGTCGCGAGTTCGAGTCTCGTCTCCCGCTTTGTTTTGTTCGTTTTGTTCATAAGGTTGTATTTGTTGGGGGAGCAACCCCAAAATCCTGCCCATGTGGCTCAGTTGGTAGAGCACACCCTTGGTAAGGGTGAGGTCACCGGTTCAAGTCCGGTCATGGGCTCTGTTCTTTTATTTGGATGCAGTGGTGCATTCATTAAATTCTCGACAATCACAATTAACCACTCACAGGGGAAACCCAAAAGGTAGGATAAAATGGCAAAAGAAAAATTTGACCGTTCGAAAGATCACGTAAATATTGGTACTGTTGGCCACGTTGACCACGGTAAAACCACTTTGACTGCTGCAATTACAATGACTATGGCTGATGACCGTGGTAACGTAACAGCAATGAACTATGAAGATATCGATGCTGCTCCAGAAGAGAACGCTCGTGGTATCACAATCAACACTGCACACGTTGA
>CBFIFY010000041.1:0-38744 GCA_965661985.1 uncultured Myxococcota bacterium | reverse complement strand
TCGCGGATTGTGTGCAACAGATGGGTGCGTTGCCTGTTCACTTCATCGTAGACGATACGGTTGACGACAGCAGTGTGTATGAATTGCTTCGATTTGCTCATCGATTGGGGTGCTCTACAGAGGTTTTGCTCAGCGGTATTGGTGTCACAACGGAAATTGCTGAACGGATTTTGCTAACGGGCGTGGATACAGTTTGGATTCGATTTGGAGGGGTGTCTGCAGAGGTGCACCACTCAACGACAGGAGTGATGATTGAACACAGCACTTCGGCGTTGCAAAATTTGATTGCTCAGCGTACTGCGTTGGAGGTTTCTGGTGTTGCGATTGGTGTTTTGGTTCCTTGGGTCGGGGATAGCCCATCGCAAATGGAACCATTGAAAGCTTGGTTGAATGAAGAAGGCGTTGATTTTATTCAGACGCATTTCCCTTATTATGGGCAAGACATGTCCAATGTATCGATACCCAAGCATCAGCACTTGAGTACCTTGCTCAATGTTGTTTTACAAGACGGTGAAAATCAAGAGGGTGATCCCAAGCCAGGATGGCGTCGTCGTCAACCGTGGTCTTGTCCCGTTGGGCGAAATCGTTTGGAAGTCTCTAAGTATGGACGGGTGTGCGCCTGCCCGCACAAAAAACCGATTCTATGGAACAAGGAAGGGCTTTCTGATTTGTGGAAAAAACTTCGCGATCATAGACAGGAAATCAACCACTGTGATCGAGTCTGTTTAAATCGTGAACTTCGCTTTGTATAAGTCCAGAAGTCTACTTAAAATGACTGTTCAATCGTCATTGGAAAGGAGAAGAAAATGTATAAACAACAAAAAATTGCCGCCATGCGGATCCCAACCTCTCAAATGGTCATACCGTTGTCTTTCGAACTCAAGTGGCTTCGCAATAGCATAGAAGATGCTTTGGAAGGGGAATGGAAAACTTGTGCTGGAACACTGGGGCTAGAAAGACTGGATGAACGGCTCGAGGCCACATTGAAACTAGAGTACAGTGTTGAATGTGCCTGTGAAGTGTGTGGATCTCAGATTGTCTATCAGAATACCATCGATACTTCTTTGGTCTATTTGCCTTTTACACTGGACCCCAGAAAATCTCGCCATGTCAAAGTGCCAAATACAGTCAAGGATTTGGAGCGCATATCTCATCAAGTTACGCTGGAAGAAGACGAACTTGACATGGGGTGGTATGACAATGATGAACTGGATTTGTCAATGGTTGTGACCGAGGGGATTGTTCTTGCTAGACCATCACTGTTGTGTTGTGATTTGGATTCAGTTCAGCGCTTAGAAGATGGCGAGTGTGTGGAGTTTCCTACGGAAGGTCAGAAAAACACGTATAAACCATTTGCAAATTTACCCGATTTAGAATAAGAGATTGTTCGTTGTAGAATTTGGATTGCTGTTAGAGCAAGCCACTCGAAAATAAATAGATTTGACATTGGGGTGAACCATGGCCGTACCAAAGAAAAGAACCAGTCATCGTCGTAAAGGAATGCGACGCTCTCACGACGCAATCAAGTTTACTGCTAGTGTAGATGTATGTGACAACTGTGAAAGTTTGAAACTTCGTCACCACGTGTGTGATAGCTGCGGTATGTATCGTGGTGTTCAAGTATTCGAACCAAAGAACAAAGAAGCAGAAGCAGGAACAGAAACAGACGCTGAATAATCAAGTGGTTTACTGTTGTTCGTAAAGCCTTCCAATGGAAGGCTTTTTGCATTTTAGGCGTTTTCAAGTAGAATACATTGGGATTCATTCAGTGAAGAAAGAATGATTTTTCTAGCATTGAATTTTGAATGGCATTAAGTGTGATCCTAGAGAGAAGGTGTGTAGGAGAGTCAGCATGAACAGAAATGAAATTTTTGACATTCTCAAAGAGCTCATTGCCGATTTATTGAATGTGTCCACTGCAGAAATTAGTGAACGGTCGTATTTGAGTGATTTGGGCGCAGAGTCCATTGACATTGTCAATCTTGTAATGCGGATTGAAGAACGATTTTCTTTGGACGAAATCGAGGATGAAGATGTTCAAGAACTTCAAACGGTTGGTGAAGTTGTGAACTATTTAGAAATTATGCTTCGATCTGGGGATTCTTAATGCGTCTTGCAATTGCTTCTGATCACGCTGGATTTGCCTTAAAAACAACGTTGCTGGAGTATCTAATTTCGCGAGGATATGCGGTTGAAGATTTGGGACCGCAGTCTGCCACTCGATGTGATTATCCAGATTATGCCCATGCGGTATGCAATGCGATTCAGAGTGGTGATGCCGATGCTGGTGTATTGATTTGTGGAACTGGAATTGGCGTTTCCATGACGGCAAACAAGCACGTTGGAATCAGGGCAGCGGTTGTATCAGATCCCTTTTCGGCCAAAGCGACCAAGCAACACAACAACGCAAATGTGTTGTGTATGGGAGAAAGAGTCGTTGGCGTTGGATTGGCTCAAGAGATTTTGGATGCCTGGCTATCGGTAGAGTTCGAAGGTGGGCGTCATCAAATGCGCATTGATAAAATGATGGCGTATGACCAAACACAGTAAAAGTTCTACAAAGACCAAAGAGACTGAAGGCTTTTCGCAATAAAAAGTATGGTCCATCAAAGAGCGACTGTCACCTACAATAAGGCTGTAAAATTCTTCTGTCCGAAATGCCTGCAAATGGATATAATGCGATGCAATTTATCTTTTGTCGTGTATTCAGTTTTTAAGGAGAAGCCATGTCGACATTTTGGGATACAGAAGTACAAACCGCAATTCAAGCAGAAGTTGTTCGCCAGCAAGATGAATTGGAACTGATCGCGTCGGAAAATTACACTTCAGAAGCTGTGTTGCGAGCGGTTGGGTCTCCTCTGACAAATAAGTATGCGGAAGGTTTGCCAAATCGTCGTTACTATGGTGGTTGTCACCATGTAGACGTCGTAGAAAATATTGCGCGAAAGCGTGCCCGCAACCTTTTTATGGTCGAAGGCTGTGACATTGGGGTCAACGTTCAGCCACACTCTGGCGCTCAAGCCAATGCCGCTGTATTTTTGGCTCTGTTAAACGGTGGCTCTCTACAAGAAGACGGAACCCACACAGGTGATCGCATTTTGGGATTGCGTTTGTCCAATGGTGGACACTTGACGCATGGTTCACCTGTCAATTCTTCTGGAAAGTTGTACAGTGGTGCAGACTATGCACTCAATGACGATGGTTGGTTGGACATGGACCACGTCCGCGAACAAGCGTTGAAGCATCGACCCAAACTCATCATCTGTGGGGCTTCTGCTTATCCTCGCATCATTGACTTTGCCGCGTTTCGTGAGATTGCCGATGAAGTAGGGGCGATGTTGCATGCAGATATCGCACACATTGCTGGACTGGTGGCATCTGGACATCACCCAAGTCCATTTCCACATTGTGATGTCGTAACCACGACAACCCACAAAACCTTAAGAGGACCACGCGGTGGATTGATCATGGCCAAACGCTCTTTGATGAAGAAGATCAATTCTGCGGTATTCCCAGGTACGCAAGGTGGTCCTTTGATGCATGTCATCGCTGGTAAAGCCGTTGCTTTTGGAGAGGCGTTGACACCAGAATTCAAAGCCTATTGTGCGCAAGTTTTGAAAAATGCCAATGCGATGGCAGAGCGATTGCAGGAACGTGGGTTGTCATTGGTGTCTGGTGGAACGGACAACCATTTGATGTTGATTGATTTGTCCGAACGAGATGTGTCTGGAAAGGATGCTGAAATCGCATTGGGTAAGGCCGGTATTACGGTAAACAAGAACACTGTCCCAAAGGAAAAACGTTCACCAATGGTCACCAGCGGAATCCGAATTGGTACGCCTGCCGTCACAACTCGAGGGATGGGGGTTGAGGAGTCCAAGTGGATTGCCGACCGCATCGCTGATGTCATTGAAAATCATGAAAATGTTGACTTGCTGAGTCGCATTCAATCGGAAGTCCATGAGGTGTGTGGGCGATTTCCGATTTATCCAAACTATCAACTGTAGTTTGGTTGTAATGTCGATGGGTTTGGGCTAAGAGAAGGTCATGAACCCGACTGTAGAACAGATGATTGGTCAGACCATCTCCAGTCCCGAAGAAGGGATGAGGAGGGTATTGACACTTGCCCAAATGGGTGAAGGTAAAGTGTCGCCCAATCCGATGGTGGGGTGCATTGTCGTGCAACATGGAACGGTTGTTGGTGCAGGCTATCATCCGAGGGTTGGGCAATTACACGCAGAACGCAACGCTTTAAGAGACATGCAGGAACGTGGAGTCTCTGCCAAAGGAGCTACACTCTTTGTCAACTTGGAACCATGTTGCCACACTGGGCGAACCCCTCCTTGCACAAGCATTATTGTGGAGATGGGCGTGTCCAAAGTGGTTGTGGGTATGGCAGACCCAGACCCGAGGGTGTCGGGAGAAGGGATTGCACTGTTGCGCAAGCATGGACTTGAAGTGGTGTTGGGTGTCGAAGAATTGGCTTGTAGACAAGTGAATCACGCCTATCTGTTGGCACGGCTGAAAAAAAGACCACGGTTTACGTTGAAAACGGCGTTGACGTTGGATGGGTATACTGCCGATATCTTTGGACAGTCAAAGTGGATAACCAATGCAAAATCTCGTCAGGCGGGACACTATCTCCGTCATACGCACGATGGTATCTTGGTTGGTGTGGGAACTGTTTTGGCGGATGATCCTTCTTTGACGACACGCTTCGTTGCAGAACAGGTTGGAGATTCAACGGCATTTGCCACCACAGAACCAGAAAATGCTGTGCCAATTATTTTGGATTCACAAATGCGTACGCCTTCTGGGGCCAAGGTGCGCACCGCTGGCAAAGAGCCTCTGTGGTTTTGTGAGCGTGACTGGGCTCACCAGCAACCTCGAGGTCGGTGTTTGGGGGTGGATAGTCACAGTATTGGTTCTGCGAATGGAGACGGCTTGTCTCTGGACCAAATAGCCAAAAAACTTGTTCAAGAGGGAATCTACTCTGTTCTTCTTGAAGGTGGGGCAACCATTCATCGTGCCTTTCTAGAAAAAGGTTGGGTCGATCGTTTGGAAGTATTTATCGCACCAAAACTGATAGGTGCAGGTAAAAAAGCGTTGTCGATGTCTCCAGTTTCGTTGTCAGAAGTTGTTGGTTTTGACCTCCAGTCTGTCCACCATCACGAATCAGATGTGCATTTGCGTTACATTACCGCAGACTGGAGTGAACATGTTTAGTGGCATCATTGAAGATATTGGCGTCATCAACAGGATTCAGACTGTGGGCAGTGGCACCAGGTTGTGGGTGTCTTCTTCTTTACCGGTTGCACCTGCAGGAGAGGCAGGTGTTGGCACCAATGATCGAGAGCGGATTGGTTTGGGAGATTCGATTGCGGTCTTTGGCGTTTGTTTGACGGTTGAAGAGGTTTTTCCGCCACATCAGTTCGTGTTGGTTTGTGGTCAAGAAACCTTGTACAGTACGATGTTAAAGTCTCTCAGTCAGGGAAGTAAAGTGCACCTAGAGCGGGCGTTGCGACTTGGCGACCGCTTGGATGGTCACATGGTGCAAGGTCACGCAGATGGTGTGGGGACCATTTTGAGCCTCGAAGAGTCTGGTGAGTCTTGGATTCTGTGGGTTCGATTTCCCAAAGAACTTTCGCCATACATCGCTGTCAAAGGGAGCATCACCATTGCAGGGGTTTCACTGACTGTCAATGAGATCGATGAGGGTGGGTGCGCATTTCGTTGCAACATCATTCCACACACAATCAAGGAAACCGTGTTTCATACATTGAAATCCGGTGATGTTGTGAATTTGGAAGTCGACGTCATTGCCCGATACCTAGAACGTATGTTATCAGTTTCATCACATCTCGAGGGAAGCAAGAGCAATGCTGCTTCCGTTGAGCATCATTTGCGGGCGTGGGGCTATGGCTCCAATCGTTCACACTCAGGAGGTTAGTCATGTTCAATCCATTGGATTCCGATTCCTTAAACCGTGTCAAGTTGGCCATAGAAGACATTCGTGCTGGTAGAATGGTCATCTTAGTGGATGATGAGGATCGAGAGAATGAAGGGGATTTGACGATGGCTGCTGATGCTGTCACCCCTGAAGCGATCAATTTTATGGCGGTGCACGGCAGAGGTCTGATTTGTTTAACAATGACCGAAGAACGCGTTGACCAACTCCAGTTGCCTATGATGGTTGCCAACAATCAATCGCCTTACCATACCGCTTTCACCGTTTCAATTGAGGCTCGTGAAGGTGTGAGCACAGGAATTTCGGCTTCCGATAGAGCCCAAACAATTCGTGTAGCCATCGATCCAAAATCTGGACCCCAAGACTTGGTGACTCCAGGACACGTATTTCCATTGAGAGCAAGAAATGGCGGTGTTCTTGTACGCACAGGGCAAACAGAAGGGTCTGTAGACTTGGCAAGAATGGCTGGTCTGACACCTGCTGGCGTGATCTGTGAGATTATGAACGATGATGGCACCATGTCTCGCATGCCAGACTTGATTGAGTTCGGTAAGAAACACGGTATTCGAATTGTTGCAGTAGCGGACTTGATTCGGTGGAGATTGCGCAACGAGGCGTTGGTCAAAAGAACCATTGATGTGGTCACTCCGATTGGAGATTTGGGAGACTTCCGAATGACAGTCTACGAATCCATCACCGATGGCAAGGTTCACATGGCTTTGAGCCGAGGTGATTTGGATGGTGATGAACCTGTATTGACTCGGGTACAAGCTGCAACACATGTCGTGGACGTATTTGGATTTCAAACATCGGATTCGTGGTTGCAAATCGAGATGGCCTTACAAAAGATTGCGGAAGAAGGCAGAGGGGTGTTCTTGTATATGAACATTGCGGGTCAAGACTCCAGCGAAGTCATACGGACATTACGCACCCACTTGGGGCAAAAGATGGACCGCGAAGGATTGACCAATGCGGTAGGTGATGGTGCTCTTCGTGAAATGGGTACTGGGGCTCAAATTCTATTGGACTTGGGCGTGGGCAGCATGCAATTGATGACCAACAACCCCCGTAAAATTGTCGGATTGGAAGGGTTTGGCTTGAAAGTTGCAGAACGAGTCCCATTGGAAGTGCCAGTGTCGCAAGACAACCTTCCGTTCTTGAGAGCGCGTCGTTTAGAGCTTGGGCATCTTTTGTCTCAAGTGTCCGATAAATAAATTAGAGTCGGTGTTGAACACCCCACACAAACTTGTAGGAGTATCAGAATGTCTGGACATACCTTTGAAGGAAATTTGATAGTAAAAAAAGAACGCTATGCGATATTGGTGTCTCGTTGGAACGACTTGATCACATCAAGATTGTTAGAAGGCTCGATCGATACAATCGTTCGTCACGGTGGTAGTCGAGAACAAATAGACATCATTTGGGCACCAGGGTCCTATGAGTTGCCATTGGTCTCTCAACGCCTCGCAAATTCTGGTCGATATGAAGCGGTTATTGCTTTGGCTTGTGTGATTCGTGGAGGCACACCACATTTTGATTTTGTGGCATCAGAAGTGGCCAAAGGTCTGGCCTCTGTTTCATTGGAGACGGGTGTACCAGTATCTTTCGGTGTGTTGACAACCAATTCCATCGAGCAAGCCATCGAACGTGCTGGAACCAAAATGGGGAACAAGGGTACTGAAGCGGCATTGGCAGCCATCGAAATGGTGCGCTTGTTTGATGTTCTTCCACAACAGGGAGAATAAGGTGGCTGGATCTAGGCGTTTGGGACGACAACATGCTTTTGTTGTCCTGTGTAGTATTGATGTCAGTGGTGATTCTTCGGAGCGAGCTTTGCAAAAAATGTGGGGCTCTTCGGTGTTTTCTGAGCCATTGGATCCAGATGAAAAGCCCTTGGTTCAAAGGGCAATTTTGGATGATGAGAAAGATTTTGCGAGTAAACTTGTCTTGGGAACTTACTCGAACTTGGCAACCATCGATTCCATGATTTCCAAAGTCGCAACCAACTGGACATTGGCGAGAATGTCCTTGGTGGATCGAAACATCATTCGTTTGGGCACATTTGAGATTGTGTACGATCTCAAAACCGATGTGAGAATCATCATCAATGAAGCTGTAGAGTTGGCCAAGAAATTTGGTGAACAGTCTTCGAGGTTTGTCAACGGTATTCTTGACAAGATAGCCAATGAGGCAGGGCGAGCAAAATCTAGAGGTAAGAAGCGACATCGACGGAACAAGACCAAAGGATCGAGCACATCCAGTCCGAAAATGGACAAGAAACCTTCGACCTCCAAGTTGGCTTCAGATGCTCATACCTCAGATTCTTTAAACAACTCTTCAAATAATGAGAATGTTCCCAAATCTTCTAAGGCTTCCAAGCACGCCAAGCCCGCCAAGCCATTGATTCGTCGCAAACCATCGCGGGGGTAATAGGGGGCAAGGTTCTTTCGTTGCGACAGTAAGAACTGCAAATCCATTAGCAGAAGATAGATGTTCGGTATAGGAAGTACCCCTGTCACTTGGTCGACAGCATCTTCCTATACAAGTACGCGTTATAAAGTCGTGGATTACGGTATTGTAAATCGTTCCTTCAACTCTGCATCGGTCCCTTTAAAGCCTGTTCCAACCGCTACGCCGTTGACCTCAATCAGAGGTCGTTTGAGCAACATGGGGTCTGCCGCAAACGCGTCTACCCACTGGTCGTCAGTCCAACTCTTCTTTTCTTCTCCAATGGCACGATAGGCTTTGCCCGATGTGTTTCGCATTGCTTTGTTTCCAAGAGACGCCACCCATTGACCGATTTGTTCTTTGGTTGGAGGGGTCTCTCGTGTGTTCACCCATGTGAAAGGAATGTCTTGTGCTGTAAACCACTTTTTGGCTTTCCGACAAGAGTCACAGGTTGGGATTCCATAAATCGAAATTGTCATCGCGTCTCCAAGGTTGACATCAATCCAAGAATGGATTAAATGTCCACTAGTTCATTTGAGTGGCTGTGGCAATAAATGTATTTTCATACTCGCCCAGATTCTCAAATAAACGAAGATCTTATACAGATCACAATGAAGATTGTGCACCCGTAGCTCAGCTGGATAGAGCATCCGCCTTCTAAGCGGACGGTCACAGGTTCGAATCCTGTCGGGTGTATACTTTCCCTTTTGTAGCTTCTATGGGTGATGGGTGGCATCCATTGCATCCATTGCTTGAGTTCGCAGTGAGTGTACCCATAAACCAGTACGCTTTGTTCGTTGTTGGTTTTGAGAGGGGCTTTACCTTGGTTATTCTAAGTAGGTGGGGTTTACAACCCACTTTCACTACAATACTTTTGTGACACCAAGGAGCACAGCATGACAAAATTACCCCTCACACTTCTTGCAGCTTTAATGGCGACAGCCTGCAATGAATCTGCATTGACATCTGCTTTTCAAGACAACAGCGATGTTTTACTGGACTCAGATGGTGATGGTCTGACCGATGTTGAAGAACGTTCTTTGAATACAGACCCATTTAGTTTGGATACCGATGGTGACGGTGTTGAAGATGCTGACGAAGTTGAATTGGGCTCTGATCCAACCAGTGCAGATACTGACGATGATGGCATTGAAGATGGGGATGATGACGATGCCGATGGTGATGGATATGATGATCACGATCACGACCAAGATGGTGAAGTCGATCACGACCACGAAGACCATGAATATGAGCATGATTACGATGACGAAGACTCAGATGAAGACTCTGAGGATGAAGAAGATTCAGAGGAAGATTCCGAAGATGATGAGGATTCCGAGGATGAAGAAGATTCTGAGGATGAAGAAGATTCTGAAGATGATGATACAACCCAAAGTGAAGTCTATCAACCAACAGGTGTGACGACTTACTAATCAAATTGAAATTTTGGGTCACGTAGACTCTATGGAGATTTCTTGTCCATTTTTGAGCATTTGTCATATAGAGATTGGTTGGACAGTTGGTTCTTAGAAAAGAAAAAAGAGAACCCCAATTTTAGTCATCGTATGATTGCTCGATTGTGTCACCAGAAATCTCCCTCGTTTTTTAAAGATGTGACAACTGGACGTCGGAATCTCACGGATGATCAGGAGACTCGACTGCTGACATTGATGAATTTGACGGACGAAGAAATACGGTATTTTCGAGATCTGGTCATTTTTGATCAGGAAAGCAGTCTGGCAATGAGAACCGAAGCTTTTGAGCGTGTGAGTGCTGTGCGTCGAAGAAGATTTTCGTATTGTCTTGAAGGGGAGCAGTATCAGTACTTGTCGAGATGGTATTTGCCCGCCATTCGAGAGATGGCTTTGTGTAAAGGGTTTCAGTGTGATCCAGAGTGGATTGCTTCCCACTTGAACCCACCGATCAGTGTTGAAGAGGCCAAAGAAGCCTTGGACATATTGTTGTCGCTTCAATTTTTGATTCTTGAAGATGATGGCAGTCATTCAGTTCCAGAAATATCCATTACAACACCAAATCAGGTCATCGGCCTTGCTGTTCACAATTATCATCAACAAATGTTGAAATTGGCATCGGAGTCCATTCAACGTCATCTTGAGTCAGAAAGGCATATGCTTGGGGTGACGGTTTCGATTCCAGAGTCGATGGTGCCGACTGTCAAAGAAGAGTTAAACCAAATGGCAAGTCGATTGCTGGATTTGTGTGATGGCGTAGAAGGGGAGCGGGATATTACCATTCAACTTGGAGTCCACATGTTTCCCTTAACAAAATGACAAAACAAAGGAGACTATGGTGTTTTGGATGTTGGTCCTGGGTCTGGGATGTCGGACAGATGTAACATATGAAGGGACGTTGGTGGGCAATGCAGGCGGTACAAAAGGAAAACTCATGCCAACAAGTGGGTACAGTTGTGATACTCCATGGATACCCGTCAACAGTCTTCAATTGTTGAACGTTCAAGGCTATGAATTGTATGGTGAGGTGAGCCCAACCGATGATTTATTGCAGACGGGTGTGGTCATTCCACCAATCGATGCATCGAGTGTACACATTGAAATGGGAAATTGGGATTTGGTTTGTACCGTAGGGGAAGAGAACACACTCTTTAATTTTGTCTCGCCCACATTGGATTTGAAACTTGGAGCAAATGGTTTTGCAGAGCGTATGATCCTTGCGCTCGGAGAGAATGGTTGGTTGTTGGCGCCCGATCCACAAGAAAAATTGGAGCAAACGTCGAAATTGTGGAATGATGTCAACGTGAATGGTGAGATTGATGACTCAGATTCTGTGTTGGCACAGTCCAATACACTAGAAGAAGAGGACCATGAAGACGACAATGAAGATGATCATTCGGATACTGGTGATGACTCTCATTCTGAAGAATCTGACAGTGCTGAGGAAGAATACACAGCAGAATAAGTGTTGTTCTACCCTTTGGTCAAGTGTCGACTTTTCCGGTAATTCAGTTAATTGTATACAGGAGAATTACCATGCCGATTTTACCCAAGGAAGAAGCCGCCAAACTGACTGCGCTCTCTCAAATCAACTGGGATGAGTGGGAGCCGTTGCAAAAGGCAACGCTGCTGTTTGTGACGCAACAGAACAAGATGCTCTTGATTCGTAAGAAACGTGGACTGGGCGCTGGCAAAATCAATGCGGCTGGTGGACGCTTGGAAGAGGGAGAATCGGAGAAGGATTGTGCTGTCCGAGAGATGCAAGAAGAGTTGTGTATCACGGTGACGGACCCAAGGTATGCGGGAGAAGTAGATTTTCAGTTCACAGATGGCTACTGTTTTCATCTAATCGTATTTACTGGCTCAGAGTTTCAAGGAACACCAACTGAAACCGACGAGGCAGTACCCTTGTGGTTCGATGTGGATGCCATTCCCTACCATGAAATGTGGGAGGACGACATTCACTGGTTGCCGACCATGATCGCTGGTGAGCGTTTCTATGGACGTTTTTTATTTGATGGTGATAAGATGTTGGATGGTTGGATGGCACCGACTGCAGAGGTGGATCACTATTTAACATCACCACATCGGTAGGTCCTTTGTGTCATTTTTTGACAACTGGACGACAGAAAATCCACTACGGTAATATTATGATACTCGCTTTGATCATCAGCTGTGTAGACTACAACTTCTCAGAAGACAAGGGTGTCAATTTGCCCGAAGACACCGCCACGTCACCAACTGAAGGGGATGATTCAGTCACTGAAACCTTCGTGGAGTGCAGTGGGGTTTGGGAGTTGGAAATTCCTCTCAGTCAGGAAGAAGTCTGCTATCAGGAACAAGCAACTGGTGTTCTCGATGTCACGTTGGAATGGGAGAAGCAAGCCTATGACGACTATGTAGAATGGGGACAGTGTGTGATGGCGCCCGTTGTGGGACAGTTGACGGACGACAATGGGGACGGACTCATCAATCAGTCAGACGATCCAGATATTGTGGTCATCACAGACGATGCGGGTTTCCGAGAAGACAAGCACGGTGTCATTCGCATTCTTAAAGGGGCAGACGGTAGTATGGTAGACGCCATCGAAATGGCGACATTGGATAATTACACGGTTCATCCCTATCGCTATTCCAATGTCGCGCTGGGCGATGTGGATGTTGATGGGGGGCCTGAGATCATATTTTTGGCAGAGGTGTACCAAACCATTGAAGAAGTGATCGATACAGGGGCAGATTCGGCTCTACCAGATACTGCGGACACCTCTGAAGAGGCTGAACCCGGTCAACCTGCCGAACCCAGTGACAATCCAATTTCACCGCCTCCTCCAGAGCAACTGAATCCTACTGGTCCGGGTCCTGGTCCAGGTGGACCTGGCGATTGCACCTGCGGACCACCAGTGGAATGTCGAGTTGTGGCGATGAATCCTCAAATGCAAATTGAGTGGGTCGGTGGGGTCGTCGAAGAGGGTTGTGGTGGTCATGCGCCATTTTTGACTGATCTGACTGGAGATGGCACCGTTGAGGTACTGGTTGGGGCGATGGTCTTGGATGGTGAAAGCGGTGAAGTGTTGGCGATGGGTGAGGGAGATCAAGGGCGCAACAAGGCTTATGCCGAGATTGGATTCCATTCGGTCGCGCTCGATATGGATGGTGATGGCAATCAGGAGGTTCTCGCAGGCAGAACAATTTACGATTCTATGATGAACATATCTTGTACGGTGCAAGCCGATTATGACGGGTTCACAGGTGCAGCAGACTTCAATCAAGATGGACGTGGAGAAGGCTTGTTGGTTGGTGGTGGACAAGTCACCATTTTTGAACGAGATTGTACGGTGCTGGCACAGTGGAACCTTCCAGGTTTCGGTACAGGTGGTCCTCCAACGATTGCGGATTATGATGGGGATGCCATTCCAGAGATTGGAATCGTTGACGGTGAATATTACAGCGTGTTTGAGCCTGATGGTACGGTGTTGTGGTCTCGCCCCGTCACAGATGAGTCTTCTCACGCAACCGGTTCGGTCGTGTTTGACTTTGAAGACGATGCCTATCCTGAAGTCGTCTATGCCGATGAACAGCAGTTGTGGGTATTGGATGGGATGACGGGGGAGGCTCGACTCCAGTTTTCTGATCACACATCGCGTACTTTACACGAGTATCCAACGATTGCCGATGTGGACAAAGACGGGTCTGCGGAAATCATCATTGTGAACGGAGGCGCACACACCGATCCTGTACGCACGGGTTTGGCCGTATTGGGGTCGGCATCTTCAAACTGGCCATCGGCACGCACCGTTTGGAATCAACACGCATATTTCATTACCAATGTTGAAGACGATTTGAGCATCCCAGCGAACCCAACGCCCAACTGGCAACTGTACAACAATTTTCGATCTGGGGCTATCTCTAGACAGATCGGGGCGAGTCTGCCCGATGGAACCCTGGACCTAGATGTGTGTTTGACAGAATGCGCCCAAGACACGATCAAGTTTGCTGTACAAGTCGGCAATCAGGGTTTGGGACCTTTGAGGGCAGGTACGCAGATTTTGGCCTATACCGACTTCGATACGTTGGTGACAGTGAAAGCAGTACCTGACGATATTCCGTCGATGGGGTTGAGTAATCCGATTGAATTTGAGGTTGAGTCGGACAAGATTTTGAACGGTGTTTTGAGGGTCAATCTCGATATTGATGATTGTGGAGATGGGAACAATTGGGTGCAAACAGACCAAGCAGGGTGTCCCGATTGAGCTTCTAAAAATCCAGTTGAATTTTGTATGGGTTTTCGATACCCTGTGAGCGATGTCAGAAGAAACTACAATATCCACCAACGCCCCACGCCCAATCTATACACCGAAGGCATTGCAGTGTCCCAGTTGTTCTGGAGCATTGCAGCAGTTTTCGGAGCATACGCAACTGATGGTTTGTGGGTGGTGCAATGAACGGTTGGAATTGACCCATGCTGAATTGAAGGCATTGGGAAAGGAAGTTTCGCCTGAATTTGATCAGTTTACATTGAAATTGAATAGCCCCTTCGATTGGGAAGGCGTGCGATATACGGTCATTGGTCGAATTTCCTTCTTGGATTCTGAGGGTGATCCAGGTCCCAAGGATTACTTGCTGTTTCACCCTCAAATGGGAACACTGTGGGCAACGGAATATTGGGGCTATGGATATTACGTCACTCGAACTTCAAGAATGTTGCCACCAGCCAATGCGTTGCAGGCAAAGCCATTGATTATGCCGGACGGTTCAAAGTGGGCTCGCCAAGAAGTTGAAACCTACAGTATCGAACACGTTGATGGCGCTTTACCGTGGGTTGCACAACAGGGCGATCGTGTTCAAGTTGCTGAATTTCTGTCCGCTTCGCAGAAAAAGACCACGATGGCCATCGAGCAAACGATTGGTGTCGAAGAGATTGAATGTTCCATCTCTCTGGAAATTACAGATAGAGAATGGAGAAAAGCATCTGGACAAACATCTAGAAAAGATCGATTGCGAGAGAGCCGAGGTGCCCTTCCAGCCTGGGCTCGGTATGTAGGCATATTGGTTGGTGGATTTGTGTCGCTGTTTCTATTTATGATGTGGATTGCCACCTTTGCAGCCGAAGAAGATTCCATTGTCTCTTTTCACTATTTAACCAGCCAGTTCCAATCAGAAGATCCAACGCAACCGATTGAAATCGTGACCGATACATTTGAGATTGTAGAAGGTGAATTTGGTCTTGAACCAACTTCGATCCTCTTTCATTCCTCGATTGACAATGAGTGGATGTCCATACAGTATGCACTGCTGTCGGCTAACAAAGACGATGGAGAACGAACCTATGATGAACTTCTGCGGTCAGAAGCGATTTATCCAGATGCAGACCAAAGCAAGAGTGTGTTCGTTTCGGATATGTCGTTGTCCTACTATCATGGATATGAGGGTGGAGAGTCTTGGTCGGAAGGGTCTCGACGCGCAAAGGAGCGTTTGTTAATTGCTCCGGGAAGATATCGATTGCTGCTGACGGCAGTTGCGGGAAATGACTTGGGGGCAACCAACATTGAAAGAGGATTGACGGTATCCATCTTGCCGAATGATATTCCGAATGCATTTTATGGTGTTAGTTGTCTTTTTACCCTCTTGTTGACATGCTTATTTTGGTTTGAAGATTAATGATGTTTATTTTTGTGTTGATCATGTTTGCCGTTTTGGTGACTGCCTTTCTACAGCGTTTCCGTAGACCTCGGCAGTTTTGGTGGATTGGCTTGCTGTCGATTTTCTTCAGTGCATGGTTTTCTTTTTATGCTTCCGCCCATAATTGGGGCGTAACCAAACCGATGAAGCAAGGGGAGTCGATTCGACAAGACTCAACACAATCGACACAACGTCGTGGTTCGTATTTTGGGTACTATTCATCTCGAAGCCATATGGGTGGTGGATTGATGGGTGGAAAATAATTTATTGGGGGTCTCATGACAGACATGGAACACGTAATATCAAGTTTGGTTTACAGCGGTATTGGAATGGTGATGTTCATCATCGCTTTCTACATTATCGTAAAAATCTCACCGTTCTCGGTACAAAAAGAGATTGAAGAAGATCAAAACACCAGTTTGGGCATCATCATTGGTTCTGTGATGATTGGTTTGTCCATCATTATCGCTGCGGCCATTGTGTAATGCTGGTTCAATGCGCTCAATGTGGTGCTGAACAAAAGGTGGTCAATCCAGCTGCTTTATCGATGCAGTGTGTGTATTGTGATGCTGTCTTGATGTTGGTTGATTCTAATTGGGTCGACAGTGGAAGGAAGTCTAGATTGTCTCAAGGGTTTTCGCGTCTGTATCGTGGTGCAGTATGCTCCATTGGTGCTGTGGAATACCAAGTCGTAGGTCGTGTTCGCTACTCTTTTGGACATGGCTTTTGGGATGAGTGGTATGCGTTGACAGATACTGGAGAGGGCAGTTGGATTACAGAAGACAATCATGAGTTCGCAGTGCAGCAACGAGTGGACGGGCATCAATTGGATTCGGATCCCAGAAGTTTGGCATTGGGTGAGGAACTGTCGATTGATGGTCGAGTCTATCGAATCCTTGAAAAGGGAACTGCAACCTGTTTGGGCTTGGAAGGGGAACTCCCGAAAGGCATTTTGCCAGATGAAGAGTATGCTTATGCAGACGGAGGGAGTCTGGACGGGGTGTACGCTTTGGGAATTGAGTACGACGATGATCAGCCCACTGTATTTATCGGAAAATGGGTGCGTCCAAAAGACATAACGGTTTTCGAATGATATGAGGTTGAACGGCCGGTCCAACTTTGCTCAGTACCCCAACTCTTCTGGTGGACCGTCGTTGTTTCTGGTTTCTTGAATGAGATTCCGCACTGCTGTTGGTTGCAACGACAGAAATTCAATGCCCGTTCGGACCAACTCTGTAGACAAACTGTCCTTTTGATATTTGGCGACGCCCAAAATCTGAAGTGGAAATCTAAGTTCTTCCACTTGGAGAAGGTACAGACCAGCGAGTGGCAGGGCTTCTGCACTGTCGAGTGCGCATCCAGAGATCGATATGTCTCTCATCGTTGCAGGGATAGATTGCTTTGGCAACGTATGCCAGCCCGTTGCATCATTCCATGCCAAAGGGACAATGTTCACTTCCAGTTCAACGTGTGTTCGATGGTGGGCTCGATGGTTAAAAACATCAATTTGTTTAGGCCGCTCCAATACCCATTGCTGGACCGGTAAATCTTGTTTGAAGGATACGGAGGTTTCAATTCGCAGTCGACGTTCGCCATCGTCAAACCAAAACTCAAGGGGTTGATCCAGTGGCAAGATGTGTTTGCTTCGAATCGCGAGTCCGTTTGCTTCAATGTGCATCACCACGTCAATGCTCTGATTGCCAGACAGTTGCAGAGTACCTCTGCGGTTGTGCAGAAGGGATACCAAGTCGGCTCTTTCCAATTCAAACCAAGGATGTCTGGAACTCGGCATGTTGAGGACAGAAGCCCAAAGGCGGGCAATGGTTGCGGAACCAAAGTGAATGACCAACCACTTTGGTCGGGGCTCTGTTGTTGGAATCCGCAATTTTACAACAGCTTTGCTTGAGTCGTATAAATCTGGCATCCACAGTTCATTGAGGCGATATTCCAAAGGTGCCAAACGTGGATTTCTCGGTTCAAATCTCAAGAGAGACTCTTGTATTGTCAGTTGACCGATGTGTACTTGTCGATCGTCATCCCAAATACCGACAGTTCCTGCTTCAAACGAAGAGCAGATTCGGTCGAGAATGCCTTCAACAACGCCCTTGTAGAACGTAGTAGGGTGTCGCTTACCAAGAGATGTCCGACCCTGCGTATGATGTATGAAAAGTTGTGAGCGTCCAAAGTCTAGCGTGTGAACGGAGTTCCAAGGGACTTGAAGCGGTGCAGGGGATGCGGAGGGAATAATTTGGGCGGTGTACCCCCGCAGTTCGCCTTCCAATAAAATGAATGCGGTGTGACTCCACCAGTTGGGTTTATCGGACCAAACATAGTGTGGTGTCAGTTTGGAAGACAAACAGTCAATCAGTGCCCACAGACGATGTCCTTGCGAACTCTGTATTCGAATGGAGACGGAACCACTGTCGAGAACGCTTGTAAATGAGACCATTGTCAAGCGAGTGAATGGGTTTGTTCGGGCGGTTACATGTTCAATGGACGTGATCGAAATTACAAAGGTAGACGCATCGCGTCGCAATATTTCAAGGGTGTCATTGCGAATCTGTACAGAGCACTCCGTATAGTGTTGATTGTCGATGGAAGTCTCGCCTTCAAGATAGGCCTGTAAACTAGTATCCATTTCGGTGGGTGCACTGTTGAGGGACAACGTTTTCGGTGACCAAAGCCGTTGGATGTGTTTGACAATGGCAGCGGTTGTATTGTCTATCGAATCTTCTAGCGGTATCGGGTAAAAAGTGACGATACCGTTTTCAGACAAGAATTGTATACCATTGGATGTTGGCAAAACACTGTACCCAAGAAGCATATGAAAGGGCAACTGCAGTCGATCTCGTGAAGGAAAGTCTGCTTCAAAAAATGTGTCGTTGTCACGCAGGTACAGTCGCCCATCAATTCGTTGATGGTTTGCAAGTCGATAGCATGGAATTGAAGCAAAAGGCATAGTTCATTTTATCGCAGAACTCTGTGCTTGTATAGTCACAAGCATCAAGCAAGCAGGTTTTCTTGACCTGAACCTCGAATAAACAGGCAAGAACCAACCGTTTGTGACTTGATGCGTTTGATGAAAGAGGTTGCACTGTCCGTCTGTTCATTGAGCTCCAACGGTAAGCCAAATATTTGAATCTCGACTGGAGGTGCTTGCAACACAGCACTCCAAATGTCACCAACAAATGCGAGCGCGGTGGTTTCTTTTGGGAGCCGACCGAGTTGACGGATTCCTTCCAAATACGATTCGGCACTTTGATGCTCTTCTGGCGTTTTCAACGTTGTGACCAAGCGCACGGGAATGTTTCGTTCTTTGGACAGTTGAATGGCAATCAAAAGCGAAAGATCAAGACTACCGACCTGTTGTGCCGATTCGATATTCCAATCTGGGCTTTGCGGGCGTATCCACACTTGGACACAAGGACTTGGATCCATCTTGTGTGGGATTTCCACCAACAATATCAATCCGAGTCCCAAGTGTAAGCATCGACGCAAAAAATCATTGGGATCTTCAAAATGTGCCAAGTGACGTTCATGAAGCATGAAAATGTTGGGTTCAAGAAATGAGTTGTGCAGAGATTGTAAACACGTTGAAATGACAACGTCGGGTTCATACATCGGCAGGTGACTTTCTTGCACAAAGAGTTCAGGACGCAATTCCCAAGTACGCTCTTTTGTGTGCAAGTGTAGCAATCGTATACTTCCTTTGGGCAGTACCATGTCTGTTGCCAATTGTATGAGCATGGGAGGCGTTGAGACCATATCTTCGTCAAACAGTGGAATTACAGGGTGTGGCATCCAAGCTTTCCCTTCGACCACTCTATTTTGCAAACTTTCCTGTGCCGCCCATCGAGCAATGGACAAAAATAGATTGGTGCGAATGTCCTCTCGCTCTTCTTCAGCGGTGCTCAGCGTTTGTTTGGAGAGTCGTAGATAGCCCAACGCCAACATGAACAATACCAACATAGAAATGGAAGGGTTGACAATTAATGCGATGATGATGCAGCCGATGGCTCCTGTGAAAGGTACCCAATTGGGCACTTGCAATGTTGGTCGAAAAGACAGCAACCCAAGTTTTTGCTCAATGAGAACGATTAAATTGATTGTGCCATAGGTTGTCAGAAAGCAAATTGTGATGACGGGAGCAATGCTGTTGAGGTCGCGCAATAAAATCGCGATGAGGACGAGTGTACTGGTCAGCCAAAGGGAGTTTTGCTTGCTCGAGGCAAAGGTACTATTTGGCAACAGGTTGTCTTGTGCCAACGCCTGCATTAGTTTTGGAGCGGCAACGAAAGTCGCCAGACCAGCACAGAAGGTAGCTCCGACAACTGCAACTGCAATCAACAAGGGAAAGACTGAGATCTCTTGCATGATCGTGTAATTGGACAATAAGTCTGATTGCGGAACTCCAGCATAGACAACAGACAACCAACCATAGACCAGACCTGCAACAACAACGGCAGACAATGTACCTTTTGGGATCGAGTGTCGCGGGTCTTTTAGATCTCCAGATAGAGAAGCCCCTGCCAAAATCCCTGTGAGTGCTGGGAAATAGACTGCCAATACTGTCCAAAAGTTTTCATAACTTTGTCCAAAGTCACCCACCCAGTTGATATCAGACCATCGGGTATCAAATGGCTTCCATGAAACGGACAACACACTGAGAATGGTTATGGCGAAAATGAGATATTGTAATTGGAAAGCCAAGTCGGTAAAAAATCGCACGATGACAACCATTCCCACAAATGCCGAGAGATCAATCCACAGCGGGTCGTGATCGGGGAAAATTCCGAGCCACCCTTCTCTGAAACCGAAAATATACATGGTGATGGCAAGAGACTGTGCCAAATAGAGCATAAAGCCAACCACACCGCCAGCTTCTCGACCCAAAGATCGAGATACGATGGCGTACGCGCCACCTGCGTGTAGTCGCACGTTGGTCGCGATGGAAGACAGCGATAGAGCAGTGGTTGCCGTAATGAACAAGCAAATGCCCAAAATGAGCCATGCGCCCAGCAACCCTCCGTTTCCAACCAGCCATCCTTGACGTAGGTACATGATGACACCCAAGATGGTGACAATGGTTGGGGTGAAAACGCCTTTGAATGTTGAGAGTTTTGGGGATACAGACATTAAAACCTACTGCGATGGTATAGGGGCATATATCGCACTCCCAACAGTCCACGCAACCGGTAAAGCTTGAACGCACAGCAATGATGAGGTGGGTTATCGAACACAGAGAACAATGGCAGACGGCACTTTCCAAAGAAGATTGGTTCAACCAATTGGGCGAACATGTTGAGGTGATTGAACAGTTTCGATTGATTGGCAAATTGAGTGGGGCAGGGATTGTTGTTCGTACTTTAGAGCAACCTGAAACAGAGAAACGGTATATGGGCATGTCAGACGATGAGGGCTGGAAGGTGGCACAGATACTTGAACCAGTCAATGTGTCCCCTTATCAGCCAATCGTTCATCTAATACCAACAGAGCAAAATGGTGCAGTGATGGTTGACGTTCTGTACAGACCACACAAAGATGTTCATTTGTTGTCACCTCTTGAGTGGATTGGTGGGGCGCTGTGTGTGTTTGCTGGTGTTGTTGGGTTGGCACAGTCGTCCTTGGCGATTGGGGCTGTGCTCCTTGGGGTCGGAATTGTCGCATTGCCAAGGTATCGAGCACGGTGGAACTTTCAGCGAGAGGTGACTCGTACAAGGCAATCTCTTCAGGAATGTCCTATAGATTGGGCGTTGAGACAATCTGATTAATTTGTATTTTTCCGATGTATAGGGTAAATTGAACGAATAATTCGTGCGTGAGAGTGACTATGTCAAAAGAAACCGATGGCAAAAAAGTATACATCCGAACATTCGGTTGCCAGATGAATGTGTATGATACTGGAAAGATGAAGGCGTTGCTGGCGAAGGATGGGTATGAAGCGACTGAAGATATGGAGTCAGCGGATTTGGTCATTGTAAATACCTGTTCAATTCGGGAGAAGCCTGAACTGAAGTTGCATTCTTTCTTGGGAGAAGCGAGAAAGGTTAAACGGGAACAAAACAAAAACTTACAGATTGCCATTTCCGGTTGTGTCGCACAACAAGAAGGCCGAACGCTCTTGGATAGGTACAAAGATGTGGATTTGGTTTTTGGACCAGATGCCGTGCCAAACGTTCAGCAGTTGGTCAAGGTAAGTAAAGCTCAGCAGGTGTTGGACACAGACTTTTTGACATCGGCAGATTACGTTTTTGCGGCTGAGATCGATCCAGATGCTGAACGTCAAGTGGGTGCGTTTGTGACCATCCAGAAAGGGTGTGACAACAAGTGTACCTTTTGCATCGTACCAACCACCAGAGGCCAAGAAGTGTCTCGCTCATCCAAGCAAATTGTACAGGAAGTTCGAGATTTGGTCGCCAAGGGTGTAAAGGAAATTACCCTAATTGGACAGAATGTAAATTCCTACGGTCTCAAAGTGCCCGGTGAAAAGACCTTTGCACAACTTTTGTATGCGGTCGCAGAAGTGCCCGGCGTTGAGAGAATCCGATACACCACCTCTCACCCTAGAGATATGGGAGAAGATGTTTTTCAAGCGTACAGAGACTTACCACAGTTGACCAGTCAGTTGCACTTGCCGGTTCAGTCGGGGTCGTCCAGGGTTCTTCGCCGAATGAAACGCTTTTATACTCGCGAAAGATACCTTTGGGTGGTGGAGCAGTTGCTCAATGCACGTCCCGATATGGTTCTGTCCACGGATTTCATTGTTGGATTTCCTGGTGAAACCGATGAAGACTTTCAGCAAACTTTGAGTTTGCTTCAAGAAGTTGGATTTCATTCTTCCTTCTCTTTCAAGTACTCTCCACGCCCAGGAACACCTGCATTGAAACTTGTCGAGCGAGATCCTGTAACACCTGAAGTGGCTTCAGCCCGTTTGAGTGAGTTACAGCGTTTGCAGAGACAGATTTCCATTGAGGCCAACAAAAAGACGATTGGTCAAACCTTTGACGTGTTGGTGGAAGGTGCTTCTCCACGCGAGCCCAATCTTCTGTTTGGTAGAACGTCTACTTTCAAAGGTGTTCACTTTTCGGGGACGCCAGACTTGGTGGGGCAAACCATTCCCATCAACATCTATCAGTCCTTTACATCTGCTCTACGTGGTGAAATCGTACAGTAACACCGTTTCCTTGTCATTAGACAGAGACAGAGAAGCGTTTTAGGGGAGTTCACTGTGAACAGATCAAAGGACCAATCGTCGCATCGCCGATCGTATGTAGAACGCCCACCGGAATTGTTGTTTCATTCTATGGACAAGCGAACTTTTTTGAAACTGATTCAAAAGGAGCAGTTTGCCTACCCGAACAACAGAAGCATTTTTGCGTCGAAGATTTATGGCTACGCCTGGCAAGTTGCCCACCGTACTTGTGAATACCCGCATGTGGCAGTGATTGACGTTGGCATTGCCAAGAGACACAATGTGTATCCTCGTAAGAACAAGCGGAACCTCTGGGAGATTGATGCTGTTCCCATGGAGGCTATCTTGAATGCACATCCAGAGTATGGTGAGCAGATTTCGGCTGGTGGCATTCCGTACGTCATCGAGGACGGAGAATACAAGGTAGCCCTGATTCAGATGCGTCGAACCCACTTTAACTCTTGGGAAGTTGCAAAGGGAAAGTTGGAACTTGGCGAAACACCAGTGCAGGCTGCTAAACGTGAAATTGGCGAAGAGATGGGGTGTTCCTTTGATTTGACAGAGCCCTATTTTCTCGGGAAAGCGCAGTTCTCGATTCAGGTGAACGCAAATTGTCCTCTGCTCAAAAGCATTCATGTCTATCTGTTTAAGGCAGATCGTAAAATTACTGAATTTAATGTTGCGACAGAAGAAGGGATTGCAAACGTTGAGTGGTTCAATATTGAAACGGCTGTTCGACTTGTGTCTTATCGCTCTTTGGGACACATCATGCAAAGTATGAAGCGTCATCTTGAAGCAAAAGGTGAAGCCAGTTTGGGTAGGTTGCCACCGAACTTCCGTGAGTGGCGTGAAGAGAAAGGTCGACTGCCAAGCGATAGGACCAGACTGTAAGAACAGCGATACGATTTTGCGGAATATGGGTTACGGCATTACACTATTGAACCAGTTTTGATGGGCTATCAATCTGATTTTGCTCATGCGCTGACCATTTCATCGTCTCGTTTTATTATTGTCTCATTGTCTCATTGTCTGAACAGAAGTAGGTTTTATGTCTCATCATTCCCATCCTTGGCAATTGCGTTTGGAGCACTGTGGATTTTCTCACATAGAGGCGGATTGGGTTGGTGGCAATATTCACTTCAATCCGTATGACTGCGTAGATGAGACGTCGACGATTGTTTTGTCCTCTGCTTGGCCTGAAGCATTGCGCGGTGTGAAGCGAATGGCAAAAATTCGCAGATACTGTACAGTGGTGGCACCACAAGCATGCAGACAATGGTTGAGTACTTTGGGCTGGCCCAGCGAGCAACTCCATCAAACGTTGCATGTGGATGGTCTTGGCATCACATTGGAAGGGTATCGCCCGATTGACCCATTGACGCCCAAAGAGGCTTTGTACAAAGGGTGGGAGACAGTCAAAAGACCTTGGAGGACAATCTCTAGAGTTCGTGCGCATCAAGAAATCCCACATTTTGCTCCACAGGTGGTGGTTGTGCGATTTCCATCGGGACGTGAACTGTTGCATTTACAGTGTATTTTTCATCGAAAACAAGCATCCGATGTTGAAAACCATTGGATTGAACGCTCCAAAGAGGCAACCTGGGTAATCGTTGGTGCGGATTTTGAAGAGCACAAGCATTGTGCCACTCGGTTTGCTCGTTTGCAGGCGGAACACATTTTGCTAACGGACTTGGTGGGGGATTACCGTCGTCAAGCGGGGTTGCCCTGTGCTTTGTTGACGCCATTGGCCGATGACATTATTGCCCAAGAACGTTTGGTCCAGATTTTTGCAACACAAGTGACCCATCGTTTCGATCAAGTGACGTTATTGGCATAAGTCCAACGGCTGGAATTCAGACAGCGTTTGTCTGAATTTGCTCAGTATCTTCGTGTGTCAGAACAACACAAAATGTGTTATGTAGAAGGTGTACAATTTTGATTTGGGGGATCCAATGGGATTTTGGAACAGTTTAAAAGGACACGTCTTTCTCGATGTTATTCAGTGGGAAGAAGATGGCAACGATACTTTGGTCTATCGTCCACCAGTGACCGATCAAGTCATCCAAGATGGTGGAAAGTTGGTGGTGCGCGAAGGGCAGTCAGCCATTTTCCAGAAAGAAGGCACAATGTCAGATGCTTTTGGACCGGGAACGTATGAACTGAGTACGCGAACACCCGCCATCATGAGTTTCTTTCAGGGAATTAAGTATGGATTCAACAACCCTTACAAGGGAGATGTGTTCTTTTTGAATACACGAGTTCAGCGAGACCAGAAATGGGGTTCCCCGGGACCGTTTCCATTGCGGGACAAAAAGTTTGGTTTGATCAAATTGCGGGCGTTTGGAACCTATTCATTCCGCATTGTTGATACAGTTAAGTTTATTCGCGAAGTGGTTGGAAACAACGGTTTGTTTTCGGCGGATGAAATCAATGGGGACATCAAACGACGATTGTTTGATAAGTTTCGCATTCTCGCCAAGGCCGGTGGTGTCAGCTATGAAGAGTTGGACATGCAAACCGAAGAAATCCGTGCGGCACTGGTTGAAAGGCTAGGGGGAGAATTGTTGGCGGACTATGGTATTCAACTCACTGGATTTACCATTTTGAACGTCAATGTTGACCCCGAAGACGAAAAGAGAATCCGTCGCGTCGAAGATATTGACGTCTTTGATTCTCGTTTTGACCGATATCGAGAAATGCGCCAGATGGACATGATGGACTCGGCTGTTGCAAGAGAAGGGTCGAGCAATCAAATGATGGATGCTGGAATGGGATTGGCAATGGGTCAAATGTTTGGTGGCATGATGGGGCAACAAATGGGCGCTCAATCTGCACCGGTGGCTCCTTCACATTCTGCACCACATTCTGCGCCACCTTCACCACCAATGGCGACAACTTATCACTACAACGGTGCGGCTGGACAGGGACAATTCTCTGCCCAACAAATCGCTCAGCATGTCGCATCCAACCGAAACGGTGCGCACAACGTGTGGGCTCAGGGCTGGCCAAATTGGCAAAGTTGGCAACAAGTACCCGAGATTGCAAACCTCGTACCTCCTCCTGCAGCGGCGCCTCCTCCAATGCCAGGGGCTGCGAGTGTTGAGATGTTCCATTTCAATGAAGACGGTCAAAACCGTGGTGAAGTTCCATCCAATGTGATCGCTCAAGCGGTTCAAGCAAATCCAGGCGCGAAGCATTTGGTTTGGAAAACGGGTATGAGTGGCTGGACCGACGCCAAAGAAGTCGATGCAATCAAAGCGCACTTGAATTCAGGACCTCCACCGATGCCTGGCTCTCCAGCTGGTGGTCCCCCACCCATTCCATAATCATCTGTTGAGCGATTTGGCAAAAAGGTGGACAATGGTCCACCTTTTCGTTTTTGTGAGTCTCAAATGGAAAGGGGCTCAAAGAGACTGATATGGACCCATATGCCTGAATGGATTGTTGATAATGTCAGCGCCCTATTGTGGTGCTTGAATACTCCATCGTTCCAGCCATACGAGGTTGCCATTGTCATAGGATACAACCAATTGATCGCCAATCAGTGCCAAGTTTGGTCGGGTGTAACCGTTGCCACTCAATGTTTTGTTGTCGAGCAGTGTAAAGTTTTCATCGAATGCCGCCAGTTTGACGATGGAGTCAAAATTGGCTTCTTGGCCATCTTCCATGTAGGTATATGTGACGAACCAAAGTCCCAGCTCTTCATGGTGGACCACGCCGCCAGGAAACCAGTTCCAGTCATCGTTTTCGCTCTCCAAAATGATATTGCTAAATGGTGTCAACGGATTCCAGTCCAAGTCATACCGTGAAATGATGAGATCTCTTTGAGGGGCATCTCCCGTAAAGGACCAAATCTCAGTGCCGACCTGCATTGAATATCCGAGTTGTGGGATTGGCTCCGGTAATGTGATGCCAAAACTGGACCCCAAAGGTGTCAATCCTTCATCAAAGCATTGAATGGATTTGTCTGGTCCAGAAGTGCCCCAACGCACACAGATGTTTTCATCAACCAATAGGAGATGTGGATCGTTGCAGGCGATGGGCAATCCTTCTTGAATGGTGTAGTTGCCCAAACGGGTTCCATTCAAATCGGTTTTGATGATGATCAGGTCTTCATCTCCAAATCCACTCGCCACAAAGTACAAGGCATTGTTCAATCGAAGGAACTCATGGTCGGACATGACGACCCCGGGCGGAAAGTCTCCCAGTTCAGTAACCATTTTTAGGTCTGACGTGGGCTGGAAGTCAAGGTTGAATTCTCGAAAGGCGACTTGTTCATTTTGCATCGTGGAGAAATAAAAGCCGTCGTTGGTGGGCCATAGGTTGGACCACATATTGGTACCGCCAACTTGAAACTCGTCTTCAAAGAACAAGACGGGTCCGTCCTCTTGAATGGGACCGGTATCTTGTGTGCCAGTATCGGGATTGGTATCTTGGGTATCGGTATCTTGAGTGTCGGTATCTTGAGTGTCGGTATCTGTTTCTGAAGCTGTGTCACCCGTATCCAGTTCCAATCCAGTATCGTTTACTGTGTCGGTTGGACTTTGGTCATCCTTGTCTGGGGACAAACAGCCGAGTGTACTGAGTAAGGAAATGTTCAACAACATAAGTTCTCCTGTTTCATAGAGCTGTCATCATCATAACCCAATTGATGACTTATCAGAAATCGGATTTCAAGGAAGGATTGCTTTGTTACTTGTTTGATATAAGTATTTGAAATTATTGTATTTATTTTTGGTATACTCAATTGTACGGTTTGAATTGACCAAAATTAACGAATTTCGTCATTAATTTAACGAATACTTCGTCAATTTTTTGCTGTCTAAATTTTAAATGTGTCGATACAGCCCTAAAATTGGATGTTTAACCATTCTAATTTGGATTGGCACACTTCTTGCTTCTCAGTTGGTATCACACCATTTGGAGGCAAAATGTCACAATATTCAGTTCGTTCATCATCAACCAGTTCAACCACCTCTCAACAAAACTCTTCAAAGACTACATCACCTGTGTTGGATTCTATTGGAAATCAGGCTCGTCTTGATCAACTTAAGCAGGTTCAACCAGAAGATGTCGTTTCCAGTGCTTTGAATTGGGGTGGCATGATGTTGACAGAGTACGATGATTTGAGCAACAATGCACTTGGTGACATCGTTCCACAAAAAGATTTGAACGGTGCAATGGCTGGTGCTTCTGCGGTGATGGCGGGGGTTCAATCGTATCAGGACTCTCCAAATCAAACCATAGCCGGAAAAAGTTTGGATGCGTTGCTTGATGCTTCTGGGTCTCTAATGATTGGAGCCAATCCTGCTGTTGGGGCGATTGATTCATTTTTGCCAAAGGAGTTTCAATTGGCGAGTTTGTATGACGGTACCAGTTCAGCGATCAGTTCTATCACGGAAGGACTGTTGACAAACGACAGCACAGCCATGGAAGGTTTTATGGACAAGGCAAAGTCTGGTGAGTATTCTGTTGTGGTTCAAGAAGCGGTGGAAGCTGGTGAGTTTTGGGCAAAACAGTTGCAATAAGTTGCACCCATCATTTGTATTCCACAGTGTGGTTCGATACTAAATGTCCATAGCATGGATGTGAATGAGACGACGAAAAAAATACCCACTGTACAGTACACGCTGGATTTCTCAATACGCTCAGCACGTCGTTGAGCACACAGCACCAGTCGTTGAAGACCTGTATCCCATTCTCTCTTCAGAGCATCAACCAAAGACACTTGAGATGTCGATAACATGGCTGTTTCGGTGCTTTGTTCTGCAATTGCTCCATCACAATCAAATGTTGCAGGGGCATGTTGATACTTCAGTCCTATCCTCCAAGAGAGACATCACGCCAGACAGTGTTCCTACGTTGTGTCATCTAATACGACAGGTTTCCCAACTTTTGTACATGGGTTCAGAAGAAGTGGGTGCACATCCTCACGACTTTTGGGTGCAGACTCCACTGGATACTCTTGGTTGTGATCGCCAGAATAGCGCACTTCATGAGGCGTTGTGTAATTTGGTGAATGCCACACTGTTTTTTCAAGGGGACGCCATTGATTTTACTCGATTGCCCTTAGAGACCTTGGGCGCCATTCATGAGCATTTGTTGCAACGTCGACTGGAAGGCAATCGATTTGTCACTATCAATCAACGCAAAAAGTCAGGTACACACTTTACACCGATGACAGTTTCGACTCAGTTGGTACAGCAGTCTTTTGATTTGTATGTCCTTGACAATCCAACAATGAATTGGCAAGATTTGAGAATCTGTGATCCTGCAATGGGGTGTGGGGCCTTTCTATTGGCGACTCTTCGTGTGCTGTCATCGAATGTGTTGAATCAAGGTGGATTGACTGAACAAGAACGCAAACAGTACGTGGTCGAGCACATATTGCATGGCGTAGACATACACCCCCGAGCTGTACAAATCGCGATCGTGACGTTGTGGTTGGAGATTGGCGATATTGCGCTGACCACCAACGATTGGGAACTGCAATTTCGAGTGGGCAACAGTTTGGTTGGGTATAGCCCGAAAGAACTGGATGAAAATGGCTTTGATGGGTATTCACCTCAAGTCGTTGCAGATGTATTGCGTTATCGGTTTCAAACATATTGTGATGGTGCCGATTTAACCGAATCCAAACAAAAAAAACTGTGGGAGACCTATACAAAAATACAAGAACAGATTCTAGAAGGAACTGTTGCTGTCCCCACAAAAACAATCGACAAACGGGCTTTTCATTGGACAGTAGAATTTTCAAGCATCTTTGAGCAAGGTGGTTTCGATTGGGTGATTGGCAATCCACCCTTTGTCAATGCCATTCGTAGTCACATTCCAGCGTGGGAAAAGGCTTTTTATCGGCATCGGTTTACGATGGTTCAAGGGGCCGCAGATTTGGCCTATTATTTTGTGGAACTGTCAACGCATTTGATCAAACCGACCGGTCTCATTTCCTTTGTCTTGCCCAAAGTAACCTTGGGTGCGGCGGCGATGGAGACGGTGCGTCAGAATTGGACAGCGCGATCCATCCACTTTCCGTCCAAAGGGTCATTGTTTGCCGATGCCAATGTACAAATCGTATTGCTCATTTTGTCTGCAGTTGGCACAACACGGATAGCCAACACAGCTCAACCTGCTTCGACAGATTGGAAATTGGTGAAAGCAAAATACAAGTTTCAATGGGCGCACCTGGCTAATAATTGGTGGACGACTTTCTGGTTTGCCATTCGTGACATACCTGCATTCGATGCATCGACCTGCATACCCCTGCGTGAGACTGATTTTGAAGTAGCCAGTGGGTTGATTACCAATGAGTTTTATGAGGTGAAGATAGAAGAGTCAGAAAGTGGAACGAACCTCAAACTCCTGACCTCTGGTGGAATTGATGCGGAAACACATTTTTGGGGAATGCACCACCAAAAATTTCGCAAACATTCATATTTGCACCCTAGATTGTTGGAAGAAGGCATGAGTGCCAGTATTCAACGCAAATTTAAGCGTTCTCGGCGTCCCAAGATCATCATTGCCAATCAAACCAAACATGTGGAAGCGTATTTGGATACTCTTGGAGAGTTTCAAGCTTCGACTGCCACCAGCGAGATTTACCACAAAGAGGATTCTGTTTCTACACTCAAACGAATGCTCCAATGGTTGCACAGCGACTCTATGGCTCAACTATATCCAGCCTGCTTGGGCTTCAATGCACTGGGAGAAGGCATCTCTATGAGCAAAGATTTTTTGTTGATGATGCCGGTACCATCGGGTGTATTGATTGGAGTGGATCAAAATTTAAAAAAATGACGACTCTGCCTTTTCTTTTGAACTTCACTGCGATAATCTGAGTGGCTTTTGTTTGCTTTGTAGAGTGTTGGAGGTTCAATGTCTCAACCGATTACTGATTTTCTCAAGTACCACTTCAAACATTTTAATGCAGCGACAGTTGTTGATGCTGGTGAAGCCTATCGGGAACACCTAGGGAAGGGTGGTCAAATGATGGTGACGTTGGCTGGTGCAATGTCAACAGCAGAATTGGGACGTTCTTTGTCGGAGATGATTCGCCAAGAGAAGGTACACATCATCTCTTGTACAGGGGCAAATCTTGAAGAAGACATCATGAATTTAGTCGCTCATTCACAGTATTGTAGAGTACCGAATTATCGAGATCTTACGCCAGCAGATGAACGCGCCCTGCTTGATGCGGGGTTAAACAGGGTGACAGATACATGTATTCCCGAAGAAGAAGCCTTTCGCAAAATTCAACATCACATTGTTAAAATTTGGAAGCGCGCAGATGCCAATGGAGAACGGTTCTTTCCCCATGAGTTTATGATGCAACTGTTACTGGACCCAGAGTTTCAGAAAGAGTTCGATCCGATGGTGAATATCAAAGACTCTTGGATGCTCACGGCAGCCGAGAACAACTTGCCTATGGTGGTTCCTGGGTGGGAAGACTCAACGATGGGAAATATTTTTGCGAGTTTGGTGATCAAAGGGGAAGTGTCAGCCCACACGATGAAATCGGGGATTGAGTACATGGTCTGGTTGGCCGATTGGTATCGACAAAGTGCGAAGCATTCCGATGCTGTAGATGCTCCAAGTGTGGGATTCTTTCAAATTGGAGGGGGGATTGCTGGAGATTTTCCAATTTGTGTGGTTCCGATGTTGTACCAAGATATGGAACTGACCTCGATTCCATTTTGGGGGTATTTCTGTCAAATATCGGATTCTACAACGTCATATGGATCTTATTCTGGTGCTGTTCCGAATGAAAAGATTACTTGGGGCAAACTGGATGTGGATACACCCAAGTTTGTCGTGGAGTCTGATGCGACGATTGTTGCACCACTTATTTTTGCTCTCGTTTTGGGGTGGTAGCGCGTTCTTGTTCAATACGGGCTTCCTTAAAGCATTGTCCCGCTTTGAGAGGCGCATGAATCCCACTGTTTTTTCGCACTTGGTCAATCCACACAAGGTAATTGCCAATCAGGGTTTCAATATCCGAAGTGGGGAAAAAGGGTTTGAGAGCTGAGATTGCTGCTTCCATCGTGCACATACCGTCTTTGAAATAGGGCTTTCGAATGCGCGGCAAAGGTGGCACCAACGGTGCAATATCCAGTCGTGGGAGCTGTGTGAGTCCATGAATCTTCTTCAGCATTCTGGATGTTTGTTTCCAAGAGCCGTCCAAAATGATTAAATTTTTTGGGGTGGTTGTGTGATCAAAGGCAATGGGGGGATGTAATGGATCTGGATCATAAAACAGTGGAAAGACAAGCACTGCTTCGTCGAGTAATTCCGGTGACAAGACAGTTGGTCCTTGAAATCGAGCACCATGCTCCAGTACGGTAATGTTGCTCAATGAGGCTTCTAGGATTCTGGCGGAGTTTGAGCCACGCCCGACTTCTTTGCGATGTCGAATGACAGTGATCGACATGGCATTGTTCACTACACTTAGGTCTGCACAAACGCAGGATGCGCCTCGTAGGGCGCACCGTTCACAACGTTGCAGTTCTTCTTTAGAGAGTGTCATACGACGAAGACAGGGGGGCTTGAGAGGCTTTTAGTATCGGGTGATGTGTTGGGTCATCCATGGGACTTCTCCGCGGACTCCTCGAGAGTAGATGTCCTGCACCATTCGAGTGATCTTGCCCGGTATACCATCCCCAATCGGCAATCTGTCACACTCACGGACCGGTGTGATTTCAGCGGCAGTTCCGGTCATGAACACCTCATCAGCAACATACATCGCATCTCTACCAAATGGCATTTCGACGCAGTCAATGCCCTCATGCTTCAAAATCTCCAGTGAGGTCTTGCGCGTGATACCAGCCAAAATATTGACCACAGGGGGTGTTTTGACCAATCCATCTTTGATGACGAAGAGGTTTTCACCTGTTCCTTCTGCCACATAGCCACTGTGGTCAAGCATAATCGCTTCGTCGTAGCCATTGTCGTTGGCTTCATACCTCGCCAAAATAGAGTTAACATAATGACCAATGATCTTGGCTCTTTGAAGGTTGGCGTTGATGTGGTGACGCGTGTACGAAGATGTTCCCACTCGAATACCTTGTTGAATACCTTCATCACCGAGATAAGCGCCCCATTTCCAAGTGGCAATGGCAACTCGAACTGGGTTGTGTCGCGTTCCCAGACCCATCGCACCGTGACCCAAGAACACAATTGGTCGAATGTAGGCTTCTTCGAACTCATTGGCTTTTAGGGTGTCGATACAGGCTTGGCGAACGGTTTCAAAGTCGAAGGGCATCTTCATACGACACATTTTGGCGGAATCAAACAATCGATGAAGGTGCTCATCAAGTTTGAATATTCCACCACCACCGTTGTGCTGTCGGTAAGAGCGAATTCCTTCAAAGGCTCCAAGTCCGTAATGGAGGGTGTGAGAGAGCATGTGAACATTGGCGTCCTCAAACGGCACCATTTTGCCATCCATCCATACATATTTGCTTTCAATCGTCATGAGAAATCCTACGGTTACTGATTTGTGTTGTTGATTACTGTGCCTTGTGCGTCCATTTCTACAACTGGCAGACCCAGTTCGAGTAGTGGCGCTTTAAGAGAAGCCGCATCCCCAACAACGACAACAGTGAGTTGATTCGGATCTACGGTGCCATTCCATACTTCTTGTACTGTTTCCAACGACGCTCCACGAAGTTTGTCGTTGTACGTGCTGTACCAGTCAGTAGGTAGGTTGTAACGACCGACTTGAATCATTTGTGAGAGCAGGTAAGATGGGCTTTCGTAGCGAATGGGGTCTGTACCCAAGATATACCCACGGGCGGCATCCAACTCTTCTTGGAGAATGGGTCTGTCTCCTTGAGAGTCTCGAAGTTCCTTTAAGATTTCAGACAGTGAATCCGCTGTGTGTTCAGCCACCACAGATGTGCGAACCTTGAACAACCCAGGCAAATGATTGTACGAAATGCCAGAACGGGCGCCGTATGTCCATCCTTTGTCTTCACGCAAGTTCATGTTGATGCGTGCAATGAACAATCCACCAACCGCTAAGTTTGCCAAGTAGAGTTCATCGGCAGAATCGTCAGTGCGTTCGCTCACAAATTGTCCTGCATAGATGACAGATTGGCTTGCCCCCGGGGAATCAACCAAATGGACGGTTGTTGGAATGGGTTCTGCCATGCTGGCTGCGCTTGGAAAATCCGGAAGGCTATTGTCGGCCGTTGGAAAATCAGCAAATCTTGCTTCCAATAGGGGGAGCACTTCGTCTAGAGTGGTGTCTCCGCCAACATAAATGGTGGCATTGCTTGCATGAATGTTCGTTTTGTACCATGCCATCATGTCTTTCTGAGTAATGGCGTCGATGTCTTCGAGCGTGGTGGAACGTCCAGCATATTCACCTTTGTACATCAAACTTTTGAACAGGTTGTCCGCAATGGCGTTGGGGTCCTGTTGTTGGGCTTGAAGTTGTTGGCGGTATTGGCGTTGTAGAATTTCCCATTCCTTTGTGGGGAATGTTGGGTTGGAGGCAATTAAGTCCAGCAATCCAAGACTTTCATCCAAGTTCTTCTCGAGTGAAGACAATGAAATGACACTGCCATCCAAGCCTGCATAGGAACCCAAACTGGCTGCCAATCGTCTTTGTTCAGCACTGAGACCTGCAGCATCATAGTCGCCTGCACCTTCGGTCAGCATATCCATAGCCGCGTTTGCCAACTGTGGATTGTCTGTGTTCCATTCTCCAGCATTGAAGACAATTTGTACAGTCACCAACGGTGTTTCACTGTTGTTTGAAACCAGTACAGGAATGCCGTTGGACAGTTTGCCTTGCTCCAATTCAGGCAAGGTGAACGTGGGGGCTTTTAGCGGTGCGGGTTTTTCAGCGTTTACACGAGTGGGTGTCGCCTCAGGTACAGCAGTCTCAACAGGAGCATCTTTTGGACCACAGGCCATGAAGGCATTGAGCAAAAATAGTTGGGTCATCATGGTTATTCTCCCTCTGTTGTGGTGTCTTCTGCTTCAGGAGCAGGCGGTGTAATATGCAATACAACCCGTTTATCAAGGTGTAGGTTTTTGTCGATTGCGCTTGCAATACTCTCTGGAGTGACCGCCAAGTAGCGATCCAAATCTTTCTGAACAAATCCCGGATCACCCATGTTGGTGTTGTAATTGTTGAGCATATCGGCTTTGCGGTTGATGGTTTGAAGGCCTTGATAGAATCGTTTTTCCCAGTTGAGTTTCGAGATATCTACCTGTTCAGCCGTGACGCCTGTTTTTTTGATTTCGGCAAGTGCCTCGTCGATTGCGGCAACCACTTCTTCGGTGGTGTGTCCATCGGCTACAGTTGCGGAGATGATGTATTGTCCTTGAAGACGCGCACTGTATTGAAAGGCATCGACATCTTGAGCGACTTGCTTATCATAGACCAAAGACTGTACCAAAGGACTGTCGGTTCCTTCAGCAAAAATGGATGAGAACACGTCCAAATCCGCATCGCCTTCACCCATCATCTTGGGGGTGAGCCAAGCCACAAAAACTTTTGACTGTGGTGCGCGAGGATCTTCTTTGTACACGACTTTCTCTTCAGCGAGAACCGCAGGCTCGATGTCACGTAAGGAGGCAACATCTTCACCACGGGGAATCTCTCCGAAGTATTGTTCGACGAGTTCCTTTGCTTGTGCGGGTTCAAAGTCTCCACAAATAACAAGTGACGCGTTGTTGGGTACGTACCACTTTTTGAAAAAGGCTTTGACATCGTCCATGTTGGCATTTTCGATGTCTTCGTGCTTGCCGATGGTTGGAATGTTGTACGGATGCCCCTCAGGATACAAGTTTTCGAACAGCCATACCCATACCATTCCGTAGGGACGAATTTCATAGCGTTGTCGACGTTCATTTCGGACAACATCTTGTTGATTGGCGAGTTTTTCATCGCTCAGTGCTGGCAACAAGTAGCCCATTCGATCGCTCTCTAGCCACAAAGCCAAGGGCAAGTATTCACTGGGGACGCCTTCAAAATAATTGGTTCTATCAAAATTTGTTGTTCCGTTTACCTGTGCCCCAATCGGTTGCAATGGCGCAAAATACTCGGTGTCATGGTTGGCAGACCCTTGGAACATCAAATGTTCAAACAGATGTGCAAATCCTGTTTTGCCCTCGACTTCATCTTTTGAACCAACATCATACCAGAGGTTCACCTGCACGAAAGGTACTGAATGATCTTCACTCAAAATGACATCCAGACCGTTGTCCAGTTCATATTTTTCGAAAGGGATTTCAAGGGTGGGACCGTCTGTTGAAGCCTTTTCTTGAGATGCTTCTTCAGCCCATACCATCGTGCTTAGACCCAATAATATATTTAGCATGTATACTCCGAGACGGATGTGGGATTGTAGTTCAATAAACCATAAGACAGTATCGTTATAACCCATTGTCGGCAAACCCTCACGGTCAATCACTGTCTCTTCAAATTGGTTACTTCAGCACATTGAGTGGGTTGGAAAAAATTGACATCATTGCTATGATAGATGCAAGATATTGAAAAGAGAGGCTTCAATGAGAGCAATTGTATTTTTTATGGCGGCCAGTGCCTGTCGCTCCAACACCATTGTTGCAGACAATAAACCTGTCGAAGATGTTGTCACTTTGGAAGATGCCGATGGAGATGGCTATTTTGGGGATGAAGACTGTGACGATCAAAATGCACAAATCCACGCTGGTGTGGAAGAAATCTGTGACGGCATAGACAACAATTGCAACGGCGAAATCGACGAAGGTGTACTGACAACCTTTTATCAAGATGAAGATGGGGATGGGTTTGGGAATGTTGAACTCAGTGCAGAGTTTTGCAGTCGACCAGATGGGTACGTGCCCTCCGCTTCCGACTGTGATGATGATAATCCAAATGTATTCGTCGGAAACAACGAAATATGCGACGGTATAGACAACAACTGTAATGACGAGATTGATGAAGGCGTTGGAGAACAGTTTTTTGTTGATGCGGATGGGGATGGCTATGGAGATCCGGAATCCAACACATTGCTGTGTGAAATGGTCGAGGGGTATACCACGGACAATAGCGATTGCGATGACGGAGACCCATTGACGCATCCCGATGCCGAAGAACTTTGTGATGGGATTGACAACAATTGCGATTTGGTCGCGGACGATGCAAATTTGCAGATTTGGTATCAGGACAACGATGGCGACGGATTTGGTGTTGAAGAGTCAGCGGTGGAAACTTGTTTGGAACTGCCCGGTTACGTAACGGTCGGTGGGGATTGTGACGACAACGATTTGAATGTCTCGCCCAATGGTACTGAAGTTTGTGATGGGATTGACAACAATTGCGATGCGGTGGTGGACGATGATGCCATTGATAGAACGTTGTTTTATGCGGATGGAGATGGGGATGGCTATGGAGATTCTCAAAATACTTTGCTGACCTGCACTCAACCATCTGGATATGTCTCTGACATGAGTGATTGTGATGACACCAACGCTCAGGCATTTCCAAATGCTACAGAAGTGTGTGACGGTGCGGACAATGATTGCAACGGTCTAATGGATGATCAGGACCCATTGGTACAAGGATTGCCTACTTGGTACTTGGATGCGGATGGGGATGGCTATGGCTTGGATACAACCGCTGTGATGTCCTGTAGTTCTCCACCGTCATTCATCGCCCAAAATGGAGACTGCAATGACCTCGATGCAAGCGTGTCTCCTGATGGTATCGAAGTTTGTGACGAGGTGGACAACAATTGTGATGGGCAAGTTGACGAAGGGGTGCTGATTACATTCTATTATGACAACGACGGCGATGGATTTGGGGTTTCAAGCAACACTGTAGAAGCGTGTACGGCTCCGGAGTCCTTTGTGAACAACGATCAAGATTGCAATGATTTCGCGGCCGAAGCATACAACAACGCAATAGAAGTCTGCGACAACATCGACAACAATTGCGATGGTCAAACAGATGAAGGCGTTTTGTTGGATTGGTATTTGGATTTTGACGGCGATGGATTCGGCAGTGACGATTTCATTTTAGAAGCGTGTAGCAGTCCGGCCAATGGCTACGTGGCAACTGGTGGTGACTGTGACGAAACCAACCCGAGTTATTTTCCTGGTGCGACAGAAGGCTGTGTGGACATTGATCAAAACTGCGACGGTGTAGTGGACAACGATGGTGACTTGGACGGTTTCTCCGCTTATTCGTGTGGTGGAAGTGATTGCGATGATTCTGATGGCAGTATCTTTCCCAATGCACAGGGGGTCTGTCCACTGGGGACCGACTGTTTAGACATCTTACAACAAGGGTATACGACGTCTGCCGTCTACACTGTTGATCCCGACGGACACAACACTGGTGTGGATGCAGAAGAAGTTTGGTGTGAACAACAGCAGTATGGCGGGGGATGGACACGCATTGCGACCAACGACCCAAACACAAGTTTGTGGAACACCAGCAACATTCGAGATGGCGTTGGGTTTGGTACTTTAAATGGCGAAGATTACAAATCTGGGCTTGCATTCACCGAATTGGTGTTCACAGATTTATTGTTCACCGATTCCATCATGTATGCCGTTTATGAAGGGGTCAGTGACGGAAGCATGACCTATTTTGAATGGTCAGCATCGATACCGAGGTACAATTGCGCACCCCAGAGTGGATATTCATGGACCATGACTCAAGGAAATTTCGGTGGAGGAAGCTTGTGCAGCACCAATCTGTACATGCATCCAATTGATCGAGATGGCAACGGCAACTGCAATCCCAGTGCCCAGTATGCCGGAAATGCGACGGGTCCAACTTGGTCTCGCTCAAACAATGGTGGGTGTCCTTTGGATGATCCAAACGGAAGTTCTTTTATTCAAGGAACCCCCAACAACGCTTTGCCATGGAGCAACAGTTTGGGGTTAAACATCTATATCCGCTAATTCTAAAAGTTGATGTGCGGTCTAAAAGTTGATGTGCGGTCTGCAGTGACAAGACTTTCCTTGTTTATCAAAGTTCGGA
>CBFIFY010000040.1:0-38944 GCA_965661985.1 uncultured Myxococcota bacterium | reverse complement strand
CATCTTGGCACTTGACAATGAAGACGAGTTGGCCGATCGGCTGAGCAAAACCCATCAAGTGGCCACTGTTGTGGTGATGGACGAACTGGTCAAGAACATTCAAGATGGCAAACAACAAATCACCTCTAAGGGAATCCCTGTTGAGCGTGTCGCCCTGCTCAAAGAGTTGGTAGAACGCACATACGCCAAGACCGATGACAAAGATGTGCACATGGTCAGTGCCGACATGGTCAATTTCAAGATTGATCTGAGTTTTGAGAAACTGACCGAATCCGAAATGATGATTTGGGAAGTGTTCTTTGATCACAAAGACAAGTCGACTGGGAAAGGAAAACGCATCGATCCATTGATTTTGGACTTGAACCGCGACGGCAAGTTTGACATCACTGGCGCCAACCAAGAAGGAAATGGCAAGATTGACGGACCAACCGTCTCCTTCGACATAGACCCAAGCAAGCAATCTTGGAAACTGAACTCTCCAGGCCACCGTCCGGGCTGGTATGAAGGACGCAAATCACACTTGGTTGCCGCCATCCCGAATGGTAAAGCGATCTACAACACTGGAAAAACTGAGAACTTTGGACCAAGTGGCGTGTGGAAAGACAACCCTGCCCTCGGTCAATCGGCGAAGATTTACGATGCGTCGAGCAAATGGGTTGGTGAGTGGGTCGCCGCAGATTGGGGCTATTCACACGGTGGACGCCTCGGTCGATATTACTTCTCTCCATACGACGAGAAGGAAGAAACAGAATGGATGAAGCCTGGTTCTGGTGATGGTTTCCTCGTTTGGGACAAAAACGGAAATGGAATCATCGACGACAACACCGAGATGATGTCTGAATTCGATGAACACGGAAACAAACGATTCCAAAACGGGTTCGAGAAACTCGCTCACTACTTTGATCTGGACAACAGTGGCGTGGTCAAAGGCGAGGAACTGAATAAACTGAAAATCTGGATTGACATCGACGGCGATGCCAAAACCGACAAAGGCGAGTTGGTTCCCCTTTCACAGCACGGCATTACTGAGATTGTCATTCCGGGACACCACAAAATGGACTCCACCACCAAGACACAAACCTTGGAGCAGTTCAATGTGAAATCAGAGGGTGGTGCAACCCTCAGTGGATACGACTTCGAGCCAAAACGCGACTTGTATGAGCCACAAATGGACCTTACCAAGTCCACCACCGTCGAACAAGAAACCAAAGCTCGCATCGCGCCAAGCAATCTTCCAAAAGAATTGCGCAAAGTGGACGTTCACGCCAAGTTCAAAACCACCATCCAACACGGCATCAAAGACATGTCCAGACGTTCGGAAATCTTGGTGGACTTGGGTGCAAAACACGGACTGGCGACAACGCAGTACCTCAGCGAATTGAAAGAGCGCTTGGACAACGGAACCATTCCAATGAATGGTGCTGAAGTGAGAGCGGACGGATTGGCGGAACTTCGCAAACTGACTGGATTGGTCTACAGCAACGTAGATTCTTCTGATTCAAACTTGGCAGATGCCACATTGGACAAACTCGAGTTTGACGTTTCATTCGAGAAACTCAGTGAATCCGAAATGAAAATCTGGGAAGTCTTCTTTGATTACAAAGATGAAGACACTGGCAAAGGTCGTCGCATTGACCCATTGATTTTGGACTTGAACCGCGACGGCAAGTTTGACATCACTGGCGCCAATCAAGAAGGAAACGGCAAAATTGATGGCGACACCGTTCAGTTTGACATTGACCCATCTCGTCAGTCTTGGAAATTGAACTCACCTGGTCACCGTCCGGGCTGGTATGAGGGTCGCAAATCGAATCTCGTCGACCCGATTCCGAATGGTAAAGCGATCTACAACACTGGAAAAACTGAGAACTTCGGACCAAAGGGTGTCTGGAAAGACAATCCAAAGCTCGGTCAATCGGCGAAGATTTACGATGCTTCTCAGAAGTGGATTGGTGAATGGGTTGCTGCAGATTGGGGGTACTCACACGGTGGACGCCTCGGTCGTTACTACTTCTCTCCAATCAAGACCAAAGAGGCTACAGAGTGGATGAAGCCTGGTTCTGGTGATGGTTTCCTCGTTTGGGACAAGAACGGCAACGGCATGATCGACGACAACACCGAGATGATGTCGGAGTTCGATGAATATGGAAACAAGAAATTCCAAAACGGATTTGAGAAACTTGCCTTCTACTTTGACACCGATGACAATGGCGTGGTCAAAGGCGATGAACTGAAGAAACTCAAGATTTGGATCGACATTGATGGCGATGCGGTCACCGACAAAGGCGAGTTGGTTCCCCTTTCACAGCACGGAATTACTGAGATTGTCATTCCGGGACACCACAAACTGGAATCCACCACAAAAATCCAAGACTGGAAAGGTGGCAATGCCAAGTCCAGTACCGAGAGCGTCTCACTGGCGGAAAACAGTGGCAGTACCATGGATGGATTGCCCACACAGGTCATTGGTTCTGATGCGTCTACCATGATTGACAAAGGCACTTCGGGTGTGAGAATCCAATCTCAAGCCCGTGCTCGCATTCACGTATATGACAAAAAAGAAGACCTCATGCCGACCTTCGATGCCCTTCACCAATCGGTCATCGATCAAGTTGCTGCTGGAAAATATGAGGCTCTTGCCACAGGAAAGTTGCCCCGCGTTGGAAGCCAAATCGACATGCAAATCCAAGATTCACAGTCTTGGGCCAGTGATTTGTTGCAAACCAACCTTTGGAACTCTGGTACAAAAGCCAATTTTGACACCTTGCGCATCGTCCTTCTAGAAGGATGGCGACCAGAAGAGTTGGAATACGACAAAACCGGTAAAACATTCGAAGTGTTCTTCGACAATGAAGATGCTCAAGATGCCAAACGCAACGAAAACAAACCACCGGTCGTTGACAAAGTCACATTCTCCAACACCAAACCAGCACCGGGCGATACCATCTCGGCAACCATCCTAGGGTCTGACCCTGAGAACATGGCCCTAAACTGGGAATGGTTCTGGTACGGTCACGGTACGGAATTGCGTGGTACCGCCGATGGAACGACGCTCAACCTTGGATCTCTGCCAATCTCCAAAGATGCACCCAGTGGCAGTAAATATGGCGTGGAACTCAAACTCTCTGATCCATTGGGTGGCTTTGCTACACACAAACAAGAGATCGATGCGGTTCAACCCAAACCACCGCAAATCACTTCTGCATCGGTACCTTCAAGTACAAGTTCAGGTGCCACCATCAAAATTCGTGCTGCCGGTACCGACCCAGATGGGGATGATTCGAAATTGCTGTGGAACGTTCGTCCAAATGGGGACTCTGCCATCCGTGGTATGCGAAATGTAGATCAAAAAGGACCGAATTTCTCCTACGACATGTACTTGAAAAACCGTCAAGGTCGCTATGGTACTGCAAACTTCGTATTCTCTTTGACCGATGAACAAGGACTCTCCGTTGGTACAACAAAATCTGTTCGCATGCGTCCAGACCCAATCGTCTTCGATCTCAATGAAGATGGCAAAGTAGAAACAACCGGCGCACCGACCATCGAGAAAGGCATCTACATCGCTCCAGGTTTGTGGGATGTATCGGTTGCCTCACTGCCAAGTGACCATCGATTTGTCATCGCCGACACCAACAATGCAAACGGTCGCTTCACCACCAGTACTTCTTTGAATGCGGCTGGTCGCTGGGGACTCTCCGTTGAAAAGCGCAATGCTCAGGGAGACTGGGAAGCCATCGATGCCACACCAGCTTTCAACGACACCACAGGTACCATCACAGCTGGGGACGTCAAACTAAACTTGGTACAAACCTCTGACGGTGGCTACAAGAACGACGGCAAAGGCGTGGTCTCTGTTGGTGGAGACATGGTCGAATTCGACATGAACCCACAACAATCTTCGTGGTCTGACCGCTCCTACACCTTCCGTCCCGGATTGGGTGCGCCATCGGCCAAAGGTGGTAAAGCAGAGTACGACACTGGTAAGAAAGAGTCCATCGGCAAAACGTGGCAAGAAGATGCTGGAAAAGGACAACGTGCAAAGGTCTTCAGTGGCGACGGCGAGTGGATTGGTGAGTGGCTCGGTGGTGCCAAACCTGAATATTTCTACGGCACTCGTAAAGATGCTGAACGCACCCAGTGGATGGCTGGAAATGGCGATGGTCTATTGGTATGGGATCACAACGGCAATGGCATCATCGATGACAACACCGAAATGATGTCGGAGTTCGACGTCAAAGGCAATGCGGCCTTCACAAACGGGTTTGAAAAACTGGCTCATTACTTCGACAAGGACAACAACGGCATCATCGAGGGCAGTGAGCTCAAAGGGCTGATGTTCTGGGTCGATGACGGAGATGCCAAGACGGAAGCTAGTGAACTTCAACCATTGTCCAAGTATGGAATCACCCAAATCATGATTCCAACCAACAAAGACACTTTGCAAGGTGACTACACCAAGAAGGATCGCGAAACCTTGACCTTGTCTGGCGGTCAGTATCAAGAGCCTTTGCCTGAAGTGCAAGATTACCCAACAGATCAAATCATTCCACCGAACCTCGACAATACTCCTGGTCGTGAGTTTGTGCTGGGTGGCGATGTCAAGTTGGAATCTCACACTGAATATGACATCTGGCATCCAGGCGACAAGAAGCAAGTCGACAAGAATGTCCACAAGGTGCATCAGCACATCAACGACACCCACGCCAAGAAAATTGCCGAAGACATTTTCAACAAGATCATCCCTGTCAAAGACAACAGTGCAGAAGTGGATGAAAAGACTCTTGAACGAGACATGCTCCAAGACCTCAACGCACATCGTGAGCACCTAGAAATCGATCCGTTGAGAATGGATGTCACCCTCTTGCACATCAGTGTTCAAGAACAGTTGCGACGCACAACCCGTGCCAAGGGTCAAGTCTCTGAGAAACTCATGTTGGCTGCACCACATCCAGACTTGCGCGACATTGAAGCCAGCATTGAAATGGATACAGAAATCAAGCACGGCATCTTGGATACCAACAAAGAGTACGATCTCTTCCCACAATTGCTTCAGTTCCACCAGTTCTTCGCCCAAAAACAAGTCAAAGACATCAAAGACCGTATGGAAAGTGGCGACATCAGACTGCAGGCTACTGGTGCTCAGATTGACGAAAAACGTGAAATGATGAGCATCTTGGACGGCATCTACAGTCAGTTCTCTGAAAAAGATGTGGTCTTTGCCAACATTGACCTCAAACAGCTGGATGTCGATCTCAAAGGTGAACGACGCGAACTCTCCAATGTTCAGGCCTTAGACGCTTGGTTTGCCACCGAAGATGCTCAAGAAACGAAACGAGAAGAAAACAAGCCACCAAAGGTAAATTCAGTATCCTTCTCCAACAAAACACCGTCTCCTGGTCAAAGCATCAATGCCACCATCAAAGGCTCTGACCCTGAGAACTTCGACTTGGCTTGGGAATGGACTTGGAAAGGTACAGGTGTCGAGCAAAAAGGAACGAGTACTGGAAAAACTCTCAAACTGGACAAACTCAATACATCCAACAAAGCCAAAGCAGGCGACAAGTACGGTATCTCACTCAAACTGATGGATGCCCTCGGTGCCTATGTCACCCACAAGCAAGAGATTGATGGCATTCAACCAAAACCACCTCAGATTACTGGAATCAGTAGTCCGGGCATGGTCATGGAAGGACGTGCATTTAATGTCTCCGCTACTGCAACCGATCCAGATGGCAATGACAGCAAATTAAAGTGGTCGTTTGGCGGCACTGGACCATCCGCTTCGAAGCGTTTCGTCAATCGCGCCAGTTCTGGCACACGATCCATCCGTGTTTCTGTGACCGACGAACAAGGGTTAACGGCATCGACCACTACAAGTTATCGCGCCTTTGCACGGCCAAGTAGTGGCGGCAACAGTGGTGGAGACCCTCTTATCTTCGATCTCAACCAAGATGGCAAGATCAACTTGGCTGGTGGTGTCGTCGCACGAAACGCAACCAGTATCCCCGTTGGATTGTGGGACATCAAGATTGGATCTCTTCCTGAGAACCATCGCTACATCATCTCTGATGCCAACTCCAGCAATGGTCAGCACAAATCTGCAACCTCAGTCAACTCTTCTGGGCGTTGGAAGGTCGGCATCGAGTCGATGGACAAAAATGGTCGCTGGAACCCACTCGATATCTCTGCAAAGTTTGCTGGCGACAACGGTACACTCACGGCTGGTGGCGTGACGCTGAATCTGACCCGCACATCAGACGGTGGCTATCAAGACGACGGTATGGGTTTCACGTCTGTCGGTGGCGCAATGGTAGAGTTCGACATGCGTCCGGACAAGCAGTCGTGGTCCAAACGCTCTTACACCTATAGACCTGGATTGGGTGCACCAACCGCGGAAGGTGGTAAGGCCAAGTACGACACTGGCAAAACAGACAGCATTGGCAAAACGTGGCAAGAAAAATCAGCCAAAGGAAACAAAGCTAAAATTCACAGCGCTGACGGTGAATGGATTGGCGAGTGGATTGGTGGTGACCGACCAGAGTACTTCTATGGCACCCGTAAAGATGCTGAACGTACACAGTGGCTGTCTGGTGACGGTGATGGACTGTTGGTCTGGGACCACAATGGCAACGGCATCATCGATGACACCACTGAACTCATGTCTGAGTTCGACATCAAAGGCAACCACGCTTTCGCCAATGGACTTGAGAAACTCGCACATTACTTTGACAAAGATGGAAACGGTGTTGTCGAAGCCCACGAGATGAAGGGCTTGATGTTCTGGATTGACGACGGCGATGCAAAAACAGAAGAAGGCGAACTGATTCCACCGTGGAAGTTGGGCATCACCGAGATTGTCGTTCCAGTTCTCAGCAAAAAGTTTGCCAAGCAAAATGCCGAGAAACTCTCGACCACCTCCACCAAAGAAGAATGGAAAGCCTTTGAAAGTGCACAATCTTCTGGTGATGTCAGTCTCAGTGCCAATGACTATACTCCGAAACGCACAGCCGGAATGCTTCAAGATGACTCTGTTCCTGTCGAGCCTGAAATCCTAGTCGACAGCCGTGCCAGTGGTGGTCAAACGGCCGTCATCAATGAGAACCACCCTGCCGCATGGCAAGATGTCAAAGCCACCATCAAAGTGGAAACCGAAGCGATGATGGGTCTCAAAGGCAAAGATGCCCAAAGCATTGAAGGTCAGTTACCAAGCGCACATCAACACGCTGTGACCTTCTACATCGACAAGTTGCTTCACCGCATTGAGTCCAAGCAAATTGACGTGACCACAAAAGGTGCCCAGATCGATCCAAAGGACGAGTTGCGTCGCATCCTCGACATCAGCAACTGGGGAATGGACAAATCACAAATCATTGTACGCAACGGTACATTCAAGCAGTTCGACATCAATTTCGACTATACGGAAGTCGAAGAAAGCGAAATGAAGATTTGGGAAGTGTTCTTCGATCATGAAGACAAAGCGACCGGAAAAGGCAAGCGCATCGATCCACTCATCCTCGACCTGAATAAGGATGGCAAGTTCGACATCACCGGTGCCAACCAAGAAGGAAACGGCAAGATTGATGGACCAACCGTCTCTTTTGACATCGATCCAAGCAAACAGTCGTGGAAACTGAACTCTCCAGGTCACCGTCCGGGCTACTATGAAGGGCGTATGTCTTCTCATGTCGATCCCGTTCCAGATGGAAAAGCCGTCTACAACACTGGAAAAACAGAAAGCACCAACAAACACGGCGAAGGTCGCTGGACTGAAGACACCGCTAAAGGGGTCAGTGCCAAAGTCTTCGATGCCCAAGGCAAGTGGGTTGGTGAATGGGTCGCACGTGATTGGGGTCGTTCACACCGAGGACGCATCGGACGTTATTACTTCTCCCCACATGAGCAAAATGAAAAAACCGAGTGGATGAAAGGAACCGGCGACGGATTCTTGGTTTGGGACAAAAACAACAACGGGATCATTGACGACAACACCGAGATGATGTCTGAGTTCGATGAACACGGAAACAAGACGTTCCAAAATGGCTTTGAAAAACTGGCCCACTACTTTGATGTGGACAACAATGGCGTAGTCAAAGGCGACGAACTGAAAAAACTCAAGGTGTGGATCGACGACGGCGATGCCAAAACCGAGAAAGGTGAGTTGCAAACCCTAGCCTCTCAAGGGATCACAGAGATCGTCATTCCGGGTGGTCACCGTATGGAATCCACCACCAAGCAACGAACCGAAGTTGACAAAACCACCTCTCAGAGTTTCGCTGGAACCACCTACGCCGACGCTCCAGTGGAAGAACAGCCAGATCCAGATTCATTGCAAGTGCTTCCAGATGCACAAGATGTCACCGCCAAGTCCGGTCGCTCTGAAATCACCATTTCATCCAAAGCCGAAATGACTGTCTTCCGCATGACCCAAGAGAAGAAAGACAAATTCATGCGATTGCACGAGTTCGCGCTTGGCAATGTTGCACAGCGTCTTGCCAATGACTTGGATGGGGGAACCATCTCTATCGCCAACGGTGTATTGGACGTGAACCTCAACGTTGCAGAACGAGATGCCCAGACAAACTTGAAGAACATGCTGTACGCCGAGCCTGAACTGGGTGTGTACAAATCTCTGTTGTTGATGTCACTCGACGGTGAGTCTACACGCACCGAAATCACTGAGAGCAACAAGCAAGTTGCAGAAGTTCAATTTGCCAGCCAAGATGTGCAAACGGCAGAGGCTAAGGAAAACAAACCACCATCGATTGACAGTGTTGCCTTCTCAGACAACCAACCCCGACTGGGCGATGTAATCAATGCTTCTGTCGTTGGTTCAGACCCAGAAAATCTGGCTTTGAACTGGGAATGGCACTGGGTCGGTACCGGCTCCAACCAAGGCGGTGTGGGTTATGGAACCAATCTGAACATTGCCGATCTCAAGATTGCCGATGATGCCAATCCAAATGACACCTATGGCCTTCAATTGAAACTGACGGACGAGTTGGGTGCTTCTGTCTCGACCACCTACAACATCGATGCGATCAAACCACCTGAACCACCACAAATCACACAAATCGATGGTCCAGGACGGGTGCGCGTTGGCAACTCTTTCAATCTGAATCTACGGGGCGATGACCCAGACGGTGACAACAAAGAACTGAAGTGGAACCTCGTCTCCAAGTCCAGTTCAGCAGTGATCACTGGCAACGCAACTGGTACTGGTGAACAGTTCTCTACAGCGATTGGAAACAACGCCAGCAGTGGTTCTCACCCTATTGAAATACAACTTGAAGATGAACGCGGAGACAACGTAGTCAGCACATACTCTTATACGGGTAGACGACGTCGCCGCTCTCTCTTTGGATGGTTTGCCGCGGCTGTATTCTTCATCGATCCGCTGATCTTTGACCTGAACGACGATGGCAAGATTCACCTGACAGGTGGCGAACAGGTACGCAAACCACAAATGTTGCCTGCTGGTGCGTGGGAAATCAACGTCCTTTCTTCCGATCCAAACGCTCGGTACCTCATCAACGATGCAAACTCCTTCAATGGTGCGCACGTCGATACAGCGAACCCAAATGCATCTGGCGCATGGAAGATCGGGATTGAAACCTTTGACGGCCACGAATGGACACCACAAGATTGCTTCCTAACGGTGGACGAAGACGCCAAAGAAATCTTGGTGGAAACCTCTTCGATGAAACTCGCCATCAAGCAAAGCGCCAATGTCGAGTACAAAGAAGACGATCTGTCTGTGCAATCGGTTGGCGGTGAAATGGTTGAGTTTGATATGCAACCAGACCGTGCGTCTTGGGAATTCTCCTCCAAGACTTATCGTCCGGGACTTGGAGCTCCAACGCTTCGACGAGGTCGCGCAGAGTACGATTCTGGCGTATCGGAGACCATTGGCGAAAAATGGCGCGAAGACACATCCAAAGGCAATAAAGCCAAACTCTATGATCCAGCTGGTGCATGGGCTGGTGAATGGGTTGGCGGTGAAGAACCAACCTACTTCTACGGCAAGCGCGAAGACAAAGAACGCACCCAGTGGATGGCTGGAAACGGCGACGGAATGCTGGTTTGGGATCACAACGGCAACGGCATCATCGATGACAACACCGAACTCATGTCTGAGTACAACATCGAAGGCAAGGCTGTATTTGCGAATGGATTTGAGAAACTCGCTCACTACTTCGACATCGACAAAAACGGTGTAGTCACCGAACAAGAGTTCAAAGGTCTGCGTTTGTGGGTGGATGATGGAGACGCCAAAACAGAAGAAGGCGAATTGCAAACCCTCCAAGAACACGGCATCACTGAAATCAAAGTCCCTGTTGATCACAACGACTTTGTTGGAGACTATACCAAACAAGAGTCTGTAGACATCACAGACACCGGTAGCGCTCAGCGACAAGCTCTCCCAGAAGAAGGCGACACCAATACAGATGGGGACAACCAAGAAGAAAATACAGCCCCAGTATCGGGCATTCAAGGCACATTGACCCTCTCATCGGTTGCCAATTTCTTCCTATTGCCAGAAAAAGATGGTTCTGACAAAGCCATCCAACAAATCGACAAAGAGATTGCAAGCGTCGAAAAGGACAGCAAACTCAAAGAGTCTGACAAAGCACAGCAACTCAAAAAACTCAATGCCAAACGGGCAACCTTGGCAGAGCAACGCAACGCTGTCTTGAACGATGCCGAAAGTGTTTTCAACACCCAACACCAGCAAAGCAACGATGAAATTCAAGCCAAAATCGGCAAGAATCTGGTTGCTGGTATCTGGACCAGCGCAGATGATGTGTACACAAACCGCATCGACATCGAACGCGATCTCAAAGCCGCCATTGAACAGAACACCAGTCATCTGCCGTTGACCGTCACCGACTTTGAACTCAGCACCTTGCAAGTCGACATTGTCGGTGCTGGCGAAACCTTGTCTGATGAAGCCATCGTTGAACTCGCCAAGTCATTGCAAAAAGTTGGTCGCTTCGATGAAGATTTCTACTTGGCATCCTATGCAGACGTGTCCAGTGCAGTCATGGGTGGCCATTTTAAAGATGGCAAAGAGCACTTCGATGAATACGGTGACAATGAAGGGCGTAGCGGGTTCTTCGCTGGAGAGCGCTATGATTTTGATGAGGTCTATTACCTCTCAGAAAATCCAGACATTGCAATGTCCGTGTTCCGTGGAGAGTATCGCTCAGGCGCACACCACTTCTGGAGCAAAGGACGCAAGCAGGGCTTGAAGAAAAATGAAGGCAACGCCGAGTTGCTCAGTGCCATCAACTTGGATGCGTCTCCCTATGAAACAGCATCACAGTTGCCCACCCAAACGCGTCAAACCAGTGATGGTGATTTCACGTTGGGCTTCAGAAACCGTGGTTCAAGTGTCGAAACACACCTCGAAGGTCTGTTCTCTGGGGCTGTATATCCGGACGCCTATTTGGATATACACGATAGCGCCAACAAAATGGACCCAGATACCCGACGGGCTGTCAAAGGCGCCACCAAACCACTGGTTGATATTGGTCGTGCATTGGAAGCCAGTGCCCAAGATACACTGGACAACGCGGAAAACCTACCTGCACTCACTGAACAAAGCGGTAAACTCGCCGACAGCCTGTCAGACATCGCAGAACAAATCTCCGACCACCGCACGTCAAAAGAGCAAGAGGCCGTCGAAGCAGAACAAGCCGAAGTCGAGTTCCTCAAAGAGTTCCGCGACAATTGGCAAAAGCAAAAGAGCGATCAGCCAGATGCACTTAGCAAAACAGACTTGTTCAAAGCCGTTCAAGACGCCAACAAGGCATTGGGCCAGGACAAACCAAACTCAACCTTGCTCAAAGGTTTGCGCGACATTCTAGAAGACGATAGCAAACCAAAGTCATAACGCATACCCACAATTGTGGATTGAAGGATAGACCATGAACAAGATTTTATGGAACAGCATCAACACACCCTTGCGCTACTTTTGGGTACCGGCGGGAGAAGATGTACTGGTTGGAGAATACGCCATTGAAAATGGAGACGGTGAACAATTCTCGGTAGAACTTGAATCGCTCATTCCTTTCGAAATCAGTGGAGAAGAAGCCGAAGCCATCATGATGCGTGAACTCGAAGACATGACCAATGAACTGGGTGGCCTCTTCAAAGGACTCTTCAATCTGGGCAAGCGGATGATCAATTCCGACTTAATGGATGAGGACTCTGAGGACTGGGATTCTGAAGACGAATCAGACTTTGACTCAGACGAAGATTCTGAAGATGGTCTAGATGACGATATGGACAAAATCATTCGACTCTTTGACGATGAAGACTCGGATTTCGATTCAGAAGACGACTCTGAAGATGGCACCCTTGAGGACTTGATTGCACAATTTGGAGACGATCTCGAAGGTCCGCTGACGGAACTCAAAGACCTCATCACAAAAGAAGTGGGCAACTTGGGTGCAGAATTCGACAAACTGGGCGCGGAAGCTGCCGCAAACATCGATGCTGAACCGGAAGCCGGACAAGACATTTTACGTGAACTGGGTCAATGGCTGATCAACCTGGCCGATGAACGAGATGTCGATGCAGAAGAATCGTCCGAAGAAGTCGTTGTGATGGAGTTTCGTCCAAAGACAGAACCGTCCAATGAAGATGCTTTTGAAACGACAGACGATGATGCAACACAAGACGATACTGAAACCGACTCGACTGAAAACAGAGATTCAGACACAGACAACAGCGACACAGACGGTGTAGAGGCCGACAGTGAAGATAGCAGTGACGATGATTCCGAAGAGTCTTCCTCTGAGTCCTCTGAATCCTCAGAATCCACATCTGATACAGACAACAGTGACACAGATCATACTGGGAACAACGGCACAGATCAGACTGAGGAATCAACCAAACAAGCAACCTCAGAATTGGGCACCTCAGTGGACGAGTCTTCAAACTCCACTATAGTTAAGAAAGAGCTTCCTTCTCCGTCGGCACTGAAACGGCTCACCAAAGCTGAACTGGTCGCATTGGGAGAAGAACATGATCTCACCCTCACTATGAAAGACACCAAACAAACGTTGCTGGAGCAGCTTGAAACCCTCCGTTGATATTGTCTCTGATATTTCCACCATCAACCCAGACCAATGGGATTCCTTGGTGGACCCCAACGATCCATTCTGTACCCACGCATTCTTGTCGACATTGGAATACAGTGGGTCTGTAGGACAACAAAGTGGTTGGCTTCCCTGTCACATCGTGATTCGGTTGGGGCAACGGTTGATTGCCGCCATGCCTTTGTACTTAAAGAACAATTCCTACGGTGAATACATCTTTGACTGGGGCTGGGCCGATGCATCTGAACGCGCTGGAATTCCTTATTATCCAAAACTCGTTTCTGCCATCCCCTTTACACCCGCTTCTGGAAAGAGACTGTTGGTCCATCCCGATGAAGACTCTGGCAAATGGGAAACTGTGTTGATCAACGTCGCATTTCAGTTGGCTGAGCAAAGTGCTGCCCATTCCATTCACTGGCTGTGCATCGACAGACCCCACCCTCCATCAGAAGTGTTGCATCCCAGATACACGGTTCAGTTTCATTGGCACAATCCCGATGTTGACTCTTTTGACGCATGGTTGGGGCTGTTTAAGAGCAAGGATCGCAAAAAAATGCGGGCAGAACGACGAAAAGCCCAACAAGGCGTGTCAGACATTCGCTGTGTTGAGGGAAAAGATCTCACAGACCATCAGATTGCCACCCTTTGGAATTGCTATCAAGACACCCTTTCACGCAAATGGGGACGCCCCTATCTGCGACACGGATTCTTCAAAGAACTCAACGGACTGTTGGCGCCACTGGTTCGAGTATTCTTTGCCTACAAGGAAGAGGACATTGTCGCCGTCTCGCTCTGTTTTGAACGTGGCAAGCATTTGTACGGTCGGTATTGGGGGGCTTTGGAAGACATTGACTCCCTACATTTTGAACTGTGCTACCATCAACCAATCGAATACTGCATTGAACGCGGACTCGAAAAGTTTGAAGCGGGGGCACAGGGAGAACACAAACTCAAACGGGGACTGCTCGCCACCCATGTCAACTCTTGGCATTGGCTTGAACACCCCGGTCTGCACAACGGAGTCGGTGAATTTTTAGCAGAAGAACGCGCGGTGACACTGGAAAACATTGCTCGATACAACCTGCACAGTCCATTGAAAGATGCGAACACGCCGACCAAAAGTGACTCCAACGGTTGAATAGATGAGCCAAACCTTTCAAATTCAACGCCACCGCTCCACGGGATTGACCACTCTCCAAGATCACGTCGCTGTGGAAGAGCCCTTGGAAATTCGAATAGAAGGACGATCCATCGCAGTATTGATGCGACAACCCAATCGCAGTGAAGACATCGAACTGGTCACGGGTTTTTTGCTCACCGAAGGCGTCATCGACGACGCAAGCGACATTTCTGCGATCGACCACATTGTGGATCCATCGACCCCTCAATACAACACCGTTGACGTCATTTTGGCAGGTGGAGTTCCTGCAAAACGCAGACATTCCGCAGATCGAGCACTCTTTGCATCGTCATCTTGTGGCATCTGTGGCAAAGCGACACAGGATCGAATTTGGCAACATTTCCCACCCCTTCCACATGCAATCACGTTGCCAGATTTCGATTGGATTTGTCAGACACCACGCGCCATGCGGTCTGCGCAGAACCACTTTGCACAAACGGGTGGCACCCATGCCGCAGCCCTATTTGACTTGAACGGCTCACTGAGGGTACTCCGAGAAGACGTCGGACGCCACAACGCTGTGGACAAAGTCATTGGGTGGGCGATTCAACAAGATTTGGATGGTTCAACCCTGGCTCTATTGGTCAGTGGACGTGTGGCTTTTGAAATTGCCCAAAAAGCATTGGCCTTTCGGATTCCCCTACTCATGGCCATTGGTGCCCCTTCTTCTTTGGCAGTGGAATTGTGTCAGGGTTCCAATCTGGAATTGTTGGGGTTCCTCAAAGAAAATGGATACAATCATTACACAAATCGATGCCACCCCCCGAGCAACCATGTGGAACAACAAACTGAAAAATCTGCTACAGAGTTTCCTCCAAAGCAAAGACTCCACTGAGATTGAGCAGTTCTTTGAAGAACAAACCCAATCCTTTGTCGATCCAGATGCTACGCAAGCCTTAAATGAAGATGAACTCTTTGATGGTTCGGATTCTAGTTTTTCGATGGAAAACCTACAAAGCATGAACTTTGGCTTACCCAGCCACGACACCCCCCAAGTCAATCTGGGAACCGAACGATATCGGGCAATCAGCAAACTTGGACAAGGAGGCATGGCGACCGTCTGGCAAATGAAAGATACCCAATTGCTTCGCTCTGTTGCCCTCAAACAATTGCACAAAGAGAAATCTGAATCCAACTATGAGCAAGAAAATTTTGTTGTCGAAGCCCAGATCACAGCACAGTTACAGCACCCAGGGATTGTGCCCATACACGACATCCAACAAGACGATGAAGGAAACATCTACTTCACCATGCGTGAAATTCAGGGACAAACCCTAGAAGACATTATTCAGACTGTGCACCGTGTATCCGATCGTCGTTGGAACACCACCCACAGCGGCTGGAACCTACGTCGACTGATCGACGCTTTGGAAAACATCTGTCAAACCGTAGCCTATGCACACATGCGGGGCGTCATACATCAGGATCTCAAGCCCGCAAACATCATGGTTGGGGAATATGGAGAGATTTTGGTGGTCGATTGGGGTGTTGCACGACTTCGTGCCTTGTATGCCTCCAATCCAAATTGGGTTCAAATAAAGGCTTCGCGCGCCTATATTGAAAACAAAAAAGTCATGATTTCCGGTACACCAAGATACATGGCGCCAGAACAAATACATGGTCCAACCGACAAAATTGATGGAAAAGCCGACATCTTCGCATTGGGTGTCATTTTGTTTTACATCCTAACCAAAAACAAACCATTTTTGGGCCAAATGCCTGACATCTTAAAACACAAGCAAACACGCAGTGTGTCCATCAGAGAGTGGCTCTCAAAGAACCCCACAGCCCTAACCGTTCCAACAGAGTTGGTTGACATTTGTGAACGCGCCATGAAGTTCAATCCGGCAGATCGCTTCAAAGACGCCAAAGAAATGCAACAAGCCATCCAATCGTGGCTCGATGGTGCTCGACAGGAAGAAGAGGCTCGGCAAATCTTGCGAGAAATCGACGCCCTTCAACGAAAAATGGACTCAGTGGAACTGGACTGTCTCAACCTTGCACCAACCCTCAATCAACCGAAAATTGACGAGACCGAACTGTCGGGTGAATGGTGGGAAACATGGTGCAGTCTCCAAGACAACAAACAACAAATCGACAGAATTCGAGATGCCATTTACCAAAAGGCACAAGGGGCCATTCTTTACGCACCACATTTACCAGAAATCTACAATCGCCTCATCAAGTTGGAATATCAAGACTATTTGGACGCCGTGCTGGAAAGCAACCACAAATCCATCTCGAAAACGGAACGTCGACTGACCGCCTACTTAGATCGTCTCTCACCGCACGAGCGAGAACGGTGGGAAAATATTCGTTCGGTGGATTTGGCTTCGGTGCAATCTCAAAAAAGTCACGGGGTGAACATCGAACGGCGTTCTGAAAAACAATACGTCATCGATGCCTTACAAGAACATCAGTGGGTGAGCATCATTGGACTGGCTGGGGTTGGAAAAACACATTTGGCGTGGCAAGTATCTACGCAATGGTGCAAAGAGCGCAGTTGGGATGTCATTTTCTGTGACGCTACAGACTGTCAAACCCCCGCAACGTTGTTGCAGTCTATAACTCACGCACTCGGCGTACAACAAACTGGAAGCGACCCTTTTGATTTGAGCATCGCCATTTTGAATCGAACCCACCCAAAGCACACTCGAAGCTCTGACAGTTCTATTTTGATCATCGACAATGCGGAAAGTCTCAATTCTGACAGCGTCAATTTGCTGGGTACAATATTGGAGCGCTGTCCAAATATTCGCCTGATCACCACCACGCGAAAAGGCTTTGAACACCCTCTAGAAGAATCCTTTGTGTTGCACCCAATGTCGGTCTTAAACGGCATTGAACTGTTCTCTCAACATTGTAAACAGCAACTGCCCAGTTGGTCGTTGACGGAAAGCAATCGAGACTCTGTACTCACCATTGTGAACACGTTGGATCGAATTCCGTTGGCCATTGAACTGGCTGGGGCACGCATTGCTGAGTTTTCCTTGGTGGAAATCGTCACCAGACTCGAAGAACGATTTGCGTTGCTTCGTTCCAACAGCAGTGAACAGCCCACTCTACAAATGGCGCTTTCGTGGTCTTGTACATCCTTGTCAGAGTTGGAAAAGCAAGTTCTCTATCAACTCAGTGTCATTCCAAGTGCCTTCACCCTCACCTTGGCAGAGTCCGTTGTGGATTTGCCCAGTGGTCACTCGCTGTCTGACGTGCTCGATGTGTTGACCCAGCACAGCCTCATCAATCGAGAGTATCGAAACGGTTCTACAACCTACACAATGCTCAAATCCATTCGAGACTATGCGACCACCCAAGCAGAGCCCCTGCTGATCCAAGCCACCCACCACAGGATGGCGTCCCACCTCGCCACCGGTATATCCGCTGAACCATCGGGTCCTATCGACATCGGTTTACTCAGAGTCGCCAGCATACATGGCGCTCCAAGGGATGCCAGTTGCTGTTGTCAACGCCTACTCGAGACTTTAAAACAATATGGTCCTTTCATTACGGGATTGGAGGTTGCCGAATTATTTTTGGCACGCACAGACCTCGAAGCCAGACACACCCAACCCATCCAACTGCTGTACATTGAACTGTTGCAAGAAACTGGTCGCAGTGAAGACGCCCTAGCTGAACTGATCGCAATCCGAAAAGTTCAACCCACCCTGAGAACAGACAGCGACGATGCGCCCATTGAAGCCATCGAATCGCCCTTCAAAAACACTTCTTCCACAGAACCAACAGCCTCTCTCAACGCTCTACAGGCTCAATATGATCTCCACATTCAGAAGCATGAATGGATCGATGCCCTAGAACAAGCCCAACGGCAATACACACAACTCAACGTCCATGAACAATTTGCACTGCTTACACGGTGCATGGAAGATTTGTCGAGCGGTGGTCAACTGCGACAAGCCTTAGGCATTGCTGAACACTTGGATGAACTCTATCTGGCACACCAGCACGATCGACTGTCTTTGTTGATTGACATCGCGGTTCTCCATACGCGCTTGGGCAATCGAGACACCGCCATTGAGCGTTACCACTTGGCGTTGGATTTGGCAGAAGCATCCGACTTAAAAGAGAGTCAAGCAAGAATCATCGGAAATTTGGGACTGCTGTATCAGGCGGATGGAAACTTGGAACAGGCTCTTCGCCAATACAAGCGCGCGCACAGCATCTTTGCCTTGCTGGACAAACCGAATAAACTCAGTGCGCTCGATGGAAATCTGGGGACGATCTACCACGAACAAGGCAAAATCGAACAGGCCATCACCCACTTTGATCAAGCGATCACCATGGCCATTCAATGTGAAAACGCCATCAACCACGGTGTTTTCCTTGGCAATAGAGCCATGTGCGCCATTGACCTAAACAATTTTGAACGCGCAAGAGAGGATCTTGAACAAGCCATTGAAATCTGTGATCGCCACCTAGAATTTGCTTCCGGTGCCTTCCGAGGTGAGTTGGCCATGGTATGGATCAAAATGGGGTCGCCAGACTTGGCCCTCCAAGCTCTTGAAAAAGGAGAAGTACAGGTCTGTGAACACAAAGAGCAATATGGAAAGTTTTTGTGTCGCAAAGCAAGTGTCTTATACGCCGTACACGATCTGGAAGGTACCAAAAATACATTGAGACAAGTTGAACAACTCTGCTTGGAATTGAACCTTCGCTCTACGAGTTCTTTACAGAAATTGTTGCACCGAACACAAACTGAAATCCCTGCTTCAGTGTGGCTCTCTCCCCATGAAATTGAAGAACGAACCTTCATTGCCAACGTCGCCTTTCAATGGGCGCGGTATGAAACAACTTCCACCCGATATCCACAGGCTCTACACCACCTAGACAAAGCCTTGCAACTGTTTGATATGCTCGGAGACGTAGAGCAAGTACTGCAATCTCGATTTTTGCGGGCAACCATCTTCTCTCACAACGGTAGACTCAAGGACGCCATCGCCATCGCGACCGAGATTCGACAACAACACCACATCAGTGGCAACCAAGTCGCTTATGCAACCGTCACCAACTTTCTTGGTGGATGTCATAGACGATTGGGAGAGATCCAAAAAGCACTGCAGTTTCATGAAGAAAGTCTGGAAATTTTGCAAGCTTGCAACCACGTCTCGCAAATTTCAACCTTGGAGAAAGCCGGACTGTGCTGTCGAATCATGGGAGACTATGAACGATCGCTGTCCTACCTTGAACAGGCCTTGGACATGGCACTGAGCAACAATATTCGAACGGGCACGCTGTACTGCAATGTCGGATTGTGTCACAACGTGATGGGAGAGGACGAGAAAGCCTTGAAATATTACCACCTTGGAATTCAAGAATTGCGAAAGATTGGAGACCGCAATCGAGAATCTCTATACTTGGGCAACATCGCCAACATTTACGCCCAACAAGAACGCTTTGAAGAGGCAGCCAACTTATATCGCGACGTCATTGCCATTGCACTGGAAACCGGCGTTCAGTCCAATGAGTGCATCTCTCGTGGAAACTATGGTGACCTCTTGATGAGAATGGGTCAATGGGAACTGGCTGACCCAGAACTTCAACAGGCCATAACCCTCGGTACAGAAATATACCCGATCGCCGCCAACGTCTTTCAAAGCAGCCTCGCCAAACTTCGTTCGTTGCAGGGCCGACACAGTGAGGCTCTCGAACTCTTATCCGACATCAATCAAGACCTACTGCGCACAGATGTAGAAGAATTTACCAAGTTCTTGTGTGTATCGTCAGAGATTCACGTAGATGCCGGACAACTTGAACGTGCAAATGCTCTTTTTGAAGAAGCAACACAATTTGTCAAGAACCAACAGTTTTCAGAGAAAACCGATGCCCACATTAAGTGGACTGCACTCAAAGAGAAACTTGACGCCTTACCAGCGCAGTGATCGACCGGCGGGCAGTCCTCTTTCTTGACGGATGTACCCCACAAAGGGGTTGCTCGCCAACTCGGTTTCCAGAGTGGTCATCGGACCGTGCCCACTGTGAACACGCAAGTGTCCGGGCAACTCAAACAGCCGTCGCAGAGACTCTTTCATCAGTCTTGGGTCCGACATCGGAAAGTCTGTTCTTCCAATGCTTCCAGCGAACAACGTATCCCCGACAATGATATCGTTTTCATCGTACCAACACCCTTGACCCGGTGTGTGGCCCGGTGTAGAAATGAACCGCAACTTGGTTTCTCCAAGCATGATTTCAAACCCATCTTCAATTTCGTGATCCACTCTTCCACAAGGACGGTTCAAATGAGGCATGCCAAACATGCTTCCCTGCATTGGCAAGGTATCAAAGAGCACGCGTTCTTTTTTTGGCAAGTACGTTGGCACGTCCCAAACCTCTTGCAACAGCCCCAAGGAACCAGCGTGATCAATGTGCCCATGGGTCAACAAAATCATCACGATGTTGGGAGCTGGATCCAATTGTTGAAGCCGCTCCCTCAGCTCTCCAGTTTCTCCAGTATCCACAATTGCCGACATTCCAGTCACTTCATCGGTCAACAAGTATGTATTCACAGCAAAATTGCCCACAGTAAAACACTCAACACGCACAACACCTCCAAATTTACCCTTGAACTTAACCACAAAACGCGTCCCTACAAAGTAAAACAACCGGTTGCACCCACAAATAAAGCTTCTGTTGACCATGGCAATGAGGCATCGTTCAAATAGGATTCCAAATTCCATAAAGTTTAAATTTTGGGTTGACGCTCTGTTCAAAATCAGATATTTTCATAGAGCGTTGTGCCTTCATAGCTCAGCTGGTTAGAGCGACGGACTGTTAATCCGCAGGTCCCAGGTTCAAATCCTGGTGAGGGCGCCACTTCAAAACCCACGCTTCGGTGTGGGTTTTCGTTTTTTAGAGAATAGGGAATTTGGATAAACTCTCCTACCTTCTCCTACTGCCTCCCAGAAGTATTCACTCTTCGTGTCGCCCAATGGCCTAAAGTTAGGCGATCTCTCAAAAAACACAATTGTCGATCAAATGTTGTATACTTGATACGGATTGAGACCCTCAACCCAACTTATTACCCCCAATGGAGAATACCATGAAAAAATTGATTGTAGCACTGGTTGCTGGTGCATTGATGAGCACCACATCTGGTTGTTTAAAAGTTACTGAAGGCGAAAAAACCTTTGCCATTCAAGCCCAAAAGGTTGTAATTGGCGCGTCTTTCCAAGATGCAGATGCCAAGATCCCTGAAGGCGCTGAAGTATTGCAAGTCGTTCACGTACGTGGACCATTGTTTGGCTTGATTCAACAGACATACATCTCTGGCACCAAGTAATTGGATCCAAGTAACTGGCAGAAAGCAATTGTGCTTGATGTTGATGGAAAAGGCCCAGTTGGGTCTTTTCTTGTTTTTTGATGCACTTTTGGGATATCCTCCCTTTCAATAGAGCATCTGCCGTAGGAGACTGACATGTGGATTTGGATGATATTAGGGGCTTGTAGTACAAAAGAAGATACACCCAAACCGTTTGAAGAATACTACGACAATGGACGATTATCCATTTCAGGGCAGGTTGAACACAATACTCCCTTTGGTACTTGGACTGAGTGGCACGAGGATGGGACTCAGAAAGCCGAATATCATTTCTTGGATGGGTTGGAACACGGCACTCGAAAAGCTTGGTACAACACCGGACAACTGGCGGAAGAAGGCACCTTCAAGTTTGGACTACAAGATGGTACGTTCGCGATGTGGTATGAACATGGTCAAAAACGCGCCGAAACAGTCTATGCCAAAGGCGTTGAAGTGGGTCCACGCAAAACTTGGTACAGCAATGGCAACCCCAAATCAGAGGCGGAGATTGATCACGGCATGCAAAGTGGACAGCGACGTTTTTGGCATGAAAATGGTCAATTAAAAGCCGATGGCAAGTTTGTTCTAGACCAACGAGATGGGATGGAGCATATGTGGGACAACACGGGCACTTGGATTGAAAGCCACTGTTACAAGTTGGATGCAGTCAAACAATCTTGGTTGGCCTCCAACGGAGATACACAACCCAACGACGCTCTGTGCCCCTAAACGTCTCTACCCCAAGGCTGTACAAACAAGAAAAGCACCCCATTGAGGTGCCTTTCCAAATCACCAAGTGTAGAACACCTTAGAAATTTGCAGCGATCACACTGTTGATTTCTGCTTCAATCTCAGCGATGCCCGGCATACCGTTAAACGTAAATACACGGTAGTCAAAGTCACGCTCCAAGATGTCAATCAACGGTGCCGTCTCTGCATGGTACGTATCAATCCGCGTCTGCACTTTGGAAGGCAGTGCATCGTTTCTCATCACCAAGCGCTTTCCACATTTTCGACACGCAAAAATGGGCGTTTCATCAGTCTCTCCACGCGCAATGACCGTGGGGCGATGGTAAAAAATGTGGGTATCTTTTCCACAGTTTTTCTTGTCAGAGCAACCCAGTCGGTACGTGCAACGAAACATGGATTCTTTATCGGTAATTTCCAAGGCAAAGACTGCATCCACTTGACGACCACGTTCAGCCAGCCAATTCTTCAACAAAGTGGCTTGATTGGCAGTGCGAGGAAATCCGTCAAAAAGCACACCATTTGAAACATCGTCTTGTTCCAATCTTTTGCTCAGAATGTCCATCACCAGTTCATCTGGAACCAGTTTCCCCGCCTCAGAAAAGGCTTTGATTTGCTGTCCCATCTCGGTGTTGCCTTTGATCTCAGCACGGATCAAATCCCCTGTTGAGATTGCAATTACGTTCAATTTTTCGCAAATATTGTCTGATTGAGTTCCTTTACCAGAACCTGGTTTCCCGTGAAATACGATGTCCATGTTGCACTCCTTATTACTGAATGGAATCACTCCAAATTGCACATCATTTCTGTATCGTAAATGAAATGAATCCGTCCAATTTTTACACGTAAAATTCATATTGTTACGTGTCTTATTATGGCTTATATCAACAAAATGATCCTTAAGTAGCATCGTTGCATTTACACAACCAAACGTTGCTAAAACACCCTCTTGTAACGATGTTATTTCTGGCGTATTCTATTTCTGAACCTCAAATGGAGTACACATGAAGACCACACAAATATCTAAATACCTTCTGGGAATCATCTACCTCAGCGCATCCATTGCAGGAATGCTGGGCAAAGTTCCGCCACCCGAACCAACCGAGGCACAAGCATTCATGGGTTCCTTGACTTCATCCGGTTTAATTTACCTCGTCAAGATACTTGAACTGATCGGGGCTATTGGGCTACTATCTGGTTTTTATGTTCCAATTGCCTTATTAATCTTGGCTCCCATAACCGGTGTAATCTTTTGGTTTCATCTAGCCCTTGACCCGGCAGGTATTCCAGTTGGAATATTCCTTACCATATTATGGATGTGGACAGCCACAGAGTACAAGCAGCTATTTCTACAATTTCTAAACACCAAAACCAAATAACAAGGAGATATTATGAGTAAAAGAAAATGCGGATGTGGAAAATCACCCACCGGATATTGTATTGGTTGGCACGGTCTAAGTGGTGAAGAGTACAAGAAGAAATTGGCAGAGTATCAAAAAGAGCAAGAACGGAAAAACGACTCAAAATAAAAGATTTCGATTCTGTATTTAAAAGAGTATGATGCCGTATGGGTCATACTCTTTCTATTTTTAGTTTCCGTCGAGGTCTGTATGTTTTGGCTTACATTTTTTGCGTGTACACAGCCCACTGCTGTCAACAACGACACAGGGATCGCGCCCACCTGTGAACACATCATGACTGAGTCGATCAATCCAAGCAACACCCAAGACATCAACACCCTCATCACACAAACACGTCGACTGATTCCAGAACTCAACGGCGTCTCTCTGAGTGTCCAAACGATAGAATCTGAGTCCACGTTCCTCGCTGCTCAAGTAGACCTGTCTACCATTTCCAATCCTCCCTTAGAACGAGAATACATCATCCAAATCAACCCACAAATTTTTGAGCAACAAATCACAGGGGCCAGTACAGTCGCCATTTTGGTGCATGAGTTCAAGCACGTTTTGGATTACACGGAGATGGACACCAATACATTGGTCGAATTTGGTCTTTGGTACGCCGGTGGAGACGTGGCTGAGTACGAACGTGCAACCGATGAGTTTGCACTGGAGCGTGGATGCGCAACGGGACTGATTGAGTTTAGGGAGTGGCTATATGACTTTGTTTCAGAGGAAATTCGTAGAGAAAAAGAGGAAAACTACTACACACCTGATGAGATTCAAGCGTGGTTAGAGTCCAACTAAACGCTCTTTCTTCGTCGCACTCCAAGCAATCCCACCAACCAAATCCACACGCCACCCATCAGTCCCACCTGTGAACACCCTGCATCTGGAGTGAGTGGATCTTTGCGGTTGATGTACTCTGTCCCGTCATCCACACCATCGTTGTCTGAGTCTGGATCGAGTGGGTCGGTGCCCAAAATGGCCTCGTTGGAGTCAGAGAGACCATCGCCGTCGGTGTCCCATGTTTCAGGTTCGAGGTTTTGGGTCAGTTCATCTGGGTCGGAAATTCCATCCCCATCGGAGTCTACACTGGCAGGATTTGTACCCAATTCCAATTCTTCACCGTCGGTCAATCCGTCACCATCGGTATCGGGATTGGTTGGGTCCCAACCGTTGTTGAACTCTTTGCCGTCTCGCACCCCATCCCCATCGGTGTCTTTCTTTAGTGGATCGGTATCGATGCCTTCATCGTAAATGCCATCGCCACCCAACTCATCGCCGTCTTTCATGCCATCGTTGTCAGAGTCATCACTCAATGGATTCATTCCGTTGTCGTACTCTTCACCGTCCTCAACACCATCGCCATCGGTGTCGGGGTTGAACCGATCGGTTCCCTCTTGGTCCTCCCAATAATCGGTCATGCCGTCGCCATCGGTATCGGCCAAATCGTCTGAGGGGTCAAAGGGATCTGTTCCTGCCAACGCCTCTTCACCATCGGTTGAGTATCCACCGTCGGTATCGGGGTTGAGTGGGTCTGTTAAAAAGGTGTGTACCTCTTCACCATCGGTCAATCCATCATCGTCCGTGTCCGCATCATAGAGGTCAGTCTCTCCGACATTGCGCACCGAGTTGAGATCCAAATCTTCATCGTTGTCCAACAACCCATCGTTGTCCGAATCGGTGTCTGCATAATTGCCAAATCCATCCCCATCCGGATCGTCGTTTCCTTCTTGAAAATCGCTGATGCCGTCGCCATCGGAATCATCGTCTATGAAATTGCCCAGTCCATCCCCATCCATGTCGACAATGCCCTCTTCCCCATCTGGAATGCCATCCCCATCGGAGTCATTGTCTAGAAAACTTCGAATTCCATCATTGTCTGGATCATCGTAACTTTCATCGGCGTCCAACAGTCCATCGTTGTCAGAATCCAAGTCCAAGAAGTTGGGAATGCCATCGACATCGGGGTCCGACCACCCTTCTGTAATATCCAATACCCCATCCCCATCGGAATCGTCATCCATGATGTTTGGAATACCATCGCCGTCAGGGTCTCCATATCCTTCAGTCGAATCGATGATGTAATCACCATCAGAGTCTACGTCGCTGGGGTCGGAACCGTTGACCACCTCGGTCATATCGTCAAAACCATCCCCATCGGAATCGGCCAGTCTTGGGTCACTTTCTCCAGGGTCGACGATGCCATTGCAATTGGCATCTTCATCGCCATCCAAAATACCATCCCCATCCGTATCCACATTGTAGGCATCGGTTTCACCATAATCGACAACGCCATTTTTGTTGCCATCTTCGATCCCATCTCCAATGCAGTCATTGTCAGCATCGGCAAAGAAAGGATTGGGGTCAATATCGTCTCGAATGCCATCCCCATCGGTGTCAGGATTGAGTGGGTCGGTTTCGGTAAAGTCGACAATGGTGTTTTGGTTCACATCTTCATCGCCATCAAGCAACGTGTCGCCATCACTGTCGGGATTGGAAGCATCGGTCTCACCGGCGTCTTGCACCCCATCGCAATCTTGGTCTTCGATGGTGTCTGACAAACCATCGCCGTCCGAATCCAAACTGAGTGGGTCGGTCTCACCAGCATCCACAGCACCGTTGTGATTGGTGTCTTCTACCCCGTCGGAAATACAGTCGCCGTCTGAGTCAATGATCACTGGAGAGGTTTCCCCAACGTCCACCACGCCATTTTGATTGGCGTCTTCCACACCATCCGCAATGCCGTCGCCATCACTTTCTACGTGGAAAGGCGCAGTTTCACCAATGTCCCAAATTCCATCACAGTCAGCATCTTCCAATCCATCTGGAATTCCATCACCGTCTGAGTCGGTATTGAGTGGGTCGGTTTCAATGTTGTTGATCACCCCATTGTGGTTGGTGTCTTCCACACCATCGGGAATGCAGTCCCCATCGCTATCGGTGTTGAGTGGATCAGTCTCGCCAGCGTCCACAACACCATTGTTGTTGCTGTCTTCGGTTCCGTCCAACAAACCGTCGCCATCGGTGTCAGCGTTTCGTGGGTCCATTTCTGTTGCATCCACCACGCCATCTTGATTGGCATCTTCTACACCATCGTTAATGCCATCATCATCGCTGTCTGTATCTCGTGGATCAGTCTCTCCTGCATCCAGCACACCATTTTGGTTCGCGTCTTCAATGCCATCAGATATCCCATCCCCATCGGTATCGGGATTGGTGGGATCAGTCTCATTTTGTTCAATGAATCCGTCTTGATCGTAATCTTCGAGACCATCGTCAATGCCATCCCCGTCGGTGTCTACACTGGTGGGATCGGTTTCCCCAGTATCCACAGAGCCATTTTGATTGCGGTCTTCAATACCGTCTGCGATACCGTCACCATCGGCATCTGTACTGAGTGGATTCCAATCCAAACCGTCCATAATGCCATCCCCATCGGTGTCGGGGTTGGATGGGTCGGTTTCTCCAGCATCGAACACACCATCGCAATTGAGGTCTTCAGCACCGTCGAGCAGTCCATCGTTGTCAGAGTCCAAATAGATTGGAGAACTTTCCCCCAACGCAGGACTGAAAATGCCGTCGCGGTTAGAATCTTCTGCCCCATCTGGAATGCAGTCGCCATCCGTATCCACCACCGTTGGGTCAGATTCATCAGAGTCTACAATGCCATCGCGATCAAAGTCTTCAATACCGTCGATGATACCGTCCCCATCCGTATCCTCATTGCGAGGGTCTGTTTCTGAACTGCCGACTTGGCCATCTTGATTGGCGTCTTCAATGCCATCGTTGATGCCGTCATCATCGCTGTCGGTGTCTCGTGGATCGGTCTCTCCTGCATCGTAATTTCCATCTTGATTGGCGTCTTCAATGCCATCAGATATCCCGTCCCCATCGGTATCAGCCAATCCTGGATGGGTCTCCCCAATATCCAAAGCCCCGTCCCCATCTGGATCTTCTACGCCATCCAAGATGCCATCGCCATCACTGTCAGTGGAAATGGGATTGGATTCTCCAGAATCTATTTGACCGTTGCGGTTTCGATCTTCAATGCCGTCTGGAATTCCATCTCCATCGGTATCGGGATTGCTGGGATCACTCTCTCCAGTGTCGACAATACCGTTGCCATTCGGGTCTTCCACACCGTCTTGAATCCCATCGTCGTCAGAGTCCAAGTCTCGTGGATCGGTCTCACCAGTGTCTACAACACCGTTGCCGTTGGCATCTTCTACACCATCATCGATGCCATCGCCGTCTGTATCAGCAAAGGCAGGATCGGTTTCCCCTTCATCCAAAATGCCGTCAAAGTTGGTGTCTTCCAATCCGTCATCAATGCCATCCCCATCGGAATCTACACTGAGTGGGTTGGACTCTCCCACATCCACATTGCCATCTTTGTTCGCATCTTCGACACCATCCGACAAACCATCGCCATCCGTATCCACTTCTATTGGACTGGTTTCCGTCGCGTCCACAACGCCGTCAGCGTTGAGGTCTTCATTGCCGTCGCGAATCCCATCTCCATCGGTGTCTCCCGCCAGTGGGTTCATCTCCCCTGTATCGTAATTGCCGTCTTGATTGGCGTCTTCAATGCCGTCAGGAACACCATCCGCATCGGTATCGTCTCGATAATAACAGAGTTCTCCAGAATCCCATACACCATTGAGATTGGCGTCTTCAATGTAATCTAAGATGCCATCGCTGTCGGAGTCGTCACTGGTTGGGTCCCCTTCATCAACATCGCGAATCCCATTGCGATTGGTGTCTTCCCAACCGTCCATAATGCCGTCACCGTCAGTGTCTTCGTTGTTTGGGTCTGACTCATTGGCATCTACGATACCGTCTTGATTGAGGTCTTCAACACCGTCCTGAATACCATCGTCATCGGTATCTGTATCCGTTGGGTCGGTCTCATCTGCATCCAATACACCATCTTGGTTGCTGTCCTCAATCGCATCAAGCAAGCCGTCGCCATCGGTATCTTCGTAGCAATCACTGCTGCCCATCGTGGCTTCCACAGTAACCGAAAGTCCATCCCCATCTTCATCCGTTGGGTCAGTGCCAAAACCATCACAGTCGTTGTCAACATAGTCCAGACAGATTTCTGGCGCCCCAGGATAGGTTGTGGACTCGGTGTCGTCACAATCGCCATCGTCACTGCTGTATCCATCATCGTCATAGTCGAAACAACTCAAACTATCCAATGGGGCAGCAGTCAAACTCAGCGTCCCAGCAGCAAATGTCGCCGTGTCTTGCGCATTCAAATCAAACCCGTTGCCTGTCGCGTCGGTCAAGTCACTGTCAAACGAGGTACGCAACAACAAGTGAGGCTCAGCACCGTCGAGTTGGGCATCCTTTGTACAGTCAACCGACACTTCATCGCGATACCGAGACCAAACACGGAGTTCGGCAATTTCTCCAACCCACTCGTTGATGACGGTGTCCGAGGCTGTTGACACATCGCTTTCCGCACCCACCCACCATGGATTGACAGTCTCATTCCACGTCGGTGTGATTGGAACGGGATAGTTCCCCACTTCCATACCGTCTTCAAGGATTCTCAATCTATTCGTATCGGCATTGTAGGTAGCTGCAACGTGCACCCACACATTGGATGTCAACGAAGCTGGCGCAAGGGCACCGTCCTGCTGACTGTTGATGACATTTTCACATCCGGTTGCCGAATTTGCCAAATCGTCTTCGATGACCACGCACCACAGCGCATTTCCTGCGGCATAATAATAACTAAAATTAAAGAGTGAAAAGCCCAACGTCGGATGCTGAACCGATAGAACCGTTTGAGAAACAGTAGGGTCGGTTGTCATCACCCACGCTTCAACAGTGTAAGAGTCTCCTGGATTGGGTGCTGGAACGCTGTCCACCAACCAATAGTCGTCATCGCCGTCCAAAAACCCAACAGTTTGAGCAGCACCTATGGAAATGAGCCACCAAAGCATTTTTCCCTCTTTAATCCCATTCTAAGTGTATCTGGTTTTGTAAATTTTCGCCCCATTTTGTATGATCAAAGTCGAATATAGCGTGTTACAAAACAGAAAATGACATTTGGAGACGGTTATGAGCATACTCATCATTGTGGCTGGCATACTTGGGGCACTGGTTCTATTTTCACTGATCAAAAAACTCATCAAGTGGATGCTGATTTTCACCACCCTTTTGATTCTGACACTGGTTGGAGGCTACCTCTTTCTGTCTGGCGATGGAAGCATGACCCAAGAGTACCTTCCACAAGAAGTTCAACAAGAAGTCAACACGCTTCGGAACAATGCAAATCAAACCATCAAAACTAAAGCCGATGAAACCAAACAACGCGCCATCGACAAAGCGAATCAAGTCACCGAAGAAGCCTCTCAGAAAATGGAAGCAGAAATTCAAAAAGCGGTCGATGCCAGCAAAAATAGCATTGAAAAAAGTGTTCAAGATGCGTTGAATGGTACAAGTCAAGACAACGCTGAGAATGTTCAAAGCACTGAAAACACAGATGCAACGAATGAAGAAAGCGCCTCGGAATAATTCCACCGTGTCAAAGTGACTCAATTGAAGATACAGAGAATGTACACTGTGTATCATTTTGACTTTGACCACTTTTGGACTCTTCATGGACCATTCTTACAGCGATGCTTTCAAACGCCATGCCCTGTCCTTGATTGAGTATGCAGGTCATACTCTAGACGAGGCCGCCTTACAAACAGGGGTACCCAAAGACACCCTCATCGATTGGCAACAAACCATAGATTTATTGGATGGGGTGAGCACTGCTGAAAAAGCAACCTTGTTTGCCACACAGACACTGTTCTCTCAAGTCCCTTCCACCTCTCCGACACAGTCTAGACCGACTACTCAGATTTCTGGCAAAGACACATTGGTGGCTTCTTGGATGGGGGTACCTGCCGAAACACTAATCCAACCGTCAACGGATGACTGGACACCACCCTCCTATGATCACCATTCTCCGCTTCTCTCCAGAGGTGTCATCTTGGGTGAAGGAGGCATGGGACGGGTCATTGCAGGAATTCAAGCGAGCACCGGACGTGAGGTGGCAGTCAAAGAAGTACGCCCCGAACGTGGAACCAAATTCATCGTCAGACGTCTGCTCCAAGAAGCGTGGATCACAGGATTGCTCGAGCACCCAAACATCATCCCAATCTACACAATCGAAAAAAATTCTGACAACCAGCCAATGATCTTGATGAAGCGTGTGTCCGGAGAAACTTGGCAATCCTACATTGAGCATCCAGAAAACATCCCCAACGCCAAAACCGATTTGGAGCGCCTCCAATGGCACTTGGGCATCTTTGAAGATGTGTGTTCGGCAGTCCATTACGCCCATGACAAAGGCATCATCCATCGAGACATCAAACCAGAAAATGTGATGCTCGGGAACTATGACGAAGTGTACTTGCTGGATTGGGGAATTGCGCTGGCCATTGATGACCGCTATCAATCTTGGATACCCACCACGGATACATCAAAGGGCATCGCCGGTACCCCGACCTACATCGCACCGGAAATGATTTCGGGAGCACCACTCTCTGTTCAAAGTGACATCTATCTATTGGGTGCGACGTTGTACGAAATCACCGAAGGTAAACCACCCCACGCGGGCGTATCCATCGATCAATTGGCCGAGCACTGTGCAACATTTGTTCCAACTTTCACCAAAACACCTACACGCTTACAGAAGATCATCAAACGGGCTATGGCCATCAACCCATCGGATCGACACAACGGAATCGAAGAGTTGCAACAGGACATCCAGATGTTGCTTCGCTCTCTCGACATGCAAAAAATCATCGACAGTGTACACGCAGAAATGACGGGGTTTGAAGAGAAGATGACCTTGGAACGCCCTTCGCGCACCTTGCTCTATGAACACTTTGTCGCGGTGCGTTTCGGTCTCAAACAGGTCAACAAGGACTTTTTGAGTGAACGAGACTTTGGGCGCTATGAGAAAATGCTTCGCGCACTGTGCGAATGGGAGCTTCGAGCCAACAGACCGGAAACAGCCTCGCTGTTGGTTCATGAATTCAGAATCTTTCCAACCGATATTGGTGCACAAATTGAAGCCCAAAAAGAAATCGCCAAAACAGAGGCTGAAAGATTGCGCAAAATGGACATAGAGCAGTCTGACACCATTGGAATTCGAACCCGGGCTTTTGTCATCATCCTCACAATTCTCGGCTGGGCGGCCTTTCCTGTTTGGAATCTAATCACGGGAATTGACTACAACTATGGACATCTGTTCATGCAAAGCACTGGGATGCTCAGTTGGATGTTGTTGATTGGGGTGTGGGCCAAAGACTCTCTCTCCACCACCGATGTCAACCGTCGCACCTTTGGAATGCTCTTGGCTGAACCACTCTTTCACACCATCGCCGATCTCTGTGCATGGAGCATCGACATGACACCTTCTGAGGCTTGGTTATTGCGGTTCATCGTTTGGAGCACAATGTTGCTGTCTTATGGAATCTTGATGGAAATTCGATTTTTACCCATCGCATTTGCCTACAGTCTGATGACCATCGGTCTATTCACCAGTCCAGAGTGGGCAGATTGGGCAGCTGTAGCGCTCAATGCTTTTCTGTTGCTCTCAATGGGGTTTGTCTGGCGCAAGGAGATGGATGCGGCTGTGGATGCTCATACAGTCTCAGTCACGTCAGAAGATTGATTCTAAATCTAAAGGTGTCTAGCCATTTTTATATCCAAACGAGGCAGTTCAGATACCCATTACGCTTATTTCTCTCTGTTGAAAGACTTTGAGCCACCCATAAATACATTCATCTCAATACCGGCAAGATAAAAATAGGTGTCTCTCGCAATGTACCACCATGGTGTATAGGGATTGTTATCTTCCACCTCAAGTTGCTCTGGAGTCATCACGATTGGCAGGTCAAGATATCCAGACATCCATTTGATGGTTGGTAACAGCTTGAACAGCGTTTCTTTTGTTAAGCCATCTGGATGTGCCGCTACGGCAGTCAAATCCACCTCTCTATTAAAAGAGACCACTGCAATAGAGACATCCGAAGACCTGTAGGTTTTACCCTCCAAGCCAGGATACAAATCCAAATACCCTTTTGTTTTCAGACCGTTTCGTGCCTTCATTTGTTGAAACAAAAACACATCTTCCTCATTGTCTAAAGCATCAGTCCCAGTAGAGGTATCAAAATGACAATCATCGACATTTTCAAGTAGCGCACAAATCTTCAAAATCGATTTCAAACCTTCAACAATAGATTCCGGAACAGCTCCTTTCTCCACATCCTCCTCGGAAGCACTGGCTGACCAGTCACGATAAGCAATATTAAGTTGCAGCAGTCTTTTGTACTCATCTGTCCAAGGAACGATTTGACTGTCTTCATATTCCCAAAGTTGATCATCACCTAACTCTGGTCTTTTAAACTCAACATAGAAACGCATTTTAATCTCCTTATTATATTGAATAATTCCGATATCGTTATCTTGTATCAAACATCAAATACCCTTGCCGAAAGGATTGAGCATATGATACGTTTTCATCCTTTCGTCTTTTTACAATCTCCAAACACATCCTCATTGTTTTCGACTGTATTGACCTGCTTGATGAACATCGGACTCTTCACCGTTGTTGCGTAAACCACAAAGCGATCATCCTTTGATGATTTGACTGTTTGACTATTTCTGACTGTACCGTTTCCATCAGTCTACAGGAAGCCCATCAACAATTGAAAAACTCCGATACAGAACTGGCAGAACGGTTGTTTCAAGCATCGAATCAATAACGGTTCGCAAAGGCGATTTCCCCACCTTTGCAAAAAAGACAAAACTATTTCCAGTGACGCATGGAAATACTCTCAAGAGAAGAGGTGTATACTACTGAGTAAACTCCCACTGCTTGGAGATTCAAAAGGATATGGGATACAGAATCCATGATGTCAATCAACACCAATGCAACGTTTGATTGCACATCCTCTTACACATCTTCACACTCACCCACAAACACAACCGCACACTCAACAAACAACAACGGAGCACCAAATGTGGACCCTATTACTCTCCCTCACCCTTGCCGAAGCCATGCCGAACACTGAATTCAACCAACTGACCAGTACTTTGGATGGTGCCAGTTTCAGTGACGACAAATTGCGCGTCCTAAAATCTCTTCCCAGCAACACATCGCTCACAGTGGCTCAAAGTGTCGACATTCTAGGAGAGTTTTCTTTTGCCAGCGATCAAATCAAAGCACTGAGAACCATTGCCCCATATATTTTAGAGAGAGAACAACAGTACCTCTTGATTGAATCCTTCACCTTTTCTTCCGACAAGCAAAAAGCCAGCAACATCTTGGCCCAGATTCCCCCCAGCAAACAAATCCAAAAAGAAGCCCACGAAGCCTCATTGACCCAAGAAAGAGAACGAGAACGTCAAAAAGCCGAACTGGTCGAAGAGATCCGACAAGAACAACTTGAAAAAGAACGACTCAAACAAGAGGAAGAACAACAACGCGAGAAAATTCGACAAGAGGAATTGGCGAAAATTGAAAAGGAGCGTCAAGAGGCTGAACGACTCAAAAAAGAAAAGCAGAAACGCGAGCAACTTCGACGCAAGAAACTCAGCCTGGCAGAACAGGAACTAGAAATCGCCGAGCAACGCAAGCAACTCGATGACAAAACGGACCTACTCGAAGCCAAAGAAGCTCTGCTTGAAGAAAAATTGGAAGCGTTGAAACTCAAAGAAGAGCAACTCCAACGCAAAGAAGATGCCCTAAAAGACGAAGAGTTATTTTTACAAGAAAAGGAACTCGAACTCAAAGAGTGGGAAATTCGATTAAAAGAACGAGAACTTCGACAGAAAAAACGTCGCTGATACAGTATTTTTGGTTGGAAAGGTACTCAGTCTAGTCAACGAAGTACCCTTTCAACGTCTACACTGGGAAAGATAAGTGCCAATCTACTTAATGTATATTGACAATGATACGCTCGAATTAAGCTCAAGCAACTCACTTTGGAAAACGAAGAATTTCCAATGGATGTTCAATCGACCGAAAGTTTTCTTCCATCTGCATCGTGAGCAAACGATTCTTTTCATAACCCATTGAATTAGAAGGATGTGGCATACCAATGTGGTACCCTTGGAAACCATGTTGCCTCAACAGAGGCAATATTTCTGTTTGATAGACTGTATGAGCATGACCACCTTGAACAACAACATGCGTGGGGGGCAATACAGAGTCTGTGGGCAACCAAAACTGCAAGACTTCTTCTAAATGGTTTTGTACCCATGTGTGGACCTCTTCTGTATCGGCCTGCGCTCCACCTGCTTGTGCCTTCAAGTCGGCATACCGCATATGATTCATCGAAATCTGCAACGTACCTGCATCATACAACTGATTGATTCTATTTGCATTCAACGAACCTTCAGTAAAAAAGGTTTCGCTGTTCAAGGCACCAAACAACTGTCCCATATTGCGAATAAAAAATCGTTGACCCGAGTGGTAACCATTGCTTTTAGAGGCTGTTCTGAACCAGTCTCCCATATCGCACTGACTCCGTGGGTTGTTTCCATTGGGTTCAGCCGCAATCAACAGTACTCGTCGGTCTTTAGGTTTATTTAAGGCTTCCCAAGCCTGCTTGTTGTAATGACTGAAGGTCCACGTTTCTCTTTGATTATCTAGTTGAGCCAATTGTTGCTCCAATCGACCTATTCTTTCTTCTATTAACTCTATTATACGCTTCACTATGTCAACATCCTTTGTTGAAGATTTATTGTTGTTAAAAATGATATAGTCCAATGGTTTCTCTTGATTGTTGACACTCGATAGCAAAGACGCCAGTTTTCCGTCTTCTTCAAAAATCAACATGTCTTCGGTTTTGATGCGTACTTTTGTTGGACTGAGATACTTCACAATGGCTGGCCACTGATTCTCTTCTGTTTGCGCACCGAACAAGCAATGTGCACATCGGTCATACTTGGATGCTATGTAGACCCTATTTTCATCCAATTCCAACACTTCTGAACGGGACACTTGATCTATTAATTCTTTGAACATCGCGAATCCTCCTTGCTTTTCACTGAACACACACCGTATTCGCTTGACACATCATAGATTTGTACACCCTTAAACCGCGCCACTCGCTGGGCTCTTTTGTGTGGCTTACTTCCAATGTAATACTTGAGCCCCAAATCCCCTGCACGAACGTGTGGCAACACGTCGACTTTGTCCTGTTGATAGGCTTGACGATCCCAAAAATACTGAATGGGTAAATTCGAGTCTACGAGAATTTTCAACACATCCTTTGTCGACAGTTGCCATACCAACATCGTCATCCGACCGTGGTTTCGAGGATCGCTGATTTGAACATCCAACAAATGGGCATGGGGCCAACCTTTTGGATGACCGGTGCCTACTGTTTTGTTCAACATCAGTGGGAGCATTCCCGTACATTGAATGTTTGTATACCCCCTTTGATAGATTCGCCCCCATCTCATCCCAATAGAATCTGCGGCATCCGAAAACACCATATCTTCTGGATAAATCGGATGCGGAGATGTTGGCTCGTGGGCTACAGGCGAACACATGAATACATCTGGTTTTGGGATTCGTTTTCCATAGCCGCTCGGATTCCCATCACAAAAATGCACCAGCGCCTTTGTTGAACTCAAATTCCATTTTGGATCCCAAAAGATTGTTGCGCCCCCTCTGAACCGCTGCATCAATCTTGTCGTATCTCCACACGGCAAAAAGCAGTCTCTACGGATGGTGAACACATCTTGTAATCTCGTCATACTCATCTCCTCAGCCCATATGGTGACGCATCGCTCTGTTGTAATAAACGTCTTCATTTGGTGGACGATAACCCTTTAGACGATCGACAATCTCTTGCTCCATAATTTTTGGCCACGCAATCAGTCCCGCAACAGAATCCGCATAGGTATTTCCTTTTGGCGTCAACACTCCCGACTCTTGATAAAATGCTCCTTTGTCCAAAGTTGGGAAGATTCTTGGAAACGCGGTTTGTACATCGTGACCATACTGTTCTTCAAAGAACTGAAAATCAATGCGACTTCGTCCAATGTGACGGGTGAGGTATAAAATCTGCATATCACGGGCATCATAGGAGAAAAGACTCTTTACCGGCAGTCCATTGGAGCACTTCTCCATAGATTTGAGATATTCTCCTGAATCACTTGGCGTCAAAAGTTTATGTCCACTGCACATGTCCACACTCGAAAAACGATTGATTCCCGCAGGACCAAATCCGATAAAATCATGATTGATCAAGTTCATTTCGTGTGCTTCATACACAAAGTTCCGATTTCGCTCAAACAACTCTTTGCGTTCAAAATTGGTGATGGTCGTTTGGACAAAGCCATGGTCTTGCATCCAATGACAGATGTGCTCCCATCGCATTGCTGCTTCTGGATTGCTCGGTAAGCCAGATAGCATCTCGGGATCTTTTGACCACTCGGTTTCCAACCCTTCAAAGAGAACCAGATGATAAACACAAATTTGATCAAAGCCTACTTCATTGGCGGTATTCAAATCGACCAAAATCTCATCCCACGTTTGATTGGGCAGATCGATCAGCATGTCACAAGAGGTGGTAAGTCCTCTTTGATGAGCTGAGGCAATGACATTTTTGATGTCTTCTGTCGAGCCATACCCTTGGCGCCCCATTTGCTTTAGTCGATTTGGATCAAAGGTTTGTACCCCCATGCTAATCCGCCCTCTGCTCACCGTATTGGACAACAAATCCAACAACTGAGGACCTTTCCCTTTTAAAAAGTAAATGGGAGCCCCTTCTAAGGTGACTTCAGCATTTTGACACTGGAGGTTGCTGTAGAGTTCCATCAAAATATTCGAGAAATCGTCTACAGGCGTCAAGTTGGCCGTTGCTCCACCAAAGTAGATTGAATCCACCGGAGATTCTTTGAGGTGGGGAAAGGTTGCTATGCGCTGTTTGATTTCTTTGAGTACCATTTGAGCAACCGAGACAGCCGACTTTTTTGTATATTGTTCATGAGGGAACGTACAAAACCCGCACCCTTTCACCATCGGATTGCAGTATGGATGCGGCAATACACCAATCAACAGACGTTTTTCCGTTGACCGTTGGTGAAATGCCTTTTCAACATCCACACGATTGGGATTGTTTTCCTTTGCATACATCAAAGGAGCCATCGGATATGCTTGGAGAAGTCTATGTCTTTGAGGGGACTCCATTCGATTCTTCAACTCTACATCCACCAGTGTATCCAACCAGTCAAATAGGATGTCGACTGCAAATGCAGGATTTCCTTTTTCCTTCAATCCTTTTCGCGAAAAGGTATCCACTGCTCCAAAACAGACCACCCGTCCTTTACCCCGTTTCACAATCACCAGTGGATAACCAGAATGCTCTCTCGGATAGTGGTGATGACGTTGCCGATCCTGACGAAGTCCTGAAACCTCCTTGGTCCCTCTTGCAAAAAATAGCTTCTTCTTTACCACACCATCTCCAGTAGAACTGACTCGAATGTGACACCCATCCACATAGGTCATACGGGGTTCGTGTGGGGTACGATGACTCACATCAATTGTGCACTGACTGTGAAACCCGTATTGCCTGTGGACTTCTGAATAAATATTGCGGCCCATTGTCGTATCGGTAAACTCGACCTCCGGTACAATATCACCTAAGTTTGTCTGGTTGTATGAAAAGCACTGAACTGCTTTGTCTCCGCCCATACTTGATACAAGCATGAGTCGTCCTCCATTCTCAGTCCATTCTCTGATGACTTCCACCTCAGACTCTGTAAATGGCTTTCTGGGTGCCCCAAGGAACAACGCATCGATGTTCGCCAGTCCCTCTTTTGTGTATTGAACATCCACCTTCTCTATCGGTATTCTCTTAAATACCTGAAAGAACTCCGTAAACTCTTTGTTGTCCGGTGTGCAAATCTCTTTGTGCGATGTGCCAATGCCAATCTTGATGAGTGTTGAGCTCATGGGTTCCTCCAAATGGTGTAGAGGTGTAAACGATGTACTCTCCAGGTTCGGACATCTTTTGCACAGATTCGCAACCTCAGTACCGACTTCCTAAAATGCCAATTCTAAAATGCCAATTCTAAAATGCCAATTCTAAAATGCCAATTCTAAAATGAAAGCGGGCGCCCATATTCTAAAGAATATGAAAGCACCCGTTGTAGTTTCCGTACT
>CBFIFY010000039.1:0-39628 GCA_965661985.1 uncultured Myxococcota bacterium | reverse complement strand
CCATCTTCGGCTACGGTGAGTGAGTTCGGATCAGTGTCATCACAGTCATCATCGGCCAAAGCACCGTCGCAGTCTCCATCTTCGGCAATCAGATTGTTGGCATCCGATTCGCCACAATACTGACTTAGGTCAACTGACTTTTCTTCCTCGCCACACGCCACCAACGTGGATAGAAAGACTATACTTGAAAGTTTCATAGTTTCTCCAAATTTTCGTCTAGTTTATCACACCTTCAAATCGATTTAGAAGGCAATTTAGAGAAATCAACAATCAATCGAAGACAGTTTATTCAACATCGACGCTCATTTGTACACCTGAATGGTCTGGATTATCAGCCTTTGTACCACACCCAATCGGTTGGGCGATTTGCTCGCCTTGGTGTGCAACCATCGTGACCGTTGCATCAGCGGATGTGGGTTCACCCAGGACAGTGAGAACAAAGTGACTCGTCACACTTCCACACTCTGAGTAATACAGTATCCGCATTGAATCGTGAATCACCATCGAAGCATACTCTTCAAAGAGTGGTCCGTTCAAGGTTCCAATGTCGGTCACTCGATATGCGTACTTGTCACCCGAAAATGTTTGCATGGTTTCGTAAAAGACTTGATGGGCTGGATTGAGTTGTTCATAGGGCTCTAGTGCGTCACCATCTGCTTGAGATGCTGTATCGGCAACGGATGTATCCACAATTTCTGTAGCCGTATCTTCTAATGTACCTGTATCGAATGCACCAGTATCAGCCTCTTGTGGGTCTTGTGAGTCTTCCGACTCATCAGAAACGGCTGATAAAGCATCGGCGTAGGCCACATCGAATGCCGACTGGTCCCATGCACTAGGCAAGCCCCACAATACAACCTCTGCCCCAAGCGAGATCGGCTCACTCAGTTCCACCACCACATCCCAGCCACAATACTGAAATGGTTCTGCCTCGTCTGGATTGGCGAACGCAACGGTCGCCCGCAATGGTACATGAACAACATCTGTGGACAACTCAACAGAACGCTGGTCAAAAGCCGTAGTGCCAAAGTACTCATACAGTGGAGAAGTTGCGATTGTGGCAACCAAGCCAAGACCATATACAACATATTTGGCTGTGTGTTGTGTTTGAATCGTCATAGTTGTCTCCTTGTCTGCTCTGGTATCCATTTCAAAGGAATCCACAACGCAATCAGTGCAATGCAATCACTGGCATCCATCACCAACGGCACCTGCTGTCCCCATCCAAGAATGTCAAAAAATATCTGATACACCTGATTGTACAACATATTTCCAACCGCGGTCAGTTTTACCGATGCAAAACCGATGCCAGTAACAATCACGGACCATTTTCGGCTCTTTACAAGGGGTTCGAGCAAAATGGGAAAGAAGATTAAACCTGCAAAATCTGACACTTTACCCGTGAACCAAGAAGGGTATGCGTACTTGAGGTATTGATCGTTGATGAGCAGCACCACGATGGCGCAGATAGTCCATGGGTGGAGGATGGGTTCGGTTTGAGGTTCAGTTGACACCATTCACTTCTTCAACACCACCTGCAATCCAGCCTGAACACCGGTGAGCGGTCCTTGCATCTCTGCATTGACATCATTGTCACTCTTGCTCATCGCATTGCCGTCTTCGTCCAATCGAACGTCTAGCCACACTTGCTCTGGCCACTCGCCACCCATCATCATGTCTGCTGGTCCGAGCGTAAACTCAAGCGGGAACGTTGGACTATCGATCTTTTTGACTGCTGCTGGCATCCCACCTGCTGGTGAGCGTCTTGCAATGATGAACAATGTTCCAGTTGGCAGGTCCCCTTCGGCAGTGATCGTACCAGAGAGTTTGACATCACCGGCTTCAGATTCTGGTGTTTCAGACTTTTCAGAAGCAACAAGCGTCACCGATAAATCGTGAGAATCTTTGGGAAGTGGACCTTGGACTTCGGAGTTCACATCGCCATCGGCTTTGGTCATCGCATTGCCATCTCGGTCCAGTCGGATTTCTAGATACACCTGCTCTGGCCATTCCCCTCCCATCATCATATCGGTGGGACCCAGTTCGAACTTCATTGGAAATGCTGGATTGGGTACTTTTTGAACCGCTACTGGCATACCTCCTGCCGGTGAACGACGGGCAATTACAAACAGTGTCCCAGACGGCATGTCTCCTTGTGCATCTACAATCCCTGAAATGAGTGCCGGTGGCTTGTTCAAATCCGCGATCAACCCTTCGTAGAAGTATTGCTCTTCTGGAATGGAAAATTCACCATCAATCGACTGTAAAATCTCGAGCGCCTCGGTCTTTGCATCCGTCGCAGACAGCATGTAGCCTTTCCACAACAGGGCTTTTTGCATGTTTGGACGGGCTTGTAGGGCTTGGGCAAACCCAACTTCGGAACGCTCCGTCATCCCCACCGACATTTGAAGAATGGCCAAGTGCACCATGAAATCGGGGTCTTTGGGGTCAATATTGCGAACTTGCTCCATGTAACTCATCGCCGCTTGCATGTCTCTCATCAACAGCGCATCATAGGTGAGCACATTGAGCGCATCAATATTTTTGGGATTTTTTTCGAGTTCTAGTTTGGCATCGGCTTGTCGCTGTTCGCGTTGCTTGCCCCACTCTTCAAACTGTTGCATCAATTCAGCCTCAGACTGACTGGGCATCTGACCACCGGTCATCACACCACCCTCTTGACGGGGTGCGGAATAGTCCACAATCAATTTGCCCAACAACAAAAAGAACGCCAGCGAACCCAACACGTAGAACCACACTTGATTGGACACCTTCATCGGTGCAACAGGCTCTACTGAAGTTTCCACATTGCCGTCCAGCGCCGCCATCACCTGACTGGCTTGTGACAGCAATTCTTCTCGTTGAGTTTGGTAGGACGATTCAGAAAGTTTGCTCTTATCCGCATCCAATTCCCGCAACGCCTCCATCAGTTGATCTTTTTTGGCTTCCAACTCTGACTGTCTTGCATCCCCAGTCCTCAAGGGGTCGTCTTCCCCTTTGACCATCAACACAAACCCAGCTGCAATAACGGACGATACGCCCAGTACAACCAATGGAGGTCCCCACGTTTCCCAATCCATCTCAATCCTCCAATTCTGCGAGCAATTGCGCTCTGTATTTATCTGTATTGGCATTGACTGTGGAGACTGATTCCGCGGTTTCACCATCTTGCTGTGATGAAACAGTCACCGATGAGCCAAGTTCATTCACTGCGTCCACTTCGTCCTTGCTACCCAACACACGCAACACCACAACACCAGCACCCGCGCCCAAAAGCAACAACGGCATCCACCATACGAACCAATGTTCAGCCTTGGGTTGAAGCAATACGAACTCGCCATATCGACCAATGAAGTAATCAATGATCTGATCATCCGAATAGCCCATCGCGACCAACTCTTGAATGCGATTTTTCATTGCCACCGCAGCATCCGACTGAGAATCGGCGACACTCAACCCTTGGCAGACGGGACAGCGCAATATCTTGCCCAATGCATAGGTACGCGACTCTACCTCTCCTGCACTTGGTGGGTCCAACAACGGTGCTTCTTCCAAAGCCACACCAACCTCATTGATTTCGTGCAACTCACCCACACTCGGTGGTTGCTCGGCAAGCGACACTTGCATCCACAACACCATCCAAAACCATTGCATCGTTGCCTCTCCTTTTTCTGTTGGCTGTCTACGATTATCGACTCAACAGATCGTTGAGCACGGCTTCCAACTCTAATTGGGTTACTGGACCCGTGTATTTTTTGACAATGCGACCGTCTCGATCGATGACAAAGGTTTCAGGAACGCCAGCCACACCGTAATCAATATTGGTGCGTTGTGCATCATCGAGCAACGTCGGATAGGCAGTTCCGTGCTTCTTGAGATAGACTTCTGCCTTGGCTTTGGTGTCGCCATACAAAATCCCCAAAAAAGCCACCCCTTTGGGTTTGAATGATTCGGCCGTCGCAATCAGTTCCTTGTGCTCTTGCAAACAGGGCACACACCACGTTGCCCAAAAGTTGACCACCACCACCGAGCCTTTGAGTTCACTCAAGGACACTGGATACCCATCGAGACTGGTCAGGGCAAAGTCTGGCGCCATCTCACCTGTCAACTCTTCTGGAAGGGCACGGGGATCGTAATTGAAGCCTTTGGCCAGCACAAAGATCAGAGGCACACAAAAAAGCAAGCCTACACTCATCACTTTCCAGTTCATGCTGTCTCCTTGTCACCCGTATCATCTGTACTGGCTGTGCGTTTGCGCCGACGAGCCGGCCAAGCAGAGATCAAGGTGCCCACCATCATCACAGCGCCCCCCAACCACAGCCACAGCACCAACGGTTGCGTGATGACCTGCAGTCCAACGACAGACCCATCTTCGTTCATGTTGACCAAATTGAGGTACAAATCTTCGTCTAAGAAGTTGTGCACAGCAGGTGTTCCAATCACAGAACCCATGCGAAAATAGTTGTTGAGTTTCGGTTCAAGCAAACCAATTTCTCGACCGTTTCGCAACACGGACACTTTGGCGATCTCCGATGCACGGTGAGACTCCGTCACCGTTTCCTTACCCATGTACGTCAGTTGATATTCTTGAATTTCGACGGACTGTCCTTCTTTGAGGGTCACATCAGACAACTCTTTGAATGCACCAGACCCCGTTACGGCGACGGCGATCATGATGACACCAATGTGCACCACATATCCCCCTGTACGGCGACGCGTTTTTTTCCAAGTGGTCCACAAAGCCGTGTGCCAACTTTCGTCTTTGCGTTCAACACGAGCGGCCGCTGGCTCCAACAACTCACGAAGCGTTGTCATGAGGGCAAACCCACTTACTCCAAATGACAGCAACGGCGTGAACCCAGTTGCACCACAAACCCATGCAAAAACAGTTGCGGCAATTGCACCAACAAGTGGGATTGTCAATCGCTTGAAAGCGTCCTTTTGATCAATACTCCCCCATGGCAACGCGGGTCCCACACCCATTAGGAAAACAATCGCAATGCTGAGCGGGATCCCCAACTCATTGAAATAGGGCTCTCCGATACTCAACTTCTTTTCGGTCATCGCTTCGTGAACCAAGGGATACACCGTTCCAATCAAAACGGTGAAAGTAAAAGCCGCAAAGAGCAAATTGTTCAACAGGAACATCGAATCACGAGACACCACGGCGACCTGCTTTTGTTTGGAGCCCAACACATCCATCCGTGTAGACAGCAACACCAACGACACGAAGGAGCAAAAGCCCAAAAATGCCAAGAACACCGGTCCAATTGGCGTTTGTGTAAAAGAGTGTACCGAGTTGAACACCCCTGAGCGCGTCATGAACGTCCCCAACAGCGTCAGCAAGAACGTGACCAGCAACAGAACAATGCCCCAGCCTTTCAAACCGTCCTTACGCTCCATGATTAAAGCTGAATGAATGAACGCAGTCGCTGTCAACCAAGGCAGGAAAGAGGCATTCTCTACAGGATCCCAAGCCCAGTAGCCACCCCAACCGAGCACTTCATAACTCCACCAGCCACCCAAAATGATGCCCACTGTCAAAAATCCCCACGGCAACAGAATCCAACGTCGCAACGCAACCGACCAAGCAGCCCCAATTTTACCGGCGAGCAAAGATGCTACCCCCATCCCAAAGGGCACAGCCATACCCACATAGCCCAAATACAGTGCAGGCGGATGGATCACCATCAAAATGTGGTTTTGCAAGAGCGGATTTGGGCCTGGACCATCCGTGGGTACAGGGTCCATCGCGATAAATGGATCGGCCACACCAGCAACCAAAAAGGCAAAGAACACAGCAATCGACAACGAAGCACCCAACGCATACGAGGAATGCTCGACATACTTACCCTTGGTCATGTAGGCGAACGCGGCAATGTAGCCATTCAACACAAATGCCCACAGCAAAATCGAGCCTTCCAGCGAAGACCACAAGGAAACGATTGTGACCCACAAAGGCGTTGTCGTAGACCCTACTTTGGCAACATAGGACACTGAAAAATCATGGGTAATGAGGGCGTATTCCATCAGCCCAATCGCCATGGTCATCGCAAAGGCAGCGACATAAGCAGAGATTCTAGCCCACTTCCAGGCTTTGTCTGACCGTTTGATCCCGCCAGCAATTCCTGCAAAAGCACCCAAAACGGATATTGCCAAGGCAACCAAGACCATGGAACGGCCCAAAATGGAAATCACAAGCCCTCCACAGTTTTGTATAACTCTTTGGCGTCTACGCCTTCTTCGGGGGCTTTATACTCATTGGAGTGCTTGACCATCAGTCGCTCTGACTCAAACTTTCCACCGCCGGTAGCCTTAACCATCGTGCCTTCAACGACCACACCAATGCCCTCACGAAACATTTGTGGTGGTGCGCCCGTTGCGTGAACGTTCAAGGTATTCTTGCCGTCGGTCACCTGAAAATTGAGTTCATTGCTGTTTTCATCCCAATCCAAAGAGCCCTCTTTGACAACACCACCCAAACGAATGGTCGCTCCATAGGCATCTTCACCGGCTTCAACCACTTGCGAACAATCCCAATAATACACGAGATTTTCTCCAAGATTGCCCAAAGATACAAACCCCAAAGCCCCAAACATCACCAGCAGAGCCAACACCAAAATCATTCGGCGCTGTCCTTGTCCAGTGTCATGTACAGGGGATGGTGGTGTCAATGTTTCACTCATTTGTTCTTCCTCCAAACCAAGGAAACCGCATACAGGACCAATCCAGCCCAACTGATTCCATAGGCTGCGTACACGTAGTTCCAACCATCTATAATTGCGCCGTCTGTCATCTGACTCTCCTATACATCCAATGGTTTTACAGTATTCAATTCAGGTAAATCTGGAGCATCTGCCTCTGCTTCCAAACGCTCAAAGGCAATGCGGGCCCGCGCCAATATGAACGCCACCGTCACAAACAGCATCCCAAAAGCAGCAATTCGAAACGGTGTTTGAAACTCTGGAGAGACCGTCTCTGGACTGGACTGAGTTTGGTGCAGAGAGTTCCACCAGTTCACAGACATGTACACGATGGGCACGTTCACAAAGGCAACGATGGAGCCCGTTGCCGTGATGGTACCTCGACGCTCAGGATTGGTAATGGCGTTTCGAAGCAACAGTACACCAACAAAAGAAAGCACCATGATCGCCGTAGTGGTCAGCCTTGGGTCCCAGGTCCACCAAATGCCCCACGTTGGTTTTGCCCAAATGCTTCCTTGAACGGTGAGCAAAATATTCAACAAGACGCCCACTTCCAACGTGGACTCCAAATAGGCATCCCATTTTCGACCACCAGTCCACAGTGAACCGACTGCCAAAATAAAAGCCACCAAATATGTGAACAGTGCCACAAGAGCCGTTGGTACATGCACATAGAAAATGCGACCAACTTCTCGCATCATCGCCTCTTCTGGCGCTTCAAAGAGCCCCAGATAGTGTCCATACCCCATCAAGACAAACCCAACTGCACCCACGATCAGTGGGTTGACCTTTTCATGCAATCGAAATTTCACGCCGACAAAGCCAACCAAAAGCAACACGATTGTAACGACAATTTTTATGATCATGATTCCACAATCCTCCCAAATACAATCCCGCACAACACCCAATACACCACATCAAACGCACCCAACAAAATCAACCAAGAACCAATCTGCCCCATCGGGTCTCCAAAAAAGATGAGGGAGGTAGCTTTGACCGCCGATAACAATGCGGGTACAATGAGTGGAAAGAGCAAAAGTGGCAACAGCAGCTGCTGATTGGACAGTCGAGCCGTCATCGCAGCGTACATTGCACCCGGTGCCGACAAGCCCAACGCCCCCAACACCATAGTAATTACAAATAACCCGAAGCCTTCGATAAACCACACATCACACAATGCGATAAGTGGAGGCATCATCACCGTCATCACCAGCAACAGTTGCATCGTGTTGGCCAGCGCTTTGCCATAGAACAACGCGGCGGGAAGAACCGGAGCGAGTTGAAGTTGCTCGATCGCGCCACCCTCTGTCTCCAACAAAAAAGACTGGGTAAACAAGTTCGCTGATGCAAAGAGCGTCGCTAACCACAGGTATCCAGCCGCATGCTTTTGCAAGATGACCGAACTGGGACCCACTGCAAAAGAGAACAACAACAGCACAAGTATCGCAAAAGCGACAAGCCCCGCCCAACGAACCCAAGAGGTACCTTCGATCCAGATATCCTTGCTCAAAACGGCCATTGCCTGTCGAAATCCAATGCCGATCATGATGCGTCCTGCTGGGCTTTTCGCCACGCCTGCCAAGCCTTGTTGGCCGGTCCTTGCCATCGGATCAACCCACTTTCCAGCAAAATACAGCGATCGCACAATTGTGCAGCCCGCTCAACTTGGTGACTGACCAGAATTTGGGTGGCTGGAATCTCAGACAGCAACCGCGCAATCTCGTCTATTCCGGTTGGGTCAAGGGCAGAAAAGGGCTCATCGAGCAAAATGAGTTCAGGATTTTTCAGTCGCAACAGGGCAACCGATGCACGTTTTCGCATGCCGGCAGAATAGGTCCGAATGGGTTCCGAACGACCATCCAGTCCCACCGCCTCAATGTGCTGATTGAGGGATGCCTTATCGGTAGAAGCCCCAAAGAGTTTAGCAAACACCCGAAGGTTCTCAAGAATGGAGAGGTCCTCATAGAGCCCCGTTTGATGAGACAGCATGCCAATGCGCCGACGCACACTGTCCAGACTTCGCCCTTCTGCGACTGACTGTCCAAACAATTCCAAACTTCCCAAAGACGGAGACAGAAGCGTGGAAAAAGTGCGCAACAACGTAGTCTTGCCTGAGCCATTGGCTCCAATCAACAAGACCTTTTCACCGGCTTCCAAGTGTAAATCAACACGTGCATAAGCCCAGCGACGTCCAAAACGACGGCTCAAATTGCTGGCGTGTACAACGGACATGGCGTCCCTCCAATAGGAACATCTATCCGATTTTGGGGCTTTCGTCTACCTTCTCTACCTTCTCTACCTTCTCTACCTTGTCTACCTTGTCTGCTCATCGAGTGTTGGTTGGGTAACGGTTGAGCGACGAGTCGTTCTGGAGCCACGCAGCCCAAAGACGAGTGCCATCGCAAACCACCACGACCACGTTCCATCACTGGATGTTGAGCACATCATTTTGTCCTCTTCGGTGTCTTCTTCGGTCACTTCTGGTTCAGGTGGCGGTGGTTCTGGCACATATTGACGAATCCAATCGTAATAGGCATCAATTCGAACAGCACCTGAAGCCCCTCCTTCACAAGGTTGACTTCCCTGAACCGAAAACACGAATGAGTTTACACCCACCAAAGTGTAACCATCTTCTGTCCAACGCAGAGCCGCACCCCCAGAGTCTCCTGAGCAAAGATTGGTTTCGGGATCATAGGCATAAATGAAAGTGTCATCCACAGAGTTGAACGGAATTGCGGTGGTTCTTTTGCGCCCAGAATCTTCACTGCTGTCGGAGGTCACACCCCAGCCAACATAGTCCAGATACTCTCCAACCCACAGTTCTGTTGGCACCTCTTGATTCAACGGAACCGGTTCTACCTCGGTGATCCCAGTGGTCAATTCCAACAACCCAATGTCGCTGGTGATCATCGACGACGTCCCAGAATACTCGGGGTGCATTTCCCAACCAGCAACCGTATCATAGTATTCAACCCCATCTTCGGAGTAGAGACTGTGTCCCAGCAAGAAATAAATCTCCATACCATAGCCAGCATATTCTTCGACAGCTTCGATGCAGTGTGCCGCAGTTGCCACCCACATTTCGTCGATGAGTGTGCCTGAACAAAAGGACATTCCACCATAGTCCTCGGAAAAGGCCATAATCGCACCGACCTGTACAAAATCCAAGGTGATGCTACCATTGACGATCGGTGGTGGCGGTGGAGGTGATTCAGAAGAAGGTTCGGAAGCAAGGACAAGTGTGGTGAGCAACGACAACATGATACAGTCTCCAAGAAATCATTCGGCTATAATTCACCATAACCCCAAACTTGCAATTTTCAGTCCATCATGAGGGTATTGACATGCTTTTGTCAAACACACTCACTATACTGCGCACTTGCCAAGGACATACCGTGACCTATTCTCGATTTTTGAATCAAGGAAATCAACACTTTGAGACCATCCAAAAGGCACACGCTTCAGACTTTTCTTGTAAGCAAGGATGCCATGCTTGTTGTGAATCTGGATTGACCGTCCTCAAAGTGGAAGCCAACAATATTGCATCGTTCATACGAGAAAACACCGATGTTCAAACAGAACTTGAAAACATCGCCACTGAAAATCCGCACGGTGGCACACGTTGTTCGATGTTGAACGCGGATGGAAAGTGCGTGATTTACCCTGTGCGACCGTTCATTTGTCGTTCTCACGGTGCCCCCATCGCCATTGCCCAAGAAGAGTACTATCAAATCGACGTTTGTCCACTCAATTTTGTCAACAATCCCATCGAAGAATTGGGACCAGAAGACTTTTTCATCTTGGACGATTGGAATTCTCAATTGTTGGATATCGCAGACACTTTGGCACCATCTTCAACACGAGTCCCCCTCACCTTAGAGGCACTGCAAGCCCTGAGTTGACGTTCTATACAAAACGATTCTGCAAGAAATTGAGCAAATGCTGTACACTGAGAATGCTTCACCCAACGAGAATGTATGTCAGGAGTTCTCATGCATTATTTTACACTGCCTAAAAAATCGTTTTGGACACTCAGCACCTCCTTACTGATTCTGACTGCCTGTGGTGGATCAGGAAAAATCATTGTTCCACCCGGCACAGATTCGGATACTGAAGTCGATACGGCCGATACAGAAGACACCGATACAAACACCGACACCGACATTGCGGACACCAGCGATCCTGTTGACACCGCAGACACAGTCGATACAGAACCGATAGTCCCCGTATCATGTGATCAAACTTGGGCGTTCACCAGCCCACAGGATTATGAGTTCTATGTTGCCGGTACAACCGTCGAAGCGCAGGTTCAAGTGAACGCGTTGAACGACAGTACAGGGTATTCAATGCGGTGGGAAAACCGTGGTGGACAGATTCTCAGTGAGGGCACGATTGATGAGAATGGAGTCGCCACCTATTCTGGGACTGAATACTCTGCCGCTAAGGGCTTAACCACCATCTTTGCCCGATTGGTTACCCCCGATGGTCCATGTGACAGTACAGTTGAACGACGGCTTTCCATTTGTGGAGAATACATTCTTGAAGATTTTTCTACCGAATCCACTGACTGGGTGACACGGGGCGATGCCTATTGGGACCCCAATGGCTGGATTGAGATGACCGGTATCTATTCCAGTCGCAAAGGAGCGGTGTACAACAAAGTAGAGTCTATTGCATCTGGAACGGTATCCATTCGATTCACACTGAAAACGGGCAACGGCATGAATGGAGGTGCCGATGGGTTCGCCTTTACCGTCATCGATGTGGCAACCGTTACGGAATTGGACACTTGGATTGCACAAGCTCAATCCGGTGGAGGCATGGGCTACGGAATTGGGGGCGCATCTGGCTCTTTTACTGGCGATGCTCTTACAGTGGAGATTGACACGTGGAACAACACCTACAACGGAACCAATGAGTTCCATTCTGATCCAACACCCAACAGCCACATTGCCCTGACCCAAAATGCCGACCCAGGCGACCACATTGTGTTTTTTGACACACCAAACGTCGAAGATTTTCAAGCTCACGATCTGCGCGTCGACATCGTGCCTGGTGCCGTGAAAGTTTTCTATGATGGTGCAGAAGTCATCAACGAAAACCCACAACTGAGTTTCAAAGGCGGACAAATGTTCTTCTCTGGAAGCACAGGATGGGCAACAAACAACCACATCTTCGACAACTTGGAGATTGTGCACGACTGCCAGTGACCAGAGCAAAAGATATTGCGTACAAGACTGTGCATCCCCACTTTAAGTTTTGTCCAACTGACCGATGTAGACAATGAGCCCTTGGAGGATTCATGTCTACACTGCGCTATCCATTTCTGACACTGTGTCTATGTGCCTGCTCTGTTGAGCACACTGAACTGTTTGAAGATGGTGAAGTCGAACACACATCGAGCGTTACGCCACTGAACCAAGCCCTATTGAACAGTGACCCTTTCTACGGAACAGATGACAGCAATGTTCACCAAGATTTCGCCACAGTCTGCGATACTACACAGGTTGAGTTTGTCTTGCCACAGACGCAATCCTTCTACACTCAACACGACGACGTTACAGCGGTGGTACACGTCACTGGTGTCGAAAGTTTCCAAGGACTCTACATCGCTTTCGAGAACCAAACTGGTGCTGTCATCGATGAAGTGGCTCTCGATGAGCACGGATTGGCACACTATGTGGGAAAAGAGTTCAGTAAGCACATCGGCTCTCAACAACTGGTGGCACGATTGACTTCAAATCAAGGCACTTGTCCAAAGGCAACTGTCCAACCACTGGTGGTCTGTACGGATTTAATTGTGGACGATTTCGAGATGTATCCGACTGGATGGGATTCTGTTGGCGATGCAGTTTGGAATCCAGAAGGCTGGATTGATCTGACTGAAAATGAACAAGGTCGACAAGGGGCGTTCTTCTTGGACAAACGCATTCACGCTGGGGACACATCCATTCACATGACCATCCAAACCGGCAACGGCATCAATGGAGGCGCCGATGGGTTGGCACTGACGATCCTAGATGCACCAGATGTGACCCCATTACCAGAATTGCTTGCGCAGGCCAAACCTGGTGGAGGAATTGGCTATGATCTCTCGCATGACCCATCTCCTTGGAGTGGTCGAGCACTCACACTGGAAATTGACACATTTCAAAATACGGGAGACTATGAACACATTGACCCCACTGAATCAGATCACATCGCACTGATAGAAAATTCGAATCCTGAAGATCATATCGCATGGGTCGACACCCCAACCATTGCCGATTTTGAGTTGCACGAGGTACAGGTGACTCTAATTGACGGCACGGCAACGATTTACGTAGACGGCATTGAACTGTTGCATCAATCTGTGGATTTGGAACATGTCGGTGGATATCTCGTGCTCTCCGCCAGTACAGGCTGGGCCACCAATCAACACCGTGTCCACGATTTGGAGATCCATCACGGATGTGGGGAATAGAAGTTCTCGTCCGTTCGTCATATGGGGGTATAGTATGTGTATACCTAGGTCGGAGAGCACATGGTTTCCACATTGATACTCTATACTGGATTGGCTGTGGGCAGTCCATTTGAAAGCCTACAGGGCAATTACACAACCGTTGAGGGAGCCACGGCTCTGGAACGCAAGCGACAAGTCGCACTGACACAAACGCTGGACAGTACCAACATCGTCATCCGAACGTTGGCGGCATCCAAACTCGAACACCAACCCAATATGTGTGTCGATTACGTACTGTCCTACAGCGAAAATACGCTGAATGTACAGTGTGATCACCACCCCAACATTGAAGTCCATTTGGATGGACGACCAACACGCTATCCCAAGAAAGACGGTACATATATGGAAGTCGTCGCTGAGGTCAACGGCAATTCCATCGTGCAATTCTTTCCGTTCGCCAATGGCAACCTTAAAGTGATTTACCGCGTCGAAAACCGTCAGTTTTGGGTCGAGAAAACCATCTACAGTTCATACTTGGGCATACCGTTGTCGGTTGACAGCACGTATGAACCTCAAAGATAGAGATTATTTTGGCAACAGTTCCAACCATTGTTTGGATTCAAACCATTCAAAAGCACCGGGGTCTGCTCGATTGAGGGCTTTGGGGTCGAGTTTAAACAGGGCATAGGATTCGGCAAAGGCCTCCACTGAATTTGTATCGGCGTATACGGTAGGGCCTTTAGCGGCGCTTCGACTTTCCAAAAAGGCATCCACTATCGGTCCCACGGCTGAAAACTTTTTGCGTCTCAACTCTTCGAGTTCTGCCTTTACTGCATTCAATTCCAACAACACACCTTCACTTTGAGTGTCATTGAAAACTTGAACCAACCTGTTGTGCTCTCTCACAGTCTCATTCAATAAACGCTCATGTTCCAACAGTGGCTGATCGGCAATCAAATGCCCCAATTCATGAACAATGGTCATGTGTGCTGCAGAATAGGTGCGCTCCAAGTTCCCACAAAAACGGTATTCCTGCCCCACAAAAGTTGTGTCATACACAGTGATGGACTGATGGAGGCCTTGGTCAGAACTGGAATGATAATGGTAATTGGCAGCCAGTCCATTGTCACTTTTCCGTTCTCTGACAAAAGAGAGATCTACCAAGTATCGCAATTCTGTGGGCTCAAGCACCTTGAGCGCATCCGCCAACACCGACAATTCGGTGTCTGTCCATGGCTTCGAACCAGAATCCAAAGAACCCAACCGATATCGAGCACGAAAAATTTCAGGTTTCACCGATGGATACAACGGCTCCCATTGCTTACTGGAAGTCACCACCAAAGAGTTGTTTGGGTCATGATACACAGAGACAATTCTGGTTTCGCCAGAGTCTCCACGCAACCGCAAATCTTTTTCATCGTCCAATCGGTGCATGGTCAAACTGATATACAACGCGTATATTTGTGCCCAATCCAATTTGGCAATGTCTTCAGGAGTCATCTCTGTGCGATGGGTATTCGTCCTGTGCATTGGAAAATGTCGATCTCGATACTCATATTGTCGCTCGAGTGTATACTTGCCCGATGCCAGAAACCCTTCCACAACCGTTCGGTACGTCTGCATATCGTTCACGGGCAATACCGGAGACTGAATCACCGTCATATCGTAATATCGAGCCTCATCATCTGCTTCATACCGAATATTTTTCATCATCTCGCCTGAAATATCCAGCGATTCAAAATCAATCTCAATGACCTCTTCGTCCGATGGCTCAAACATGACTTCGGTCACGGCTTTCGACGTTTCGACCACTTCGTGGGGTATGGTTCCAAGTTGCGTGCAAGCAACCACACTTCCCGCAAACAGTGCATTGATGATCTTTGTCATGATTCCCTCGTTTTCTCTGCTAAACGAATCAACGCTCTATTTCGGTCATTTTCTTACAGGCTCAGCACCGCAGCAACAATCATTCAATCATCCGCGACGGCGAGCTTTCTCTCGCTGAATCAATTCCAACTCTCGACTGGTTTGACCCGCAACCGAGGTGTTCTCTTCAGCCCGACGAATCAAGTAGGGCATAACATCACGAACAGGCCCAAACGGTAGATACTTGGCAACGTTGTATCCACGCATCGACAAATTGTAACTGATGTGGTCACTCATTCCGTACAATTGCCCAAACCACACGCGCAAATCCCCATTTTCGACACCCTTTTCTGCCATGAGGTCGACCAACAAAACGGAACTTTCTTCGTTGTGTGTCCCCGCAAACAACGATATGGTGTCAAGATTGTCCAAAATATAGCGCAGTCCAGCATCAAAGTTTTGGTCGGTATCTTTCTTGGAGGCACAAATGGGCGTTGGATAGCCCTTTTCAAGTGCGCGATCGTTCTCCTTCTCCATATAGGCACCCCGAACCAACTTGTATCCAATGCGGTAGCCACCAGCCTGGGCTTTGGCATGCTGGTCTTTGAGATAGGTCAATCGATCCCAACGATACATTTGCAACGTATTGCACACAACCGTTCGTTGCGTGTTGTACTTTCGCATCAACCGCTCCACCAAATCATCCGCGGCATCTTGCATCCAACTTTCTTCGGCATCAATCAGCAGTGACACCCCCATGGCTTCTGCTTTTGAGCAAACGCGATCAAATCGAGCTTCTATTCTGTCCCATTCCGCCTGTTCTTCAGCAGTGAACGGCTCATTCTCGCCACGCTTTTGATAGAGAGCAAAACGACCAAATCCCGTGGGTTTAAAGACCGCAAATGGAATGGCGTCTTTTTCTTTTACAAACTCAAGCAACTTGAGGGTCTTCTCCAATGCTCCCTCAAAATGGGTTTCGTCCGCCTTTCCCTCAACGGAATAGTCCAACACAGAGCACACGCCCTTGGAAAACATTTTGTCTACGACAGGCAGACAATCTTCTTCGCTGACTCCGCCACAAAAGTGATCAAACACCGTCGCGCGTATCAACCCATCGACCGGCAAATGGGCTTTGATGGCAAAATTAGTAACGGCCGTTCCGATTCGAACCAAGGGTTCGTTGGCAATCATTCGAAATAGGAAATGGGCCCGTTCAAGTTCGGAATCAGATTTCAATACAAATGCATTTTCGGTATTTTCGAAGATATTTCCCATGGCAAACCTCTCAGAACATGGTACTCAATGTCTTTTGACGACCAGCGTCAGTCTATTCAGTATAACCCACTTTATTTGTAGAGTTTGCCCCCATCGTGGAAAAATACAGCTCAACCTTGTACATGTATGTATCGAACAATCGACACCCATTGTTGCAATTAGAGGACAAGATGACACCATTCAATTTTCACAGCACGGCCGAAGAAGTTACCGAAACCCTAGACCTCACCGGTCAAACCTTTGTTGTCACGGGATCAAATTCTGGTCTGGGAAAAGAAAGCATCCGTGTGCTGGCTTTGCGAGGGGCACACATCATTGCCTGTGCGAGAACCGTTGACAAAGCCCAAACTGCCATGAATGAACTGGGAATTGATGGAACAGCCATCGCCTGTGACTTGGCAGACATTGCCTCCGTTACAGCAGCCTGTGCCCAAATTCGAAGCCTCAATGTACCCATTCAATGCATCATCGCCAACGCCGGAATCATGGCATTGCCCACGTTGCGACAAGTACACGGAATTGAGTTGCAATTCTTCACCAACCACGTCGGACACTTTCACTTTGTTACGCAATTGACCGATTTGTTGGTGGACAATGGACGCGTTGTCGTTCTCTCCAGCAGAGCACACGCCTATGCCAGAAAATATGGACTGGAATTGGACAATCTATCGGGCGAGCACGAGTACAACGACTGGCGCATGTATGGACGCTCAAAATTGGCCAATATTTTGTTTGCAAAAGCACTCAATCAACGATTCCTCGAGAATGGTTCCAACAAAAGAGCCAACTCAGTCCATCCGGGAGTGATCAAAACCAATCTTGGACGCCATGTTCCCGACAGAGAAGCCATGTACTCGCAAATTCAAAAGACCATTCCACTAAAGAGCATTCCACAAGGTACGGCAACGCAACTGTTGGTCGCCACCAGTCCAGATTTAGAAACGGTCGGTGGAGAGTATTTTAGCGATTGCCAAATTGCCACCCCCATCCCACAAGGAAGCGACGAAAACCTTGCCGAAACACTGTGGACACTCACAGAAGAAATCCTATCCCAGATTTCACAGTAGTATTGTATAGCATCGATGGGGGTATGACGTTGTATCCCATTTCTGACACATCGGATCGTCAAGCCCCCTTCCACTACGTTGAAATCTACACCCGTTCACTATATAAAAGGGACAGATTTTCTCATTCGTTGACTCGGATCGTTCCATGCTTGCTGCCATTCACTTCTCCAATCTATTTCTCGCTTTGGGAATGGTGCTCATAGCGATGTACATCATCAAATACGCCTGTGACTCTTTTGAAGATGCTTCAGATTACCTAGGTACAGAAGTATACAAAATGGCTCCTGGAATTCGAGGCGCCACCATTGAAGCCATCGCGAGTTCATTGCCAGAATTGTTCACCACACTGTTTTTGCTGTTCATTTTTCATGACCAAGGTGGATTTGCAGCTGGAATCGCAACCTGTGCAGGCAGTGCTGTATTCAACGCTGTAGTCATTCCTGCTGTGTGCATCTTAGCGGTGACCACCCGTGGTGTAAACGGAACCATTGTCGAAAAACTGTACTTGGAGAGAAGTACCATCTTGCGAGATGGGTTCTTTTTCATTCTTGCCGAAACTTGTCTGATCCTATTTTTGGGGACCGGAGAGTTGGCATGGTGGATGGGACTAACGCTGATGGGACTGTATGGAATCTATTTCGCCGTGCTGATGCGGGGTTTGGGAACAGACAGTGATGAGGATGAAGGCGAGGACGAAGACAATGATGAAGGAGAGGATGAAGATGATGATTCTCCAGGGCTCATCTCCGCCGTCATGACCTTTGATTTCAACGCATTGCTCTTTTCGGGAAAGGACTTCAGCGCTCGGCGAGCATGGGTGATTCTTTCACTGTCCACACTGACCATCGCAGTGGCCTGCTATTTGCTGTCTGAATCTGTCATTCTCTCTGCTGAGGCTCTTGGTGTCGAAGCCTACTTTACAGCCGTCATCTTGGGCGCCGCCGCCACAAGTGTCCCCGATACAATTCTGTCTTACAAGGACGCCATGAAAGGCGAGTATGATGATGCAGTTGCCAACGCTGTGGGATCGAACATCTTCGACATCTGTGTCGCTCTCGGACTTCCACTTGCCTTGTATACAGGACTGGAAATGATGAATGGCGGTCCTGGCCACATCTCCTTGATTTCCGACGGAGCCGACGGGGGGTCAGATGATGGGGTGCAATCACTGCGCATCGTGTTGATTGCACTGAGCGTGGTCATCGTCGGCATCTTCCTCTCCGCACCAAAAGAAAGATCGAAGGACAAAACACTGCTGACCATCGGTAAAGGACACGGATTTGCCATGCTCGGTGTATACGCAATTTGGACAGGCTACATCCTGTTTCAAATTATCGGAGGGTAATACCTTTCCAAGCTTCCTGTTTGCGGTGGTGGCGTGTTATGATCAAAGAAACCCTTTGTAATGGTGACACCAATGAATTTATGGATGCGACTTCCCTCTGTGCTGATGGGTCTAAGCCTAATTGCCTGTTCTGATTCGGACAAAGAAACCGAAACAGGAAGCGTACCGAACGATACCAGTTCAGAAGAGAACACGACGGACACCTCCACGACGGACACGTCCAGCACCGATACAGAAATCGACACCGCATTGGATACCGATGAAGAACCTGTCATTCCTTTCGAAGAGTGTCTGGAGGAGTTGGAAACAGAGCTTGGTTGGTTCGGCGTACAAGGACAAAGTGAGATTGAATTGGCAGGCGCAATTTGGTTTGGACACACCCACGTCACCGCTTCCAACGACGACCGTTGGGCACCCAGACCTCCAGCTTTTCGAGACACAACATTGCTCTTTGAACCCACCGTCACACTGGATGAAAGCACTGATTTGCGAGTTTTGGCGAAACGCGGTGGTGAAACCTTGGGTGTTCTCTCGCTCCTTGCACCAAATCAAGCCCCAAGCATTCTAGAACAAGGGCTCACCCCAACCCCACTTGACCCTTGGTCAGAAAGCGCATGGTCGGTTCAGTTGCCTTGGTCTTGGATGGAAGAAAATGTGGAATTGCACATCGCATTTGAGGACGGTGACGGATTGCACACCCACCTTCATACGTTGACCGATTTGGGTGCGCCCCACCGATTTACCGTTTCAAGATCGAAAATTGTCCTGTTTGGGGATGCCACCTACGACACAAGTACCTACAGCGTCCAACAACTTGGTTTGGACTTCTTTTCGGTCTTGCCCATCTCAGAATTATCTTGGACAGACTCTACCGACTGGGTACTCGATGAAATTGTTGTTCGTGGCGCCAATGGCCCTGTCAAAGTCGGTTCTGAAACTGAACGTCTCAGTGAAACCAGCGATCCCGATCGATGGGGGATTCTCAAAAACATCTTCACCCATCGCCTGAACCTTGCCAACATCGGTCAAGGACTGACCAATACAACCTTTTCTGGTGGAAACTCTCCCTACTCTTTTGGCACCACGTTGGGATTGGGATGGGTGGTCAATGAAAGCGGTAATTATGTCGACATCAACAATGCTCCCTACTCTGCAGGATGGACAGGTTGGTCGGCGATATGGCACGGTGAGTGTGGCAATGTCTTCAATCATGAAATCGGTCATTCCTTTACCCTAGCCCACTTTACCGAAGGTTCAGCCTCCAACTGGGGAATTGACGATGAATACCCAAACAACGGCGTCAATTTGGACACACATCCATGGGGATACGACACAGTACACAACCAGTTTCGCACTTGGTACCGTGTAAATTCAGAAGGAGTCGTGCTTCAAGATGGTGCTACCGTTCAAGGCAAACGAGACAGTATGAACGGTGGAGAAGCCTCCAATGCACTGCACTGTTTCCCACAATATACCGGATATCACGCTTGGAAAATTCAAAATTGGATGGAGAGTACCCCGACATTGGGACGCGTCAATGGCAACAGCGATGTTGTTCAATGGAACGTAGACACACATCAATATGAATCCGTTGCTGTCGATGCTGACTATGAACGACCACTGGCGACAGCGACCCCCGTCGTGACCATTGTTGGAGCGATTGCCGATACTGGCATTGCGGCAGATGCCAACCACATCTATCCTCCCTTGTTTTGGGACTCTGGAAATGCTTTTCCCCTGCCCGACCCCAGTCAAGTCGGCTTGTCAGACTTTGAAGGCGCCAATTACGTCGCTGAGATTACCGATATTGACGGAACGATAGACTATGCGCTGATCAACCGCGAAACGGTGACGGGCACGAACCTTCACCTCTTTTCGTTCAACCTACCGTTGGAACAGAATACCACCCAAGTTCGACTGCTACATTCCGAAACCCCCTATCCAAACATCGACCTATCTTCAGCGACCGTTCTGGCGTCGAGAAGTTTTGAATCTCCACCGAGCATCCCCAAATCCAGTACGTTGGGACGACAAACCCTGAATGCTGGACACATCCTACTCGATTCATGGTGTGAGGCAGGTGTCAATTGCTCCAGTAGCGGCACAGAACTGCTGTGGGCGGATGCAATGCCTCTGTCCTTTCATGCCCCAATGTCGGATGAAGTTTCCTGCTCCGAAGAAGATTCCATCCACAGTTTTGAGATCGAAGTCATCAACGATCTTGGAGAAACCGCCCAGATGACATTGTATGGACAACGGCGGGTACACAGCGCTTCCAACAGTTGGAGTGTTGCAATGAACGACACCACCCCTTGGAGCAATCACAAAAATGTGCGTCAAGGATTGAGCGTTTGGATTCCCTTTGAAGAAAACACCCACCTCACAGAAGGAACTTGGCGCAGTATAGACTCAAGCCTTGAAGTTCGGGCGCACACAACCTTCAACAGAACTACCGACAGCACTACCGACAGCACCACAATCGATACGGTCGACATTGACGTTTCACTCACCGTTGAAGCTTCCACTTTGCAATCACTGAATGCGGTTGTGGAAAGTGAAACCTTGTCAGTCGAAGATTCTTCCCTGTATTTTGTTGTGACCGACCCAGCAGTGGGTCCAACAAATCGTGAATGGTGGGGCTCAAACACCCACACACCGTTGATCATCCCCATGATCGATGTCGATACTGGCGATGCAACCACCGTCACGGTACACAGTTACAAACAGACCTGCAACTTAGGCTGGGGCACATTGTGGACACTCAACTCAGGACAGACAGCCGATCCATGCACCTACCAAGTGCGCTTGGAAATGCCAGAAAGTGGAAATGAACACCTCGTGTCTGGACACACCTATCGTTCTCCGGGCTCTCAACCCATCGTCTTTGAAGGTCGACGCTGGCACGGACCCAACGCAACCAGTTTGGTGGGACGATTCGTCTGGCAACTGGAGTATATCGCACCCTAAGCCCTAATCATCTTCTCTCGATCTCTACGTGCATACCCCAAACTACAAAGGCACGAGACGATTAGAGATTAGAGATTAGAGATAAAAGACAAGAGACAAGAGGCAACGTCTCAAGGCAGTTTACCCAAGTGCATCCAACTGCTCTTTCAGCCGTTCAATGTGTTGTAGGGAACTTTCTGCCATTGAAGCATCTCTGTCTGCACCCAATCGAAGAGCACATTCTTGTGCAGACTGTGCCTCTTTCAAGGCTCGTTGATACAAGGACAGCGCTTTGTTCATGGACACTGGCTCAGCGTTCAATTCCAATTCCAACAATCGCTGATAGGCGATGGATATTCGCCCACGGATACTGGACTCATAGGACACGAAGTAAAATCGTTCAACCAAGTCCAAATCTTGTTGAAGCAGTTCCAAGGCTTCAGGATAATCCTTTAAGGTAAACAAATACATGTTGGCCTGAATGCCATAACTTGCCGCCAAGCCGTGCCAATCACCCTGTTCTTCCATCAATTGATTGGCTCGCTGATACAATGGGGCAATCTCTGCATCCCAAAAGTTCTGGATTTCTTCAACGGACAAATCTTTCTGAAATGTCGAGTGATGAAAATGTTGTCCAGCATATTCTTTCAACACACTGCCCAAGGCAAACTGTTGAGCCGTAGACGTTGGCAACGCGTCCAACGTGGCAACCAATTGCTGTAAATCGGAGGTAATATTGCGTTCGAACTTGAATACCGAATGATAATAGGACTCTACAAGATACCGTTCGACACCCTCAAGATGCGTGATCAACTGCCCAGCATATTCGGCAAAGACCTCTTTGAGATACTCTTGACCAGCTGTCGGTACGAAAGCAAGTTGGCACCAGGTTTTGATCAACTCAAAGGGCACAGGAACGTCCAATTGAAAATGCGTGTCAATCACTTTGGTCAACACCTGTACACCTGCATGAAGGTTCGACGTTGGAGGGCAACCCGCGATTGCTAAAATACTATAACTCACCTCCGGTACACTCTGCCAATGCTCCAAATCTGGATGATACCGCAATGCCTTCGCATAGGAAATTTGGCTGTGAACCCAGTTCTCGCTCGACATCTGCTCAAGCACACCTGTGTAATCCGGATCCCGATACAATTCTACAATCTCAGGCCATGCAAATTGCGCTGTCAAGGTCTCGATGTACTCTACCAACAGATCGATTTCCATTTGGGGCTCCAAATGTCGAATTTGCGTCGCATGAAACAAGAGTCGAAACAATGGAATATCGTGGCTGTCCCCTTGCAGTATTCGCTTGTGAAATCGGACAGCCAATTCCTTTGGCAAATCCAACTGGGCATACCTCAGTTGCTTGGCGATCACCAATTGCGTCAAACGACTGTGAAACTGGAACACACCAGATTCTCCTGGAACATCGAATACAATGGATGGACTTGTCTGACGCTCGATCTTTTCCAACATTTCCAAGGCTTTGACCTCGGATGTATTGAGTGCAAACGCAATCTCTTCAGCATAGAAAATGTTGCCACACACACTCGCACATTCCACAATGCGCTGGTGCAACTCATCTAATTGGTGAAATCTTTCCAACTCAACGCGCTCATAGGATGTTGGGACAATCTTGTGCAAGGGTGTCTTGCGAATATCGCGCACAAAATGAATCTGATTGTCCATGTCTTTCTGTACATGCTTTTCATCGTACAAATACTGCAATACGGCAACGATTTGTTGAAAGTCCCCATTGGTGATCTGTAAGATTTCTTCTTGGACTTCCGTTGGCATCGATACAACAGACATATCCACCAAAAACTGTTGGAAATCATCCATAGACACTTTGGGCACCAACGTACAGTTTGCGTTTGAGTCCAAATCCCAGTTCAACATGGACTCTTCTGTAGATACCTCCCATACGATAGACACATTGCTCGACTTTTGTAGCAAGTTTTTCAACACTTCTCGACTTGCATCATCAATGTGATCGGCATTGTCCAACAACAAACAGACCGTGGAGTATTTATGAAATTCGGACAACACATACCGAGTCAAATCTTCCACAATCATTTCCCGCGACAGTCCCATGGTCGTTTCACCAATCAACCCCATGATAAACTCAACACCCGGCAGAGCAGTCACCAAACTGTCGACGCTGTCTGTAACAATGTTGCCATTGGCTTCCACTTGCCCTTTGAGAGATGGTTTCAAGCCGAGTCGACTCATCAATCGATGCACAAACGCAAATGGCTCAGCATCGCTTTCCTCACAGGAGAAATACAATACTGTCTGTTGCTCACTGCTCGACTTGTTCGACGTGTTCAACGTGTTCAAATCCTGATACAAACCGATGAATATTGGTGACTTTCCAGTATTGCAGTCATCCACAATGCAACAGGATTGCTGGACCCTCACTGTCTCTGTAATCTCCTTTACTAGTTTTGCATGCGGTGCAATCAACGGCGCCTGCAAAAATGGATTGTCCCCCTCGACAAACTGAATGTCTTCTTGTACTTCATATTCCCCGCTCTCGTACTGCTGTCGATGCAGGACAATTGCACTCAGAACCATCGCGATGGAGACCCCCCAATGCCAGTTGTTGAACAACCCAAGGGGCAAAGAAAGCGACAACAAGATCAAACACAGCACAACCACAATCGCCAACCGATTGATGCTGCCACCTTGAAACAGTTTGGTGATCATCGGCGCCACAGTGACCACAAGAGCCAACACACCCAGTGACATAGAACAAGCAACCGACCACCCTTGAAAGGTGTGGGCCATCACCAGCGGTAGAAACAACCATGCCAACACCCCCGTCAACATAGACGGCAACAAAATTGGAAATTGCAATTCTTTCACTGGAATCATGCCGTGCACCAACACATCGATTTTATCGAGTGCCCAAGCCAACACCAATGCTGGACTGCTCAATGCAACCAAAGCCAACACCCACGACCACTGCATCGATGGAATGTACGGAATCTGCCATTGATCGGTTTCCAAAATTAACGATGCCTGTCCCCAGTCGACTTGGTAATCCGTCGCAAATGCAAAAGACAAATGGGACCACACACCGCCCAAGGCAAACAAAACGGTCGCCGTAAAGACCACTTGACCATAACTCAAGACATCCGCCTGCAAACGCTTACGTGCCGTCCATACAGACAACCCCACTGCCACACCCAACATACTCAACAACCAATACACCGCCATTGGATGGTGTGCTTTGGCATCTTGACCAACCCCCATTGATTTCACAGTCGCATAGGGTTCTACATCTGTATGTCTCCAAAAATACGCCACCAGTGACGTGCGTACCACCCCCAAATATTCATCGGAAGGAGAGATTTCATCGTCGATGTTGACATGCACCAATACCACACCTTGAGTATTCAACTGTTTACAAAAGCGTTGAATATCAGATGCGGATACATTCGGCTTAGAGAGCCAATTGATGTCCCAAGGCAACAAATCGTCCGGTACACCAACCAAACTTGAGTTGGCATCCGCCAATCCAACAACTTCATCGCGCATCAGTTTCAAACGGGCTTCTCTGTTGGCTTCAAAGTCTTCACTGCCTGTATCCAATAAACTCGACGGCAACTGCTCATTGCGCGTGACAAAGGCCAGCACTGCATGGTTTTCCGCATCCAATTCTCTTGCTAGATTGGCTTCCAACCCCGCCCAAGCATTTCCCAACGCCAACATGTACACGTCGTCGTACCACTCAATGGTCGAATCCTGCTTGGACATCCACCAAACTGGGTCAAACAATGTTCGATAGGTGTCGTGGGCATTGTCATTTCGATAAAATACTTGATCGGCACCTTTTTCTGCCTTGGCTTTCAATATAGGATCGTTGGTTCTACTGATGACGGACTCGTACAACTTTGCCGCTCGCTCGTGAAATTCCATGCCATTTTCAGTAGCCCGAGCCACTCGATACCACGTTTCAGCCTGTCGAAGTTCATCTGCTGGAGACAAGTCATCCTCTGCATGTGCAGGTGTTCCCCCCAATAGTGTCACAACGAAAAGAACCCAAACCAATACTGCCTTTGAATTTCTCATGTACATCCCCATCATTTTAGACACCCATACTTTATAATTTTGCTCGATCAATTTCCACGTGCTGTCCAATATATTTGCATGTCAACAAACTCAATCGCGTTCGGACACAATCTACACTTCGATGTCCCACATTGATTGATCCAAAGCATACACCAACGTCCACGGAACAAACTGCAGTCGAGAAAAGACATAAATCGTAGTTCGATCCTTTACCAGTCCTTGTCTCTGGGCTTTCTGAACTGCCGCCACCACTCTGGATTGGGCAAAGGGCTTGGTCTCTTTAGACCTGTTGTTGTCTTGTTTTCTCAGAGAGGCGACTTGCTTGCCCTTATCTTGACTGGAAAAGAGCACTTCGCCTTTGCGATTCAGCAAAAATATTTCCTTGACGTGACTTGGTTTTTGAAGTTCAAGGTCTTCCAATACTGAATCCACCAAAAAGTCCAATCCAACGACAGCCAACAATTCCCCATTTGGTTTGTTGACCCTCTGATTGCAAGGAAGTAGATAGCCTGACCCACTGGCATCCGGATAAGGCTCACCACAGGTTGGCGACGTGAACTCTTTTCCACTGATGTACCACGGTCTCAAACGCGGGTCATAGCCTTCGCCAAACTGATCCACTCCAGGGTAATTCAACAGTACCCCATCTGAGAAGCCCACGTAACTCCACTGAATGGGATTCAGGGTCTCATTCTTCCAAAAAGATTCGTCAAAACTCTCTCTATCAACCCCTTGACCTTGATGTTCCGACATTAAATAAGGTGTCATCGCCGACGACAACCACATTCCCAAGCCCGCTTTGGATGGCTCAACACTGTCTGGAACCAAACATACAGGGGTTGAAGTATTGATCCAATTCGTCTGATACTGAGGATGCTGTCGAGTTCCCTCAACATCCCTCAACGTTCGATAATCTTGACAAGCACTCTCCACCAACATCGATGACGACAATGTATACAAGGATTCTAAACGAACCGCCAAGCGCTGTACACTGCGTTGAACATCTGAAAAGGAATGATCCAACTCTTGCGTCTGACTCGATATCTCACTCAACAAGTGGGTGGTAACCCGCTCATGTTTGGACGTTTGCGATATGGCATCCAAAGCCGACCATAAAGATGTGATGGTTACAGCCCCTGCAATGGCAAACAATATGCTGATGCCCAACGCCAACTGCAACGGATGTTTTCGAATGCGCCGCCACAGTTTCATGCTCCAAGGTTCTTGAAGGGCTTTGACGGCTTTGTCCCGCAAGAACAGACGTAAATCTTGAGCCAAAAACCGCATACTCTCGTAGCGTTCTTCAATATTGGGCGATGTCGCTTTCAAGATGATGGCAGCCAATCGAGCATCCAACCCTTCTAAATTCCATGGACGAGAGCCTGCAATTGCTTTATCCAATAGTTCCACAACTGTACGACCAGGGCGACCTTCCTTGAGCATGACCAACTCATAGAGCATCATTCCAATGGCGTATTGATCTGCCACAGGTCCCACAATGTCTAGTTCACCCCGTGCTTGCTCTGGTGCCATGTACCTCGGAGTTCCAATGACCTGACCGTGAATGGTGTTGATGCCCAAGTCCTGCACATCCAAACTGGCATCTTTGAGAACTTCTTCTTCGTAAGGGTCCAACGTCATTGAATTTTGGGTGGGGGTCGCCACGCCCCAATCCATCACGTATACATCTTCAAAAGCACCCACCATGATGTTTTCCGGTTTCAAGTCTCGATGTATGACCCCTTTGACGTGGGCATAATGCATGGCGTCGCAAATCTTGATGAGAATTTCCAGCCGTTGTTCAAGTCTGTACAACGTGGGGATTGGGGTCTCTGTACACTCTTTGCACTCTTCAATGTAATCTTCGAGGGTTACCCCTTGAATTCGCTTCATGATCATGAGCGGTTGCTGTGCTTCTGTAAACTCAATCGAATACACGGGCACAATGGAGGGGTGACCCAACTGTGCCGTGATTTGAGCTTCTCGATAGAATCGTTTCCAAAGTGGGGATGTGACAGAAACTTCTTCATGCAAGGACTTCGTCGCGACTGGACGATGCAACACCGTATCGTAGGCCTCATGCACAGCCCCCATCCCTCCTTGACCGAGCAATGTTCGCTTTTCATAGCGATCAATGCCCACCGTTGGAGGCTCAACCACCGATTCTGTGGCTTCATCGACAATGGGCTCTAAGGTTAAGGGTGGACCAAAAGACTCGTCTTCCCATCCAGATTCCAATAAGGTAAACAATGTCTTGTTGCTTTTGGTCATGCACGCTCCATCAATCAACCAATGCACTGTACAAACAACACATGTCATACACCTGTGTCACAGCACCCCAGATTGCCGACTGACCTAATTCAAGAAGTTTACCCAAAACAGAAAAGGCAACCAACTGGCTGCCTTCAATCTACCGTAGATTATTCGGAAATGCAATTGTCTGGATCAACATCCGAATACACATCACAATACGACGGGCATGACAGGTTCTCTGGCAATGCTGGTGCCGTTTCACACTGATCACGATCTCCATCTTCTCCACACAACGCAGGGTATTCACAGCAGAACGACTGCAATGCGCCGTCACAAGATGCTTGTTCAAGTTGTACTGTACACGCTCGTGCCAACGCAACTTGCTCACCGTTTTCATCGACAGAAACTTCATCGTTTTCATCGAACTGCGCTTCCAAGCCTTCACCAAAGAGCGTACACTCGTTGATGACATAGTCTCCACAAGAACCATCGAGAACAACTGCACCAAAGCCCAATGCGCCATCGTCCAACGGTACGGCAAAGGACTCCAACACCACCGTGTAGAGTTTGTCTACGCGATTGGAAGTGTTGATGGTGCAATACTCAGCGGAAGCACGACCTGCGTGGGCATTGTTCATACCCGACTGGGCTCCATACTGAAAGCACTCACCATATTCAATTGCCACGGAATTCCCAAGAGCATCGGTATAGAACCCTTTGAAATCTCCCAACTCAACACCTGGAGAGCCTGTGTAATAGGAAGACAAACCGGCAAAAAGGTCAATGTCGCCATCGTCCTGTTCCAAATCTGCATACGAATACTTGTCGTCCGGATTTACACTGGCGACTGCGGTGTTCCAAAAGACCGTTTCTGGATCGGTCACGATGCACACGCGATCACCCGTCCCGCGAAAGGTGAATGTTGCGCCACCTTTGACACCTGTGGGCGCTTGACCCAACAAACCGTAGTAGCAGTAAGGGTTGCCATTGTCGTCGAGGTTGTCTTGACACCACGTTCGGGCATTGCCACCTTCAGCGCGCAATTCTTGCAACAAGTCGGCGGTCATCACGGCCATCTCACCCACATCAATCACGGGTGGGTACGTACCGTCAGCCGCTGGAACATAGTCATCACCACTGCGATCACAAGCCATCAAGCCAAAGGTCGTCGCCAAAAGAAGGATAGATTTGTTCATTGAATACTCCTTATTCTTCTTCTACGTAGTGAAAGTCAACCACCAGCTCAAAATCCACATTGGGATCGGTGATTTCAGCCGGTGTCTGTACAACCCAGTCACCAAAGTCAATGTATTTTCCTGGGTAATTCAACACATCGATGGCGTTGGTTCCCAAATCATAACTTTCAGCATAGTAATTGACTGTGTCTCCAACTGTTGGATCACAGGTTGAGAACTCGTAGGATGGAGATGGCATATCGACCCACCCCCACACTTTCATGCCTTCGTTCATTGGAATGTGGGGAATGACCACATCGGCAACCAAATATTCCCCTTCAATGCGGAAGTCACGTTCACCGATGAACAACATCTCGTTGTCGCCAGTAGAGTACTCCACTTCGTAACAACGCTCTTGGTATTCGGTACTCGAACCCACCACTTCACCGTTCAACGTACGAATGGGATCATCCAATACATTGTCAAAGAAGTCGATAATGTCGCCATAGTCTTCAAAACGCCCCGTGCTCACCTTACACACCAACTGCTGGTAGCAAGCCCAATCAAATCGCCCAACGGTGTTTCCACCATAAGGATAGGCATTTCCATCTTGTCCTTCCGACAAAATAGGTCCCATCGACGGGTGTGGATAGGGGTAAAGCCCCTCTTCAATCCCCGGATAGACACCCAGATACAAAGGTCCCATCGCACGAATGTCGTCTAAAATCTGGGCTTCGTCACCCGTCCCATAGACAAACTGTGTCGCTGCAAGAGGAATCTTCACGGTTCCGCGAAGGTCATAGTAATTCAAGTTTTCATCAAACGCACACCCTTGAAGTTGCGCCAGTAGCAATGCACTCAACATTAGTATTCATACCTCCCACCCAATGTCACACGGACAGGGTTTTGTCTTGATGAGATGATCCAACGGTTGTCGAAGGATGTATAGGCGCCCCAACCAGTACGGGCGTTTGTGACGTTGTCAAGTTGACAAATCCCCCACAGTTTCCCTTTGCGTACAGGGATGGCTTGCTGAACCAAGAGGTTCAATTCATACCAGGTTTGTGAACGGGCATAGGAACCAACCGTGTCTTTGTAAATGTACGTACGGCCGTCATCACTGTAATTACCATTTTGGTATGTACGAGAGATTGGGTACCCACTTTCCAAGAAGAAGGTCGCACCAAAACGGGTCGTCCAAGGGTCGTCTGGAAGTTCCCAGGCAAATCCACCGGTGATGTCATGTGTGATGTCTGTACCCAAGTATCGTCCGATGAAATACTCGACCTGCTGTGGAACACTCAAGAACGAAGATGGTGTACCTTGAGCTGTACCACGAGACACGGTGTATGAATAGTTGAACTGTGCTTCCCAACGATTGGACCAGACTTTGTTCAATCCAAGGTCGGTACGAATGTAATTTCGCTGAGCGATGTCGGGAGTACGGAAACGGTAATTTGAAATCACAGAACCATTTCCAGTTCCGATGATGTTGTATCCATCCTCATCCCAATACAAGTTGGTTTCGTCGAAGGCATACAAATTGCGCGTGAACTTACCAGTGAAGTAGAGTTTCGCAGCCAAATCCGCAATCAAAGCCCGTTCAGCCCCCAAAGAGAACTCATCGGCACGTGGAGCAATCATATCAGAGTGCATCGAGTTCAAGTTGACAGCCGGTGTGTAATCATAGTTGTTGGCTGCGCCGTTGGTAAACTCGTTGAAGAACTCTCCCAAGAACAGTTTGGAACCCAAACCGGACTTTGAGAGGTAATCCGCCACACCAATGCGACCCGTGTTGGAGAATCGACCGTAGTTGGCTACCAGTTTGGTCTGAGCATCTGCCCAAGGGTCCCAAATGATAGACACACGAGGCTGAACGACACCGACATCAATGATGGGCTCACCAACATCGTTTCGGAACACCGCGCGATCATAACGAGCACCGTAACGGAAGGTCAAGTTTGAAATCGGCTTGTACACATCTTGCAAGAACGACGAGAACTGATTGGAAGTCGTGCTGTAATTCAACGGACCGGAAGTCTCAATCCAATAATAATTTTGATAGGTATCTGGATTGTACGATTGAGCATTCAAATCTACATAGTACAAGTTCCCCATGTATCCGAATACAGAATCCCAAATCAAAATGTCAGACGAAACCCCACCTTTCAAATCGTGAGAACCCAAAAACTGCAACTGGAGCAACGAGTACTTAGAACTGAAGTTGATTCTCCAACGATCGTCGAAGGTGTAATAGGTGTAGTTGTCTTTGTCGAAGGCGTTGAAAGATCCCAAGCGCGGTGATGTGACGAAGTCAATGTTGTTCTCCAACTCTTCCTCTTCACAGGCGTGGTACCCAAGACTCTTGTTGTGGGTACATGGAACACCATACACTTCAATGTAGGTCTTTTGCACAGTTGCCTGAGTTTCCAAGAACTGCTCCGGAGAGATGTACCATTCCCAACGCAATGAAGACAACCATCCACCTTGAGCCTGACGCCCTTGTGCTTCAGGATTGATGAACCGAGTGCTCTGATCCGTATTGTCAATGGTGGTTGGATCGGTTTGACCGAGCAAGGTGAAACGATGCGAAGCATTTGGTGAATAGGTCAACTTACCCAACACGTAATGCCCATCAAAGTCACGTGGTAAATCGATACCGGTTCGAGCAATCAACGTACGAGAATATTGATAGGAAGCGATGAACCACATGCGGTCACGAATCACAGGACCAGACACTTTACCAGACAACTGAGTGGTTCTGTATTTTGAATCAAAATCAGTGGGTGCCAGTTGGAAACCATCAGAAGCATAAATGGCGTCCCCTTTCGGTCCCCACTCACCGTTGAGGTGTTGACCGTACACATTGAACTCAAGGGTGTTCCCCCCTGTTTCAGTCACAATATTGATCGCACCACCCAAGTTCTGACCATACTCAGGATCGTAAGCAGAAGTCAATACCTGCAACTGCTCAATGGCGTCAAAGTTGAAGTTCAAAGAGAACGTTCCAGTCACAGGATCGGTAATGTTCACACCATCCATCAGGTAGGTGTTTTCATTTCCAGATGCACCACCCACATTGGGGTTGGCACCACCAGTCACACCTGCGGCTAACTGAGCGGCTTGCTGATACGATCGCCCAGCGGGGATTCGCTCAAGGAACTCTTTGGTCAACACAGAACCTTGGTTTCCAGATTCGGTATCGATGACCGATCGTGTTTCTTCAACAACGATCTCTTCTGTCGCACCGGCCAGTGGCATCGTAATATTCACAATCGCATTGGCGCCGATTTTTACTGTAACGTTGGGTCGAACCACCGTTTGAAATTTGTCGCGTTTGGCTTCAAGTCGATACGTACCAGGGGGCAGTTCGGCGAGAAAGTATTGACCGTTTCCGTCAGATTGGGCTTGGCGCTCTCCCATCAAATTGTCTGAGGTAACGGTGATGACCACCCCGGGTAGAGGCACTTCATACTCGTCGACAATCGATCCTTTGATATTCCCGTTGGTAGCCGCAAAGGCAATGTTGGGAATGATCAACAGGAGTAGCAACACGCGAAAGAGAAATGTGATCATGGAACAACCTGTTTGTGTGAATGCAAAATCTCGCGGAATATCCAAAAAAATGGAATATATCCATGCATTGTATTGTTATACAACATTTGCCGGCAACAATTCAAGCATAAAGACAGCCGAACTGTACCGAGCCATCACGATTTCTCGCCATGGTTCTATCAAAATTAATTCACTTAGCCCATTCTGACCACCTTGACGGCTAGAATAATCTTTTTTGTCGACCAGAGCCTACCCAAAAACAACCCGATCAAAAAAGCAAACTCAAAAAACGTGTCAAAGGAACATTGCGCACTTAAACGGCTTGTTGAATGTGTGTCCAAAGTTCTTGACCCAAAGCACTTGGCGCGGTGCTGTCTGTATCCAGGTGGTGCCACTTGCTTGGCAGATAGCGCTTCCAAACCGTATACTCAGCGTGGATTTGAGACTCGGTCAAAGGCAACTTCAAGTCCAGATCGTGCAATCGCTCCCACCGTTCACCTTCATGAATCTCCGTCAACAGCCTATGGAGTGTTGGGATGGACTGGCTGATCACGATTCCATCTTGTTGTGCCAACCACTCTCTATTTCTTCGAAACCGCAACGTAGAAGGACGCAGAGCGATCACAGAAGGTTGCTCGGCAAAAGCAGCGTGCAACACCTTTCTTTCTTCAAGGTACAAATCTTCCTTGTGGTGACCAGACAAATAATGCGCCAAACGACTTCCCAAACGATGCTCCAACAAACGCTCCACATCTTGGACTGGCAAACCTGAGATGGCCTGCATAAAACGCACTGACTGCGCAAGAGGGGTGCCAAAGAAGCCAACAACACAAATGTGTGCGTTCAAGTTGAGTTGTGGGTGAAAGGAATAATAGTCATCAAACATGGTGCACCTCTTCTTTAATGTATAGAGCAGAACGGGTGCAAAACCACAAAGCCCAGAGGGTCATTCGTTGGACGAGGATTCCTGAGTTGGCTCCTGATTCGGTTCTGTAGCAACACTGAGCGCCAACGGTATCAAGGCATTGTTGTCATAAGAGCCGTCACGGTCATCCCCCGTTCGCACAATGATGACGTCCCATGAAGGAATGACGATGATGTATTGTCCCCAATGCCCCGCTGCATAATAAAGTTCAGGCGCGTCGGGCAATCCCAATGGGTTTCCCACGGGGGCATACTCTGTGTTCAACCACCAAGAGTAGCCAGAGATGCTCCCATCTTCACAGCAAGCATCCATGTTGTCATGAAATCTAGAGGGCGACGTACTCCTCGGAACCCAGTCGGTCGGCAACAGTCTCTCCTCTCCAACACATCCGTCATTGAGATAGAATGCACCAAATTTCGCCATATCTCTGGGCGTCATGTAGGCCAAGGAACCACCCACATAGGTACCTGCAATATCTCGCTCATAGGTCGCAGAAACACCCAATGGCTCAAAGAGCATCGACCAAGGATACTCTTCTCCGTAGCGTTCAGAAACCGCACTGCCCAAAACGGCCGAGAGCAACACAGCATCCCCAGTAGAGTATGCGACGTGTTGACCAGGCTGATGCGCCAAGTCGTGGGTAGCGACAAACGTGGACATATCGCGCTTGCCTTCCCCATAGAGCATTGCCAACACCGACGAAACTTGATTCCGTTCCCCTTCGTAACTCTCCTTCCAACGCAGACCAGAGGAGAACGTGACCAAATGCTCTGGAGTAATGGCACAATTTTCACTGGGCACCCAAGGAAGATGGGCACAAATGGACTCGTCAATCTGAATGAGCCCTTCGTGTATTGCTCGACCAAGCAACGCCGAATTGATGCTCTTGGTGACCGACCACAGAAGATGCTTGTTGTCTGCTGCAAACCCTCTGCCATAATTCTCATACAAAATCTGACCATGTTGCAACACAATGAGCCCGTCTGTTCGAATCCCTTTTCGCTCTGTGTCTTCACCAGTCAGCGTAAAGGCATATTGTTCCAAGGCCTGAACTTCAGTGGCTTTATCGACCTTGACTTGCTCTGCCACACTTGGCCAAGCCTGAGACAAGTCCCATTCTGTAGACGGACATTCTTGCGCAAACACCGCTTGCAATAGTGAAAACCAGATCATAGAACTCCCATCGCTGTAAAATCTTGTGCATTGAGAATGCACTGGTCTATACTGATTGTAGTTTAGCCCATTGAACAAAAAACACCCATTTTGAAAACGTACAATGGTTGGAGAGATGAATGATGTGGATAACTTTGCTGTTTGCATGTACGGCAGTCGATGCCCCTGAAGACTTTGATGCACTGAATTCTTTTTTGTATGAGAACTTTGAAGCCCCAGATCGCTACTTGGAACAGGGCTTGGAAAACCTCATCGCGTGGTTGCCAGACAATGAAAAAGACCTCGCACAGGGCTACCGTGTGTCCAACCTCAGCGACGAAGCGATCGCCACGACCGGTCAACCCCAGCCAAGTGAACTGATTGGCATTGGTTTATCGAGAGAATACGACCACTCTGTAGACGCGGTGGCCTATGCCAGTTTTGCTGTGGATCCCGAGGATTTAAACCCCGATGCCGAAGGCTACAACAACCGACAGTACATCACCAACCCAGCATGCTTTTTGAGCCACGAGTGCGATGTTGTACAATACACAGGTGAAGTACAAAGTTTCTTGCCGTTGGGCGTAGAAGTGATTTCACACTTGTTCAGTGAGGCTCGATGGGTAGAAACCAGTTTGGGCACTGCATACGTTCAACGACGCTGGCTCACCCAAACCCCAGAAGTGAGTGTGGACTGGGTCAACGTAGAAAGTGAATACGGCGTCATCATCACACTTCCTCAACCCAATGAGACTGAAGAAGTCGCACAGAATGTCAAACGAATCGAATCGCTGTGGATCAACATGTCGATAGATGGTTTGCCGGTTCCCGAAGATTTGGCAGTTGAGTTGGGACTGGGTTCTCTCAGAGACTCCATCGATCGAACCGACAATTGGCTGGATGAAAACCCTCAAGAAAACCCTCAAGACTGAGAGAATTGTTCGGCAATTTGTTTTGTACAAACAGTCAGATACAAAATCCTATGCAATACAAAATATTCATGTCCCTGTTTTTCACAACAGCGTGTAGCGGTAGTTACCCAGCCGGTTCTGATGCACTCGACGCACTGTCATCGAGTGACACCACAGTTGTGTCTGTGGAAGAAGACTGGATTTCCTTCACACCTGTTGAGCCCCTATTTGAGACGCACTTTGCTTTTTATCCGGGTGGCAAAGTAGAGGCTGAAGCCTATGCGCCCATTTTGAGACAACTGTCGGATGCCGGTGTGCAAGGCTACATTTTGTACGTGCCCCGTGACTTGGCCATTTTAAACAGCGATGCGGTTGTAAACTTGATGGACGACACAGACATAGACAAGTGGCTGGTTTCCGGACATTCCTTGGGTGGGGTCGCAGCCGCAAAGATGGCCAATGAAGAACCGCGCGTACAAGGGTTGTCCTTGTGGGCATCCTATCCGGCTGGCAGTGTCGATTTATCCAGCAGTACAGTTCTGACACAAAGCATTGTTGGTTCCGAAGACGCTGTGCTGGACTGGGAAAACTGGGAAGCATCGTCTGAGCAACTGCCTTCAAACACTTCGTGGGTCACCATCGACGGTGGCAACCACGCACAATTTGGGGATTACGGAGAACAAGAAGGCGATGGTCCTGCGCTTATCGACGCTTCCGAACAATGGTTTCAAACGACACAGGCCATACTTGCGCTGTTGACCGAACTGGAATCCTAGCCCATCATTCAATCATCGCTCAGTTTGCGGGTAGCAAATCCACAACAACTATTTCTGGCCTACACAGAAAGCGAAGTCTGGGGGCGTCATAGCGCTCCATTCCAATACCACGGCTGACGATCAGTGTTGCGCCATTGTCCAACTCGGTTTTTCCTGCTGCTTGTTCCCTCGGTACATCAGACAAAGAAATCAAGGGTCCAACAAAGGGAAGATTGACTTGACCGCCATGAGTGTGTCCAGCCAAATACAAATCTGCATCGGGCATTGCCAAAGAAAAGTTTGGATTGTGCCCCACCAAAATGGAATAGCGCTCTTTGTTCGTGCGCTCCAACACCTTGCGATTTTTGGAATCGAGCATGGTCAACCCCATAATTTCAATGCCGTTCCACAACGTGCGATCGGATGGATCCAAAATGGTGGCGTCGGTACCTTCAAAGAGCGCATGCCATTGACTGCCCCAAGGGTGCTCGGCATCTCCTTCAACAACAATGCTGGGAATGGCATCCAATCCATACTCTTTGAGCAGTGCATTGAAAGGCTGGATGTTGGCCTGATAGTCTCGCCAAAAGGAATGTTGCAAATAATCACCAGCAAAGACAAGCAAATCGGGTTGCTGTTTCATCGCCGCTTTGAGTGCTTGTCGAGTTTGGGTATTGATGGAATCGGTCTGAATATCCGCCAACAACACAATCCTCATCGGTCTCTTGATCTTCTCATCCACCACTGTGTACTGCGTCGTCTCCAACAAGTTTGGCTCTACCCAAAAAGCATCGGTCCCAATCCCAGCCAGCAACAAACCAAGCCCAGCAAACATACGCTTGGAAGACACTTCGACGTGCCAACGATAGACCATCCAACAGGCGACAGGACCAAAGAGAAACAGCCCCCAAGAAAGTGCGCGCAACAAACCAAAGATGGAGCCAAAACTTTTGGTGTCAAAAAACTGCTGTTGCAGTACACACAACAAAACCAGCATGCCCCAATACCAAGCGATGGCGGCAATGTCACCCCAACGAGAAAGGATCTTTGGTATGCCAAACAGCGTCAACACCATCCAAAGCCAGACAAAGACGTCCAGTCCAAAAGATTCGTAGGGGTACCAGTCAAAATACATCGTTAATACGTCACTCCAGTCACTCTCTTTTACGTCGCATTAGCCACAACGGATAGAGCCACAATATTCCGACACTTCCACACCCCGTTGTCTCTTTGTCTTGCCCGGTGTCTTCAGTACTCGACTCTGCACCGGGCTCAGCGGTATCTTCTTCTGCTTGTCGAGACAGTTCCAACACATTGTCAGCGTTCAGTGTCCACTCAAGCCCTTCGCCCACTTCAAGGTTGCTGGTGTCCAAGGCTCCAGCCTGCAACGTGGCCTGTTCCAAGTCCACCGGCAACTGAAGCATCGTCAACGTCGCCGTACCACCAATGAAGGTTTCTTCTTGATCAAGCCACACTTCACCACCAGTCTGCAACACATCCCCAGTGACTTCTGTCAAACGCAAACGTCCCGAAACCAGTATCAGTGAACCGTCTACGGTTCCGACCTGTGCCCCACCATCAATTCGAAGTTCTGAACCTTCTTCAACAGTGACATTACCGAGCATCCGACCATTTTCAATCCACAAACGCCCGTCCACCACCGTCAAATCCTGCGTTTGATCAGCCCGAATTCTCAGCAAGGGTCGAAACATCTCATCGACAATCTGCCCATCTTCCGGAAGAACTGTCCAAACCCACGGCAGAGGATAGGTACCAACCGCGGCGTTCAAAACAACCGAATCCACTGCCTCAACCAAAATGGTCTGGGTATCCGCATCCAACGAACTGGATATCGTTTGTGGAGAACGACCCGTCAAACTCGACACCATCGCCATGGATGCCAACACGCTCCCAATTTGAGATGGGTGAGATCCATCGTTGTCATAGAGTTGCGCAAACAAGTCCGAGTCGCTGTCGTGTATGTGTGCAAACGTGGGTCCCACGGGTGCCACATAGATGGGGTTGTCCATCGAGCCAGCCTGTTCTGCATAGGACAGATAGCCCTCGTTCAACCGCTCCTGCATCGCTGTAAAGTCTTCGTAGAGTATCGTATTTTGAGGATCGCCATCCCGACGCCCCCAGGTCAACATGAGTATGCTTTGGCCACCCACAGTCGATACTTGCGCGTGCATCGACTGCAAACCAGACAAAGAGTTTTGCCAGTACACTTCGGACTCTGGAAAACCGGGAATCTGACTTTGATCTTGAAAAACAAACCAATCATGTGGCGCATTGAAGGTATCCGCCCAACTGCTTCCCACATTGTTCATGCGATTGGCGTGATCGGCAAAGTTCATGCCACCACCAGTCAGCGAAGTCACTTCGGTATCTTCCCAGCCCTTCAATGCTTGAGAATGGGCTTGCACTTGATTGGGCAACGCATTGTACTGTGTATAGGAGTTACCGACAAATACAAGGCTTGGCGATGCAAAGGCCACACTGGCAATCAACAACCACATGATACACCCCAAAAATTATTAGATATGGTTTACAGGTAAGTATACTCCAGTCTTGACTGTGTGCGAAACACATTATCGTCCACCTCTTTATTCTGTGGCGCCCTCACCCATCCAAAAACCAGTACCACCAACACCATCTTCTACAATGACGAACAGTTTGGCAGAACCAGGCTCTGCATCTTCAGCCGAATCCGCGTACCACGTCACCGGTCGTTCAGCAGGTTCACCCACCGACATCTGCAAGCCGTTGTTGGCAAAGACATTTCGGTCAAATCCACCGCGTGTGGTGTAGCCAAAAATGCTGGCGACATCTACATCCTGTTGAAACAGTTCAATTTCAAAGGTCAACACCTGTGGTGTATCTACCGTTGTCACCAAAGGGACTGCCTCATCAAAGGTTGGGGTCACGGTTGGATTCTTCAGTCGGGTGTCGTCTGAAGCCCCGTTGGATATGGGCAACTGCTTGATTGCCATACTGGTTCCACTGAGGGGTAAATCTGCTACCCAGTCCAGTGGATTGGCAAAACGCGTCGTGTCCCACTCTCCGTCAAAGGCATTTTGAATCTCTGGACACACACTCGGTTCACAGACCAAGGCAAAAATCGACGTGATGGCAATGGGCACTTCTGGAAACTCTGACTGGGCAAGCAACGCTCCC
>CBFIFY010000038.1:0-40328 GCA_965661985.1 uncultured Myxococcota bacterium | reverse complement strand
CGGAAATGTTTGCCGATCCAGTCGTGCAACAGCGACTCGGGCTGTCACCGAAAGATGCAAAAAGGTTGTCCAATCGTTTGAGGATACAGCCGGGTGGGCTCATTGGCTTTGAGACGATCAACATTCGAAAAGACCCCAAAATATCGGTGGCATTGGAATTGCGCAATCGATTCGGACGCGCTCAGTGTGCGTGGTTGATTTGGCGTGGCATTCAGCGATCGTTGAAACAAGCTGGATTGGATTTTGTGAAATTGGACGACAGAATCCTGTCTTTTGCGAACAATGGTGATGCTTTTTACGTCGGTGTGGTCAAGGGACGCCTGTACATTGGAAATACCAAGGCCACCGTTGAAGAAATGATGCTGAACCAAGGTGCCGAATGGGCGAATGATGAATTTTCTGCGTTTGCTCAGCAGCAACCAGTGGCTATTCAGGTGGGAATCCCAGATATGATTGGTATGATGGCGGGTGGTCTAAAAGGCGTTGAACTTGGGCTACGCTCTGTGGAAGAGCATGCACAGGTGACGGCGCATCTACAAATGAGCCACGACAATGGTTGGACGGGCGTCTTGCCATTTATTGCTGGACAGTTGCCAGATCCTGCCCCTGATGCACCCACAACCGAAGAACAGCGCGCAATCCAACATTTAGCCGCCAAAGAGCATCAAGTGTATTTGACCGACGGTGCCTACAAACCGATTGGTCAAACGGGGGTCCTGTCGGATACAACGCTCTTTGTTCCCGCAACGATTTTGGATACAGCACCCGTAGAGCCTTCCGCGTCCATGGTGGATTGGATTGAACAGCCGTCCAATGCCATCTATTGGGTCGAAGTGCCCGAAGATGGTTTTGTCGTCCACGGTGTGTTTGTGTGGGAGGGCACGCTGGTGCATTATACCAAGGATGAACAGGGGCAGATATCGGTGGAACCTTTGTAGAATGGGCAAATGACTACTTGAGAAAATAGGACCCAAATGTGTCGGTGGCAGATCGTTGAGACCTTTGAGTGAAAAACGCCAGAGTCTGTCCGATTTTGGTACACGGGATCGTACTTTCCATAAACATTGCCCGAGGAACCTGTGAACAACGCGACCACTTTTTCTACCGTCAATCGATATGACTTATATTGCCCCGTATGTGGCGACAACACCTTGCGTCGATATTTACACGATGAATCGATGTGCATTCACGTTCTGTATATGTTCTTTCCCGAAGACCATTCTTTCTCTTATGTGGACGAAAAGGCTTGTGAGGCTGTGACAGAAGAGGAGGTTTATGGGGAATCCTTGACACCGGAACGCTTTGCAGAAGTGCGTTCAAGTTTGCCACCATCTGTCCTGCATTGGACTATCGAGACAGACCCTCGAACCATTGGTGCACTTCCACATCGGATCATCATTGGCTTTGATATGGATATTGTACAGCCCAGAAGTATTTTGTCTTGGTCTGAGCCAGAGTGATGTCCTGAATTGAATGATTGTCCGAACAACAGTATTCTTCAGAAGAATAGACTTTACCGGTTGACTGCGATATAAGCAGGCATCGACTTTGTTTTCCGTGGAGAGTACATGATTGAGCTTAAAGAACTGTTTCGGCAAGCCTGTCCAAGTGCCGTTGCTTTTGCCAGTTTGCGCTATGTGCAAGAAATTACAGAAGTGATTGGTATGCGAAGGGGAGTGCTGGAACCCATCGACAAAACCATTGACCGTGGTGTTATGGTGACTGTCTTTGCGAACGGTGGAATGGGGTATGCAGCGACCGCTGATTTGTCCTTGTCTGGATTGAAAGCCGCATTTGCAAAAGCCTTGGACTGGGCAAAGAGAAGTGGTGGAAAGATGGTGTTTGATCCATCAACCATTCAAATGCCCCACAGTACAGGTTCATATAAAAGTCGAGTTTTGCAACCGTGGGACTCTATACCCTTCGGTGACAAACTCAGTTTGCTTAAAGACATCGACTCAAAACTGCCTTTGGACGAGCGCATCATTGATTGGTCGGCTTCGTTGATGAGCATTCGAACAGAATCACTTTATTTGACCAATGAAGGCGGAGAGGTACACCAAGAGTGGGAGATGTTGGCGCCTGATATGATGGCGGTTGCCCACCAAAATGGACAAACTCAAAAGCGCTCCTTTGGTTCACGCGGTATCTCACAACAGACAGGGTGGGAAGTCTTCGACAGAATTGACTATCGAGATGCAGGTCCACGGATTGCCAATGAAGCGATACAGTTGCTTGAAGCGCCGGATTGTCCCACAGGAAAGATGGATTTGATCTTGATGCCCGACCAAATGATGTTGCAAATTCATGAATCCATTGGACACCCGTTGGAATTGGACCGAATTTTGGGCGATGAACGGAATTATGCTGGAACCTCTTTTGTGACCCAAGACATGTTTGGAAACTATCAGTATGGGTCTGAACTGCTCAACGTGACATTTGACCCTGTAGTGCCAGAGGAATTTGCATCGTATGCCTTTGATGACAACGGCACACCGGCAGAAAAGTCGTATTTGATTCAAAACGGCATTCTTGAAAGACCATTGGGGGCGGCGATTTCTCAGCACCGCGCAAACATGGCTGGGGTCGCAAATTCTAGAGCCTGTTCTTGGAACCGTCCACCCATGGATCGCATGGCGAACCTCAACATAGAACCAGGGGATAGCACATTGGATGATTTGGTGTCCTCGGTTGAAAATGGTGTGTTGATGCACACCAACACCTCGTGGTCCATCGATGATTCTAGAAATAAATTTCAGTTTGGTTGTGAACTCGGTGAACTCATTGAAAATGGTGAGCGAAAAGGCATTGTGAAGAATCCCAATTACCGCGGGGTGTCAGCAACCTTTTGGAGATCCTTGAAGGGAGTGGGGAATCGAGACAGTTTTGAAGTGCTGGGAACGCCCTATTGTGGGAAAGGAGAGCCGAATCAGGTGATCCGTGTCGGTCATGCTTCTCCGGCATGCTTGTTTGGCAACATTGATGTATTTGGGGGTGCTTAATGCAACAGCATTTTATGGAATTGGCTGACTTTTTGACGTCACAGATGCAGGCTGGAGAGGTCTTTACAGCGTACTTAATCGCTGAAGATTCAGACTTTGTTCGCATCAACCATGGCAAAATTCGTCAACCGGGTGCCGTTTCTCAAGCGAATCTACAACTGCGTCTCATCAAGGATCGTCGACAATCGGCAGTGACCGTGGGGCTTGTGGGAAATGCTGAGATGGATAGGGCTTTGTTGCTCGATCAACTTAGAGCGTTGCGCACCTTGCTTCCGCACCTTCCTGAAGATCCGCATTTGCTGATCAACGAGAACGTAGACAGTTCAGAACACATCGAAGTGAACGAACTTCCACCAACGGCAGATATGGTCGACAACATCATGCAGGAGTCCAAAGGCCTTGATTGTGTGGGGATATTGGCGTCGGGTAGTAATTACAGGGCTTTTGCCAATTCTTTTGGTCAAAGAAATTGGTTCGCCAGTCACAACTTCAACTGGGATTGGTCCTTGGTGCACTCTGTAGACAAAGCAGTCAAGTCTGGGTATGCCGGAAAGAAATGGGACAGTGCCGTGTTTGCAAGCAAGATGACTTCTGCTAAGCTACAACTGGGGCTGTTGGAGCGACCATCCAAGACACTGAAGCCAGGTTCTGTCAGGGCTTATTTGTCTCCTGCTGCATTGTCGGAGATATTGGACCTGCTTAGTTGGAGCGGCTTTGGGTTGGCGTCCCACAAAAATAAAACAACCCCGCTGCTGGGATTGTTGGAAGGAGAACAACGTTTGTCTCCCAAGTTTTCTTTGATGGAAGATGTGGCTGGTGGTGTGGCACCAGACTTTCAAGCAGATGGGTTTCGACGTCCGAGTCAGGTGTCTTTGATTGAAAAGGGACGCTTAAGTGGTGCGTTGGTGTCTCCACGTTCGGCAAAAGAGTTCGGGACCACAACAACTGGTGCCAACGGTGGTGAAAGCCCAGACTCCTTAGCCGTGAATGCAGGTGATTTGCCCAATGCAGATGTGTTGTCTCGCTTGGATACGGGGGTTTGGATTGGCAATTTGTGGTACCTCAATTATTCTGATCGGGCTGCTGGTCGGATGACTGGGATGACCCGTTTTGCAACATTTTGGGTAGAGAATGGAGAGATTGTCGCTCCGCTGAACGTGATGCGTTTTGACGATACGATTCATCGCATGTTGGGCAGCGAACTTGAAGCCCTCACGGTTGAACGAGACCTAATGTTGTCTGCGTCCAGTTATTACAATCGGTCTACCGCTTCCGCACACCTACCTGGAGCACTGTTGAAAGACTTTGCCTTCACCTTGTAATCGCACTTCATTGCAGGTTGGTTTATTCGACAACTGAGTTTTTGTTCATTACTTTGTTCGTTGTAGAGTTGGCAACATTCATGAGGTGAACAATGGCCATTTTGGTAATTAACAGTGGGTCGTCCAGTATTAAAGCAGATGTAATTGATGTGCCGAGTCAAACACGACTCCAGTCTTTCCGTGTACAGCGAATTGGTACATCCGAATGTGTGTGCAAAGGGCAAAAAGACACACCGTTGCCCAATGCAAACCATGCCTTTGCGATTCAACACATATTGTCCCAAGTGACAATAGAAATTGATGCCATCGGCCATCGGGTGGTGCACGGTGGTGAGCGATTTGTTGAGCCGACTCGAATAACACCGTCTGTGTTGGCAGAAATTAAGAGTCTTGTGCACCTTGCGCCCCTACATATACCAGCAAATCTTGCTGGCATCGAGGCTTGTGCTGAGCAATATCCACAAACTCTCCAAGTTGCAGTCTTTGATACGGCTTTTCACAGTACGTTGCCTCGACGGGCAAAATATTATGCGTTGGATCACGACATCTCTGAGAAACACGGCATTCGTCGATTTGGGTTTCACGGTCTATCTCATCGGTGGTCCGCTGAACAAGTGGCCAAGACAATGGACGTTCCACTCGAACAACTCAGGATTGTCGTGTGTCATTTGGGCAATGGTGCGTCGGTTTGCGCGGTTGAGTATGGACGCTCGATTGAAACATCGATGGGTATGACGCCCTTGGAAGGATTGGTCATGGGGACGCGAAGTGGAGACGTGGATCCAGGAGTGGCGATTGCGTTGGCAAAGAAAGAAGGCTGGTCATTGGATGAGTTGGATTCGTTTTTGAACCGTCAGTGTGGTTTGACTGGATTGTCCGGTGTGGGCAATGACATGCGAGACATTTTGGAGCGTGCCCGAAAAGGAGATGACCGCTGTCGATTGGCTATCAATGTCTTTGTCCATCGGTTGCGAAAATATATTGGCTCCTATGCTGCTGTGATGGGAGGAATAGATGCCTTGGTTTTTACTGGGGGAATTGGAGAAAATGCGTCAGTGATTCGGGCAAGAGCCTGTCAAAACCTCGGATTTCTTGGTCTCAGATTGGATGAGGACGTCAACCAACAGCGTCCTTCGACTGAGCAAACGGCTGTCGAAGTGTCCCATTATGCTTCTAGAAACAAAATCTTTGCTGTCCGCGCAGACGAAGAGATGGTCATTGCCTCGGATACCCACGCACTCAAAGAAAATGAAGACGCTGTGTCTCAACCACTGGGAATCCCCATTGCCATTTCTGCGCGACACTTGCACTTGACCCAAGAAGCGGTAGAAATACTGTTTGGGGAGGGGGCTCAACTGACAGTGAAGGCACCGATTTCACAGCCAGGACAGTTTGCTTGCAACGAGAAAGTGGATTTGGTGGGTCCAAAGCGCACCATAAAAGGGGTTCGTGTAATTGGTCCAACGCGACCAGCTTGTCAGGTAGAGGTATCCAGAACCGACGAGTATACGTTGGGAATCGATGCGCCCATTCGAAATTCTGGTGATGTTCGAAACTCTCCGAGCATTAAACTGGTGGGCCCTGCGGGGGAGTTGACATTGAAGGAGGGGCTGATTTGTGCACGTCGCCATATTCACATGGACCCAGCGTCTGCAACGGCATTTGGTGTATCAGACAAAGATGTGGTAGAAGTCGCAGTGAACTCCGAGGGGCGAGACCTCATTTTTGGTGACGTGCTGGTGCGCGTGTCTCCCAAGTATGTCTTGGAAATGCACATTGACACCGACGAAGCCAATGCGGCTGAGATACGCACTGGAGACTTGGGGGTTCTTCACGGTACGTCAGCAAAAGCGAGTCTACGTCGACGAAAAGTGTAGTGCAGCCAGCCAGTGGGGCTTTGTGGGGCTTTGAAGCTATCTTGGATTAGGCTAGCTTTATCTAGATTATCTGGAGCTAGGCTATCGTTGTCTTAAGGAACGATTGATGTCGGAAATGAGCCACGGACCCTTGTAAATCAAAGCAGAATACAACTGTACCGCCTTGCATCCCATGTTGAGCAGTGTTTGTGCCCGTTCTGGACTGTTTACGCCACCCACACCAATGACGGGTACTCTATTGTCAGTTGCATCTAAGATAAGTTGGATTTGTTCTCTTGCCAGCGTCCACAGTGGTTCTCCACTGAGTCCTCCAGTTTCTCCGTATCTATCCGTAGTTTTGGGACGGGTGTTCGTCGTGTTGGTACCAATAATTCCTGAAGCACCACATTCAATGACCATGTCGATGGCTTCAGCGAGATCGGTGGGGTTCATGTCGGGGGCAAACTTGACAAATACTGGTGTTCCCTTCGCGGCTGGCAAGGCAACATCCAATAGTTTTTTTAAGTTGTCGGCCGACTGCAGGTCTCTCAGTCCCGGTGTGTTTGGAGAAGAGACGTTTACAGTGAAATAATCCACCAAGCCTTGGAGACGTTGAATGCTGGTTCGATAGTCTTCACCCGCTTGCTCTAGGGGGGTGATTTTGGATTTTCCAACGTTGGCACCGACTGGAATACTTGGCCACATGTTCAGTTCTCTAAGTGCGATGATCCGCTCCATCAAGGCTTCTGAACCAGCGTTGTTGAAGCCCATTCGATTGATGATGCCTTCTTCTTCGATGAGTCTAAATAGCCGAGGTTGTGGATTGCCCTTTTGTGGATGTGCCGTGACAGTACCAATTTCCATGAAACCAAACCCAACCGATTCCCAAATTGGGATGCCTTCACCGTCTTTGTCGAGTCCTGCAGCGAGACCAATTGGGGACGCAAACTTGAGTCCAGCAACATCGACGCTCAGTTCTGGTATCGGTCGATGACTGGTCACGTTCAGGAAGTTCGAAATGAGGTTTGGATGATCGACCATTGCGTCTATGGTCCAGCGGTGGGCTTTTTCCGCATCCATTTTGAACAGGAGAGGACGAATCAGATTCCACATATCAATCAACCTTCGATGTTTTGTTGTGAGGCTTTGTAATACAGGTAGCCATATTCGATACCGCTGATCATCGCAAAGAAAACCGAGACGTACAACAGAACAATGCCGCAAGAGTGAATGTCAATGTGTCCAAATAGTGGCCAGTCAACTGGGTAATGCCACAGCAACATGCCAATGGCGGTTGATTGATAGGCTGTTTTTGTTTTTCCCAACGGAGAGGCAGCCAATACGAGGTTTTGTTGAGAAGCAATGCCACGCAGTCCAGTGATGGCGATTTCGCGACACAGCAACAAAGCAACCAGCCAGGCCGGAGCCCAACCAAGAGGGATGAGCATAATCAGGGCAACGGTGACCATCAGTTTGTCTGCCAAGGGGTCCAAATAGGCGCCAATGGGGGTAAGTAGATTCCATTTTCTAGCCAAATATCCATCTAAGATATCTGTCAGCATTGCAGTAACAAAAATGACACAAGCGATGATTCCTTCAGTCTCAGTGGGCTGTGTGCCCGCTGGACACCAAAGCATCATGACCACGAAGGGAATGGCGGCAATTCGCATCAACGTCAAAATGTTTGGAATGTTCCAGAATGGAATCGGCGCTGTGGACATGTTCACTCCAAATTACTGAGTTGTAACAATTGGTCGTTCGAGTAAGAACAGTTCATACAAGTCCATAACCCGTTCCACGTAAACCTGCGTTTCTTCAAATGGTGGAATGCCCTTGTATTTGCGTACATTGCCTGGACCTGCATTGTAAGCCGCCAGCGCAAGTTCGATGCTGCCAAATCGATCGAGATTTTTACGCAAGTACTTGCTGCCTCCCTCAATGTTTTGTGCGGGATCCCATGGGTCGGACACGCCCAACCCTGCTGCAGTTGCCGGCATCAGTTGCATCAAGCCTTGAGCACCGGCGTGGGATTTTGCGTTGGGGTTCATGCCACTTTCTGCCATGATGACCGCCTTGATGAGCGCTGCCGACAACAGGTGTTTGCGACTCGCTCTCAAGATCAGGTCGTCGTAATTGTCCATGCGCGGAAAATTTTTATTGGTGACGACTTTTCGAGTGGGTGGTGGACCATTGACATCAAAAACGACAAAGTCTTCTTCTTGCTGTGGTGAGTCAGTGAACGTAATTGTGCCGTCTTCATTGACCGACATGTAGACATCTTGGGCGATGGCAAAGGTACTGAAAAGCAAAAATATTGACATGACCATATTTAACCACATCTGAAAGTATCTGTGCCAAAATTGCCAATTCTTTTGTATTGAATGAATTCGCATTTTGCTTTCCATCCGATAAATATCGAGCATATGTAGAGGTGTCGAATGAACAATGTTGATGTGTTGATTGTTGGAAGTGGGCTAGCGGGTCTGCGGTTGGCATTGGCTTTACCCGAATCGGTGTCCATTGCCTTGATCACAAAACGAGAAATCTTGGACACCAATACTCAGTGGGCACAAGGAGGCATTGCTGCGGCTTGGGAGGACGAGGATTCTTGGCAGGCACATGTCAAAGACACACTGATCGCTGGTGCAGGACTTTGTCGACGTGAAGTCGTAGAATACGTCGTCAGACAAGGAAAGCGTCGAGTTCAAGACCTCATTGATTTTGGGGTGAACTTTGATCGAAAACAAGACGATCAGAGCAAGTATTCACTGCATTTGGAAGGGGGTCATTCTGCCAATCGAATCTTGCACCATGCGGATTTGACCGGCGCTGAAATTATGCGGGCGTTGGTGGAAGTGGTTCGAAAACGACCCAATGTGCAAATTTTGGAGCACCACATGGCTGTCGATATCGTATCTGAGTCATGGCTTGCTAGAAAGCGCGGTGACTTGCCCCCCACCGTTGACAGGGCAATGGGGGTCTATGTCTTGAATCTTCAAAGCAATGAAGTGACCGCCATATCTGCCAAGGTGGTGTCGTTGTGTTGTGGTGGGGCTGGAAAGGTGTATTTGTATACCTCCAATCCAGACATTGCTTCGGGTGACGGCATTGCTATGGGGTGGCGCGTGGGTGCCGCGGTCGCCAATATGGAGTTTGTGCAGTTTCATCCGACCTGCTTGTATCATCCACAGGCTCGAAACTTTCTAATTTCGGAGGCTTTACGAGGGGCAGGGGGCATACTGAAACGTCAGGACGGAACGCGATTTATGCCGGCTTACGATTCGCGTGCGGAACTGGCTCCGAGAGACATCGTGGCCCGTTCGATTGATGCAGAACTCAAAAAGAGTGGGGCAGAATGTGTATTTTTGGACATGAGGCACCTCTCTAAAAAAGAATTGCAACAGAAATTTCCCAACATTTATGAAGGGTGTTTCAAACTGGGAATCGACATCGCCCAAGAAATGATCCCGGTTGTGCCTGCGGCTCATTACTTTTGTGGTGGGTTGACCGTGGATTTGAATGGAGAGACCACAGTCCGAAACTTATTTTCAATCGGAGAAACCTCTTGCACGGGTCTGCATGGTGCCAACCGCTTGGCCAGCAATTCCTTGTTGGAAGCAGCGGTTTTTTCGGTCAATGCGGCAAGGGCAATTCAAGCAAGGTTGCCTGATTTGCCTGCGCCAACTGAATTGCCACCTTGGGACTATGGACGAGCGTCGGATTCCGATGAGCAGGTTGTCATTTCACAAGTGTGGGATGAGATTCGTCGATTTATGTGGAATTATGTCGGTATTGTACGCACAGACCGTCGATTGAAGAGAGCCAGAAAAAGACTGCATTTGGTTCAAGAAGAAATCGATCATCATTACTGGGACTTCAAAATCACTGGTGACCTGTTGGAGTTGCGCAACCTCGCGATCGTTGCATTGCTGGTGGTGCAGTCAGCACTCAAACGTCGAGAGTCGAGAGGCTTGCACTTTACCAAGGACTTTCCAGAGTCCGATCAGAGGCTGATCCAAGATACCGTGTTGAAACGTTCAATTTGGTAATCGGTCACCATCTGTCATAATCTAGCGTTGCTTAGTTGGCAGAACCCACCACATTCTCAAGTTCTTCAATGCTCTTTGGAATTGAAGCGGTGAGGTTTTCAGGTCCATTGGGCGCGCAGTGAATGTCATCCTCAATTCGAATGCCCCCAAAGCCCATCCAATTCTCCAGTCTGTCCCAGTTCACAACCGATTTGAACTGGGTTCGCAGTGTATCATCGGCAAAAATGGCGGGGCATATATAGAATCCAGGTTCGATGGTCACGACCATTCCAGCCTCCAAATCCAAGTCCAAGCGCAAATATCCTGTCCCAAATTGGTGTGAACGCGTTCGGCCGTTCGCGTAGGCCGCCCGATCGCCAAAATTTTCCATATCGTGTACATCCAGTCCGAGAAGGTGTCCCACTCCGTGTGGAAAAAACAACGCATGGGCACCTTGTTCAACCAACGTGTCAACTTGTCCAAGGAGCAGTCCTTCATCCACTAAAAATTCTGTCAATATGCGACAAGTGGTGGTGTGGATGTCTCGATAGCGAACGCCTGGTCTCACTTGGTTAATCGACGCTTCTTGAGCCATCAACACAGCCGTATAGGCACGCTTTTGTTTCTCGGAGAACTGCCCTGAAACTGGCCAAGTGCGCGTGACATCCGTTGCGTATCCAAATGGGGATTCAGCACCCCCGTCGAGTAGCAACAAGTCTCCGTTGTAAAGGGTATTTTTGTAATTGTGGTTGTGCAAAATCTCTCCATCCACCGTCACAATGCTGTGATAGGCCGTGGTGAGGCCTGCTTTGTGAATTGGAGAATGGAATGCTGATGCAACTGTTCGCTCGTGCCCACCAATGTGTGTGGCATGCATCGCGGAGACGTGTGCACTTTTAGTGATCTCCGCTGTCCATCGCAACTGTTCAAGTTCTTCGTCCTCCAACAACCTGCGTTGGGCAATGATGGCATCGATGAGTTCCAAGGAACCGTTGTGTCCGCCAAATGTCAAAGGTTGTTGTGTCAGCGTGGCCAACCACTGCGTTGTTGCCAAATCTGCCACGGCGATGGTGTGCAATGTGTCTGTCGCGACGGAGTGCTTAGAAATCCACGAAGTCAATGATTCTCGGGGAAGCCATTTGTCAAATCCAAGACGCTTGGCAATTTCATTGTTGCTCTCTTGGGGACCGTGCCACAACACATCACTGGGGTCTTGGGCTGGCAAGAACAAGATGTCTTCAGACGCAGATGTAAACCACGCCGCGTTTGGAATCGTGCAGCCAGTGTAATACCAAAATGAAGAGTCTTGACGAAAGGGCAGAGGGTTTGCTGGAAAGTTTTTGGGCTGTTCGGCATTTCCCATCAACAGGATGGGACCGGAAACCGTTTCTCGCAGAAGTGCTCGACGACGCGTGAATGTGTGCGTGGATATTGTCGGTGTCGCCATGTTCACTCCTTGATGGGTTCTGTGCGTTTGGCACCGTCTAGACGATGGAGCAACATTGCAAAATTGCAAGGTCGATGTGAAATGTCGAGTTGTTGCTGTAAAATTCCTTTCCACGCATCCTTACAAGCACCAGTAGATCCCGGAAGTGCGAAGATGAGGGTGCCAGAAAACAGCCCTGCACAGGCTCTGGATTGAACGGTTGATGTTCCAATGGTTTGGTAACTTAGAAAGCGAAACAATTCTCCAAATCCTGGAATCCACTTTTCGACGACATCTCCAACAGCTTCGGGTGTGATATCTCGTGCAGTAATGCCTGTTCCACCGGTACTTAGAATGACATCTACATCGGCACGTAGCCCCCATTTTGTAAAGGTTTCGACCAACGCTTGGCGATCGTCGGCAACGATGATGCGATCAACGAGAGTGTGACCGGCATCTTGCAACGCTCGACACAAATAGCCACCTGATGTATCCGTATCCATTGTGCGCGTGTCTGATACTGTGCACACCGCAATATTCAATCCCATGTTTTGCTCCCCAATTTGAGTATGATTTTCATAGTGGACCTTTCATCTGTATATCCCAATACTGTGGTTGCTCAACTCTATGTAAGTCGATAGGTAGGCACAACACCACATTGAAATTGGAGGATATGATGGCAGTTGTTTGTATTGCTGGATCTGGCGGAATTGGAAGCGCGGTCGCTGTGTTGATGCGAGAGTTTTATGGTCAACCCGTAGACATTTATATTGGCGACATCAATGCACAGGCTAGACAACGTGCAGTGGATTGGATCGCCAAAAGTGGTACCCACGAGACGGTTTTAGAATCCTTTGACATGTCCGAAGATTGGCAGTCTGATTTCGAAGAACAGGGCATCAATGTTGACATCATTTTGGATTGTTTGCCGGGAAGATTTGCTCCAAGTATGGCGAAAGCGGCTTTGAGATTGCAGTCCCACTATGTCAACTTGACTGAATATGTTGCGGAAACAAAAGAGATCATGGCGTTGGCATCGAATGCGGAAACCGGATTTGGTCTGCAGTCAGGGGTGGCGCCTGGTTTTGTCAATGTCCTTGGAAAAGCACTCTTTGAAGAGTTTTGTACGGAATATGGCGTAGACAAGGCCAATGCATTGGAAATGCGCGTTGGTGCGTTGGGGCGAAACGCAGTCGGACCACATTTTTACAATTTTACGTGGTCTCCAATCGGTGTTGCCACTGAATACATAAAACCGGCTGAGGTGGTGCGCAATCACGAGTTTAAAGTGGTCCCATCCTTGTCCGAGCGTCGAACGATATGGGTGGATGGACTGTTGATGGAAGAAGATTTGACTTCTGGTGGTGCAGCAGATTTGCCGATGACCTACCAACATCAAATTGCCAACATCGATTACAAAACCTTCCGCTATCCAGGTCACTGGGCTTGGGTCGATCAACAGATCGCCAACATGCCAGAAGGCGTAGACGTTATTGCAGAACTCGAAAAAACAATGCTGTCGGAAATATCAGCGGTGGAAGAAGATTTGATCATCGTGTATGCTGCTGTAGAAGGAAAGGACGCCAATGGTGTTCTCAGGCGTGTTGAAGCGAGTTACCGTGTTGAACCGATGCAAATTGGTGACATTAAACTCAGAGCAATTCAGTCAACCACAGCCGCAGGAATGGCTGAGGTTGCAAGGATTTTGCTCGACAACAATCATTCTGGTGTCTTGTTGCAGTCGCAGATTGATCCTGTTGCTTATTTAAATGGACCTTTCGCGGGTGTTGTCTATGGGCAACGACGCTAAAACTCAATACAGTATTGGATAAACATTCGTCTCACTGGTACAGCCTGACTGTACTTTGAGAGACATTTATCGATTGCAGGGCAATCAGAGGATTTCAGATGGCATCATTTAAGAAAATTGTTTGCGCATATTCCGGTGGATTGGACACCTCGGTTATGATTCCATGGCTCAAGGAAAATTACAATGCCGAGATCATTACCTATACGGGTGATTTGGGACAAGGCGAAGACCTTTCCGGCATCAAGGCAAAAGCTCTGAGAACGGGCGCTTCTCATGCTGTTGTGGATGATCTGCAAGAGCGTTTTGTCAACGAGTTCATTTTTCCTGCTCTCAAAGCCAACGCGACTTATGAAGGCAAATATCCATTGCACACTGCATTGGGGCGTCCACTGTTGGCACAAAGATTGGTTGAAGTGGCTCAAGAACATGGTGCAGACGCAATTGCCCACGGGTGTACGGGGAAGGGCAACGACCAGGTACGATTTGAGGTAACGGCACGTTCCCTTGACCCAAACATGGGAGTCATCGCCCCCCTTCGGGAATGGGACATGTTGACGCGTGAAGATGAGATTGATTATGCGCTTGAGCGTGGAATTGATATTCCAATCACCAAAGCCAAGCCCTACTCCATCGATCAAAATCTTTGGGGATGTGCCATTGAATGTGGGGAAATGGAAGATCTTTGGAATGAGCCACCTGAAGACGCTTGGATTATGACCAGTGATCCTTGTACGGCTCCACGAGAAGTAGTGGAAATGACGTTGTCATTTGAAGAGGGAATACCCGTCGCCATTGATGGCGCACGCAAAGATGGAGTTGCGCTTATCAAAGAACTCAACGAACTGGCTGGACGATACGGCATTGGTCGCATTGACATGGTGGAAAACCGCGTGGTGGGATTGAAGTCTCGAGAGGTTTATGAAGCACCAGGTGCGACGCTGTTGCTGGTGGCACATCAAGAGTTAGAAACCATGGTCATGGATCGCGAAACCTTCAATTACAATCGTCGAGTGGCTCAAGACTACTCGAATCTGATTTACGATGGAAAATGGTTTGGCATGTTGCGTCCCGCGTTGGACGGATTCTTGGCCCAGACTCAGCAGTTTGTCACCGGTGATGTACGATTGAAAATCTCTGCAGGCTTGGTCCAAGTGGTCGGGCGGAAATCACCATTCTCATTGTATGATGAAGGACTGGCGACGTACTCAGATGGCGACACGTTTGATAGAACAGCCGCTGAAGGGTTTTTGAAACTGTACGCATTGCCATACCGCACCATCGCTGCTGTACAAAAGAAATAGGCAAACACAAACCTTGGAGACATAGATGGCACTTTGGGACGGACGATTCGAGGGTACCCCCAGTCAGTTGATGCAAGAATATGGAGAGTCGTTGACTGTGGACTTGCAGATGTGGGCTGAGGACATCGAAGGAAGCAAGGCGCACGCCCAAATGCTGTTTGAAGTTGGGTTGATGACTGAATCTGACAAAGATCAGATTTTGCAGGGATTGACGCAAGTTGCACGATTGCTACAGGATGGCTGGAAACCGGGCATTGATCAAGAAGACATTCATATGGCCGTGGAAGGAAAACTCCACGAGTTGATTGGTCCAGTCGCCGGAAAATTGCACACCGCACGTTCTAGAAATGATCAAGTGGCTACCGATGTTCGACTTTGGATGCGCAAGCAACTTGCAATTTTGCGGTATTCAATGAAAAAGTTGGTTCTATCATTGGTCAAATTGTCTTTGGAACAAGGTAAGGTTTTGGTGCCTGGGTATACGCATCTTCAACGTGGACAACCCATTTGGTTTGCCCATCAACTGCTTGCCCACGCGTGGAGTTTCTCTCGTGATTGGGAGCGCTTTTCAGACGCCCACAAACGCGTGAACCGCTCTCCACTGGGTGGTGCTGCCATGGCGGGGACACCACATCCAATCGATCGAAATCGTACTGCATCTCTGTTGGACTTCGATGGACTGATTGAAAATGCTATGGATGCGGTATCCGCGCGGGACCACATGCAAGAAATGGTGTCTCACTGCGCGATTACAGCCTCACACCTGTCTCGTTTGGCGGCAGAAATTATTCTGTGGTCATCCAAAGAGTTCTCCCGCGTTCGATTGAGCGATGCCTTTTCTACAGGGTCGTCAATTATGCCTCAAAAGCGGAACCCAGATGCTGCTGAACTGATACGTGGTAAGACGGCAAGAGTATACGGTGGGTTGCATCATCTTCTAACGTTGACGAAAGGGTTGCCGATGGCGTACAATCGGGATTTGCAAGAAGATCGACACGCTCTGTTTGATGCAGTCAACACCACGATTGCTTCCATTCAAGTCATGACAGGCTGTGTTGACGGGATGACTGTACTCAAAGGCCCAAACTTGACAGGTGATCTGTCCTTGGCTACTGAGATTGCCGATTATCTTGCGTCTAAGGGACTCCCATTTCGAGAAGCGCATCACGTTTCTGGAAGCATTGTCAAACATTGCGAGCAACAACACAAAGGGTTGCATGAATTGACATTGGAAGAGTATCAAGCGTTCAATCCTCTGTTTGACGAAGAACTTTGGCAGTGGCTCGATCCAGAACAGGCGGTCGAACGACGTACTTCTCTGGGTGGAACGGCGTGGCAAGAAGTCACACGACAAGCGCATCTGTTGCGAGAATTCTTGGGTGCCTAAGATTGTATCTAAGTTTTTGCCGCGGTGTGTTCATCATCGAAGAATGAAAGGTGCGCAAACAATGTAGGTGTTTGTTGTGCTTTAGAATTCAATTTTTGGTGGAAAGATTCTCAAAGGACTTTGTTGGATATCGCCCAGACCGGGACGGGTGCTTTGCTGTTGTGGGATCGCGGTATTGAGCAAGTTCAAGAAGGTTCTTACCGGTAGGCTGAGCATCTTTCTTGAGGGGAAAATGGCATACAAAGAAGTTTCCACAATGTGCCAGTTGGCGAACACATCGACCAATTGTCCCGTTTTGATTTCATGGTGCAAAATGGAACTGGGCAGTTTGACCACGCCCAAACCTTGAAGCGCCGCTTTTCTTGCCAGCCAAAAGGAAGGGGTTTGTAGGCAACCCTCTAAGTATACATCTTGTATTTGCTTTGTTCCATCCGGCATTTGGCGTTCAAAGTGCCACAGGTTACTCGGTCCGTACAGCGGTTCAGAATAAATAATGCTGGGCATGCTTTTCAGATCACTTGGATTTTCTGGATACCCATGGGTATCCAAATACAAAGGAGATGCAAGACAGTTGAGCCATGTGTTGGCCAACTTCTTTGCAATGACCGAAGATTCCTTGAGAGGACCCACCACAAAACCCACGTCGACGTTTTGATTGTAGAGATCGAGTTGGCTGTCGGCAAGTGTGACTTCCACCGTAACCTTGGGATACTGTTTCATATATTCCAAGATGATATTTTGCAGAGTCAGTTCCAAGAATAGATGAGAACAGGCCAAATGGAGGGTGCCAGTGGGTTCAAGTTTGGCTTGGAGAACACTTTCTTCTGCCAGTTCAGCGGTTTGCATGATTTGTTGGGCATGTGCAAAAAACAATTCTCCCATACTCGTCATACGCATTTTTCGAGTGCTTCGCTCGATGAGTCGAACCCCCAAAGCTTCTTCCAACTCTGTGATTCTTCTAGAAACCGTTTGTTTCGGCATTTGAAGTCGTTCGGCTGCTGCTGTGAATCCTTGTTCTTCAACAACACACACAAAAACACGGCTGGCGTTTAAATCAAACATTTAGGTGCGCTGCTCAACAACGTCAAATCCGGCACCTTCAATTGCAGCTGTGATAGTGCTTCTTGAAATGCTTCCGTCTATTTTTGCTTCACCTGGTTCCAACGTTACCACAGCATTGTCTACCCCATCGAGTCGATTGAGTACCTTCTGTAAGCGATTGACGCATCCGTTGCAGGTCATCCCTTCGACGGCAAAGGTTTGCATGCTGTCTGTTTCTTCATTCTTTGAAAGTGACATTTTTAGCTCCTCTATGGCAAAAAATCCAAGCAGTCCCAGCAACAACAGTGCGGCTGCTTGAGCCCACCATGTTTCGTGTTCATGGGCATGGACGTCTGAAATCGATGCGGTCAACACCCAATCAAATAGCGTGCCCAGTATCAATGAACCAACGATGACGGTTCCCAGATAAATTTTGGTGATTCGATTTCCCAGTGCCGAACGAACTGCACCAATGGTTGCAACATTTGTCGCTGGTCCCGCCATCAAAAAGACCAATGCCGCTCCCAAGGGCAATCCACCTTGTACGAGAGCAGCCGCAATGGGCACCGAGGCAGTGGCACACACATACAAAGGCACCGATATCCCCAGCGCCAACACCGATGCCCCAATTGATCCCCAAGCTGTATTGGAGACCCATGCCCCCATCCCTTCTGGGGGCATAAAGGTTGAGATGGCGGCAGACAGTACAATTCCGAACACCAACCATTTCCAAATGCTTCGTACAATGTCCAATCCATGCTCGATGGCCGCACGCCAAGTATGAGACGCATTTTGGGGCGTCGTTGTAACCTCAGTCTGTTCGGTTGGGAACTCTCGTTCTACCCACAGTCCACCAATTAGGCCGGTTAGGAGTGCCGCTCCCACTTTGAACAATGCAAACGGAAGCCCCAAAAAAGATGCGGAAACCACGATGGAATCAACGCCAGTTTGAGGGGTGGCAATGAGAAATCCAACCGTTGCTCCTTTGCTAGAACCTTGTTTTTCAAGACCCAGTCCAGTTGGAATGACACTGCATGAGCACAGGGGAAGGGGTATACCAAAAAGCACGGACTTGAGCACGCCAAGTTTGCCCTGCAGCTGTTGCTCAATCCAATTTGGGGGAAGCACTTTGTGCAGTATACTTGATAAGCCAGTTCCGAAAAGCAACCATGGAGACAATTCCAATAGGACCGACCAGATTTCTGATAGCAATGTGTAGAGCATAGATTTCCCTTAGAGTCAACTATAGTCTAACCACAAAACAGAGGTTGTACACTATTGTGCTGTGGCACATTCGCTATCTTTATCGGTTCTCATAGGGGGGGAGTTTCAACACAATACTTGAGTAACTTGTTTTGGAAACTGCATTTTCATCACCATCGGGTGTAATCAACCACATAAGTTTGCAATAGGGTTTGACCACCGGTGTTGACGCGTATCCATCGGTTAGATAGACAACGCCATCAAACGTTATTCGGAGAGGTTCCACGGCTGCTTTGTTTCCACGCATAACCTTGGTGTCTCTGCCCTGACGAACGTCGTTGACCCACTTAAAGGGTTCGTTGAAGTCTGTACCCCCACCACCAGAATAGGGCTTTTGTCCTTCGTATTTCCAAAATAACTGTGGGTGTGTATCGGCTTCTAGGACGTACACCTCTACGCCGTACTTGTACAGTTTGTGGACTTCGGCAAACAAGTACTCTACATCCGTTTGACTCACAGAACCCGATGTGTCCAAGATACACAACAGTTTTGGAAACTCTTTCTGCTTCTTTACCCCTGGCAAACTCTTTGGAATCGAGCGTTCAACGAAGAAGGCTGTTTGACCATCGTACTGATAATAGGGATTGTTCACAAGCATTTGAGGGGGAATATCGTTCCACGTTAATCCTCGTAGTAAATCAGAGTGGTGTATGAGCCAAACAATCAACTGAGCCGGCAGGATTCTCCAGTTAATCGCCTCCAGTTCATAGATGCTTGGAAAGTCTTTTTTGATGAAACTTTCACGGGCTCTACCAAAATGGGACCAATCCACTGGCGGTAACGATTCGGGGTATTCATGAGCCATCATGATGAGGATGTTTGGTGGGACATCATCATTTTGCAATGGGGTGCGAAGGATGGACAGTCTGCTCAAAGTTCTGTTGGGAATCGCATCCCATCCAGGCCAGTCCCATTCCAAATGCTCTTTTCGAATTGTATGCAGGTCAAGAATGGAAAGAGTCGTCCAGTCAATCAGCCCAGATTTGTTGACTTGACCGCTCCTATTCTGGATAGATGTCACTGCTTCCTTGGATAGATCTTCCCAAGTTTTCTGTGGTAATTTGGTTGGATCCTTCTTGGCCAAAAACAACAACGCATCTGCAGATATTTCCAAAGTAGACAACATCTGTCTCATCCAGCGAAAATAGCGATCGTTTTTCTTACGGTGTGTGGATTTCTTTGTGTATTTGCTACTGGATTTTGCGAATACACGCAATTTTTTCTTCCAGTCAACGGCAGGCTGTCGAGCTTTGATCCATGCTGCCGACAGGTCCAAGATGCTTCCTGGAATTGAACCGGCATTTTTGGTTGCCCCAATGGCTTGTTGAACCATTTCTTCAATATTTTGTTCTTGGGCCGCCAAGTCTCCAATTCCAGCACTGCCCACACCACTGAGCAAGGAGTCTCCTTGTCCCTGTCCTTGACCCTGTCCTTGTCCCTGTCCTTGTCCCTGTCCCCAACCACGATGGTCACTGTGACCGGTACCACCATGTTGATTTGCTGCGCGCATGGCTTCCAGTTTTGGATCACTGGATTTTAACAAAATGTCATAATAGACTTCAGCGACGTCATTTTTTGGCAGTTTGATGTTTGGAAAGGTCGAGAGTAAGATTGCTCCTTTTGGCAAATTCCACGGGTGACCAATATATTGGTTGACCTCAATATCGGCGGCAATATTGTATAGGTACTTGTCCGTAAACTTTGGGTTTCGCATTTGAATAATGTGTTTCAAAATGATGTGCAGGGCTTCGTGTTTCATCACAGCGCCACGTTCTTCTATATTTTTCAACTCTTTCATGAAAAACGTTGGGTTCACTGCCAGCAGGACGTGCTTTTTTAGGAGAACAACGCCGGCTGTTGGTAAAGCGTCGGTGATTTCCAGTAGACAACTATTCAGGAATTCCCCAAAAAATGGATCCTCACGCAACATCTTGATGATGATTCTCTCGACTTCTTCTTTGGCTGCGTCTAGGATTTTAGGGTCCGTTGGTGTAATATTGTTTCGTCCAAAAACGTCAGCAATGCTATTTTGTGTTGGTTTCGGAAGGGCATCCAATTCTTGAGCACTCAGTGATTCACGGGCCATGACCAAGATACGATCAATGTCCCTTTGCAAGAGCTTCCAAATCATGTCGTTTACAGGTTCTGTTTGGACAACGTGTCCTTCGGGGGACCGTGTGACGTTATGACACCACTCACTGCTACAGCAACCGTTGTGTTGATTGAGCAAAGTGGTAAACGGAGTCTTGTCTTCCTCCCAACTTTTTAGCAATTGTCGATACATTGCTTCCGCTGACATCGCCCTTGGGAGTTCAACGAACTTGACTTTGTCGCGCGTTATGGTGTTGCTGTCAACATGTCCAGAAATGAATTCGTTGGCTTCAATGTCTGCACAAAAATGGAAGAGCTCAGGGTAAAAGGGAAGCGCTTCTTTTAGACACTGTTCAATAAAGTTTCTTTTGCGCGTCGGATGGGAAAGAAAAAAGTGTTGCTCGGCATGTCTCAATATGGCAGAGCACTGTGGAATATTTTGTTCATCAAGTATGGTGGGGTTGATGTCCATGGAAATTCCATTTGGATTGAGAATCAATCTGCTCCCAGCACAATGTTTAACGAAACTTGTGGGGATTCTCTCTAAGATAGAGGCGTGTAAGGTGTCTGCTCTGTCTGTACTAAACATTCCTGTTCGCATATGAATGACCGCACGACTAATTGTCATGCGGGCATTGTCACAGAGGTCATTCCATTCTTTCTCGTTTGTGCTCATGCTTGCCATTGTGAGGAGGGTGAGGAGGGTGAGGAGGGTGACTGTTCGTGTATTTGCAATTGTGTATCAATTACATTTACATTGCGTTCAAAACGACATTTGCAAGTCGCGCATCTCTAAGCAATGGTTTTGTTGCTTCTGTTTGTGCGAGCAAGTGGTGTACTTTAAACTGCATGGAGCCAAGCATGTCAGGATGCAAGCAAAACTGGATGAAGTTTTCCTTGTGGCTTTCTTTGTATTCATATCTGTCTGAAGAAAGATAGAGACACAAATTTGAGCACATTGTGTTGAGAAGATCGGTCCGCTTAAAGCCATCTCCAGACACGACTTGCTTGATGCGTACCGCAACATCTTTTTTGAAGTTCTTTGCTTCCAAGATTTCTTGGGGAGAAAGCAACTTGCGCTTAACAAACTTACAGAAATGCAGGAACTTATTGATGGTTTCGGTTTCCAGCGTTCCTTTTCCAATAATTTCAATCAATCGCAAGGTGTTCTCGTCGTCCATATTCTGCAATGGTGCAATTTGCTGAAGAAATTGCGTGAAGGAACGGGCTGTTGTACGCAATCCATTGACTGTTTGTGGGTAGGTCAGCAAAAACTCAATACCACGGTTGTCCAAGCCCTTGTTGATGGCCCACTTTGCCCAACATTCTGCGTCAAAACGCATTGTTATGTGGAGCATACGCGTCAGCATCGCATCATCCATTTCGTTGACGTCGTAGTCTCCACCCTCTGGGTTGGCAGTCAGAACAATCTGCCAGTTTGGAGGAAGTTCCCAAGAGAAGAGGGCATGCATTTGAAGCAACTGCATACAGCCTTGTAGAATACGAGGTTCTGCACGGTTGAAATCATCCAAGATCAATAGGCCAGGCACATCTGGATTTGCGTTGCTCAGTGCACTGTGAAGCCATTGTGGTGGGCGATACACGGTGTATTCATCCCCACTGTTTGGCAATTCGGGTGTTGGGTCATATGTCTCAGGAATACCGTGAAGGTCACCGAGTTCTTCAAATTGAGCAGGAGCGCAATAGACATAGGTGTACTTGTTTCGACGAGCAAAACCAATGATCGATTCAGTTTTTCCAATTCCATGGGTTCCCCATACACAAACTGGAGTTCCTCTTTTTCCCGGTTTTTGTGAAATACGGGTGTTTTGCTTGATGGCATATTCCAAGAAGTCTTGGATTTCAATGGCGTTTAGTTCTGCGCCATATGTTTTGTATTCAGACATGCGATTCCTCCAAAAGAATGTTTTCTATATCCTACCGATCATTCAAGTAATACTCAACCCATTTATGATGAATTTGCAGAGTATGTCAATGATTCTTTGTTTACACAGTAAAATTGAAAAAAATTTGCAAGTGAGAGTTGGGGATCGATACAACAATCCATGCTCTTTTTTGTTTCTATGGTGAACCCAAGTGTTGCCACCCCAAGTGTTGTCGTGTCTACACAGGTTGAGATTGTTGATGTGACAGGGGTTGAGTGGTTGCACCTTGCTGAGACATCTAAGGAGTCTTTGAAGGTTTACGCAAATGATTGGTGGGACACGCTCCCAGTATTGAGGCAGATGGAAGCATTTCCGGTATTGAGTGATCTCACCTTACAGCGTGAAGCAGAGCGCATGCTGTCTTGGTACATTGATCAAGGCTGGAGAGATGCGACGGTTTCTTATGAATGGGAGCCTTATCAATCGAAGTTCTTTCTGCGGGCTCCTAGAGATGTTGAACCTGTGCAAGCCAAGTTTTCCATTCTTTTAGGGGGCGAGTGGACATTGACCAATGTGTCCATCAACGGTCTTTCACAAGAAGGAGAATCTCTTTCCCTCTCAAAGATTCCGTCTATGCCATGTTCCTGGAACCGCAGTGTACAAGAGGACATCAGTACAGAATTACGACGTGAATTGGGGAAGCGTGGTTTTGCCAATCCATCGATCCATTGGCAGTCTATATCGAGTGACGACAGGCAGGTAGAACTGGAAGCCTTCGTAGAGTGGGGGCAACGTTACACTTTTGGGGCTGTAGAAATTGTGGATGATGAGGGGATGCCATGGGATATTTTGAGAACCTCTTTGACCAACAAAGAGTATGATACGGCATTGCTTGAAAGATTGGAATATAGAGTCTCACAGTTGCCCTCTGTTGCCGATGTTCAAGTGCATACCAAACTGAATGAAGAAGAACACACTGTGTCTGTCATTGTGAAGGCGACACGCAATACCAAACGTGAACTCAATATTGTGGGGGGGCTGACCACACAAGCCACAACGTGGGCGTTTGACGGTGGGGCGCAGTGGGCGATCTTGAATTATCGTTCGCCCAGTGTGTCCTTGTCGGGGCGGCATACGATTGGGTATCGTTTGTTTCCAAATCAACAAGATTTTTCCCATCGAGGGTGGGGGACCCACCATGAACTTGAAGGGGCTTGGGCTGCCTTTCCAAGGCAGGGCATTCAGTTCTTGACGCGAGGAGAAGGATTGTCAGATTTGCAGATGGGCTATCAAGAGCAGGTGCTGATGGGAGAGTTTGGTTTGCGGTGGTTGCCCAATCAACGGTGGATGGTAGATGTTACGCAAGGGTGGACAACCCATCAGTTTTCCAGTGTAGCAGGGGAGTCAGCGATGTTTGAACGCTGGTTTGGCCAAGTTGGTTTGGGGATGGATGTGGAGGCTGTCGATTTTTCCATCCTAAGTACATGGCATATACCAGACATCTCCTTTGTACAACTTCGAGTGACACCGTTTGGCATGATGAATTCGGTGCCCTATGACCGCATTCATTTTCAAGGAGAAGTGCATCGTCAACGAGATCGGTGGTTGTGGAGAAATCGTGCTGAGTTGGGGATGCTTCGCTGGAAGGAGAACCCTGTTTCTACGTTGCACGGCAGATTCTTTTTGGGCGGTGGTCATTCTTTGCGCGGATGGAGTTACAACAAAGTGCATCCACCTGGGTATGACGGTCAGTTTTTCGATGTGAACGTGGGCGGTGACAAAGTTCTCTTTCTGTCTAGTGAAGTGCAGTACACACTGGTGTCTGGATACAAGGTGCTCACATTCTTAGACGTGGGGCGTGTGTGGGAACGGTGGGATGACCCCATGTTGTGGACAGAACTGCAACCCAGTACTGGAGTGGGCTTCGTTATGCCGACGATGGTTGGCGATGTTGCCTTTATTGAGTCGGTGGGTTTGTATAGAGATACAGAGTTGCTCCATGCACCGAATCGTTTTGTTTTTCACTGCATTTTGGTAAGGGAACTGGGTGCTCAATCTTTGTGAGGCAATTCTTTATGAGTAAGCTCCCAGATTTCAACACGTTCTTTTGTTCGACGTCCATTTGTTGGTTTGACTTTGCGTTTTGTTTTTTGTACGAGATGAAAACGATTTTTTGACAGTTCTCGTTCGATTGGGTGTGGCAAGTCAGGACGCAACAACGTCAAAATGGTGGAGAACAATAAAACCAATCGCCCATCTTTCTCTAATTTTTGGTGAGCCTGGTCGAAAAAACGGGTGAACAGTCCGTCGTCATAGAACAGTGCATCGTTGACGGAACTGTCGGACTCTCCAGGGATCCACGGTGGGTTGAACACAATGAGTGATGTTTTGGATGTACCTTCAAGCAGGTCAGTGTGCAGTGTTTGCAATCGTTCAGACCATTGAAGGCGTTCGGCGTCCTGGTGCGCACTCCAAATGGCATTGGGGTTCTGATCTGTTGCGGTGACCTGTTCAAAGCCTGATTTTAAGAGCAGAAAGGAAAGTATGCCACTGCCCGTTCCAACATCGATGGCGTGCTCTTTGGGACCACTGTATTGACTGAGCCATGTAGCAAACAACTCCAAGTGTTCGGTGCGCGTTGGAAAGTAGACACCAAAAAACGGGTGAATTTTGTTGCCCAAAACAGGATAGTGGACCCCCTGTTCCATTCGTTTATTGGCTCCAGCCAACTCTTGGATATTGACAAAAGACAGGCAACCCGAAGCCTTCTCTGGATACAATGTCTCTAAGATGGCTTCAATGGACACACCATCCAATTGAACATTTCTGTTTCGTATTGAAACGAGCAAGCACTGACTCACCTGTCTGAATTTCTTTCGATGAACCGAGCGCTTGGTGAATGAGGCTTTTGGATGAGGGGCAGGCAAATGTTGGTCGAGTTCTTCAAGGATGGAGAGACCATCAAAAAAACTTGTATCCAGCAATACACACCGTTGTTTGAGCAGTGCTTGTATGACATCTGCAACGGATGATTTTGAAAACACGAGCAAACTGGCTGGCTCCGTGGTGATTTTTGGAGCCAGCAGATCAATATTAGACATCAATGCCAGCCCTATTTGGCAGGATTTTGTTCAATGTAAATTTCGCCACCCATGTCGTTGAACTCTTTGGCTTTTTCTGCCATTCCAGCTTTGGCTTCTTCTTGGTCTCGAATGTCCTGACTCAGTTTCATCGAGCAGAATTTCGGACCACACATGGAGCAGAAATGCGCAACTTTGGCACCTTCGGCAGGAAGGGTCTCATCGTGGTAGGACATGGCTGTTTCTGGGTCCAGTCCCAAACGGAACTGGTCGCGCCATCGAAACTCAAATCGGGCCTTTGACAACGCGTCGTCCCACATCTGTGCTCTTGGGTGTCCTTTCGCAAGGTCTGCGGCGTGGGCGGCGATTTTGTAGGTGATGATTCCCTGTTTTACATCGTCGCGGTTTGGCAGCCCCAGATGCTCTTTTGGGGTCACATAACAGAGCATTGCCGTTCCAAACCATCCGATCATCGCAGCGCCAATTGCCGAGGTGATGTGGTCATATCCAGGCGCGATATCGGTTGTCAAAGGACCCAACGTGTAGAAGGGAGCTTCGTGACAGAGTTCCAACTGCTTGTCCATATTTTCTTTGATGAGGTGCATCGGAACGTGTCCTGGACCTTCGATCATGACTTGAACGTCGTGTTCCCAAGCTACTTTGGTGAGTTCTCCCAACGTCTTGAGCTCCCCAAACTGGGCTTCATCGTTGGCATCGGCGATGGACCCCGGTCGGAGACCGTCACCCAACGAAAATGCGACATCATACTTTTTGAGAATTTCACAGATGTCTTCAAAGTGGGTGTACAAGAAATTTTCCTTGTGGTGAGCCAAACACCATTTGGCGATGATTGAACCACCACGAGAGACGATACCCGTCAGTCGTTTGGCGGTGTGGGGAATGTATTCCAACAACACCCCAGCGTGGATGGTGAAGTAGTCCACCCCCTGTTCAGCTTGTTCAATCAAGGTCTCTTTGAAGACTTCCCACGTGAGGTCCTCTGGTTTTCCTTTGACTTTTTCAAGAGCCTGATAAATGGGCACTGTACCAATGGGCACCGCAGAATTTCGAATGATCCACTCGCGCGTGTCGTGGATGTTCTTCCCTGTTGACAGGTCCATGACCGTATCTGCTCCCCACAGTGTTGACCACGACAGTTTGTCCACTTCTTCTTTGATCGATGAAACGACGGCAGAGTTTCCAATGTTGGCATTGATTTTGACGTGGAAATTGCGTCCAATGATCATGGGTTCGGATTCAGGGTGGTTGATGTTCGCAGGAATGATGGCACGACCTTCAGCGACTTCTTTGCGCACAAACTCTGCACTGACACCTTCGCGAGTGGCGATGAATTCCATTTCTGGCGTGATGATGCCTTTTCTGGCATAGTGCAACTGAGTGACATTTTTTGTTCCGCAGAAAGTTTTGCGGTGCAAGCTGGTGGGGGTCAGTTCATTTGACAACGGGATGATGCGTTCGGTTTCTTCAATGTCGCCTCGCTCGGCAATCCATTGAGCTCTTAAAGCAGGTAGACCCTTGTGGGGATCTACGCCGAGTGGTCCACTGGTGTCATAGACTCTGAGTGGTTGATTGCCATCGCTGAGACCGACTTCACGCATGGGAACTTTTAGGTCTCCCACGTACACTTTTGTTGAACCAGGGAAGTGGCCATTGTAATCCTTGCTCCAATCTGCCATTGGAACCTCCTGTTGTTGAACGTTTCGATGGAATGTAACTCTTTTTGAATCCACTACCAACCGATGGAGGAATTCTACTGATTAGCCACCCAGTGCTGACACAATTCGTCCAAAAGCGAAGGGAACTCTCTGGAGAAACGGAACCATGATGCGCCGTCCCAAACGAAAGCGACGCAACCAAAGCAATCCACCAGTCAATACCCAATAGGGCAACAAAATCCGTCGATGTTTTTGAGGGTATTGGCTTGGACGATTTTGGCAGATGGCGTCAATTGCCGCTTTTGCCGACAGCAATCCCAAACGAATCCCTTCACCCGTAATGGGGTCTAGGTAACCGGCGGCATCTCCAATGAACAGGATTCGACCCGACTGAGGGGTGGATAGTCGTTGTTCAAACCCACCAGAACCACGAACGCTTGACAGTGGTTTTGCTCCATTGATCTTTGCTTGTACAGTGGGAAACCAGTTCAATAAGGACTCGAATTTGCCATCGCTGGTTTTGGGGACTTTGTCTGCATAGGCCAATATTGCGACGCCCACCTGTGTGTCGGATACGGGTGTGATGTAGCACTCTCCATGTTCACTCCAATAGACTTCAACAAAGGGACTCCACGGAGCAATTTCAAAATGCTGACGAATACCAATTCGCTTCGGGAGTTTGCTTGGGAGAGAGAGATTTAATTTCTTGCGTGTGGGAGAATGTAGACCATCAGCCGCAATGCAATATCGGACTTTGATGCCTTCTATAGAGACGGAATCGGAGGACTGTGAGATGTCTTGTACCCGTTGGTGTTGCCAGTGTACACCGAGTTCTTCGGCTCTTTTGTTTAGGGCTGTGTGCAAGGTGAGGCGGCGAACACCCAGTCCATCCCCAGACGCAAAGTAGCCATCGGCCCACTGTGACGCGTCATTGCTTCGACTTCCACGTTCGCTGATGTAGCGAATTCCCTTAAATGGGTGATACTCTGGAATGACGACGCCCATTCGATTTAATTCTTCGACCGCCGAAGGCATCAGACCTTCCCCACAGGCTTTGTCTATCGTGGATTCTTTGGGTTCGAACACGAGAACGGACAAACCTGCCAAAGAGGCTTCAATAGCTGCGGCAAGTCCACTTGGACCACCGCCGATGATTCCGATATCATAGTCGTATTCTGGTTGTTGTGCTGTGGGCATGGGGTTACCTCCGCCAGCGAGCCTTCCAATGTCCCACCATCGAGGATGCCAGAATGCCCGCCATATTCAAAGCCGTCATCTCTTTAGGCGGTAACAGGTTTCCACTCTCAAACAAGTGCAGTGTGTTGCGTCGTCGCAACTTTCCACTTGAGGTTCTGGGGATGGTACCGGGGTCCAATAGGACCACCAAGTCACAAGAAATACCTGTTTCTCGAAGTACAGCCTGTTTGCATTGTTCAGCCAAATTCGATGAAGATGTACCTTTTGTTTGTGTTTCTACAAACAAAAATATTTGCTCTCCGTTGTCGTCTACTTTGCCTACTGCAACAGCACAGCCTGTGCGCACCCCTTCAATGTCATCGACTGCCATTTCCAAGTCCTGTGGTGCATGGTTTTGACCGGCCAAGACAATGACGTCTTTCTTTCGACCATAAATATAAAGTTCTTTTTCGAAAACAAACCCAAGGTCTCCAGTTGCCAGCCAACCAGCCTGAATCGGAGAAGGCGCGTCGTTGAGATATCCTTTCATGACGGAAGGGCTTTGCACCCAGATCTCTCCAATGTGGTTGTCAGCAAGTGCGCTGCCGTTGTCGTCGCGGATTTCAACATGGCACTTTGGAAGTGCCTTGCCAACGGATGCCAGTTCAACCCCTTCATTGTCCGTAGTGCTTAGAGACGCAACACCTTGTTGCAGTTCGTTGCGGTCAAAGTACCGTGAGGTGAACAGCGTGTCGGGCGTAGAAAAACTGACACCCAGAGAGGCTTCTGCAAGACCATAGACCGGACACAGGGCATGCGAATCAAAACCCACACTGGAAAAACGCTCAATAAATGCACGCAAGTGTTTGGGCGCAACCGCTTCCGCTCCGTTGAGCGCCATCTTCCAAGAAGAAAGGTCTATACCTTCAAGTTCTCGTTCTTTGATGCGATTGGTGCAATAGGCGTAGGCAAAGTTTGGCGCTGGTGAAATGTAGGCACTGTATTTGGATATGCTTTGCAACCATAGAGCGGGTCGCCTCAAAAAGTCTTCTGGCGAGATCAGGACCATCGTGCCGATTTTGCTCAAGGCAGGGAAAATACAGCCAATCAACCCCATGTCATGATAGAGGGGCAACCATGAACAGCCAACGTTTCCTTCAACCACAGAGCAAATGATGTCGGTGTTGGACAAAACTTGTCGATGGGTGAGTCCCACGGGTTTGGGTGCAACGGTGGTGCCCGATGAAAACTGAGCCATTGCGAGGTGATCAGCCGTTAGATTTTGTTCCCAAGTGTCAATGGGCATACAGCCCGTCCAATTAGATTTGTCAACATTGAGCAACCCCAAGTGTGGGGTGTAGCCTTCGAGAACCCGTCCCAATACCTTGGAGATTCTTTGATCAGATACCAGTAGAACGGCATTGACTGCCTCTAGCATCGCGACAGTTCGTTCAACATATATATCCATCTTACCCAAACGAAGGGGTGGGTAGAGTGGTACGGGAACTGCTCCCAGTATTTGTATACCGAAGAACACATCAAAAAATTGAATGCAAGTTGGCAAGACAATGGCTACTCGGTCTCCAGTTGTGACCCCGATGTTTTGTAGGTGCGTAGCCATCTTTCGCGCGCGTTCTAAAATGGTTTCCCACGTGTACCGCGTGTCCATACCTGTTCTAGATACAAAGACGAGTCCATGATCTCCATGACCTCCATGATCCGATTGGCTTTGTGCGGCATTCCACAGTCTTTCAGGAAGCGTACTGTCCCAGTGCGTGGGATTTAGGAGGGGGTCAGTTTCTGTTGAATGCATTGTACCAAGTCCTCAAACGTGTCGATTGTGTCCTCTTCTTCTGGCTCAAAGGCAATCAAATAATGGTCTTCAATCTCAACCATCAGAGCCAAGCGGTTCATCGAATCCAACACTTCTCGAATGGATCCAGTGGGAATCTCGGTAACCCCCAATATCTCTGACGCCATTGTTTTGATGGTGTTGGCGATGTCGGTTTTGCTGTTTGTGGTACTCATACTTTTCTCAGTTAGACTTTTTCAAAGAGAAGGTGATTGTGGGGCGCACAATTCTTGCAAGGCAGCTTCTTCACAGCGAATTCTGACCCACATCAATCCAGCATTGAGCACGGTGAAGATCAGTGCCGTCCAGTAGGCGTTGTGTATTAGGGGCAGTGCCAATCCTTCGAGTGCGACGATGACGTAGTTTGGATGGGAGAGAAAACGATAGGGACCTTTGTCGATGCGAGGTAGGTTTGGTACCAAGATGACGCGGGTATTCCACCGTTTCCCCAGTGTGTTGATGCACCACCAACGCAGACCTTGGCACACAATGGCGATGGTAAACCACACCCATCCCCAAGGTGTTGAAAACTCAGCGTTTGACAGCCACACTTCGGCAACCGCGCCAATGAGAAACCCCGTGTGCAAGACCACCATGAACGGATAGTGTCCTTTGCCACGTTCGATGCCCCCTTGCTCAAAACTCCAAGCAGCATTGCGATTGGAGACCCGCACCTCGACCAATCGTTCGATTCCGGTCAGCACAATAAAAAGCGTGTACAGCCACAGTGAGTCTACCATTGCAACAGCACCATTTCACAGCAGAAACCTGGTCCCATCGCAAGCAAAAGCCCATACTCTCCGGGTTTTGCATGGGCTGTTTCCATGGTGTCCTTGAGCACGAAGAGCACTGATGAACTCGATAAGTTTCCAACTGTTTGTAAAGAGTTCCAAGAGCGATGGAGGGCGTTTTCAGGCAGTTCCAGAGCTGTCTCAAAGGCGTTGAGCACTTTTGGACCTCCAGTGTGGCAAACCCAGTGAGTGATGTCCGACCGAGTGAGGTTGGATTTTGCCAAAAATGCGTCCACGTCTGTGCGTAGGTGTGTTTCAGCGAGTTGTGGGACGGTGGCTTTAAGAATGACCTTGAAACCATCTGCACCAATCTTCCAACCCATGACATCTTCAGTGTTTGGATAGAGTCGACTTTCACTGCACAGTACTGATGGTCCATTCTTTTGGGCTAAGGGATGAGCATTTCCCACACCGACCACACAGGAGCCTCCATCCCCGAAAAGCCCACTGGCGATGAGGTTGGCAATCGATAAATCTTTTGGTTGTAGCGTTAAAGAACACAACTCTACACTGACCAACAGAGCAACTTGGTCGGGGTACGCTTTGAGATAATCGTGCAGTCTCGCCAACCCAGCAGCACCGGCAACACAGCCCAGTCCAAAAATGGGAATGCGTTTAATGTCTGGTCGAAAACCTACCCGATTGACCAGTTTTGCATCAATCGACGGTGTGGCCACCCCTGTTACAGAAACGAAGAAAATGGCGTCCACATCTTGTGCTTCGAGACCCGATGTGTTTAAGGCTTCAAGGACCACTTGTTCTGCCACGTCTGTTCCGACTCGAATGAAATGGTCGTTGGACTCTGTGAAATCAGACATTTGTTCATAGGCATCCATTGGCAGTGCCAAAAATCGCTCTTTGACTTGTACTGCTTTGTGCAACTGGTCGACCCGTCTGGGATTGTGGTGGGCATTCATCCACATTCGTTTGATGGCTTCAAGAAGTTGCTCTTGGTTGTATCGATGGGGTGGATGTCCAGTGGCCAAACTTGCGATGTGCATAATTTTCTCGAAAATTTGTTTTGCAAAACCGTTACGGTGATTTGTCTGCAAGTGGGCAAGTAGTAAGGTGCCACTGTAATGCAGGTTCAATCGGCACTTTAATGCCTATATTCGACCGTAACCCATTCGAAAGGCAAAACAACTTGATGGCTGTTTTTTGAATGGTGGGCTCTGGGTGCTCAAACCACGTGGTAAACCAAGCTGGAGGAGTGTGTGGATACCAGAAGAAAGCCTCAATGAGTGCGATGTGCATGTCGATTTGGACACTGGGATGAGTCAGTCTTCGTCCTCCACCATAGAGATGAAGTTTTGCTGCGTCTTTTTCAAACGGTGAAAGTCTGGCTTCTGCGTACCGTCCTAAGGGAATTGGGTTGAGGTGACTGTCGTCTTTCAGTTGTTTGTTTTGGGACCAGTCTTGAAAGATGCGTTCAAATAGAGATTGGATATCGTCTACGGTCCACCGATCTGTATCCTTGGTTGCCAATCGGACACGTTCCATGGCGTAGCCCGTTCTGAGACTACTTCCAATGTCGCCCTTTAGGTGTGCAGGTTCAGGGTTGGCGATCCCTGTGCCCAAATAGATTAGCAAGCCGAATTGTCCCGTCAATTGATTGAGGGCATCTTGTTGAAAATTGGAACTGAGGGGATTCAGATTGCCAATCGATCGGTTGTGTCGTTCTTGTGCAAATGCCCAAAGCTTGGAAGGCGTTGTGTCACTGTTGAGCGTTGAGTATTGTGCTCTCGTTGGGCTTCTCCAAATGGCGTGTGTGATGCAATTTTGGGCAAATCGACCCGCCAACGCACAGTGTTTGAGACCTGTTGGAATGTCTCCAGCCATCGCCAACTCTTCTCCCAGTCGAAACGCACATTCCCATTCCCACACCTGCTGTGTCTCAGGGTTGCTCTGGGATAAAGGCATCTTTGCTATCTCAGCGCAGGCCTGAATGCCACTCAGTTCATTTCCGAGTCCACCGTGCAATGCCGCCAGTTGTACCCAGCAGGTGGTTTGTATCTCTTGTGATGCTTCGGAGATGCACTGATCGCGCAATACGTCTGGGTCTCTATTCCACTCCACAAGTTCGGTACTGCTTTGTCGACAGCCAAAGAACAGACATGCGAGAGACAATAAATGGATACAAAGAGCGTTCATCATTTGTGGCTTTTGACAGGTGGATTGACCATACGTTGGGCGTCAACGTCGTTGATTTGTGGTTCCGAGAGTTGTAAATGTGGTCGACCCACCACCTGTTTACATTTTTCCACGGCAGTTGAACCGTTTACCCGCTTGCACAGATGGGGTGCTTGATGCGGACTGCGCACAGCCAGTGAAAGCAGCAGTAGGTCTTGTTCGGTAGATGTCATTGTTTGGAGTTTGCTTTCCAAAGCCTCGACGCTGTTCAATAAACGGTTGAACTCCTCTTCTGTCCATCGTCCAGGTTCAGTGGCACAGCCTTGTTGGAATAGTGTAAAGACTAACATTGTGACCAGACCAGCATGACACTGAGTCAGTCGTCTATGAGCACGGGGGGTGAACAGGTTGATTGCCTTTGTGTAGAAATGTTTACAGTCGGTCATGAAACTCTCGAAGGCATCGTTTATTGGAGACCTATTTGGACAATGAAAAATCTTTGAAGTCGGACCACGGTGGAGTTTGTCCACCAATGATGTCTTTGAAGTGAGCCCGTCCAACAGCAGCATCTCCAGAGTCTACGCAGTGTTCGTAGGCACTGGCTTCGATACGTTGGCGTGTAGTCGCATCTTGTCCCCTAGCGGCTAAAAGTCCCTTTTTGAAAGCAGAGAGTGCGGACGGAGACCGTCGATTCGCCAGTTTGCACAGTGAGATCAGTCTATCCATTCCACCTTCATAGGTGTCAGCGACTTCTTGAACCAGTCCAATGCGTGCAGCTTCTGTACTGCTAATTTGTTCTCCAGTCATCCCCAATCGCATAGCCTGTGCCACACCAACCTCCATCCACAGTTCAGATGTGCCGCCCGCACCAGGCAAGATTCCCAAACTTGTTTCGGGGAGACCGAAGCGCGCGCTTGGCGTCGCGACTCGATAGTCACAGCACAATAGAAATTCAGTTCCCCAACCCAAGGCAATACCATGTACCAACGTACAGTGAAAGACCGGTGCATGGCGTAAGGCGATGAGGGTTTGACGTTGCCATCGAACGTGGGTCTTGACTTGGTCGTTGCTCCACCCTGTGCGTTCGGTGACATCTGCGCCAGCAATGAATATCGGTTTGCCTGAACGAGAGGTGCGTTCGCTGGTGGTGATCACAGAGCGAATTGTCCCTTGGTGAAGAGCATCTGTCACAGCTTCCCATGCCCTCAATGTATTGGACCCCATTTCATTTGCTTTTCCATGGGAGAGGTTGAGCAACAATGTTTGTCCATCATTGATCAAAGAGGGGTTTAAAATGGCAAAATCTTCTGTAGCAACTGACATGTTAGACTCCGTTCAATTAATTGTTCAAGAATACTTATCTCGTCTGTTTGACCTTGCCATTCATCACTGTCGATCAATACTGACAATCCTTACTGTCAATTATTATGGTTGATCTGTCTGAATAGCTTGCTGGACCATTGAGGTTCACTGTGGATGATACCATCGTTTGATTGTACTTAAGACCTACTTTTCACACTCTCAAATCGGCACAGTATCTGAAATTTGGTTAGAAGAGTGTAACGGACTGGCTTTTTGATTCAAAAAGTCTATGAAAAAGCCAACCCGTATCATTTGTTCAAAATGAAGGAAGCAGCAATCATGATGAATCGAGCAACCGTCTTAGAGTCTTTGCAATCTGAATTTGACGTCCTCGTCATTGGTGGTGGTATCACAGGTGTGGGAGCGGCTCGAGATGCTGCCTATCGTGGTCTTAAAGTGGCTTTGATTGAAATGCACGATTTGGCGTATGGGACATCTTCTCGTTCGTCTAAATTGGTACACGGGGGCTTGCGGTACCTCGAAAACTTTGAGTTTGGGTTGGTGTTTGAGGCGGTGTCAGAGCGTCAGACGCTAATGGATATTGCGCCACACTTGGTTCACCCACTTGGATTCATCTTTCCCATTCAGAAGAAGTCGAGGCGTTCAGCATTTACCATCAATGTTGGAATGTGGGTCTACGATGCACTGGCGCTGTTTCGCTCTCCCAAAATTCACAAAAATCTGAGTCCCAAGCAAGTGGAAACTGAAGAACCGGCTTTGGATGCCAGCAGTTTGAAGGGGGCGCCTTTATATTATGACTGTTCCACCGACGATGCTCGACTGACCATTGAAACTGCGCTCGACGCTGTGCACCACGGTGCAACCGTTGCGACATACATGAAAGCCGTCAACTTTTTGAAGAACGACACTGGTAAACTCACTGGTGTTGTAGCAGAAGACCGGGTGACGGGAGATCAAATCGAGATTCATGCCAAGTCCATTCTCAACTGCACAGGTCCTTGGTCTGATGACACCAGTTCGTTGGGTGCCGAGAAAAAACCACAGAGACTGCGTCCCACCAAGGGGGTGCACATTGTTGTGGACACCGACAAACTTCAAATCAACAACGCAGTGGTCTGTTTCCATCCAGAAGATGGCAGGGTGCTCTTCGCCATTCCTTGGGGAGACCGAACCTACATTGGCACAACGGACACAGACTATACGGAAGACCTTGAAGATTTGGCTGCAACAAAAGAAGACGTCGTCTATTTGCTCAAGGCTGCCAATGCCTATTTCCCCAAGAACCCATTGACCGAAGACGATGTAATTTCCACTTGGGCGGGGGTGCGTCCACTGGTATCTGAGGATGCGGGGGATGAGCAATCAGAATCTTCTGTATCGCGAGAACACTCGATTCGTGTGGATGGAAATGGTTTAATCACCATCGCGGGGGGCAAACTCACAACCTATCGTCGCATGGCAAAAGAAGTGGTGGAGCACGCGGTCAAACAAATGCAAAAGAACGGTTTGGACGTCAACGCTACAAATGACAGAGACACCGGACTGGAACCATTGATTGGTGCTGTTGGTTGGCCCGACGGTGAGCAGGCATCGGACGACATGGTGCACAAGTTGATGGTGGACGCACAACAGCGACTGCAAATGCCGACAGCGAAACTGTTGCTCAAAACCTATGGAATGCGTGCCTTTGACATTGCCAAAATGTGTGCTGGGAATTCAGAGTTGGCAAAGCCATTGTTGCCAGATACCGATCGAGCGGAGATTGTTGCCCAAGTGCACTTCTCGGTCAAAGAAGAATTGGCGATGGCCCTAGAAGATGTCATGATTCGACGGACGCAACTATTTTTTAAGGACCGAAATCAAGGACTGGACTGTCTGGATACGGTGGCGGATGAAATGGGGCAACTACTCGGTTGGGACGATGCTGAAAAATTGCAGCAGATTGAGCGGTACAAGGTGGAAGTGCAAAGGAGTCGTCGATGGCGCGACGGCTAAATAGACTGCGCAAGTTGCTTCGGCGTAGTGCAGACGTTCAAGAAGGAGCCGCTTGTACACGAGCCCTCGTCGGTTTGATTGGAGACAACAGTCTGGAAAACTGGATGCAGACGGTACAATTGAGTCAAGGCATGTTGACCGCTCGGTTGTGGCAATCTCAGATCAACGTGCCGATGCCACGTTCCCTTTCCAAACAGTTGGATCCAAACGATGCGGCTTTTTGGCCACCTTCATCGGTTATGCTGTCTCTGTTTGCGCGTGAAAGTACCGTATTGAGTGATTGTGGACACGGGTACAGTAAAGAGTCGTCCACGGCCTATGTTGATCCGTGGGGGTGGTTTTCACCACTGCAGGGTCCATCGCTCACGGTTTGGTTCTCTGATGGAGAAGGCTGGCACTGCGCTGGAAAGTTGCCTCTTGCACCAGCGCAGCCAAGCATTGAACAACGATTGACGGAAGATGGACACGGTGTAGAAACCATCATGAAAGCTGGAAAGTTGCAGCTTGAACTCTTGCATTTTCCATCTACGTTGAGTCGGGATGTCAAAGGTCGGTTGCCGTGGACGATGGTGTATCGAGTACGCGCATTGGAGGACTGTGACGCACAGTTGGCTTTGGCGATTCGTCCGATGGAATTGGACGGTGCATACCCCATCTTTGGCTTGGAAAGGCGCACAGACGGGTTGTGGATGGTAGACGGAGACCCATTTGTGGTGAGTCAACCACCGGGGAGACGATTCTATTCATCTCGCTATGGCACGGCAGACGTGTGGAAGCAGTGGCAAAGAGAGAATGCATCCCAAAACGCTTCTTCCGCCCACATTGATATTTCTTGTTCAGTGGGGCAGTGTTCCGGTCTGGAAGTCCATCAACGTAGCCTCAAAAAAGGAGAGGTGCTGTCGGCAATGGCTGTTGTGTATCCGTCTCAAACGGTGTCATCCTTGCGTCGCAGTAGCCCACAGAGTCTTTGGATAGGGGCCGTTGAAGAACGACGAACTCTTTTGTCAATGGGGGCACAAATCGCGCTGGAACACCATCAGGAACTGTTTGAGCGTGTGCAATATCGACTGCTCAGTCAAGTGGGCGAGATGGATTACGAAGGTTGCTTGGCTGCCTTGGCACTTGCGCGACTGGGTTTTGTTCAAGAGGCTGGTCGGAGGCTGGGGCATTGGATAGAAAGCGTCTCTGTGGACAGTGTACTTGAATCGGAGTCGGCTGCAGTATTGGTTTGGGCCGCTTGTGAATATGGAATGTGGACGCGTGAACGCGCGTGGCTCGTAGGGCACGTTGCCAAGTTGTCTCAGATTTTGGAGGTGTTGTCCAGCAGACCTTGTGCACCAGGCGGTGTGAAATTGTTTGGCGAAGGAGGCTCGGGGCGTTGGAGCGAGATTTGGCGGGTAGCTGCCTTGTTGAATGCGGCACGGGCACTTCGGGGGATGGACACAGCACATCAGCGTTGGGCCTTGGTGGGAGCGACGACTCAAGAACGTCTGTTGGACGTACTGGGACCAGCACCATGGTCTGCGACCCCAGACCGTTCGGCGGATGGGTCTTCGGCGGCATTGCTTGGAGCGGGTTGGTTGAGGGTGGTTCCTTTGGATGCACCTGCTTTGCAGGACACCATTGACTATTTGTCCAACGTGTTGCACCACAATGGGGGTATTTTGTCGCAGGGAGGCGCCCACATCGCCAAAACGGGTATGTGGCTTGCACTTCGTCGGCAGTCTGACCCCACGGTGGATGCCGTGTCTACGTTGGCAGAATTCGCTTCTGATACGGGGGCTCTGCCGGCAGTCAAGCACCAAAGCAAGGGTGCACTTGGGGATGGAGATTCACTGCTTTCCGCTGCCATTTTTGCTTTTATGGTGTTGGACGATGTGGTCATGACCAAAGATGGGGTGCAACTCGGTGGGCTCATTCGCAGGGCGCACGACTTGCCAACCCCTTTGGGAAAGGTAGACGTGTTGGATGGGGTGATTCAGCAATATGGTGTTTCGAGGCGCTGAGTGCAACTCTCGAATTCTTTGAGTCGACGGGCTGCGTATTTGTGTGGCTTGATACTCTTTGGCTATTGGGCTTGGTGGGTCTGTGCACCATTGCCATTCTATCCGGACGGTGTGGACTGGAGTCAATACATCATGGGGGCAGAATACATCTGGCGATGGACACCAACGTTGACCTATCCAGATTGGAGACATCCCTTGTATCCATACTTGTTGGGTCTTGGAGCGGTCGATTCCTACGCACAATCGGCGAGGGGTTGGAACGCTTTGGGTGCGTTGCTTGGCATGGGTGCTTTTGCGTGGGTGGGGCATCGGAGTCGTCACCCTTGGTTGGGTGTGTTGGGCATGACCATGTGGATATTTCATCCCTTGGTGGAAGATGCGCGTGATTGGATCAATCCCTATTTACTGTGGGGCGGGGTGATTGGTGCGTGGATGGTCTCCTCTTGGACACTTGGAGAGACTCTTCGAAAGTCAGAGAACACACTGGTTTTGTGGACGGTTTGGCTGTGCACAGGACTGCTTGGGGCGTGTGCACTGTTGTTGGACGGGCGCTCAGTGTGGCTAGCTGTACTGGTGCTGACCGTTCTATTCGGACAACGATTTCTGAAAACGGGTCTGTCACTGATGGGGTTTTGGCTTGTGGTGATGGGACTTGAGAGGGTTTTGTTGGCTCAGTACAACATTGAAGTACACGGTTTGTGGACACAGTTGGAACTCCAACGGACCTATCTGTTTCGTGACAATATGGCACTGCAACTTTTCCCACCACCGGAACAAGCATCGAGCATCGTAAATGCTTGTAGGGGCATTTCAGGTACCCTGTGGCCGATAAGTTGGGATTGTGTATTGGAGATGGGATTTGGCAATGTTGAGACTTGGTCTGTATGGGGCTTGTTGCCACCGTGGTATCTGTGTTCGTTGTTGATCCTGCCCTTCTTTGGACAGGCAAATCGACAGTGGAAGATTTCGTTGTTCGTCCTCACTTCGATCGTGGTTCCATTGCTGTTGTCGGGATTGGTTTGGCAGCCACCAAGGTACTTGTTTTGGACGGTGTGGTTGTGGTTGGCTGGACTGTTGTTGGGGTTCAAATCCATGGTAGAGATTGGGGGTGGACGCCTGTGGGTACAGGGGGTGTCCTTGATTGTGTCAAGTGCCGTTGGGTGGTGGTTGTGGACGGCACCAGTCTTGAATTCCATGGACAAGCCAAAAGATTGGCCAACGACGGGGCGTTTGGTCGCAGAGCAGGTGGGGGATGTGGTACTGGACTGTACGGGGCGTGGATATACGATGTCTCAATTGTCCAGTCATCGATCGACGGACTGGTCGCTGGTAATTGCCGACGGCACTTGTCTGGATGCGATTCGCAAGAGTGATTCTCAGGGCTGGGGAGTCAATACCGTACTGTCTGAACGTCGATTTTCGCCACCAGCAGGCTGGACGTTGGAAACAGGGTTTGACTTTAAAAGTGGCGTGGTGTGGATGTATCGACGATAAGCGTCTCAATGATGGGCGACACCAGAAGCTTTGATAGGATGCTTTGAGAGTGAGAGAGTGAGAGACTCAGAAACACAAAAGGACATCAAGCGATTGCTTCATGTCCTTGGCGTGCGATTTAGGCTTGCGATTTAGATTCGAAGGCGACGACCGGATTCGAACCGGTGAATATTGGTTTTGCAAACCAGCCCCTTAAGCCACTTGGGTACGTCGCCATGTGCTTTCCAATATATCAACATCCCAATTCTTGTCAAGAAAAGCACAGTAGTTTTTGACCATGAATGGATTTTGATGGGTTAAGAGAGGGTATGCAACAGATTACACACATAGTAGAGCATGAAGGGTTTCGACTCGCTCGACACTGCTCAAAGTTTATCCCGCAGGTATCGTCT